>DAOULX010000018.1:0-6067 GCA_034414775.1 Dehalococcoidales bacterium
ACACCAACTTCACCGCCTCTTGCCGAAACTCCTTCGTGTACCTTCCCTGGGGAATCCCTTTCACTCTGACACCTCCGTCTTTCTATTTTACTAGACTTTGGTGTCCGTTTTATCCATCCTACCCCAAACCACGTTACTTCAATATTGCGCAAGCTAAACGCTAACGCACGTACCGAAGCAGTAGTTATCGCAATAAAACGCGGCATTATTTCTATAGACTAATATAATCGTAGCTTCGGTATCTTTATCATCTAAGGGCCACGCCCAGTATTCACTCGTGAAATCAAGCGGAAGTGTTTAGCTATATTAAACATTCCATCTTTTTTTATTATCGCCGCACGTAGATCTTGTATACCGTTATCAAGATGGAGTTCGTTAATATTAAATATAAAAGGCTATATCGTATACCGGGCAAAATTACTGTGTTGGATCAATTAGCAAGTGAATACAACTGAACTTTCCGTTTAGATCCTTGTTTGTGGAGCGTACCAGGACGAAGATGGAGAAACACGGTTATTCGTATGTTATCGCGACCTTATGATCCAATTAAGAGGATATATAGACAGCCGATTGGCAAAGTTACAGTTTGGCGTTATTTATACAAATCTTTCATCCGCAACGGGTAAAAGCGTAATTTAAATGATGAAACATCGCCTATATCTTCAGAGCCGTTTTTATCAGCGCCGCAATGTCTCCCAGGGAGATCAACTGGTCAAGCAGGCCTGTCAACAGGCTGGGGAGATCAGGGTCCAGGGACGGGGAGTTCAACTCTCCCCCGTCTCCACCAAACCATACAATTCTTCCCTCGGGCATTATCGTCATGGGGATAGATTCGTGGGTTGCCAGATTTGAAATGTTATTCGAAAAGACTTCGATATACTTCACAACTTGAGTGTTCCTCACCCCACTTTTTTGAAGTCAATCACCCAGGGTATTACCCTGCCACAACACTCTTTCACGCCCTCAAGTTGACTCGCTTTTCTTCAGAGGTCACAAAATACTTGGTTGTTATCCTTTTAGGCGTACATCAAAATCTAGCTTAAAAGTACGAGTGCCCCAGTCTACTTATAGTGAACTTTCTGTGAACCAGAGTCGCCAGAGCGTTTACCTCAGTGAATGGCACTCATTCATTTTTCCCAAACACGCTGTTTACGTTGACCTCTTTCTGCAATTTTGTTATAGTCTATTAGTGATTACTTATAGAGATGAATAGAAAGAAAAAAGAAATACCTATTGAAAAGCAGGCAGCACTGTTCGGTGTACTGGCTGACCAGACGCGGTTAAAACTGCTGGAACTATTATCCCGGCAAAAGGAACCCGATGCCCTTTGCGTTAACGCACTGGCCTTTCGGCTGGGAGTAACGCAGCCAGCAATTTCCCAGCATCTTAAAGTGCTGAAGGATGCTGGCTTGGTTCAAGGGGAAAAGAGGGGATTTCGTGCCCACTATTATATTAATCAGGAAGCCTTGAAAAAGACTCAGGAATTAATTTTACAAACGCTTGAATTTGGTGGGGATGAACACAACAAGTCAGACTTTGGAGCTGAAGATAAGTGAAATCAGGTAGTTCGCCGGCTATTGAGGTTATCAATCTTACCAAGAAATATGGTGAAGTTGTCGCTGTCAATGGCGTCAGCTTTCAGGTAGGTAATGGTGAACTGTTTGGCTTCCTCGGCCCCAACGGCGCCGGTAAGACCACCACCATCAACCTTTTAACGGGGATGGCTCGCCTGGATGCTGGCACAATAATGATCGGCGGTATTGATTGTACCGGTAATCCAAAGGCAGCCCAGCATTTGGTAGGCATTGTTCCCGATGAGAGCAACCTTTACCCCGAGCTAACCGGCTTTGATAACCTTTGCTTCTGTGCGGCTCTTTATGGGATGCGCAAGCAGGAGCGCCAATCACGGGCTCAGGAGCTTCTGCAAACCTTCGGCCTTGCCGATGCCGCCGGACGCAAGTTCGCCGGCTACTCCAAGGGCATGAAACGCAAGCTGACCTTTGCCGCTGGTATTATCCATCGGCCGCCTATCCTGTTTCTTGACGAACCGACCACCGGAATAGACGTTGCCAGCGCCCGCCAGGTAAGGCAGATTATCGCCGACCTGCACCGCCAAGGGACAACCGTTTTTTTGACCACCCATTACATCGAGGAGGCCGAGCGGCTCTGCGAGCGTATCGCTTTTATCGTGAAAGGGAAGGTTGTAAAAACCGACCGCACATCTGACATCTTGCAACCAGTCAAGGGGAAAAATATCTTGATTCTTTCGGTTTCCCGCTCCGAAGCAAATCTATCCGGCGCAATGGCTACAGTGTTTCCACAATACAAATTTCACACTACGAGCCAAAACCAGATTCATGTCGAATCGCCGGAGCCGGTCAATATCGGCCCACTAACAAGATTTTTAGAGGAAAGAGGAATTCAGGTAACTGAAGCGCGCCGTCATTTACCATCGCTCGAAGATGTTTTCGTCCAGGTAACCGGCATCGAAGTAGGTTTGATGATGAAGGAGAAAGAAAAGGCCGGGGGTGGAGGAGGCCAATGAAACGCTGGATTGCCTTTTGGAACATCCTCGCCAAGGATATGCGGGCTTATTATCTTAAACCGCCGAACATCAGCTGGGGGATCATCTTCCCGCTGGCATGGACGGGTATGTTCTTCATCAGGTCAGGCAGCGGACTGGAAAGCGTACTCGGGCTATTGCCAGGCGTCATGACTATTTCCATTCTCTTCGGGACCACTTCGATGCTGGCGGTGACCATTACCTTCGAGAAGCGTAGCCGCTCCTTTGAAAGATTACTGCTGGCACCAATATCTCTGGAGCAGTTAATGCTGGCCAAGACCTCCGGGGCTATCGTCTTCGGGATTGTAAATGCCTTTGTCCCGATTATTATCGCGGCGTTCCTGGCTGACCTTTCGGGGATTACCTGGGCACTGGTTGTGCCGGCTATTATTCTCATCGGTATCGTATCAACTTTCCTTGGGCTTTTTATTGCTGTTTCGGTCAGCGAAATATTTGAAGCTCAGACCTTTTCCAACTTCTTCCGTTTCCCGATGATATTCCTCTGCGGGTTATTCTTCCCTATCATGTCGTTACCCGTCTTTATCCGCCCGCTTTCCTTCATCTTGCCCGTAACCTATGGCGTTGATATCCTCCACGGTGCAGTGAACGGCGAACACATATTATCCTTTGCGCTGGATTTCCTAATCCTCGGGGCATTCTGCATAGTTTTGTTTATTCTGAGTCTGCGCAATATCAAACATCGGTGGATTTCTTGAACAGGGCACTTCTAAGTTGAAAGCTAACTTGAGCGTTTTAGTTTTTTAGATATATCATTTTTGCAGTTAGTTTTCTACCATATGTGATTTTCAATAGCTGAATTAGTTACCCATTTTCCGTAAAAGCAAAATTAACGGGTAAAAAATATCACCAGTATATTGACAGCCTGAAAATCGGCTATGGTATAATTTATTAACATATAATAGTATTAGGATTTATTACTATTTATGATAAGAAGAGAAACCAAGCAGCGAGAAGCTATCCTAAATGTTCTCCGTAATGCTGATTCGCATCCTACGGCTGACTGGGTTTATGACGAAGTCCGAAAAGTGATACCGAATATTAGCAAGGGAACAGTCTATCGCAACCTCAAGATATTGCGAGAGGATGGGAGGATTTCAGAACTAAACCTCAGCGGTACCGTAAGCAGATACGAAGGCAATCAGGATAATCATTATCATTTCAGATGTGAGAAGTGCGGGCGGGTCTTTGACCTGGACGAACCGGTAAATAACGAACTCGATGAGAAAATTGCGAAACGAACCGGTTTCAAAGTATCTTATCACCAGCTTGAGTTTCGCGGTATCTGTAAAGATTGTCAGCAAAATACTTAAGGTAAAGGAGAAATATAAAGTGGCTAAATCTATCAAAGGCACTCAGACGGAGAAAAATCTCTTGACGGCATTCGCCGGAGAATCACAGGCGAGGAACAGGTACACCTTCTTTGCCAGCCAGGCCAGGAAAGAAGGCTACGAACAGATAGCTAATATCTTCACAGAAACTGCCGGCAATGAAAAAGAACATGCCGAGGTCTTCTTCAAGTACCTCGAGGGCGGCGATGTGGAAATCACAGCTGCCTATCCGGCTGGTATCATCGGCGATACGTTGACTAACCTTAAAGCCGCAGCCGATGGCGAGAAGATGGAATGGAGCGAGATCTATGCCGATATGGAGAAAGTCGCCAGAAAAGAAGGATTTAATGAAATAGCAACTTCGTTCAAGGAAATCGCCGAAGTGGAAGAGTTTCATGAGGGGCGGTATCGCAAGCTGGCCGCTAATGTGGCTGCCGGTGAAGTATTCAAGAAGAAAACGGTAGTCAAATGGCACTGCACGAACTGTGGCTACATTCATGAAGGAACCGAAGCACCCAAGGAATGCCCGGCCTGCAAGCACCCTCAGGCATACTATGAGCTTCTGGCAGAAAATTATTAAATTGAGCTATAAGTAACAATAAAAAGGGGAGGAGAAAGATGCCAAAAAGGGATGATGCAAAAATGAAAATCAATTCCTTATCCGGCAAAGGCACATCGAACCGGGACTGGTGGCCGAACCAGTTAAATCTCGATATCCTGCATCAGCATTCCTCCAAGTCCAACCCGATGGGCGCGGATTTCAACTACGCTGAAGAGTTCAAGAGCCTGGACCTGACGGCCGTGAAAAAAGATCTCAGTGATCTTATGACCAAGTCTCAGGACTGGTGGCCGGCGGACTTTGGTCACTACGGCCCCCTGTTCATCCGCATGGCGTGGCACAGCGCCGGCACCTACCGCATGGGCGATGGCCGCGGCGGCGCAGGCAGCGGCCAGCAGCGTTTCCCACCTCTCAACAGTTGGCCTGATAACGCAAACCTGGACAAGGCACGCCGTTTGCTTTGGCCCATCAAACAGAAGTATGGCAGGAAAATCTCCTGGGCCGATCTCATGATCCTCGCGGGTAATGTTGCCCTGGAGTCGATGGGGTTCAAGACCTTCGGCTTCGGCGGCGGGCGCGCGGACGTCTGGGAACCGGATGAGAGCGTATACTGGGGAGCCGAGAGCGAGTGGCTGGGAGACAAGCGCTACTCAGGTGACCGGGAACTCGAGAATCCACTCGCCGCAGTGCAGATGGGCCTGATTTACGTTAATCCGGAAGGACCGAACGGTAACCCGGACCCGGTGGCTGCCGGCAAGGATATCCGCGAGGTCTTTGCGCGTATGGCGATGAACGACGAGGAGACAGTGGCCCTCATCGCCGGCGGCCACGCCTTCGGCTAGACCCACGGCGCCGGCGATCCGTCACTGGTGGGCCCGGAGCCTGAAGCCGCCCCCATTGAGGAGCAGGGCCTGGGCTGGAAGAGCAAATTCGGCACGGGCAAGGGCAATGACACCATTACCGGCGGCCCGGAAGTCATCTGGACCAACACACCTACAAAGTGGAGCAACAACTTCTTCAGGATTCTGTTTAGCTTTGAATGGGAGCTGACCAAGAGCCCGGCCGGCGCCTACCAGTGGCAGCCGAAAGGCGGCGCCGGGGCCGACACGATTCCGGACCCGCACGACCCGTCCAAGCGCCGCTCTCCGACTATGCTTACCACTGACCTCGCCCTGCGGTTTGACCCGGTTTACGAAAAGATTTCAAGGCGCTTCTATGAGAATCCGGAGCAGTTAGCAGATGCTTTTGCCCGGGCGTGGTTTAAGCTGACGCACCGCGACATGGGCCCGCGCACGCGCTATCTTGGCCCAGAGGTTCCCAAGGAAGAACTCATCTGGCAAGACCCAATCCCGGCCATCAATCACAAATTGATTGATGCACAGGACATCGCAGAGCTTAAAGGTAAGATTCTTGCCTCAGGGCTGTCCGTCTCCGAACTGGTTTATACTGCCTGGTCGTCGGCATCCACCTTCCGTGCTCCGACAAGCGCGGCGGCGCCAACGGTGCCCGTATTCGTCTGGCACCTCAGAAGGACTGGGAAGTCAACCAGCCCACCCAGCTCGCAAAAGTTCTCAAGACCCTGGAGGGCATCCAGAG
>DAOULX010000019.1:0-85362 GCA_034414775.1 Dehalococcoidales bacterium
GCTGTAATGCCTGCCTAGATAGTTCTGGCAGGGACCACTAAGGCTGGCATGAGTAAGAACTGACGTCTAAATCGTGAGATTGAACTCAAACTCAAAAGTTCTGCCTATTATCCCCCCGGCTCCACCATCTCATCAAGAAGGGTAGAAATGAGTTCAATGTACCAGTATCCCTGTTTTTACTTATAGCGACCTTGGTAGTCTCATTTGTTCAAGCTATCTGTTCGGTTTATCTTCTTATAACCTGGTAACAAACCATCGCCAGGCACTGTTTAGCCAGATTCTTCTCCACTAATAATTAAGAAATAGTCTTGATCTGATTACAGGAAAGTTCACTTAAGCCCCAAGGCTGTGGTAGAATTGTGCTGCCGGGTATATTTTGGACTTATCTGCATAGATATATGTTCCCGGTACCGGGGTTCAATAACCCATCTACTTTGAATGTCGGGATGGCTATGTTATGATTTTGGTTCAGGGCGGCAACGAGCCGTTCATTTCCTCCTCGGCCAGACTGGTGGAGCGGATGGAAGCATCACCACCGAACTCGCCGGACAATTCAAGGTCAGTATTAGTTGTTTGGAGAGAGGCAGGGGGGAGAGTATCCTGTATAACCCAGCGCAAATAATAATCCTAATATATGGAAACCGTAGCCACGGCGACAGTAGTGTTAATTAGAAATAATGTATAATATATCAGGCTGGCCATTACCAGTAAAACCATTATCTAACCAGATAGAAAGGGGGTAATATGCAATTCAGAAAAATCGGCGTCGTTGGTTGCGGGCTAATGGGTTCCGGCATTACCCAGGTATGCGCTCAATCAGGCTATCCGGTAGTGGTCTCGGAAATAAATGACGAGCTGATGCAAAAAGGTTTGGACTCCATCATTTCCAGATTGTCTAGAGATGTGGAGAAGGGAAGGTTGGCCAGTCCGGATAAAGATACCATTCTGGGCCGTATCAAAGGCACCACCGATACCCAAGAATTTTCCGAATGCGACTTGGTGATAGAAGCTGCCACGGAAAATATCGAGGTAAAGAAAAAGATTTTTACTGGACTGGACAGGACCTGCCCGGGCGATACGCTACTGGCTACCAACACCTCCGGGCAATCTGTGATTGATATCGCCATGGCCACCGGCCGTCCCGATAAAGTACTCGGTATGCACTTCTTCAACCCGGCGCCGGTGATGAAGCTCGTCGAGGTAATCAAGACTATCGCCACCAGTGACGCTACTCTTGAAACTAGCAAGGAATTTGTCGAGTCTCTGGGTAAGACAGTCGCCGTGGCTCAGGATATCCCGGGCTTTATTGTCAACCGTCTGGGAACACCGTTCATGCTTAACGCCGTCCGTATGCTGGAAAACGGTCTGGCCACGAAAGAGGATATTGATAACGCCATAACCCTGGGTCTGAACCACCCCATGGGGCCGCTGCGGCTGATAGACCTCATCGGCGTTGATAAGGTCTACATTGTCGCCAGTACCTTATACGAGGAGCTTAAAGACCCTCAGTACGCGCCGCCGACATTGATGAGGAAAATGATAACCGCCGGCTGGCTCGGGCGCAGTACCGGTAAAGGATTCTACGAATATCAATAGGGAGTATGTCAGAACCACAAAGTCTTATAATTGAGGAGGAAAATTGAGAGAAGTAGCGATAGTTGGAGTTGGTATGACCAAATTTGGGGTCTCGGAGAATACCCAGGTCGAGATGTTCGCCAAAGCAGCCGTAGACGCTATCAACGCCTCAAATATAAAACCGAAGGACGTTCAGGCGGTCTATGTGGGCAATGCCGATGGTAATCTGGAGGAAGGGCAGTCGGTAATAGCCCCCATGTGTGCCGCTGATATCGGGCTTCGAGGGACACCTGCTACCAGATTTGAAGGGGCCTGCTCATCGGGCACGCTGGCGGTGATTAACGCCTTCGTCTGGATAGCCTCAGGTCTTTACGATATCGTCCTGGCGGGCGGTACCGAAAGGCAAAGGACAATGAGCACCCCGTTAGCAACACGGGTCATGGGCATGGGCGTTCACGCCAGATATGAAACCCCTACCGGCCTGAGCTTTCCGGGCATCTTCGCCATGATGGCCCACCTGTATGCCAGCCGGTACCAAATTCCTTTGCCCGAACTCAAAGAAGCCATGGCCAGGGTATCTTTCAAGGCCCACAAGTGGGGTAGCATTAATCCCAAGGCACAGTTTTACGGTAAAGATGTGACCATGGAGAAAATCTATGAAAGTGTCATGGTGGCTTCTCCTCTCCAGGTTTATGATTGCTGCCCGATTTCCGATGGGGCCGCTGCCGTCGTCGTCGCCTCGATGGATGTCGCTAGGAAGCTAACGGACAAGCCGATACAGATTATTGGCGTCGGCCAGGGTTCTTCAGGCTCGGTATGCAGCCAGAAGGACATCACCCGCATCCCCGCCCGCGAGATGTCAGCCCAGCGCGCTTACAAGATGGCGGGGCTCAAGCCATCGGACATCAATGTCTGCGAACTGCACGACTGCTTCACCATAGCCGAAATAGTGGCTAGCGAGGGGCTTGGTTTCTTTGAACCGGGGGACGGTTATAAAGCAGTTCTGCGCGGCGATACCGATATTGACGGCAAGATCCCGATTAATATCTCCGGCGGCATCAAGGCCAAGGGGCACCCGGTAGGGGCTACCGGCGCCGCCCAGGTCTACGAGATAGTCAACCAACTGAGGGGGAACTGCGGTCCCCGACAGGTCGAGGGGGCTAAGATAGGCATGACGGATACCATGGGCGGCAGCTTTGCTTCCATCGCCCATATAATTATGAGGAGAGGCTGGTAAAGAAATGGAATATCTACTTACGGCTGATAAGTACGCTGACGCCCTCAGGGCCGGCAAATTTCTGGGTCTGAAATGCCATCAGTGCGGGGAATATACCGTACCTCCCCAGAAGGTATGCTCCCAGTGCCACAGTGAAGATATGGAAGTGGCGGAGCTCAGCCGCAGCGGAGAAGTGCGTAGCTTTACCGTCATCTACACTCCAGCCGAGGGATTTACTCCTCCCTACATCGTCGGCCTGGTGGAACTTAAGGAGGGGCCTTGGGTCACGGTTAATATCATCAATTCTGATGCAGAAAAGGCCACCATGGAGAACCTTATCGGTCGGCAGGGCAGGATAGACTATCAGGAAGTCCCAGCGGACATGTTCTCCGGCGGACCGCGCATTGCCCTGACCTTCACCGTGGCCGGTTAAGATGACATTGCCTGAACGCGGTTCCAGATAGCCTGAAAAATAAAGTCAGGAGGTCAGCCTTGAGCTACAAATACTTGCTTTATGAAAAGGAAGATGGCATTGGCATCGTCACAATCAACCGACCTCAAGTATTGAATGCCCTCAATATCGAAACCTATCGAGAGCTTTTTAAGGTGTTTGGGGATATACAGAGTGACCCCGAAATCCGTGTTGCCATAATCACCGGCGCTGGAGATAAGGCTTTCGTCGCCGGGGTGGACATTCTGGAGCTTGAGGATAAAAACAGCGTGAATATCAACCGGTTTATCGTCATCGCCAGGCAGACTGGCGATAGAATTTACAATTTGAGTAAGCCGGTTATCGCCGCGGTAAACGGATATGCTTTCGGGGGCGGTAATGAGCTTGCGCTGGACTGCGATTTAAGGATAGCCTCGGAAAAGGCCCAATTCGGCCAGCCGGAGATAAATGTCGGCCTCATCCCGGGCGGAGCGGGTATCCCCAAGCTCACCCAATTGATCGGCATGACAAGGGCTAAAGAGATTGTCTATACCGGGGATGTCATTGATGCCCAGACGGCCCTTCGCCTCGGACTGGTCAATAAAGTGGTTCCTCCGGAAAAATTGATGGAAGAAGTCACGGCGCTGGCCAGGAAACTGCTCGGTAAGAGCAGCCTGATATTATCTTATATGAAAAAAGCTTTCAATACCGGCGCTGACATGAGCCTGCCAGATGCATGGGACCTTGACGAGTGCTATTTCGCCCGCTGCTTTGCCACCGAAGACCAGAAAGAAGGCATGAAAGCTTTCGTCGAAAAAAGAAAGCCCGAATTTAAGGGCAGGTAAAAAGTTGACTGTTCGATACTCAAAATTGTCTTCCTCGAATTCGGGAAAAATACTGTGAGCTTACGGTTACTGAATTAGAGAGTGAATCATCTTAATATAGAGGTACCATTTATGAGGCCGAAACCTCAAATTCAGAAATACTGCTACGGTCAGGATTTGCGTTTGAAGTGATAAAAGGTATTATTAAACTTGTCAGGTTATCCCTTGGTGAACGTGAAAAATGCCCGCCTCCGAATGTCCCGGGACGAGGCCCCGACCAGAATCTCAAATTTACCGGCTTCAGCGACCCATTTCCCAACTCCCGGATCGAAGAAAGACAGGACTTCTTCATTGAGGATAAAAGACACAGTCCGCGTTTCTCCCGGGGCCAGGCTGATCTTTTGAAAACCTTTTAATTCCTTGACGGGCCGTAATAGACTACTTTGAACGTCCCGGACGTAAAGCTGGACCACCTCTTTACCGGACCGCTTGCCGGTATTTCTGATGTCTACCGTTACCAGGATGTGTTCTCCGGATTTGATATCATGTTGGGTTACGGTCAAGTTGCTGTATTCAAAGCTGGTATATGAGAGCCCGTGACCAAACGGAAATGATGGACTTATGTTGTTCATATCATAGTGACGGTAGCCAACCAAGATGCCTTCATCATACTTAACCCTTCCGTTTTCACCGGGGTAGCTCGGAAAAGCGGGATTGTCTTCAATCCGTTGGGGGAAAGTATCCGGCAGTTTGCCTGAAGGGTTAATATCCCCGAAGAGGACCGCAGCGATAGCGTTTCCACACTCCTGCCCGGGATACCATGCTTCTACTATGGCCGGCACCTTGTGCGACCAACTTTCCATCTTCAGAGGAGAGCCGTTATTCAATACCACAATCGTATTGGCATTAGCTTCGGCCACTTTGGCGATGAGGTCTCTTTGGGCAGCGGGCAAATCCAGGTCGGTCCTGTCGAATCCCTCGCTTTCGTATTCTTCCATCAGTCCGGCGAAAACAATAGCCACGTCCGCCCCGGCAGCTGCATTAATAGCGCGTTGTTCAAGGTCCGGCGGCAACGGTGGATTGCATCCCACCCTGAGGATGCCTATAGGTGAAAATGCGTCGGGACTGGAGCGAAATTCTATAGTGACCGGGTAAGTCTGACCGGCTGTCAACTCTATATCACCCTTGTTTTCCTCCCTTCGGGCAAAAGCGTCCTCCGGCTTGCCGCCATCGTAACGGCATACCACGGTGTCATTGATAGAGACACGGGCCATGCCGCTTGAAATGAGACCGAAGGTGTGTATCCCGGTTTCTTCGGCCTTGAAGAATCCAGTCCACCGTATTGCACAATTGTTCATGTTCATGCCGGGCAGCGGCCCTTTTTCAAACCATTTAAAATTAAAAGTACTGTCGACTTTCGTTGCGAGAGGTTTTCCCCGGAAATCGATATTATCGAAATATTCACCTATTAGCCCGGTTTCATCACTATCCTTTTCGCTGACCAGGTTAAACGGATTCAACCGTAAAGTCAAAAGGTTATTCCTGCACCCGGGTTCGTGGGTGATTTTTACCGCTTCCGGGCATCTGTTTTTCAGACCTTGCAGCGGGGAGACAGTGTAAAAAGGCTCGACGGCGGAGCTACCGTCGCCTTGGATCCTGGCCCAGGCAGCGTTCGGTCCGATAACAGCTATTGAGTGCAGGGTGTGGGTATCCAGGGGCAAGATATCATTATTGTTTTTTAAGAGGACAATCGCCTCTCCGGCGACCTCCAGGGCGAGATTACGATGTTCCGGTATGTCGGAGATTATCCCGCGTGTCGCTGGCTTTTCATCTGAAACATCAGATTCACGAATCACCCTTAAAAGGCGCCTTACTTTATCGTCGATTGTCTTTTCTTCAACCCTACCGTGCCGGATGGCCTCGATGAGTTTGTCCCCAAATTTACGTGCCGGCCCCGGCATTTCAAGGTCGAGGCCACTGTTAACGGCAGGCTCCGTGGCATGAACGGCAAACCAATCGGACACGACGGGTCCGCGGAATCCCCATTCTTGTTTCAGGATGTCGGTCAGCAGCCAGCGGTTTTCCGAGGCATAAGTCCCGTTTATTCTATTGTAGGAGCACATCACCGCCCCGACCTCAGCGTCCTGTACCGCCTTCTTGAATGAAGGGAAATAAATCTCTCGCGCCACCCGCTCATCCACGTCCGAACTAATCGTCATTCTTTGATATTCGGAATTATTCAGCGCGAAGTGCTTGATACATGCATATACTCCCTCGCCCTGCACTCCTCTGATGTAGGCCGCCGCCAGTTCCGAAGATAAACAGGGATCCTCGGAGAAGCTTTCGAAATTCCTGCCTCCTAAAGGAGAGCGGTGAATATTTACACAGGGTCCCAGGAGGATGGAACATCCCCGAGCCTTGGTTTCCTTGGCGATGGCCATGCCCACGCGTTGGATAAGTTCGGTGTTCCAGGTAGCCCCCATGGCGATTCCGGTCGGGAAGCAGGTAGCCGGCAATGTCTCGTTGGGGTCTTGATCAGCCATTGTCCGGGCTCCGTGGGGTCCGTCGGTCATCTTAATGGATGGTATACCAAGCTTTCGGATGCCGGCGGTATGCCAGAAATCGACGCCGGAAACCAGAGAGACCTTTTCTTGGAGGGTCATCTTTTGTATCAAGTGCTCAATTCGTTCGTCTTGCATTACCAATCACCATGGTTATTCATATTCGGTTTTCCGATGCTCAATGTGTATTTGATATTATATCTTATTTTTTGGTTATTAACTCAAAGTCAGTCCCCGGAAATCTTATTGTAAATATCGGTCATAAAAGCTATATAATACCGGTGGCAGATCATTGACGAAAAGGAGATTGCTACAATGCCTAAACTGAAGTACAAGCAATATATTACTCAGAAAAACGTCGTCAAGGAAAATAAGTGGGGCGGTGAAGGTATCGGACTGGCGCAGGTCCCGGATGCCGTCGTGCCGCCGGGCGCCAAGATGAGCCTGGGGATATCGGCCGTGAGAAGCCTGTACGTGTTCCATGAGCCGACCCACAAGCATATGTTCACGGAGTTCTTTTTCTTCTTTGGTTCGAATCCTATGGATATGAACGAGTTCCACGGCGAAGCGGAATTCAGCTTCGGGGCAGAACGGGAAAAACACGTGATTTCGAGTCCCACCATCGTCGTGGCCGCGCCGGGTGTCTACCACTGCCCATTGAAATACACCAAAGTTGATAAGCCCTTCTATTGCCTGGAAGCCTTTATGACCACGAAATATTCCGGTGTTGACCTGGGCGAAGACCTGAATGAAATACGGGTGGAAGAGCCCAATTACAACAGATTTTTCACCAGGGGCGTGGTGAGGGGCAACAGGTGGGGAGGGGAAGGCATCGGGCTGAACACGGTACCGGAGCATATTATACCGGCTGGCGCCAGGATGAACCTGGCATTATCGGTGGTCAGAAAACCCTACATGTTCCACGATATTACTCATAAGCATCCTTTTACGGAGTTCTTTATCTTCTTCGGGTCGAACCCGATGGACATGAATGAATTTGACGCCGACGTGGAGTTCAGCTTCGGCCCGGAACGTGAAAAATACGTCATCAACAAGCCTACCATCATCACTATTCCGCCGGGGGTATACCACTGCCCGCTGAACTATGTCAGGGTCGGTAAACCTTTTTACTGCGTGGAGGCATTCCTGACTTCAAAATATGCGGGCACGGATTTAGAGCCGCAGCCGGCGTAATTGGAATCTCCCGGCTCAATTGTTAGTTAAACACACTGGACAAACCGGCTTGTTTCAGATAAAGTATACTTGTATATATTACAAGCACGGTGGATTAAATGATAGAAGTATTGAGAAATAAGAATGTCACCACCAAATTCCAGACCCTGGTCGAGATCGCCAGCAGCGGTCCCAATATCCAGCAAAGGGATATCGCCAGGAGCCTGGAAATTACTCCCCAGGCTGTCTCGGACTACATCGGCCAGCTTATTGAAGAGAAGATGCTCGTTTCAGAGGGGCGTTCCAGCTATCGTATCACCAATGAAGGCGTCAACTGGATAATCAAGATGCTAAGGGAGCTGGGTGAATACACCGAATACGTCCAGCGGGCCGTGAACGATATTTCAATCTGCGCCGCCATCGCGGAAAGCGATCTGGAGCAAGGCCAGAAGGTCGGCCTGAATATGAAAGGCGGACTGCTTGTAGCTACCAGTCAACCCACCAACGAGGCGACTGGCGTCGCTGCCGGGAGTGCCCGGGCCGGCGAGGACGTCGGCATTACGGCCATCGAAGGGATCGTGCCTTTACAAATAGGTAAGGTTACGATATTGAAGGTACCCGGGGTGCCGCAGGGTGGCTCAAAAAGCGTGGACCCGGGACGACTGCGGAAATACCTCGAAAATAGCGTTTTCACGGTATCGCTGGGTCTTGAGTCTTTCGTCCTGCTGAATAAAGCCGGGATAGATTTCTGCCGCTACGGGGCGTATGAAGCGACCGTCGATGCTGCTAGAAGCGGTATCGATCCCCTTGTCGTCTGCGTCGAAAATGAGACCTCCGGACTAATCGCCAGGCTGGAAAAAGAAAAGATAACCTATGAAATAGTGGACGCCTCCAGCCTATAGTTCAAGCGCTAAAAACTTATCACTTGAATTCAGACCGGGAAAACTTGACAAGGTTTCATTGTTTGCTGTATAATCAAGTTCGCTTGTATTAAAACAAGTAAATTTGATTATTACGTCAGGGGAAGGAGACAGCAGTGGCCATGATAACCAGGTTCGTTAAAGCTAAGAGTTTTAAAGTATTGATGATATTCATGCTGGTTTTGCCCTTGATACTGATATCCCCGGCCGAAGCGGCGGGTCCTTATCCTTACTCATCCGGCAGCACTGAAGTCGCCGATGCCCTTGATTACCTGCGCGGCCAGCAGGGCACCGATGGTGGCATCGGCGACTTTACCGAGTCTGCCTGGGCGGTCATGGCCATCGCCGCCGCCGGGGAAGACCCGAATAGCTGGCAGGTAGACTCCAATCCAACCGTAGTCGACTACCTGGCCGACAATGCCGGCAGCGCCACTACGGGCAATGACTATGCCCGAACGATACTGGCCATCGCCGCCGCCGACCTGGACCCTACCGACTTCGGGGGAAGGGACTTCCTGTACCTTCTGGAAGATACCCATGACGGTGCCCAGTTCGGCAACGCTTCATATCTCAACGACGATTTCTGGGGCGTCATGGGGCTGGTCGCCGCCGGGAGAGACCCCGCCAAATCATCTATCATCCAGGATAGCGTCGCCTTCATCTTAGCCAATCAGAGTTCAGTCGATGGCGGCTGGAGTTGGGGGGTCGGGGGGGAAAGCGATGTTGACAATACCGCCGCCGCCGTTATGGCCCTTATCGCTGCCGGGGAATCGGCCAGCTCAACCCCTATTGCTGACGCCCTTGACTATATAAAGTCCGCCCAGGTGGAAAGCGGCGGCTTCGAGTCCTGGGGCTCGACTAACTCCGCCACTGACTCCTGGGGCATCGCCAGTATCGCCGCCGCCGGGCAGGACCCCACTGACGCCGGCTGGCAGAGCGGGACCGGCAATGACCCGGTCGATGATCTGCTCGCTTTCCGGGACTCCACCGACGGCTTCTTCTTGTGGACCCAGGCGACCCCGTCCAGCCTGGTGCAGATGACATCGTATGCCATTGTCGCCCTGCTGGGCGAGCCTTATCCGGTCGCCGTTCTGCCCCCGACAGACACCGAAGGCGTTACCATTGATGTCCGCATCGAGGGGCCTAGCAGCACCGTCTGGGCGGGAACGGTCACAGTGAGCGATTCCACCATTTACGATGACGAAGGCGGCGAGCACTACTTTGCCGATCCCACGGCCCTCGGCGCCCTCGATGAGGCGGCGACTCTCGGCGGGTTTGACTATACGTTACGCGACTTCGGTTGGGGCGTAGCCCTAACGGGCATCGACGGAGAGGGTGATTGGGATGCCGGGCCGTGGTGGATGTTCATCGTCGACGGAGCCTCACCCAGTATGGGCGCGGACTCTTTTATACTGGACCAGTCCTCGCCCCCGTCCCCGCCCCATGGTGAGGTTCTCTTCGCCTTGTCCAGCACTTTCGCCGAGATACCGCTGAAGGTCGAGGTGGATGATACGACGCCTGAGGTGAACGATCCCTTTACCGTAACTGTAACCGAATATGACGCCGATCTTGGTGACTGGAAACCAACGGCCGATGCTACCGTCCACGCCGACCAGAGCTATACCACCGGTCAAAACGGCACCGTAGCCTTATCCATCGACCAGGACATGACGGTGGACGTCTACGCCGAGAAAGACGGTTACATCCGTAGCAACCGTGTCAGGGTCATCATCGGTGAGGGCAGCGCCCTGGGTGGAAGCATTGCCGTCGGCATGACGGTCGATATCGTTCCCGCGATCAGCTTCGCCGTCAGCCCCAACTTAATCGACTTCGGCAATCTCGGCCCCCGTGATAGCAGTGCCCCGAAGAGTATCAACATCATCAACCAGGGGTCCTGGGACCTGAAAATCACGGTGACGGTAATAGACTCGGCCCAAGGCCTCTATGTCCAGGGTCTCGAAATGGACGACGAACAATGGCAGTCTTTCTCCGTAATTTTGGGCAAGGCCGGGACCAAGCAATGCGAGGCGGTACTGACGGTGCCGGCGACGTACCCGGGTGTCGGCACGAAGGAAGGCACGATCATCTTCTGGGCTGAGGACGTTTACTGACGTATGCCCGTGCGTCGGCAGGCTTTTCCGGGGAAGCCTGACCTCTATCTTTCCCGGATGGAGCTAAAGGAGGTCTGCGATGTTCCGCAGATTATTCAGGGCAGCGATAACGATATTATCGGCGGCTGTTTTTTTAATGGCCGCCTCTTCGGTATCGGCGGCCGGGCTCGGTGTGACGCCGGGTAAGGTAGCCTTCACCGTCAGCCCCGGCAGCACCGAGCTTCAGACGTTGCAAATTATCAATCAGGACAGCCAGGCATCCGAATTCGAAGTCTATATCGAAGGCGATGATAATGGGTGGTTTACCATCACCCCGAGCCGGTTTACCCTGGAAAGCCGGGAGCAGAGAGAAGTCGAAGTCGAGCTGTCCCCGCCGATAACGGCCGACGCCGAAGAGTACGAACTGACGATATGTGTTGTATCCATGCCTCCGGGGGCCCAGCTACGCATCGGGGCCGGCGTAAAGGTGCCGGTACATGTCCAGGTTACCGAGCTGAAGGTAATGAACGTTCAATGGTGGATAGTCTCGGTTATCATCCTGGCTTGTCTGGCCATCGGCGCTTTCTTCTGGTGGCGGCGCAGGGTAAGTCATGGCTAAGAAAGCCTTCATCGTAGTACTGGTGCTGCTGGCGTTGTCACTGTCCGGCGCCTGTGCGACACCGCCGGCCGCTAGCGGGGGTGGAAAGACCACCGGCGGTCACACCACCGAGGGTACGGTTGCCGCAGGCAGTCCCGATACTGAGGCCGGGATTATCGTGGTGGTGACAAGGGACTTCGGCCGGGAACTGGTTCTGGAACGTCATGTAACAGTCGAGCCCGATACCAGCGCCCTTCAGATACTGAAAGAAGTAGCCACCGTGGAGACGAAGTACAGCGGCCGTTTCGTTAACTCCATAAACGGTATCGCCGGGGAAAACGACGAAATGGAGGACTGGTTTTTCTATATTAACGGGATAGCCGCCAAAGCGGGTGCCGATGAATACGTTCTCGGGGCGGGTGACATCCAGCACTGGGACTTCCGCGACTGGAGCTACCGGCAGTTCGTTCCCGCCGTCATCGGCGATTATCCGCAGCCGTTCCGGAGCGGCCACGCCGACAACCAGGCCGTAACCATGGTTGTTTATGAAGAACCTTTCGCCGGTGAGGCGGAATCCCTGGTTGAAATCCTTAAAAGCGACGGTATTTCGCCGGTGTCCACCGCAGATGTTAAGATGTTGTCCGAGGAAGCCAGAGGGCAGAACAATCTCATCATCATTGCCGCACCGGAGAACGGACTCATCTCGGAAATGAACAAGGCATACAAGCAGCTCGGTCTTTACGCCTTTTTTGAGGATAATGCGTTAATCGTGCTGGATGCCGAAGGGAAACTTTCTGACGAGTACGGGTCCGGCAGCGGGCTGATACAGTCGACCCAGAATCCCTGGAACCCGAAAGGCGTCGGGGCTGGTGAAAACGTCGCCTGGATGGTAACCGGCACCGATGCCGACGGGGTACGCAACGCCGCCGAGGTCTTGATTAATTCGGGAGATGAGCTCCGCTACGCCTTCGCCGTTGTTGTCAGCGGAAGTAACATTATAAGAATCCCATGATGCGGGCGTTAACCTATCAGGCAAAGAACACCGCGGTACACCGGTTGAGTCCGGTCGTCAAGCTGGCATGGACAGGCAGTCTGGTGGTCTTGAGCCTGCTTTTCACCCATCCCTTGTACATAATCGTGCTTTTCCTGGTTATGGTCCTGATGGTCAAGCTGGCCGGGATCTGGAAGGAATGGTCTTCGGTGCTCAAGCTGGGCCTGTGGCTCGGTGCCAGTGTCATCGTCATCAACGCCCTGGTGAGCTATCAGGGGGAGCATGTTCTGGTAGCGGCTCCGTTCAAGCTGCCGGTGCTGGGCCAGCCGGTTATTACGTTGGAGGCGATAGCCTTCGGGGCGGTGATGGCCTTGAAGCTCCTGGTGATAATCTCGGCCTTCACCTTTGTAAATATCACCGTCCATCCCGACGATATCATGTCGATCCAGCTCAAATTGAAGCTGCCCTACAAATCGGTGCTGATCACGTCGTTATCCACCCGGTTTATCCCCTGTCTGGTCGAGGACGCACAGCGTATCGGAGATGCCTACCGGACCCGGGGAGTGCGCCTGGATACCGGCAACTGGATGACGAGGCTGAAAAAGCGGGCCGGCATCATTATACCGCTGCTATCAAACTCGCTGGACCGGGCCGTGCAGGTGGCCGAGGCCATGGAAGCGAGGGCTTTTGGCACGGGACGGAAAAGGTCTTTCCACAATGATATAAAACTGACCCGAATGGATATTTTTACCACAATAGCCGCGGTGGTACCGTTGATTGCCGGTATAATTTTTCGGGTCACGCAGTATGGTGCCTATGAATTTTACCCCACCCTGGAAACACTGAGCTCCGGTTTTCTGGAATGGATACTGCTGGGAGTACTCACAGTTTTTCTGCTGGCGATATTGCCCCTCGCCTTCCTCAAGAGGAGGTTGGAGCTTGATTAAACTCGAAAACCTGAGCTTCACCTATAATAGCGCCGCCGGGCCGGCCTTGCGGGATGTCAACCTCACTATTGAAGACGGCGAGTTCATCCTTGTCACCGGGCCGTCCGGCGGTGGTAAGTCGACGCTGTGCCGCTGTTTCAACGGCCTGGTACCGCATTTTTACGGGGGCGTAATAAGCGGGAAGGTTGAGGTCCAGGGTATTGATACGCTGAAGCACACACCCCGGGAACTGGCCACTAAAGTCGGCATGGTCTTTCAGGACCCGGAAAACCAGCTGGTGGCCACCGACGTGGAGCGCGAAATCGCCTTCGGGTTGGAGAACCTGGGCTTTCCCGTCGGATTGATAGCCCGCCGCATCGAGGAGGCGCTGGACACGGTCGGCATCGCCGCCCTGAGATACCGCCGGCACCAGGAACTATCCGGCGGGGAGAAGCAAAAGGTGGCCATAGCCTCGGTGCTGGCGCTCCATCCCGACATACTGGTGCTCGATGAGCCGACCTCGGAGCTCGATCCCCAGAGCGCTGAGGAGGTGCTGAGAATACTGGAGAGGCTCAACGACGAGCTGGGTATGACCATCATATTGATTGAACACCGCCTCGACCGGGTCGTCCACCTGGTTGACCGGGTGCTGGTAATGGACGAAGGTGTCGTCCAGGCCAGCGGCCATCCGCGGGAAGTCATGAGTCATACCAGCATAAATGGATTGGCACTGGGGGTGCCGCCGGTAATCAGGCTTGTACACCGATTACAAAAGAACGGTCTGGCTATCAATGAAATGCCCTTGACGGTGAAAGATGCCCGGTTGATACTGCAAAAGGCCATCGGGCAGGCTAGGCCGGCGGAGTTTGTCGATGATGTTCCCGGGAATAATCCGGTAGTCCGCGTCGAAAAGATGTGGTTCAGCTACGAAGAAAGGGCGGTACTTCGCGATATCAACCTGACGGTCAACCGAGGGGAATTCGTTGCCGTTATCGGGAGGAATGCCTCCGGCAAGACAACACTGGTAAAACATCTCAACGGTCTGCTTAAGCCGGTCAAAGGCAAGGTAACTGTTTGTGGCGTTGATACCCGTCATGAGTCCGTCACCAAACTGAGCCGGCGGGTCGGCTACGTTTTTCAGAATCCCAACGACCACCTCTTCGCTGATACGGTCGAGGATGAGGTGGCTTTCAGTCTCAAGAACCATGGATGGGAGACTGCCAGAATAGCCCGGGCGGTGGATGACATCCTGGCCAGGTTCAAGCTCGGCCAGTTCCGGGCTGCCTATCCCCGGTACCTCAGCGGGGGCGAAAAGCAACGCCTGGCGCTGGCCTCCGTCCTGGTGGGCGAGCCGGAGATAGTCATCCTTGATGAGCCGACGCGCGGTATGGACTTCCGGTTAAAGGGAGAGCTGGTCGAGTTCCTCGAAGAATACCGCCGGCGCGGCGGTACCGTTATCATCGTTACCCATGATGTGGAAATGGTGGCCGCCAGCACCGACCGCGTCATCCTCCTCAGTGAGGGAAGGATCGTGGTGGACGGACCAAAAAGGGAGGTGCTTCCCAAGGCGCTGCTTTTCTCGCCGCAGATCAACCGCCTGGCGCAGGCTTTAAGCAGCCGCGGTATCGCCGATACCACCCTTACCGTTGACGAAATGATGGGGCAGCTCCAGTGAGAAAGAGCCATATTATTCTGATCGTGATCGTGGTGGCCGTGGTGACAATCTTTCTGGCGGCTACTTTCGACCTTGCCTGGACCGAATTTTTTAACTGGGGTATTTTCACGGCTGGCCTGGCGGTTCTGATCTGTATAGCTGTTTTTTTCGAGTTCGAGGAAGCCGCCACGACCTCCAAGGAAATAGCTTTGGTCGCCATGCTGGGGACCGCTTCGGCTGTTTTGAGGGTGCCGTTCGCCGCCGTCCCCGGCGTGCAGCCCTGCACCTATCTCATCATTTGCTCGGGGTATGTTTTCGGCCCGACATCCGGTTTCGTGGTAGGCACCATGACGCCTTTGGTTTCAAATTTTTTCCTGGGGCACGGTCCCTGGACGCTGTACCAGATGGTCGCCTGGGGTTTCGCCGGTCTTACCAGTGGCTACCTTCACAGAATCAGGGTAAACCGGTTGTTTCTGATTATTCTGGGGATAGCATGGGGGTATTTATACGGTGTAATTTCCAACCTCTGGTTCTGGAGTGCCTTTATCTACCCACACACGCTCAATACTTTTGTCGTCACGCAGGTGAACTCCGTCTGGTTCGATACCCTTCATGCCGCCGGTAACGCCGTTTTTCTGGGTTTCCTCGGCATGAAGACCATCGCCGTATTAAACAGATTCAAGGAAAGATTTTCCTTAACCATTGTACGTGAAGGACCGTGAAATAACCGGCTGAAAATCACCCGTTTCAGGCTGTTACCGCCGGCGGTGGCAGCAACTGAACGGGCAAGAACTTGCCCGTGTCGGCAAGCGAATAAACTTCGGGGAGCCTGGCGACACTTTGTTTCGAAGCTGGTTCCCTTCGTCGGACATCCCCCGTTTTAATTTGAGGTTCACTCAACAAAAAATAATGGGCACTGCCACTTGACTTCTAACGTGAAATGAGGTAATGTCAGTGTAAATTGAGGGAAGGAGGTAAATATGCAGGCTTATTGTGTGAAATGCCGGACCAAGCGGGATATGAAAGACCCGAAGAGCATTACGATGAAAAACGGCAAGCCAGCGACTCAGGGTACCTGCCCGGTTTGTGGCACCAAGATGTTCCGCATCGGCAAGAGCTAGGAGTTCTTGGCTCGGCTGATAATTTATAGAGGCCGGATTAATCGGAAACGGAGTCCGGCCTCTTTTTTTTATTCCTTTTTCTCCGGCTGTTTACGGCGGACGTGCCGGTAGATCATTATCACCACCAGCGCCACGATGACGATACCGCTTATCCAGCGGGCGGTCGGTATTCCCCCAAGCGTCCAGACATCGATCTTGAGCCCTTCCAGGTACATACGCCCCACGCTGTACCAGATAGCGTACATAAAGAAGATATCGCCGTTGAGAAGGCGGTCCCGCCACTTCCGGCCGGCGAAGAGCAAAAAAGCGCCACCGAGGATGTTCCAGATAAACTCATAGAAAAACAACGGGTGGAAATGGGTGGCGCTCTCATAGCCGGGCAGACGGTGGGCCTCGTCGATAAAAATGCCCCAGGGCAAGTCAGTCGGATAGCCGTAAAGTTCCTGGTTGAAAAAATTACCCCAACGGCCGATGGCCTGGGCCAGGATGACGCCGGGCGCGGCGACATCGAGCCAGTGAAGAGTGCTCAGCTTGCGCCATTGGGTATACACTATCACCCCTATGGCGCCTCCGATGACGGCCCCGAAAATCCCCAGCCCCGCCCCGCCGAAAATCTCGGCCGGGTGCTCGACGAAGTATGACCACCGGTCGATAACGTGGTAGAGCCGCGCCCCGATGGCACCCAGGGGTAGCACAACCAAAGTGATATTAACTACGTGTCTGGTATCGTCGCCGTAGCGCCTGGCCTCCAGATAAGCAACGGTAATGGCCGCCACAATGCCGAGAGTTATCATGACACCGTACAAGCCTATCGTCAACGGCCCCAGTTGTAGAGCGGTCATATCGAAATTATTCCTTTGAGTTTGATTTTGCGGACATTTACGGGTTGAGCGATTATCGACCTGCCCGCTGCGCCTCAGGCGGTTTTATTCGTGCCGAACCTTTCACACTCATCGTGTTTGCACTCCAGCACACGGAGCTTGGAGTCCCCGGTGACGACGATGCCGAAGGTCTCCAGCAGGGCTTCGGCGGTGATCACCTCGTCCGGCGGGCCGATGGCTACGACGCGGCGGGCCAGCAGGACCACCTGGTGGCACAGGGAGGCTTCTTCCTCGATGTCGTGCGTGGCCATGATGACGGAGGCCCCCCGGGATATCTCGTTATCGATTGCCTGCAGGAAAAGCTCCCGGCCGCCGGCATCCAGCCCGGAAGTCGGCTCGTCCAGCACGAGCAGATCGGCCCGGTGGGCCAGGACCTGGGCAATATAGGTGCGCTGCTGCTGGCCGCCTGATAGAGAACGCAGAGGCAAGTCAGTCAGGTCCTCGATGCCCATCGTACGCATCGCCGCCAGCACGATTTCGTCATCCTGCCGGCCCATACGCTTCCATAATCCGTGCCAGGGGAACCGCCCCATGCGCACCACATCGACGGTGCGGATGGGAAGAACGAACCCGGAGTTATGGAACTGACCGAGATAGGCCAGGCGTGAACGTTCGCTGCCCGGGGGCTTTCCGAGGACCGTGGCCTTGCCCCGCAGCAGCGGCAGCAGACCGACCAGGGTCTTTAAAAGAGTAGACTTGCCCGAGCCATTGGTGCCGATGACCGCCATCGCCTGTCCCGATGTCAGATCGAAGCTGATGTCCGGTACGACGACATCGTTCGGGTAGCCGATAACGAGGTTCCTGGCGGTGACGCAAGAAGTGGCGGATTCACCCGACGGCCTCAGGACCGTCTCTCGATTATCCATGGCTGGGCTCCCGGCGTAGAACGTTCCGATTACGTACGTTCTGAATTGTAAAAACGATAAAGAAGATGAACACGGTAACGAGGGTTATGGCGGCACCGGCAGCCAGGTTGAAGTGGTAGCTGATGAGAAGTCCGGCGTACATGGAAAGCACCCCGAAAAATGCCGCCCACGTAATCATAGCCTCGATGCGCCGCGCCAGAAGCGCCCCCGCCCCCGCTGGCGCTATCAGCAGCCCGAAAACGAGCAGGGTGCCGACCGTCTGGAAAGAAACGATGACCGTAATGGCGATCATAAAAAGCATGATGTTGTGGTACAGACGCACCGGGAAACCGGCGACTTCGGCCTGCTCGGGATCGAAGCTGAGCAGGAGGAAAGGACGGGCACAGATGATTGCCATCACGGCGATAACAACCGTTGCCGCCAGTTGGATGAAGATGGAGGTCAAACTTATCCCCAGGATCTCGCCAAAGAGTATGCGGGTGAGGTCGCCGCTGAAGGAGCCGGAGCGGGATACAATGGCCACACCCAGGGCCAGCATGCCGACGAAGAGCAGCCCGATGGCCGTGTCCGAAGACAGCCGTGAACGCTGTGTGATTAGTGTGATGCCCCCGATCATCGCGGCCGCGCCGATGGCCGCCCCGAGTATCCCCGGGAAACCGATGAGTATTCCCAGCGCGATGCCCGGCAGGACGCCATGGGCCAGGGCGTCCCCGATAAAGGCCAGTCCCCGCAGTATAACGAACGTTCCAGCGATAGCGCAGGTGATCGAGACCAGCACCCCGGCCAGAAGCGCCCGGAGCATAAAATCATTATCGAGGAAGGGCGTGATTATTGCGTCCATATATCTATTCTAAAGCATTGACGATGGTGGTGGCTATATCTTTCATGAAGGTAAAGTAGGAGCCGTCGGCGGGGAGAGCGTGGGTATTGAGTTCGACCACTTTTACTCCGGTCTCGTCGGCGATGGTACTGGCTACCGCCGGCGACGTGCCCAGCTCCGTGAATATCGCTTTAACATCATTCTCGGCAATGGCCTGCTTCAGTGCCGCCAGGTTCGCGGCGGAGACCTCCGCCTGGCTCGAGAGACCGGGCACGATCATACCTACCAGCTTGAAGCCATAGCGTTCCGCGAAATAGCCCATCGACTCGTGGCCGGTGACCAGCTTGCGGTCTTCCTGCGGGAGCACGGAAAGGATTCCGGCCACCTCAGTATTTAGAGTATCGAGGCGACTTCCCAGGTCGGCGGCCTGCGCCGAGACATCCAGGCCGAGGTCATCCGTCAGCACCGGCACCAGGGCGGCGACGATACTCTTCATGTTCGCGGGGTCAAGCCACAGGTGCGGATCGGGCGCGCCGGCTTCGTGGTGGTGTTCATCTTCGTCGTGATGGGCTTCTTCCTCGTCATGGTGGACTTCGGAGGCGACTTCCTCGGGATCAACGTGGCGGACGGTGATATAGTCCGCGGCGGTAAAGAACCTGCCCCCGTTTTCCCGGGCCGTTTCCAGGGTGTTTTCCCAGCCCTCTTCCAGTCCCAGCCCGTTCTCGATAACGAGGTCGGCCTTGTTAATGGCCTCGATATCTTTAGCGGAAGGCTCGAACTCGTGTGGGTCGAGTCCGTCGGGTATGGATACGGTAACTTCGGCCGCGTCGCCCACCAGCTCTTTGACGACAGACCCGAGTACGGAGTAGGTAGCAACGATGGTCTTCCCGGTGCCAACTGTGGTCGGCTGACAGGACAACGTCGCCAGCAGTCCCATTATAATAAAGATAACAACAAACTTGCTTTTAGCTTCCATTAGACTGTATAATGATAATTGATTATCAATAAGCTGTCAATAGGGATTGTCTAATACTTGGTACTTTTCACCGGCGTCTGATAAAATTACGGTGAAAGCCGAGAAACTGAAACCATGAAAAGGACGACACCACAGCGGAATGCCATTTACCGGGTTTTGACCGGCTCGGGTAGACCGCTTTCGGTTGCTGAGATACACAAGTTGGCCAGTAGTAAATCGGCCGGCCTGGGGATAGCCACGGTCTACCGCAATTTAAAGCTCCTGCATACGGAGGGGGAGATTGTCGCCGTGGATTTACCGGGACATCCGCCGCGTTGGGAGGTGGCGCCGGAGCGTCATCACCACCATTTTCTCTGTCTTTCCTGTGACAAGCTTTTCGAGGTACCCGGCTGCCCGGAAGGTCTCAGGCATCTTTTACCGGAAGGCTACACCCTGGAGGAACACGATATCCTGCTGCGGGGGCGTTGTGATGTCTGCACGCGCCGTGGTGATTCTGAGACTAAGGCGAAGTAAACTGCCTTGATTTCCCGTTATCAGCGGGGTCTCCCTTCAGAAGGATGAAAAATACCGCTAATTTCCACCGACGCACCAAGATTGTCTGTACTATCGGCCCGGCCACCGCTTCGGCAAGGGTGATCCAGCGGTTGATCAGGGCGGGTATGGATGTCGCCCGCCTGAACCTTTCGCACGGCACGCTTGACGCACACGCCGGATACATCAAGATAATCAGGAATATGAGCCGGCGCCTTGGCATGGATGTCGCCATACTCATCGATTTACCCGGGCCCAAGTACCGCATCGGCCGGCTCAAGGACGGGCAGGTGAAGTTGAGAAAAGGCAGCCTCGTCCGTTTGACCACAGCGGATATCGAAGGGGATGCCTCGCTGCTTCCGGTCACTTTGCCTAATCTCACTCAGGATATCCGGGTAGGGGACACCGTCATTCTGGATGACGGCGCTATGCAGCTGCGGGTATTGGAGATCGAAGGTGATGCGGTACGTTGCCGCGTGACCGTCGGTGGCTTGTTGCATCAGGGGAAAGGGCTGGTCGTCCCCGGCCGGCGTGTCTCTGTCCCGTTCATCTCGGAAAAGCTCAGGGCCGGTATCGACTTTGCCGTCAAGCAGCAGCCGGACTTCCTGGCGCTCTCCTTCGTTACCGACGCCGGAAATATCGCCGGCGTCCGGACAATCCTCCGGGAGAAGGGCACCGAGACACCGATCATCGCCAAGATCGAGCGGGGAGAAGCGGTTAAAAACTTCGGCAGCATCCTGGCCGCCAGTGACGGCGTCATGGTGGCGCGGGGTGACCTCGGCGTGGAGCTGCCCCTGGAAAAGGTACCGCTGATACAAAAAGCCCTTATCGCTAAATGTAACCGGGCCGGTAAACCGGTCATCACCGCCACCGAGATGCTGGAATCGATGATAAACTCGGTGCGGCCGACCCGCGCCGAGACGACCGATGTCGCCAATGCTATCTTCGACGGTACGGATGCTATCATGCTTTCCGCCGAGACCTCGGTGGGTAACTACCCGGTACCGGCCGTCAGGATGATGTCCGGCATTGCCCGGGCCGCCGAAAAAGAGATCCCCTACGAGTGGGTCCTGGCAGAAAGGCGTTCCTGGCTGGAAAGAGAGACGGACGAACTCATCAGCTACAGTGCCTGCCAGGTAGCCAACAGCCTTAAAGCATCAGCGATAGTGGCCTTTACCCAGTCCGGCAGCACGGCTGTCCGGGTTTCGAAATACCGCCCGAATGTGCCTGTCCTGGCATTGACGACCAGCCGGGACGTAGCGGGGAAGCTGCTGCTTTACTGGGGAGTACGGCCGCAGGTGATCGTCGAGCCGGCCTCCGTAGATGAGATGTTCGCTCTGGCGTCCCGGCTCTCCCGGAAGCTGGGGGTGGTCAAGCCGGGTGGTCTTATTGTCATCACCGCCGGTATCCCCATCGGGGAGGCGGGTACCACCAATATGCTTAAGGTTGAGAGGGTTTAGGGACAAGTTTACAGTTTTCGGTACGCAGTCTACGGTTCTTCCCTTCCCCGGGAACTGTTAACTGTAGACTAATAACTATAAACTAATTCGTAGTGTAGCCCTTGCTGAAGAATTTCAGGGCGGTTGCCTGGTTAACCGCCTGGTTGAGCAGCTTCTTGTCGAGCGTACTACCGGCATCAATGCTGCGGGCCAGAAATACCTGGGCCATTCTCTGGCGGTCCTTCATGATAGCCCGGGTACCCAGGCCGCGATAGGTATCCGCGTCCTGGTAATAACGGAATCGGGCCATCTCCTGTGCGTTGAGCGGGTCCGGCGCGCCTTTGGGTAGCTGGGGCACGGTGTAGTGGACTTCGAGCCGGGCCGGGTGTGATTGTAACAGGCCGGCGACGTAGCTCCAGGCTGTCAACACCGAAGGTACCAGGGCTTTCATGCGGAATACTTTGAAGTTGTCTTTGCTTTTTTTCACGGCGTCATACTGGGCACGGTGCAACCTGGCGAAAGCCCTGGCGGCCTGCGTCAGTCCCTTGTCCGACCAGAGCTTATTGCCCATTTTTTCGGTAAGCTGGCGGTATTCATCGTCCAGAAAAATACCGGTCTGGCAGAGGTAAGGCTCGTAGACATTGCGGTCGAGCTGGGCCCCGGCCATCTGCTCCCCGGTCTGCTTCCCCTTGAAGTAGTTGACGATGAAGCTGCGGGCGCCCTGCGTGGTAATCCTCTCGCTGTGGGAGCCCACGTCGGGGAAGTCCTCACCCTTCCGCAACAAGCCGACCTTGGTACACCAGCGCCGCAGGCTCGGCCCCAGGTACGTCTCCTCGAGCTGCCGGTCGAAAAGGTCATTGGATACGGAGATGCTGGTATTGGATATCAGGGCCAGCTCGGTACGTTGCTCCTTGGTCAGGCAGAAATAGACGCGAAAACCGTGGTAGCGGGAGACCTTTTTCTCCTCGAAGGCATCGACGATGGCCCGGGAGCGATGCTGGCCGCCCCATATCTTGAGGGGCCTTTCCGGCAGGTAGGATGTTATGTATTCGGCGATAATGTCGTTGAACTCGCGCTCGTTGCCGGCGTCCGCCTTCATACGCAGGAATGTATTATGCGTCATTAGGATCTCGCGGTTGTCCCGGAACGTTTCTCCGTTATCCGGATTCAGCCGAGCGTCCAGGCTGATGGCCCGCGCCATAGTCTCGCCGGAGATGGCGCAGCGTATGTAGTAGCTCTTCCTGACGCCGTCCTGGAAAATCAAGACCGGTGCGTCACCGTCTTTCTCCAGGGTAGGCGCGGTCTCCAGGAACTCCCGGACGGTCCTGGCCACCTCCTTATCTTTGGCGGCGTCACGGTTGAAAGTAATTTCCATTTATGCACCCCGAATCAATTGTAAGCTGGGACGAGACATGAGGCAGTTGTTCGTGAAAACAAATGCTACCGTGGCCCGGTTGCCGGGCGTACTTTTATGATACACTCCGGGCGCGGAAAATTAAAGGGGCACCCGGGCCATCTCTTTGGCAGACGTTCTCCCGATGGTGGCGGCCCTCCGGAATTCCCTGATGATGGGGATCGTAAGAATAACCGACAGGAGGAAAGTCAGCCCGTCCGAAACGGGGAAGGCGAAAAGGAGGCCGTCGTACCCCATGAATCGGGACATCAGCAGGGCGGCCGGTATCATAAAAACGAGCGGCCGGCAGATGGCCGTGACGAAAGCCTGCGTCGCCTTGCCCAACGCCTGGAAGGACGCCGTGCCGACCATCATCGTCCCGGTAATCGGCAGGATGATGAAAACTCGCCGGGCCATGTATATAGCCTGGGCGATGACCTCCTGGTCGTTGGTGAAAATACTGACGATAGGCCCCGGGAGGAGGTACAGCACCAGAAAGACGATAACGCTCGCGGACATGGCGGCTATATAGGCCATTATCAATGACTTCGCCGCCAGGTTAAAACGTTTCGCTCCGTAGTTGAAACCGAGGATGGGCTGCGCCCCCTGCCCTAGGACGATCCCCGGCATGATGGCAAACATTATGATCCGCTGGATAATACCGAAAGCGGACAGGGCAATATCTCCACCGTGGGTGACTATCAGCCGGATAACGAACATCGCCGAGAGGCTGCCGGCCACCGTCTGAATAAAGGACGCAATCCCTATCGCCAGGATTGATTTGAGAATCCCAAACTCCGGCCATAGGTTGGCGGTGCGGATTTTCAGGTAGCTGCTTCCCGAGAGGTAATAGCTGATGAGGTACAGCATGGTGGTTGTCTGGCCGATAACGGTGGCCACGGCGGCACCCTTCACCCCCATGCCCAGCCAGATGATGAAGACGGCGTCGAGGATAATATTGAGCACGCCGCCGAGCACCATGCTGGTCATGCCGACCCTGGCGTTGCCTTCGCCGCGGGCGAAGTTGAGCATCGCCATGGCGAAGGTATTGAAAATGCTGCCGGCCATAATGATAACCAGGTACTCCCGCGCCAGCGGTAGGACGTGCTCCGAAGCGCCAATGAGCCGCAGCCAGAAATCTATATTGAGCAGGATGATAACCGCCATCACCACAGAGAGGACGATGGATAGGAATACTCCGTTGCCGAGGACACGCTCCGCCCGGGCATAGTCGCCAGAGCCGATGGACCGCGAGATAAGGGAAGAGCTACCCAGTCCCACCATCATGCCGACGCCCATGGAAAGAATCTGGAGCGGAAAGGCGATGGAAAGTCCAGCAATGGCCAGCGGGCCGACGAAGTGCCCGACAAAAATAGTATTGACGACGTTATACATGGTCTGGATAAACATGCCGAAGAAGACCGGCAGCGAAAGCGTTATCAGCAGGCGCCCGATTTTATCCGTGTTAAGTACGTGGTGGTTGTGATTTGCCATTTGGTTTGAGCATCTTTCTTTTAAGTTGTTCTTGTTTCCGGAGCATTTACTGGGTCTTGGAGAGAATGTCCCGCAGGTTCCTCAAAGACTCGCACAGCGTTTCCATATCGGCCTCGGTGAGGGTGGACGTAATCTCCCGGATGGCATTGACCAGGTTGGCCTGGTGCTCCTCCATGACCTGGTGCCCCTTGGCGGTCAGGGCAATGTTAAGGGTGCGCCGGTCGGCGGCGTCCATTCCTCTTTCCACCAGACTCAGCCCCACCAGTTTATCGATCAGATGGGTCATCTGTGCCTTGGCAATCTGCAGCCTCTCGCCGATTTCGGCTACGTGCAGTGTGCCCTCTTCCTTTAAAACCCTCATAATCTCAAAATGCGGCAGGTTGATGTCGGCATCGACGCCCGCCAGGGAGGTCCTGACCAGTTTCCTCCGCAGCAGTCTGAAGATGAGGGGCGGTATCGAGAGCAGGTCTAAGGCAACCCGGCTGAGGATTTCACCGCGCATGGTCTCCTCCTATTACCGTTAAAAGTGTTATAAGTATATAGAATAAACAGTCTATTAACTATATAGTATATATTATAAACTATTATCCCGCGAAATGCAATAGTAGAAAAGTACTCGCCATGTAATATATGTTACAATTGAATGAAGGGAGAACACGATGAGGAGGTGTTTGATGGATATCAAACACGTTGAAGGTAAAAGTAAGGGCAAGGTGATGCTTTATGCATTGAGTACCTGCGGCTGGTGCCGACGCACCAAAGCCCTGCTTAACGACCTCGGCGTGGCCTACGATTACACCGACGTCGATCTTCTCAAAGGCAAAGAGCAAGATGCAGCCATTGAGGAGATTAAAAAATACAATCCTGATTGCAATTTCCCGACTATGGTTATTGACGGCGATAAATGTATCGTCGGTTTCAGGGAAGACGAAATCCGGGAGGCCCTGGGAAAATGACTCTGGAGAGCGAAATTCCATCGGCAGAGATCGATAGTCTCTATGAAAGGCTCAACCGGGAGGCCGAAGCCGGCGGCTACCACCTTAATCCGGACGCTGCCCTGACGCGGGACCTGGTAGCCGGCCTGCTAGTAAACGAGAAACGGTTCGGCTACGGGTCGTGTCCCTGCCGGTTGGCCTCGGGGAAAAAGAACCAAGACCTGGACATCGTCTGCCCCTGTGACTACCGCGATCCCGACCTGGCTGATTACGATACCTGCTACTGTGGCCTCTACGTGTCAACGGATGTCGTCGAAGGGAAGAAGAAAATCGGCGCCATTCCGGAACGCCGCCCCCCGCCCGTAAAGAAGCGTCCCACAAAACAGAAACGTAGTAAAGTCACCCCGGCTTCGCTCCCATTGCCGGTCTGGCGCTGTCGGGTCTGCGGCTACCTTTGCGCCCGGGATGGCCCGCCGGAGATCTGTCCCATATGCAAGGCCAAAAAGGAGCGCTTCGAGCGGTTCATGTGACGTTCGGACGATCCTCGTGGCCGGGGATTCGCATTCCGCACAATTATTGAAAACAACGGTCATGGGCTTCCCTAAAAAAGCAACTTTATATACTACGCTCAGGATGACACGTCGATACCGGCTTATTTCTCTATAACGACCGGGGCCTTGCCGGGGGTCATAAGTCTCTTGACTACGTCCTCATTGAGCTCAACACCGAGTCCCGGGCCGTCCGGCGGATAGAGGAAGCCGCCTTCATACCTGATGGGCTTGACAGCCAGGTCATTCTCCAGCGGGACGTTAACCGTGGTGAAGGTGTTGAAAAGATTCAGGGGGCCGATGGCTTCCTGCTCCATCCGGCCAATCCACTCGGTGGCCGCCAGGAAATGGGCGTTGGCCGCCGCTCCGAGCGATGAATCAATCATGCAGCCGCACATAACTATCAGGCCGACTGACTGGGCTATCGCTACGAACTTCTGGGATTTGTGGATGCCGCCGGCCTTGGGTACCTTCAGGAAGAAACCGTCCACCGCGTTCCTCTGGATAAGTTTGGTCAGGTCATTGAGCTCGGCGGCCGATTCGTCGGCCATTATCGGCGTATCCACCTTTCGGCGTAGTCGCGCCAGCCCATCGATATCCCACCAGGGTATCGGCTGCTCGCAGAGGAACAGGTCGTATTTAGCGGCCCCTTTGAGGAACCTGAGGGCATCGAAATAGTGCCAGCCCCCGTTGGTATCGGTCATTATCTTGATATCATTGCCGACCGCTTCTCTCAGGGCCCCGGTCATCTCGATGTCGTTTTCGATGGATTTGGAGCCCACTTTCAGCTTCAGGGCCCTAAAACCCTCTTTCACCAGGCCGCGACCCTCCTCAGCGACTTCTTCCGGAGTACCCGAAGACATCACGAACGCCAGCGGTATCTTGGGATTGGAAAGGCCCCCCAACAGCTTGTAGACCGGCACGCCCAGGGCCTTGCCCATGATATCGTGAAGAGTATAGTCGATAACGGCCTTCGATTGATTATTGGTCTTGGCGGCCTTGTCCATCCTGGCCACGATCGTCTCGATGTTGAAGGGGTCCTCACCGAGGAGTATCTGCGGGCCGAAGATTTTGGTGATGTTATACAAAATCGAGTCCTGACTCTCGCCCATGTACCAGAGGGAAGTGTCCCCGGTCTCGCAGATACCCGTAATCCCTTCGTCGGTGTGTACTTTAACGACCACCGCATCGGAGACAGCGGCGGTGCCCAGGCCCATTTTCATCGGCTTAGCGAACGGTATAGATACGGGGATGCATTCTATCTTGGTTATTTTCACCATGTCCTCCTTGAGCCGGATTATTTGTTTCGTTGCAGGGATGATTATTTCTATATAGCATTTTAAGAGTGGTCAAGTCAAACGCCCTTGGATTTGAAATACGACAAAAGTCGTGGCAAGCTGATCTCTCATCGTGTAATATGAACTAGTAAAGGAAAGTACCTCAAACAAAGGAGGTAACGAAGATGGATATGAAATGCCCGGGTCAGGATATCAGGAACCTGCGAGCGGCTATGTACAAGTGCCCCAACTGCGGGGCCGAGGTGGAAATGTTTTCCGACGAGCTCAGGATAAAGTGCAAGAAATGTGGCGAATACGTTTATAAAGAGAAGACGCCTTCCTGCATCGAGTGGTGCCCGTCGGCCAAGCAGTGCCTCGGTGAGGAGCGCTGGAAAGCCCTGAAGGGCGAAGCCTAAAATACGTTCGGGAGTAACTGAAATGGTAAGAAAGACGGTCAGGAACATCGTTAAAATCGATGAGGAGAAATGTACCGGCTGTGGCATGTGTATCATCGCCTGTGCCGAGGGAGCGCTGGAGATCATCGATGGCAAGGCCAAGCTAATCAGCGAGCAATACTGCGACGGCCTGGGTAACTGCCTCGATTGCCCTGAGGGTGCTATAACCATCGAGCAGCGCGAGGCTGAGGACTTCGATGAGACTGCCGTTGAGCAGCACCTGGCGGCGGCCGGTGCCGAAGTAACTCTGGCCTGTGGCTGTCCTTCCTCAACCGTCACGCAGTTCGAAACGACCGCGGCTCCGGCGGAAAAACCGCAACCTTCCCGGCTCGGGCACTGGCCCGTGCAGCTGGCCCTGGTACCGCCGACGGCGCCGTTTCTGAAAAATGCAGACCTGATATTGGCGGCGGACTGTGTCCCCTTCGCCTGCGCCGGTTTTCACCAGGAGTTCCTCGGGGAAGGGCGTGCCCTGCTGGTGGCCTGCCCTAAGCTGGACGACTTTCCGGCGCATCAGGCCAGACTGAACGCGATACTGGAACAGGCTGGCATTAAAAGTCTGACGGTGGTGCATATGGAAGTTCCGTGCTGCTCCGGCCTGGTTCATATGGCCAGACAGGCTATAATAGCCAGCGGCAATAACATACCTTTCAAGGATGTTACCATCAGCACCCGGGGCGAGCGTATCGCCGGCTAGCCGCCGGCCAGCCTCTTACCCATCTCGAAGGCGTCAGCCAGGGCGTCGGGGTGGTCCTTTATTTCGCCCCTTTTATCGACGCCTCTTATGAGCAGTTCTTCGGTGTACACGGTGTTGATGGCCTTGAAGAAGTAGCTGGCGGTCAGCTTCGGCCCGTCAAAGAGCTTGGCGCCCTTGGTTGCCCCCACGGCGATGAAGGCGCCTTTTCTTTCCGGTATGTCCAGGTTCTTCAGGACGTACTTCCTGGCCCAGAGCGCCTGGCAGCGGCTGATGAGCGCCAGGATTTGGGCGCTGACGGCATAAAAAAATATCGGCGAGGCCAGTATGATGGCGTCCGCGCCGAGTATCTTCTGGTAAATATCATCCATGTCGTCCTCAATGACGCAGTTGCCGTCCTTGAGGCAGGCGTAGTATTCCTTGCAGGGGGTTATCTTCAGCTTGTCGACAACGATCTTCTCAACCTCCGCCCCCGTTTCCGCCGCCCCCCTGAGGGCCTCGTCCAGCAGCAGGTCGGTGTTACCTTTAATCCTCGGGCTCCCCATAATTCCAAGTATTTTCAACGGACTACCTCTGTTGATCGCACATGAGTGTGCCGGCGTCAGCGATATTTTCCCGGCCGTACTCGATGAGGTCGATGTGAACGGCCCCCGGCGAGCAGTTGACGTTCCGGACAATGGCCTCGGTAACGTCTTTAACCAGGCCGCGTTTCTGCTCCATAGTCCTGCCTTCAATCAACTTGATGGTTACCAGCGGCATATGGTTGTCCCCTTTCTCATATCCTCTCGCAGAGAGTTTAATGCGCGGTAGGGCGGGGAGTCAAATATCTCTGGATTGACATAGTCAGAATCTAATTGCTAAACTTCTTCTGCACACCTGGTTTTATGCATTAAGGGGCTTCATTAACCGTGGCAAAAGCGAAAGGACTAGTCCAGGTATTCACCGGCACTGGTAAGGGAAAAACAACGGCGGCGCTGGGCACGGTGCTGCGGGCGGCCGGGCACGGACTGAAAATATACATCGTCTTTTTTATGAAAGGTGATTATGAACGAGGCGAGTTCAAGGCCCTTACTCAGTTTCCCAACGTCGAGGTGTCCCGGTCCGGTTTCCGTAAGTTCATCGATCCCGCCCATGTCACGCTGGAGGAAAAGAAAGAGGCAGGGCGGGCTTTGGCCACCGCTCGCGAGGTGATTACCGGTGGTAACTACGACCTGGTCGTGCTTGATGAGCTGAGTATCGCCGTTGCCTATGGACTCGTCGGACTGGATGAAGTCATCCAACTGATACAGGACAAGCCTCCCCATGTCGAGCTCATCATTACCGGCCGTTACGCCGATAAGCAACTGATTGAAATGGCTGACCTCGTCACCGAAATGGTCAAGATCAAACACCCTCTCGATCAGGGTGTCAAGGCCAGGAAGGGCATCGAGTATTGAACGGGAAGGCTGCGAAGCTTTGACCGAGACCAGACCGATACTCTTGCTGGCTACCGGCAACAAAGGCAAGGTCCGCGAGTACCGTGTCCTGCTACGAGGTATCCCCTACGAAATAAAGACACCCGCCGAACTGGGCGTCACCGTCGACGTTGACGAGGCCGGCGCAACCTTCGAGGAGAATGCTACCCTCAAAGCGACTACGCTCGCCCGGGTCAGCGGGCGGCTCTCCCTGGCCGATGATTCCGGCCTGGAAGTGGATGCCCTGGGCGGCGAGCCGGGATCGCGCTCTCACCGCTACGCCGGGGAACACGCTTCCGATACGAAACTGATCGACTATCTTCTTAAAAAACTGGAAGGCGTTCCCGAAAGTGAGCGTACCGCCCGTTTCCGCTGTGTCATCGCCGTTGCCACGCCGGAAGGCGAGGTGACGCTTTTTTCAGGGGAATGCCGGGGTATCGTTATATCTCAGCCCCGGGGCCGGCGAGGCTTCGGCTACGACCCTGTTTTTTATCTGCCGGAGCTGGGAAGGACCATGGCGGAGCTGACCCTGGCGGAGAAAAACCGGGTCAGCCACCGGGCGAGGGCAGCGGCCAGGGCGCGAGAGGCGCTGATGAAACAAGATAATTCTTTTTGAGTGTTGGATTGCCTGAGCTTAATTACCTCATACCTTGCTGCCCGTAATCCCCCATAGCAGTTGACTAAACGGTTCAGGGACAATTTTCCTAAAATCAACCCATGTAAACTGTTGTAAGAATATAGGCAATTTTGGAACTTGAACACAATCTGCCAGAATTACGGGGATTACAGGACACCTTCTCCTAATGAATTCGCTGAGAAAGGCACGCGTTTCAGCATTCTGCCATGGCCCTATACCACTTGGACCTACAAAAACCACGGCTGTTTTTATCTGACTTATTTGCTCTTCTAGTAGTTCCTGCCAGAGACGCCCCGGGGGTAATTGTTCTTCGTCAAACCATGTCACTATTCCAGCGTTCTTTAATCTGCCATTCATTTCACGTATAACGTCTCTATCTTCGCTGTTATAACTAATAAAAACATCAAATCTATCTTGCCTAGGCCTTATTTGCCAAAATTCACATATATCCATGTTACTTCGGGAGGCGTTGCTTAATTCATTCAAAACTGCCTGAATTTGCTTAAGAATCTCAGAATTCGACTTATCCCCGTATTCTTCATAATCGGCAAGGCATTCGGCGCATAATAGACCAGTTCGCATCCCTAAATCAACGCCTGTTTTATCCATCCATAGATCATTTATACATCCGGTATTGTCTTTGTGCCGGATTCCTATTCCAAGGTGCTGTAATACAACGGCACAGAGGAAAAATACAACGCCGTTATTCAATGAGAGATTCGAAAGATAATCCCATCCCCAAAAGGATATAATACTTTTGTTATCCACTCCCTCCCAGAAGTAGTTATTGTCATAAGGAATTCCAGTGAGCATGATCGTATGGTCAGAATCAGAGCTTTCATCTAGAATTGACCGAGGTATTTTCGTATAGGTTTGCGGTGCTGAAATAAATTCGGTATTAATTTTGAAATGTGACTTACCTCTTGCCAGGCTTAGATTTGGTGCAAGTTTCATAATATGTTCAGTAATACAAGCAAGGTCCATTCCAAGTGAACTCTCTGAATATAATGTAATCTTCAATCTCTACCTCCGTATTGATAGATTACTTCAATTGTTGTGTAATTGCATCATTTTAAAATCACCAATTTGAAATGTCAATATCAAAGCCCATTGACACTTGCACAAAAGTTATTCACAACAGAATGTCATATCGTCTTGGTGTAGACGACGTCTACATCATCAAGGTGGATCAGGTTACTTTTATTGGGAAAGGTTGCCCGTGGCCGGGATATACGGTCCTGATTTCCAGCTTCTTCAGCTTCTGGAAGCTGGCCCGGCCGGCCTGAAAGTCATCCATGTTTGTATTGAGGGTCGGTCTGCCGTTGTTTATAAACAGGTCTCCGGCAAAGAGGTCCCCCTCCCCCGTCAGCACGCCGATAGAGCCCGCCGAGTGCCCGGGAAGGTGGATGACCCTGGCGTCGAAGCCGAAGGGTGACAGGTCCTCGCCATCCTCGACATAGAGGTCGGGCCGGAAAGTACGGAATATGGCCAGCCTCAGGATGCCCAGCAGCAGACGGGTTCTCCATCTCCGCTGTCGCCGGCGGGCGGCCAGCATGTCGCCGGTTTCGACCACCCTAGACTCATCGCGATGGACAGCTATCCTGGCGCGGTACTTCTTCCGGAAAAAGGCGCAGTTGCCGGTGTGGTCAAAGTCTCCGTGGGTGATAATTATGAGTTTGAGATCGCCCGGCTGGCAGCTGGCCTTTTTAAGCTCCTTTTCAATGGCACGACGCCGGAAGGAAAATCCCGTATCGATGAGGAAACAGCCGCCTCCGGTTTTAACGAGGTAGCAGTTCACGCCGGCCAGACTGATTACCTTGATTTCCACGGGCACATGAACCTCTTCGGCCGGCGTTCGACAGACTCGCCGACATTCGTCACAATTGTAACACCCCGGAAAGCAGGCATCAAACCGGCCTGTCGATAAACCTTTGTAGCTTCTTGCCCCGTCTTTCGTGTATAATACGGTTAGAACCTATGACCGGACTATCAGATTCTTTCCAGCGTCCCATAAATTACTTTCGCATCTCGGTGACGGACCGCTGTAATCTGCGGTGCGTCTACTGCATGCCCGAAGGTGGCGTCACCCTGATGTCGCACCGTGATATCCTCAGCTACGAGGAAATCTTGACCGTCGTCAAGGCGGCCGCCGAGCTGGGTGTCGATAAGGTCAGGCTGACCGGCGGCGAACCATTAGTGAGGGCCGGGCTGGCTGATCTCGTGGGTATGCTGGCGGATATCGAAGCGATTACTGATATCTCGCTGACGACCAATGGCATCCTGCTGGCCGAGCATGCCGCCGAGCTTAAAAACGCCGGTTTGATGAGGGTCAACGTTAGTCTGGACACCCTCCAGCCGGAGAGATTCCAGCGCATCACACGCTGGGGCCACCTTGAGGATACGTTGAAAGGCATCGAGGTGGCCCGGGAAATAGGGCTTAACCCTGTCAAGGTCAACATGGTGGTCATGGCCGGCCTGAATGAAGATGAGGTGCCGGATTTCGCCCTCAGGACCGTCAGAGACGGCTGGCACGTACGTTTCATCGAACTGATGCCGACCAGCGGCGGCGATTCGGTTGGTTCGAAGCTGGTGTCCGCCGATGAAATCAAAAAACGCCTCGAGCCACTGGGCCCGCTGGAACCGTGGCGTACCGATGTCGGTAACGGCCCGGCGAAGTATTTTCGCCTCCCCGGCGCATCCGGGACCATCGGTTTTATCACGCCGGTCAGCGAGCACTTCTGCTACCAGTGCAACCGCCTCCGCCTTACCGCCGACGGCAAGCTCCGCCCCTGCCTCCTCAATGAAAGTGAGATCGACCTCCGGACGGCTTTGCGCGGCGGATCTTCGGCCGAGGAGCTGAAAAGCCTCATCGAAAAGGCTATCGCTGGCAAACCACAGGGCCACCAGCTCATAAATGGGTCCAAACATCAGGGGCGGCCTTTCTCCCAGGTGGGGGGATGATACCTGTCTTTCGGTGGGGAGGGGGATTGAACGATAGATGACGGACAAGAAACTGACCCACCTTGACGAGGACGGACGGCCCCGCATGGTGGATGTTACCGGCAAGGCGGATACGGCGCGGGTTGCTATCGCCAAGGGCCTTGTCAGGATGCAGCCCGCTACCTTTAAATTGATCACTCAGGGCGGTATCGCCAAAGGCGATGTTCTATCAGTGGCCCAGGTGGCGGGCATCATGGCCGCTAAAAAGACGCCCGACCTCATTCCGCTGTGCCATCCTCTTCTCATCGGCAGTGTCGCTATTGACTTCGGTCTCGACGAGGCGGCCAGTACCATAGAGATTACCACCACCGTTGAGAGCACTGGCAAGACCGGCGTCGAGATGGAGGCACTGACGGCCGTCGCCGTAACCGCCCTGACCATCTACGATATGTGCAAGGCCGTCGACCGGGGCATAAAGGTAGAGAACATTCGCCTCGTCAGGAAGAGCGGCGGCAAAAGCGGCACCATAAATCTTGAATAGTTGTGGATAATGTAGTATACTAGTCCACCACTGTCATTCGGGGGTGTGCCATGAAACTATCATGCCTTCAAGAAAACCTGAACCGGGGACTTAATATCGTGGGGCGGGCGGTAGCTACCAGGACAACTCTGCCCATCACGAATAACGTCCTTCTGGCGACGGACGACGGCCGCTTGAAACTGGTGGCAACCAATCTCGAAATGGCCATTAGCTGCTGGATTGGCGCCAAGATAGAGGACGAAGGGGCCATCACCGTACCGGCCCGCCTCCTCACCGAGTTCGTCAGTTCCTTGCCGAACGATAACATTGATATCAATCTTTCTCCCCAGACGAAAACCCTAGGCCTCAAGTGCGCCCGCTTCGAGGCGCGCATCAGCGGAGTAGACGCGCGAGAATTCCCGCCCATTCCGAGCGTGGAAGAAGGCATCAATACCAGCGTAGAGGTAGAGACGTTGACCCGGGGTATCAACCAGGTGGTCTTCGCGGCGGCCACCGAGGAATCGAGGCCAGTACTCACCGGTGTCTCGACAAAGTTCGAAGGTGACAAGGTGACACTGGCGGCGGCCGATGGCTTCCGTCTGGCGGTCTTTGACCTGCCCCTGGCCGAGCCGGTCGAATCGACGACGGAGGTTATCATACCGGCCCGGACTCTCTCCGAGCTGAATCGTCTCGTGGCTGACCAGGAAGAACCGGTCCTCATTACTCTCAATCCCAATAAGAGCCAGGCGCTTTTCCGTTTGAAGAACATCGAGCTTGTATCACAGCTGGTACAGGGGTCTTTCCCCAACTACTCGCAGCTCATCCCGCAGAGCTATAATACCCGGGTGATTGTGAGTGTCGATGATTTTCTACGGGCCACCCGAACGGCGTCGATATTCGCCCGTGACGGTAGCGGCATCGTGCGGCTGGTGATTAGTCCCGGCAGTGAGGCCGGCCCCGGAAAAATCTCAGTGTCCGCCCGCTCCGAGGAGATTGGCGAAGACACCGGCGAGATCGATGCAACAGTCGAAGGCGACGAAGCCAAGATTGCCTTTAACGGCAAATACCTCAATGATGTCCTCAGCGTCCTGCGCGAGTCACAGGTGGCGCTGGAGACCACCAATCCATCCAGCCCCGGCCTGATCCGCCCCGTCGGCACCGACAATTACACCCATGTCGTCATGCCGATGTTTGTCCAGTGGTGAGTAGTATATTTAGTTTATGCACACTTTAAACGGCAATCCTACGCACGTTGGTATAGTCATGCTAGAGAATACGTGGGATGTCCCGCTTTTTTATGGGTTATTGGCGCTGATTCTGAGGTGAAAGGGTAGGCTGTAATCAGTCTGGGTCAGTCGTAATGTGCCCTATCTAGCAATATGCACCTTGCGCCTGACGAGGAATATACCTCCCGCCATAACAATTATGGTGAGGGCAATCCAGGGCACTATTATAGCGACTTTGTTAACCGGATAAACATCTCCCCCTACAACCACGGGTTCAGATGGAGGTGGCGTACCCAGTAAGAGGTAGGTCTGACCGGTATAATTATCGCCATCGACTTCATTCTCATCTCCATAAGCACCGATGAGGAAGTCGTCGCCGCCGTCACCGTTGACATCCCCGGCCGTGCTAACTGACCAGCCAGAATAATCATTACCATCCTCACCTAAGAATGAAGCATCGGCATCCGATAGGCTGGTGTCCATCACCCAGCCATCAGCCTTCCCCAGGATGAGATAGGTTTGACCGGCACCACTACCACCATCTTCATCCGCATAAGCACCGATGAGGAAGTCATCGTAGCCATCAGCGTCGACATCGCCGGCCGCGGCGACTGAACGACCAGAACGATCGCTGGCATCTTCACCTAGGAATGAGGCGTCGGCAGTCGACAGGTCGTATTCCATGCCCCAGTCGGCGGCCTGCCGCCCCAGGATGAGATAGGTCTGACCGGCTGTACTACCACCGTCTTCATCCCCAAAAGCACCGATAAGGAAGTCATCGCAGCCGTCACTATTAACATCCCCGGCCGTGGCTACCGAATAACTGGAATAGTCGTAGCTATCCTCACCCAAGAACGAGGCGTCGGCAGTCGACAGAGGGGTATCCAACCCCCAGCCATCAGCCTTCCCCAGGATGAGATAGGTTTTACCGGCATAACTACCGATGCCTTCTTCATACCCATAAGCACCGATGAGGAAGTCATCGTAGTCATCACCATTGACATTCCCGGCCGCGGCTACCGAATAACCAGAATAGTCGTAGCTATATTCACCCAAGAATGAGGCGTCGGCAGTAGACAGGTCGTATTCTATGCCCCAGTCGGTGGCCTGCCGCCCCAGAATGAGATAGGTCTGACCGGCATATGTATAGCTTTCATCATTACCATGAGCACCGATGAGGAAGTCGTCCCGGCCGTCACCGTTGACGTCCCCGGCTGTTGATACCGAGTAACCAGCATTGTCGTTGCCATCCTCGCCCCAGAACGAGGCGTCGGCAGTTGACAGGCTGGTATCCGGGTCAAAGGCGTAGACAGTGCCCGCCAGGGCAAAAACGGATACTAGTATCAGAGATAATACGAGTAGAAGAGGGGAAAGCCATCTTAATGTCTTCATGTCCTTTCTCCTTCGTGATTAAAAATAAAACAATAACCTATTATATTTATACTTTTAAACGGTAATATTTTGGATGCCGTGCATCAACCACCCAATGGACTATTTCGATATTATGATTACGCTTATCAGCATGTTCAATAGGAGGATACTATTAGCTAATAGAAAGTATCTAGGCGATTGAATCCGGGAGAACTGACCTTTCCCATGCTGAAACATACGCATGGAAAGGCAAATATGCCGATGTTTGTCCAGTGGTGAGTAGCTTATAACGCCTGTAGGCTTTTGGGCACCGTTTCAATTCCGGCCGCCGGGGTATCCCCAACATGTCCCGTCTAAATTGTAACCTAAGTTACATGCGGGGTATCTCCCTGGCCGATGATGCTGGCGTCATAATACTCCATACGGAAGATGTCCGTCTGCACCTCATAGCTTATCTCGTCCCACCCCGGCACCGAGGACGCTACCCGGCGGGGTGGGCAGCCCGTAAAGTTTCGCTGAAAAACCGAAATTAACCTGGCGGCTGACCTTTCGGCTATTCCGGTCGGAAGCCGGAACTGGTATAATTTACTGGAGAGATATCAAGCGTTCAGAACGTGTTCGGAAGGAGACCAGATGGAAATCTCGGCAGTGCGTAAAAGCACCAAGCTAATCATCGATGGGGTACTTTACAACACCGAAGAAGTCGAGTTCATGAAACCCGGCAAGGGGCGCTCGGTCTACCGCCTCAAGCTGAAGAACCTGCGCGATGGCAACACCATCGAGCGTACCTATCGCTCCGGCGAGAAGGTCGAAGACGCCCAGCTGAACACTCAGGACGCGCAATACCTCTACCGCGAGGGCGACCACTTCGTCTTCATGAACTCCGAGACGTTCGAACAGCTTTTGATATCCGAGGATATGATAGGAGAAAAAGTCGGCTATCTCAAAGAAGGAACGATGGTCGTGCTGCTGATGATGGGCGACGAGCCGATTGACGTTACCCTACCGACCACCGTCGAACTCGAAGTGGTGGAGACGGAAATCTCGACCAAGACGGCCACCATTACAGCCCAGTCCAAGTCCTCGGTCATGGAGACCGGCATCAAGGTGGATACCCCCTCTTTCATCAAGGAAGGCGATATCATCAAAGTAGATACCCGCGCCGGCACCTACGTGGAGCGGGTATCCAGATAGAAGATGGCCGAAGACGAGCGCCGGTCTCTCGCCCGCCTCGGGCCGAACCTGAGGCGGCGGGCCCTGATTATCGAGTCCATCCGAGCATTTCTCCGTGAGAAGGACTACCTTGAGATAGAAACCCCCGTCCGCGTCCCCGCCATCGCTCCCGAGCCCAATATCGAGCCTTTCCGGAGCGAGGGCTGGTTCCTGGCGACATCCCCCGAGCTCCACATGAAACGGCTGCTGGCCGCGGGTTATCCGAGGCTCTTTCAGTTCAGCCGTTGTTTCCGCCGTGGCGAACGCGGCCGCTGGCACAATCCGGAGTTCACGATGCTGGAGTGGTACCGCACCGGCGCCGACTACAATGACATTATCAATGAAATGGTGGATCTTGTTCACGCTGTGGCAAATACGCTAGGGCTGGGTGAGAGTCTGACATACCAGGGGACACGAATCGATATTACAAGGCCTTGGCCGGCGACGACCGTCAGGGAAGCTTTCATTGATTCGGCAGGCTGGGACCCCGTCGCCAACCCGGACCCGGCCCGTTTCGATAGGGACTTTATAGACCGTGTACTACCCGCCCTGGCGCCGGACCGCCCTACCGTTTTGATGGGCTACCCGGCCGGTATGGCCTCGCTGGCGCGCTTGAAGCCAGATAATCCCACTGTTGCGGAACGGGCTGAGGTGTTTATCGGGGGGTTGGAGTTGGCCAACGCTTACAGCGAACTCACCGATCCCCGTGAGCAGGCGGAGCGCTTCGATGAAGCAACCAATGAGATAAGCCGGGAAGGCCGGTCGCCGGGGCCTTCGCCCGACCGGTTCCTGGAGTCAGTTGAATATCTGCTCGAGTGCGGCGGGGTCGCCCTCGGCATCGACCGGCTGGTCATGCTTTTCTGCGATGCCGCCTCCATCGACGAGGTGATGGCGTTTACTGAGGATACTGTGTAAGGCAGTTGTACGCGCTTTCAGTCCTCGCGGTAGTATTCCATGCCAAGGTGCGTTATTTGTTCGACACCCATTAACCATCTCAGCGTATTCTTGAGTTTCGCCTGCTGTATAAAGAGATCGTGCTCCGGATAGACGGTTGGGGCGTGCTGGGGGCTCTTGAAATAGAAAGACAGCCACTCCTGTATGCCGCCAAGCCCAGCTCGCGCGGCAAGGTCCATGAAGAGGGCGAGGTCGAGCACCAGTGGGGCGGCCAGGCTGGAATCCGAGCACAGGAAGTTGATCTTTATCTGCATACGCCGGCCAAGCCAGCCGAAGATATCGATGTTGTCCCAACCTTCTTTATTGTCCGCCCGGGGCGGATAGTAGTTGATGCAGACCTTGTGATAGGCGCTGTGGTAGAGGTCGGGGTAAAGTTTAGGTTGTAAGATATACTCCAGGACACCCAGCTTTGATTCCTCTTTCGTCTTGAAGTTCTCCGGCTCGTCTAGGATCTCGCCGTCACGGTTGCCCAGTATATTGGTCGAGAACCAGCCGTCCACGCCGAGCATCCTGGCCTTCAGCATTGGGGCGATGACTGTCTTTACCAGCGTCTGGCCGGTCTTGAAGTCCTTACCGCAGATGGGGACCCTGGCGTCGTTTGCCAGCTTCACTAGGGCCGGGATATCGACGGTCAGGTTCGGTGCGCCGTTGGCGAAGGGGACGCCTTCCTGAAGGGCTGCGAAAGCGTACATCATCGAAGGCGAAATGTTTGCATCATTATCCACGAGGCCACGCTCGAAACCGGCCAGATCCTGATGAACCTCTGAGGTTGTAATGAATTTTTCGGTAGAAGCGCACCAGACCATTACTAGTCGGTCGCAGCTGTTTTCGGCCTTGAAGCGGCGTATGTCCTCGCGGATGGCATTGACCAGTTCGAAATTGGTCCCGGCACTCTTTACATTGGTGCCTTCGATACGCTTGCAGTACCGGCGATCGAATACTGCCGACATAGGCCTGATGCTTTTCAGGAAATCCGCCACGGGCTCGATGGCTTCGGAACGATGCAGCACCCCGCACTTCACAGCGGCTTCGTAGGCATTGTCCGGGATGGGGTCCCAGGCGCCGAATACCAGTTGGTCGAGGCCGGCAAGCGGCACGAAATCACGTATCAAGGGCATCCGTTTTTCTGTGCGTTTGCCGAGGCGTATCGTGGCCATTTGTGTTACTGATCCGAACGGTTTGCCCATGCCCCGCCGTACATGCTCGACGCCGGCAATGAATGTGGAACTGACCGCCCCCAGGCCTACAAGCAGAACGCCGAGCCGGCCGGTTGCCGGCCTGATGACTGGGGCTTCACCTTTGATGAGGTCCTTCGGCTCGAGGGCGATGCCTTTTTCCCGGGCGATCTTCAACAACGGCCCGTGCCATTGCGATGGGATACGGCCGGTTTTAACCCAGTGCTGGACGGTGCTCTGGCGGCGGCCTAGGAGATTCGCTAGGGCCGATTGTCCGCCAAAGCGGCTGATGATTTGCTCCGCAGAGTTTTTTTGTTCTTTCATGACGGCTAGTATAACGAAATAATCGTTAATTGTCAAGCGTTTGACAGCGCCAAATAAAGCCGGGGTAGATTCTCGCTGGGGCCGCACATCCGGTTGCCCTGCCGCATACCGCTATGTTATTATCGGATAGGTAACCATGTTTGAAAAAGTGCTTGTCTGCCTGGATGGTTCCGCCCACGCCGAAGAAATATTGCCCCGAATTGCCGGGGAGGGCAAGTCTATCGGTAAGGTCATCCTTGTCAAAGTGCTGGCACCCCCGGAGCTCAACCTGCCCATAGGGGTACCCGGGGAAACTCTGGCGCCCGTAAGCACCGGCGGCCGCCTCCAGCATTTTCAAAAGGAGATGGAAGAGGCCCCCGCCTATCTGGAGTCGAAAGCACAAATGCTGAGGGAAAGCGGTCTGGACGTGGAGACCGCCGTCCTCCAGGGCGTTCCGAGCCAGGCCATCATCGACTATGCCCATGATAGTGGCACTACTCTCATCGCCATCGCCACCCACGGTCATTCCGGTTTCCGGAGTATCACTCTGGGAAGCACGGCTGAGTATGTACTGAGGCACTCGGGGTTGCCGGTCCTGCTGGTATCACCGCAGAAGCAGCCAAAATAATCACGCCGCCGGAATGCCACTATTAATGGTCAGCCCGAACCAAGTACCAAGCCGCCCCTTTTGACACCCCCCAAACCCGATGATATCATTAATTCGTTGGAGTAGTACCCAGTTAAACTGAATACATGCCTGATGTAGAGCTCTATATCGTCCTTCTCGTTGTATGTCTGGCGTTCTCCGCATTCTTCTCCGGATCGGAGACGGCCTTTATCTCCCTGCAGCATTTCCGCCTGGAATACCTGGTCAGTACCAATGTCAAAGGGGCCAAAGGTGTCGCCGGACTCATCGAGCGGCCGGAGCGGTTCCTTTCGGTGGTGCTGCTGGGAAATACGCTGGTCAATGCCGCTGCGGCCGCTCTGGCCACTTCCCTGGCGGTATTCTGGTGGGGCGAGCGGGGTATCATCATCGCCACCCTGGCCTTAACCGTCATCCTGCTTATCTTCTGCGAGGCCTCTCCGAAGACCATCGCCGCCCGGCACGCCGAGAGGCTTTCGCTGTTGCTGTACCGTCCTCTCAAGCTGGTCTCCTGGCTGTTTACACCGTTTGTCTTCGTCCTGAGCTGGGTAAGCGCCGGTTTTACTCGCATTGCCGGCGGTACCCCGGTGCCCCGCTCGATCATTAGTGACGAGGAGATTCGCACGATGATATCGGTGGGGCGCGATGAGGGTACCGTCGAAGAAGCCGAGGCCAAGATGTTGCATCGGGTCTTCGACTTCGGTGACCGGCCGGTATGTGAAATCATGGTACCCCGCCTCGAGGTCGCTGCTATTCCGCAGGGGGCCACCATGACCGATTTCCTCAAGCTTTATACGGAAAAGCCCCTCTCCCGCTTTCCGGTTTATAAGGAAAATATGGACAACGTTGTAGGATTCCTGTCCGTGAAAGACGTGCTGATGGCCCGGGCCAGGGGCGCTGTCAGTAACGAAAGCACCATCGACGACCTGGTCAGGTCGGCGTACTTCACGCCGGAGACCAAGCGCGTCAACGAACTTTTTTTCGAGATGCGCGATAACAATTACCGCATGGCCGTTATCGTTGACGAGTATGGTGGCACGGCGGGGATTGTCAGCCTGAGCCGGCTCGTCGAGGAGATCGTCGGGGAGGTCGGCGATGAGCTGGCCGGGGTGGAGAAGGAATACGAGGTCATCAATGAGTATACTTTCCAGATTGACGGCAGTATGCGCATCGAAGAGGCCAACGAGGAGATGGAGCTCGACCTTCCTGAAGGCGAAGACTACGAGACCGTGGCCGGCTTCATTCTCAACCTGCTGGGTCATATACCCCGTCGCAACGAGCAGCTACGCTACCAGGGGATGAAGATGGTGATAACGGAGATGAAAGGCCAGAAAATCGAGAAGATACTGTTAACGCGGGAAAAGCTACCGGAACAGGCCGGGGGTGGGTCGAAAGCATGAGCGGTCTGGAAGTCACCTACCTGATTCTGATCGTGGTCTTTATCGGGCTGACGGCTTTCTTCTGTAGCTCGGAGACGGCCTTCCTGGCCCTGCAAAAAGTCAGGCTGGAAACGCTGGTCAATAACGGAGTTAAGGGCGCGGCGGTAGTGTCTCGCATGCTCGAAAAGCCGGAGAAGTTCCTCTCCGTGGTGCTGCTTGGTATTAACGTCTGCAACACGGCCGCCGCCGCACTCGTCACGGCCCTGGCGGTAAACATCTGGGGTGAACATGGCATAATCTACGCTACGGTGGGGATAACCGTCATTATACTTATCTTCGCCGAGACAACACCCAAGACATTCGCCGCCCAGCACCCGGAGAGGCTGACACTGCTCTTCATCCGGCCGCTTGGCCTGCTGTCATGGCTGTTGACGCCGTTCGTGGCGGCGCTGAGCTGGGTAAGTGCCGGATTTGCCAGCATATTCGGCGGGCCGGTAGCCCGAACATTGGCCAGCCCGGAGGAAATCCGCAACATGATTTCCGTCGGCCGCCGCGCGGGTACGGTGGAGGAACACGAGGCCAGGTTGCTGCACAAGGTCTTTGAGTTCGGCGACCGACCCGTTTACGAAGTTATGGTGCCCCGCCCGGAGGTGACGGCCGTCCCTGATGGTTCGAAAATAGAGGACTTCCTCAAAGTATACCTGGAAGAACCCCTTTCCCGTTTCCCCGTATATAAGGAGAACATGGACAACGTCGTCGGGACGCTGGCGGTGAAAGACGTCCTCATGGCCCTGGCCAGGGGTACTGCTGACGAATCGAGCGCTATCGACGAGCTGGTTCGGCCCGCCTACTTTGCCCCGGAAACGAAGCACATTGACGAGCTTTTTACCGAAATGCGCGATAAAAATTACCGGATGGCTATCGTCGTCGATGAGTACGGCGGCACGGCCGGGGTTGTCAGCCTGAGCCGGCTCGTCGAGGAAATCGTCGGGGAGGTCGGTGATGAGATGGCCGGCGTGGAAAAAGACTACCAGGTCATTAATGAATACACTTTCCAGATCGACGGCAGCATGCGCATCGAAGAGGCCAACGAGGAAATGGAGCTGGACCTTCCCGAGGGCGAGGACTACGAGACCGTGGCCGGTTTTATCCTCAGTCTCCTCGGCCATATTCCCCGGCGCCACGAGCAGTTGCGCTACGGCGGGCTCAAGATGGTCATTACGGAGATGAAAGGATTGAAGATAGAGAAGATCCTGCTGACGAAGGAAAGGCCGCCGGGCAGTCGGAAAACGTCCGACAAACCGGGGGAGGATTCGAAGGGAGACTAACGTAATTGTCATTCTGAGGGAGCGCAGCGAAGGATGACATATGTAGGCAGGATGACATAATCCATCCCTTTTGTGACTAGAGGGTTAGAATAATGCAGCGACTGCGTATTAAGTTCAGCCGGGGCGAAGAGGTCAAGTTCATTTCTCACCTTGACATAATGCGTTTGTGGCAGCGGGCGCTCAACCGCGCCGGGATAGCCATAGCCTACTCAGAGGGATTCAACCCCCACCCCCGTATGTCCCTGGCGGTGCCGCTGGCCATCGGTGTTACCAGTGAAGCCGAGTTGATGGATATATTCCTGGAAGATTGGTCTTCTCCTCACACTTTCAGCACTGCCGTCGGAAGACAGCTACCGCGCGGCATCGAGATCAGCCAGGTCTATAACATCGCTCCGGTGCTGCCTTCTTTGCAATCGCAGGTGCGTTTCGCCGAATACACCGTCAAGTTAGAGACCGACCGCACACCTGAGGATGTCGAAGGAGCTATCGCATCACTGCTAGCGCGGGAGAGCCTCCCCTGGCAGCACCAACGGGACACGGGACCGCGGCATTATGACCTGCGCAAGCTCATCGACGCGATATGGCTGATCGGTGGCCACAACGACCACTGTTCCATCGGCATGAGGCTGCGCTGCGATAGCGCCGGCTCTGGCCGTCCCGAACAGGTAGCGGCCGCCCTCGGCTTCGAGAACTACCCCGAATCAATCCACCGCACCAGATTGCTGTTGCAGTCGAAATAGCAGGAACAAGTGAGTGGATTAAAGAATCAGAACACCATTGAATCCCGCGTCCTTGATTTCATCCGGAAAGAAGGCCTGGCAGTTACCGGCCAGAAGCTCGTCGTGGCGGTGTCCGGTGGGGCGGATTCGGTCTGCCTTCTTTATGTGCTGGCTGATCTACAGAAAGAACTTGATATCAGTCTGCACGTCGCCCATCTGGACCATCAATTACGCGGTAGTCAATCCCGTGGTGACGCCGGATACGTCGCCGGGCTGGCCCGGCGTTTGGGTTTGCCGGCCACCGTAGAATCGCGGGATGTCAGGCCATACAGGCAAAAACACCGCCTCTCCCTGGAAGAAGCGGCGCGCGAAGTCCGCTACGCATTTCTGGCCGAGGTCGCCGGAAGGGTCGAGGCCGAACGTGTGGCGGTCGGGCATACCGCCGACGACCATGTCGAGACCATCCTCATGCACCTTATCAGGGGTAGCGGACTGGGAGGAATGCGGGGACTCCGGCCGCTCAGCCAGCAGGTCTTCTCGGGACGCAGCTTCACCATCATCAGGCCATTGCTCGGGCTGGACCGGCAGGATACCGCCGCCTACTGCCGAAAACATCGCCTAAGACCCCGGACGGACGCATCAAATCTGTCCGTGGAGCCGTTCCGCAATAGAATCAGGCTTGAGCTACTGCCCGAGCTTCGGAGATACAATCCTCGCATCGACGAGGCCCTAATGCGGATGGCACGACTGGCCGCCGCCGACCTGGACTTCATTGAGGATGAAGCCGCGAAACAATGGGGAGAGGTGGCCAGAGAAGAAGGCGACCGGGTATTCCTTGATAGAGAGAAGCTGGCAGCCTTGCCGCCAGCCCTGCAGCGGCACCTGCTGAGAGCGGCCGTGGCAAAACGGCTCGGCGGCCTCAAGGACATCGAGGCGGGTCACATCGAGGATCTCTTGGACGCTTTGGAAAAGCCGGCCGGAAAGATAATCAGCCTGCCCGAAGGCTTAAATTTCGTCATCGAGCCTGACCGTTTCCTGCTGGCCGGAGATGCGGTGGCCTCCTGCCCTTTCCCCCCTCTAGAAGGTGAGGCGACGCTGAACATCCCCGGTCGGACAAGTCTGCCCGGCTGGAATATACACGCCGAGATTCTTTCACCCGCCGGTGAGCCGGCTTCTTCTTCCGATGGGCTTGATGCCATCTTTGACTTCGCCAGGACGGGGGATAAGCTTGTCGTGCGCCCCCGCCGGCCCGGAGAACGCTTTCAGCCGCTGGGCCTGGGCGGGACCAAGAAACTCACGGAATTCATGATCGATGCCGGGATACCGCGGGCCTGGCGGCGTCGTGTCCCCATCGTGGCCTCGCCGGAAGGAGTCATCTGGGTGGTCGGCTGGCGAATCGACGAACGCGTCCGGCTCACCGAGGACACTCGCAGGGTGTTACACCTGGCCTTCAGGCCCGTTTGAAACCGTCCTTTAGAGCACCCGCTTCAGCCGCGGGTTGGCGGTGATGCCCGGAATGCGCCCCCGCTTGGCGATGGGCTTCCCTTCGATTTCGTGGAGGTCGGCCGTGAAATCGATAGGTCGCGCCCCGCTGATATAGCTGCCGACGCCGAAGCCGTTCACCGGTGCGCCTCTCTCCAGGAAGTGCGTGATTCGTTCCGGGTCGAAGCCGCCGCTGACGAAAATGCCGACATTTTTGAAGCCGGCCAGGTCGAGACGGGCGCGTACTTCCTTGACCAAGTCGATGGTGACCCGTCCGCGTTCGCCGGGGGTATCCAGCCGCACGGCCTGGAGCTTTCCCCCGAGCGCTTCCGCCACCCGCAGGCTCTCCTCGGCCTCGTCCTTGAATGTGTCCACGAGCGATACCAGTGGTACCTCCGGCGGTATGTGCTTATCGAAAAGAAGGGTGGCGGTAACTGTGTCACCCATGATGATAATCAGGGCGTGGGGCATGGTGCCCGAGGCCTCGATGCCGGCCAGGCGGGCACCGTTGACGCTGGAGCAGCCCGTGCAGCCCCCCACCACCGCCGCGTAGTCCATCACGCCGGTCACCGATGGGTGGACGTGCCGCGCTCCGAAGCTGACGACCGGTATGTCCCCGGCTGCCTCGACACATTCCCGGGCGGCCGTCGCCCAGCCGCTGCACTGTGCCAGGGTGCCGATGATGGCCGTCTCATAGACTCCGTAGCTCTGGTAGGGGGCGGTGATGCGAAGCACGACCTCCTTAGCCGCCATGGCGTCCCCCTCCGCCAGCGCCCATACCTCTCTGTTATCTTCGGGCAGGGCCTCGGCCAGCAGCGCTTTGACCTCTTCAATGCCGCAGAGCAATCCGGCATGACTACCGAACACCTCCATCGTGGCGGTAGGATTGATTCCCTCCCGGCGTAAGATATCGATAGTGCGGACGAAGTAGATATCGGCGGTCTCGCCGGAGAGGACGTCAGGGTTCGGCCTGAACTTCGGCTCCACCATATTCCACCTCCTAAACGAGTTTAGCCCCCAGCACTTTTTCCATGTGTTCCAGGGCGAAGCGGTGGGCTGACTCATCGGGAGACGCGACGCAGTCCACCGGCACCTCAACGTCGTAGTCGCGGTTTCGGGCGTCGGCGGTGGTGTGCAGGACGCAGATATTGGTCAGTACGCCGCAAACGATGATTTTTTCCGGCTTGAGCTCCTTCAACCTGTCTTCAAGTGGTGTGTTATAAAAGGCGCTGTAGCGTTTCTTGGGGATAACTTCTCCGGAAAATCCGGCCAGTTCCGGGATTACCTCGGCTTCCTCGGTACCGGCCACGCAGTGGGGCGGAAACATCTTGAACTCCAGGTCGTCGGGATCGTGGTTATCGCAGATAAAGAATATCTTCAAACCGGCGGCCTGCTCTTTCTCCAGAAGGCGCTGGACATTGGGGATGATGTTTCGTGCCTTGTCGCCGGAGTATAGGGCGTGGCCTGGCTCCATGAAGCACCGCAGCATATCTATGACTAATACGGCGTTGGGCATTTACCTCACCCCCTACTTGGATTAATGCCGGAAGTGCCTGACCCCGGTCAGGACCATGGCGATATCGTGCTTGTCCGCGGCGTCGATGGACTCCTGGTCGCGGATGGAGCCGCCGGGCTGGATGATGGCCGTCACGCCTATCTTGGCGGCATGCTCGACGACGTCCGGGAAGGGGAACATGGCGTCCGAGGCCAGGACGCTGCCCCTGGCTTTGTCGCCGGCCTTCTCCCCGGCTATCTGGGCGCTGACAATGCGGCTGGGCTGCCCTGCCCCCATCCCCACCACCGTCTTGTCCCTGGCGAGCATGATGGCGTTGGACTTAACGTGTTTGGCGGCGTGCCAGGCGAAGAGCAGGTCGTCTTTTTCCTTGGCCGTCGGCGGGCGTTTGGTGACCACTTTGAGGTCGACCTTGCCCTCCGGCAAGGAGTCCGAGCCCTGGACCAGGAAGCCGCCTTTAACGTGGCGGTAGTCGGTGTAGTCGCACTCTTCTTTGCCGTAGCCGGGCGGCAGTTCCGCCACCAGGATGCGGAGGTCCCTTTTCTTCTTGAGCATCTCCAGGGCCTTGGGGTCATACTCGGGGGCGATGACAATCTCGTAAAACACCGGTTTCATCGCCTCGGCCATGGCCGGGGTGACGGGGCGGTTGGCCGCCACGATGCCGCCGAAGGCCGCCACCTCGTCACCGCTGAAAGCCTGCCGGTAAGCCTCGGCGATGTCTTCGTGACTGGCCAGGCCACAGGGATTGGTGTGCTTGATGACGGAAACGGTCGGGGCGGCGAAATCGACGGCGGCGCCCCAGGCGGCGTCCGCGTCCAGGATGTTGTTGAAGGAAAGCTCCTTACCATGCAGCACCTTGGCCCAGGTGATGCCAGTATTAGGCTTCGGGTCGATGGAAAGCTCGGCGTAGAAAGCGGCTGTCTGGTGGGGGTTCTCCCCGTAGCGCAGGCCGTAGCGTTTCTTCATGGCGATGGTTAACTCCTCGGGAAGGCCGGGCTCGCCCCGGCGCAGGTACTGGGCAATGGCGGTATCGTAGATGGCCGTGTGCTGGAAGGCCTTCTGCGCCAGCCGCTGGCGTTCTTCGAGGGGCAAATCGCCTTTCTGGAGCTTCTCCAGCACGACCGGGTAATCGGCCGGGTCCACGACGACGATAACGCCGGGGAAGTTCTTGGCTGAGGCGCGAATCATCGTGGGTCCGCCGATGTCGATGTTCTCCAGGGCGTCGGTAAGGGTAACGCCGTCTTCAGTGACCGTCTGCACGAAGGGATAAAGATTGACCGCCACCAGGTCTATCTTCTCGATGTGCTTTTCGGCCAGCTCATCCATGTGGGCGGGCAGGTCGCGGCGGGCGAGGATGCCGCCGTGGACCATCGGGTGCAGGGTCTTGACCCGCCCGTCGAGGATTTCCGGGAAACCGGTGATGTCCGAGACGCTTTTAACGGGCACCCCGGCCTCACCGATGGCCTTTTTGGTGTTGCCGGTGCTGAAAATCTCGTAGCCGAGCTGGCTCAGGCCGCGGGCGAAATCGGCGACGCCGGTTTTATCCGAAACGCTAACGATGGCTCTCATATTACTCTTTCCTTTTGCTTTTTTGTTGCAATAGCCTGTATATTCCCAGAAAAAAGTTCGTCCTGGGCACCTTTTGCATATAACTTCGATAGTCGGCGCCGAACTTCTTGATAAGTTTTTTGTCTTCCTCGATACAACCCAGATAAATAACCGTGACGCCAGCAGCCCCGAGTATGCCGAACAACCAGTGCGGATTCGCTAACAGATTGGTCAGGAAAATTGCGTATATGCCACCGGTATATTGCGGGTGCCTGACGATGGAGTATATGCCCGTGTCCACCAGTCGCGTGGTGTTGACATACGATTTTCCTTTTGAGACCCCGCCCCGCCGGGGGAACATGACTATCGGCGCCATGACCAGGATCATACCCACCACCCAGACGACCCAGGCGATAATAGCCAGGGGCAGGTATGATTCCACCTTAATAACTCCGGTTAGGACCAAGGGATTGACAGGGAAACAGGCGATAGCCAGAACGGTCATAAGAGCGCTCCAGAGTATGTCCCCTTTGCTCATTTTCCAGGTTGCCAATCCCCCTCCTCCCTAGTCAATGATCACCCTCTCGTCCCCTACCTGCCGCACCACCTCCCCGATGACCATGATCTCCGGCAGTTTAGCCTGAAGCTCGCTGACGCTCTCCGGGGCGGTGACTACCACCATGCCGACGCCCATGTTGAAAACGTGATACATCTCGTCGCGGGCCACGCCGCCGAGCCGCTCTAGCAGTGGAAAGATTGGCGGCACTGGCCATTTCGCAGTCTCGAAGCGGGCCGCCAGGCCCTCCGGCAGGATGCGCGGCACGTTGTCGATTAGCCCGCCGCCGGTAATGTGCGCCATCCCTTCGACGAGTGGCAGTAGCGGTCTCAGCTCATTGTAGTAGCAGCGGTGCGGCTTCAGGAGCATCTCCCCAATAGGCCGGTCCAGCTCCGGGTAGCGCTTTTCCAGCGCTTCGCGGGTGTCCCCGAAGACCTTCCGGGCCAGCGTGTAGCCGTTGGTATGCAGCCCGCTGGAAGGCAGTCCGAGGATGGCGTCTCCGGCGGCGATCCCTTTTCCGGCGATTATCTCGTCTTTCTCCACCACCCCGACGACGAATCCAGCCAGGTCGAAGTCGTCGCCCGTATAGATGTCGGCCATCTCGGCGGTTTCCCCGCCGATCAGCGCGCAGTCGACCTCCCGGCAGGCCGCCGCCAGTCCGCCAACGATGGCCTCCGCCCTTTCCGGTACGAGCTTCCCGATGCCGATATAGTCCAGAAAGAACATCGGGCTGGCGCCGCAGGTGAAGATATCGTTGACGCAATGGTTGACGATGTCGATGCCGACCGTGTCGTAACGGTCCAGGGCGATGGCCAGCTTGATCTTCGTACCTACCGAATCGGTGCTGGAAACGAGAACGGGCTGGCGGTAGCCCCTGAACTCGTACATGCCGGAGAAAAAGCCGGCGTCGCTTAATACCTCGGGGCGGTAAGTTGTGCTGGCGACTTTTCCGATCAGGCGGTTGGAGATGTTTTTAGCGTTGATGTCAACGCCGGCCCGGGCGTAGGCGTCGGTCATAACGTCACCTCCTGGCGGCGTTACTATGGTTCTAGCTTAGCAGAAAGGCCGGCGGGCTGCAAATGAGCGGCACTTTTCGGGGCTTTGATTCCGAACAGGAAACGCGTCACCCTGGTGCGGCGGACCGCTTCGTAGATAGCCAGGGCGCTCAGGAAGACGCCGAAGATGATCAGGAAGTATTTGGCGGCGATGGGGATGTCCCAGGTGACGATATAAAACCCGAAAACGACTATCAGCGTCTGGTGCAGGATGTACACCGGCAGCACCGCGTCGCTAGCATAGCGGCGCAGCCTGCTATCGATATTGAGTAATTGCATGCCCATCCCGACAATGGCGAGCAACCAGATCCAACAAGCGATGCCATAAAGAGCCAGGAGAGTCCATTCCGGGATCCCGAACACCTTGGTTTCTATGAGATAAAGCAAAACGAGTATAACGATGGCCGTCGCCAAGAAGATGTAGCGCTGCCGCCAGACCGTCCGCGTTATCTGGCTGTCCGAGACAAGTATGAAGCCGCTGAAAAAGACGGTAATGTAAAAAAGGAAGTTCCTCCAATCGCTGATGAGGGTATGATTACCCGAGCCATAAATCGGTAGGAGAAAGACTTCGTAGACTATCAGCGGGATGGCCGGCAAGAGTATAGCGCCGGAACGCGAGAAAAAATTGCCGATGTGGTATAGTATTGCCACATTTTCCTCTCGGCGCAGATAGCGGAGAAGCGGCAGGAGGAGCAAGGAAAAAACGAAGAGGTAGGCCAGGAACCAGAGGTGGTGCCAGCTCAGGTTGCCGGTGGCGGCGTCGTCATTGGAATAGGTGCCGTGGAAAGTGTTGGGGTACCATGTGAAAAACGAGCCGGTAAAATCTCCATTAAAAATGCGTTCCACGTAGACCTGCGGCGGCACGATGACGAGCATGCCGAAGATGAGCGGCACTAGGATGCGGAAAAACCTTTCCCGTGAGAACTGCCAGGAGGTGCGTTTGCCAAGGGAAAACCAGACCGCCGCACCGGCAACGAGGAAGAACAACGGCATCTGCCAAACATCTAGAACGCTATTAAACACCTCAATGGCGAAGTTCTCGGTGGTGTTCTTGATATGCCAGGGCGTTTCGTCGAACAGTCTACCGGTGTGAAAAAATACCAGCAGAAACATGGCCCCGGCCCGGAGCCAATCGATGTAGTATTGCCGGTCCGGCTTTTGCTGCATCAGGACTGCCCTTGAAGACCGCCCTATTTCGTCGATAATGCTACCACAATGGCGTCGTCGCAGCAAGATGGCTGCGGCATTATCTCCTCAAACTGCGCATTATCTCCCCAAGCCCGGGCCGCTTGCCGTACATCAGGAGGTACGACCGGATGATCCTGGCGGAGAGCAGCAGTCCCCCGGCGATACACAGCGCCAGCACGGCTAGGCTGGCGGCTATCTGCCAGGCGGGAATCTCCGATGCGCCGATCCTGAGCATCACCACCACCGGGGCGGTGATGGGGAAAATCGTCAGAACGATCCATATCACGGCTTTGGGGAACAGGAGAAGTAGGGACGAAAACCAGAGGGGTGAAACGGCGGTGAGGACGAACAATGTGGAGAGCTGCTGGCCCTCCCGTGCCGAGGGGCTGACGGCGCCGATGCTCGTTGATATCACGGCGAACAACAGGTAACCCAGCACGAAATAGACGATTGCCAGGACCAGGAATCCGGCGGGGAGTTCTATCGTGGCGATGAAACCGCCGAAAGTAGACGAGGCCAATCCCAGCAGGAGCGGCAATGAGATTACCCAGACAACCACCTGCACCAGGCCGCCGGCGCCGATACCGAAGACCTTGCCGATCATCACCTGCCGGGTCGAAACAGAGGATAGCAGCACCTCGATGAGGCGATTCTCTTTCTCCTCACCCAGCCCTTGCAGTAGGTAGCCCGAGGAAAACGTGATAGCGAGCACCAGCAGCAGGCTAAAGACCGCCGGGATGATAAGGTTGCCGTAACCGCCCTGCTCGGTGGCGATGTCCCCCGTCTCCGTCAGCCGAGTGGTAATCAGGAAGGGGGGAGCCTGGATACGGTCGATAGTGGCCTGGGGCACGTTACTGGCCAGGAGATTGCTGGAAACGAAAGTACTGATGGCAGCGGCTACCGACGGCGGCGCTTCAAGCTGTTTTTCCAGGGTGTAGCGGTCGATCACACCCCTGTCGACATAGTCCTGCGGGATAACGAAGTACTCCTTGACGGCGCCGCTGAGTAAGGCTTCTCTGGCATCGGCCTCGGTGTCAAAGGAGGTCAGTGTTATGTTCCCCTGCGTCGTGTAGCCTTCGAATCCGCCACCCTTGGCAACGTAACCGACATCTATGAATTCCGGTGGCCCCGGCTGGAGACTCCCCGAAATGATTGAAACGACGGCGATGGCGAGCAGTCCCAGGACCGGCACGATGAAGGTCATGATGATGAAACCCGGCCTCTTTATCGTGGAAAGGAACTCGTGTTTCAGTATCAGGCCCGTCTTATTCATGGCTCTTACTCACCACATCGATAAATATTTCGTGTAACGGGGGAGTCGCTATTTCAAATCGGTTGATTTCGATGCCCCGGCTAACCAGGTATTCTAGTACCTCCTGAGGCGTACCACCGCTATCCAGGAACAGTTCCGTGTGGTCCTTGTGGACCTGTGTCCGGGCGACTCCTGGCACGTCCCCCAGTTCGCCCTTGAAATCGAGTTGGATCGAGTTGCTTCTGTATCGGGACTTGATCTCATTCAGGTCTCCGTACAGGACGGCCTTCCCGCGGTCCATCATGAGGATACGGTCGCAGAGTTCCTCCACCTGGTTCATCTGGTGGGTACTCAGGACGATGGATTTGCCCTGGCCGCGCAGGTCTAATAGCATCCCTTTCAACAGCTCGGTGTTGACCGGGTCGAGGCCGGAGAAGGGGTCGTCCATGATAATAAGCTCGGGATCGTGGACAACGGTCACGATGAACTGGATAATCTGGCCCATACCCGTGCTCAGCTCGTCTATCTTCTTCCTCTGGTGCGGCAACATTCCGGTCATGCCGAGCAGTTCGTTGGCCCTGGTGAGAGCGACCTCCCTGCTGGTGCCTTTGAGCGATGCCAGGTAGATGATGGACTCGATGACCCTCATCTTTTTATAGAGGCCTCTTTCCTCCGGCAGGTAGCCGAGCCGGTTCTTGGTGGCCTCACCAAGTTGCTCGCCGAGGATGGTCACCTGTCCCGAGTCCGGTTTGATAATATCCATCATCATCCTGATGGTGGTGGTCTTGCCCGCGCCGTTGGGGCCGATCAGACCGAATATTTCGCCCTGGTCGAGGGAGAAAGAGAGGTCATTCACGGCGACCTTATCCGCAAAGGACTTGGAGATATGACTTACTTCGACGGCGTGCATCTACCCCTCCTTCGACCTAGGTACTCGCCGTATCCAATCCCAGCATCGAGCCGAGTTCTCCATCGTGGTTTTGCCCGGGAGTCGCCAGCGGCGGCCATCTGGTGAACGATTTCCACTGCCGGAGGGAGTTACCAGGTGGAGTCCGTTGGCATTAATAGCGCCTACATGCCACGGGCGGCCCACGAGGACAACGCTGTAACCGGCGCACACCAGATGGCCCCCCATAACACTCCCGATACCGCCGGCACCATAAATGATATAACGCATTCGTAAAATCTGCCGCGCCGTGTTTGAGTTCGGTAATCCGCTTCCCGAAAATCAGGCATTACCGAACACCATATAGGTTGATGCGGGCATTTCAATTATATACTAACTGGCAAGGGAAACACCAAGACCACGTTTAAATACAATCGAAGAGACTTGATTGGTCGCCGGTTTTAATCATGCCGCAGACTGCGTAACTTGTTTCGAACGACCTGTTTTAGCTACCCGGTAAGAAGAGAGCCATATTCCACCGCATATACCGAGAATCACGGCCAAGACGGTTGCGCCCCTGAAACCTATTATCAGGTCATACCAGGTGTAGACGGAATACAGGAGCAGCACAAGCAGGCTGCCATACCTCCCGAATAGATGCAGGAATCCGAACCGGCGGAAAACGAAAAGCCCGATAAAGAACGTTACAACAACCGAGATGACCAGTAATGTGAAATAGAAAAGGACTGGTATTAGCCAGGTATTGAATTTCATATTGCCCACCGTGTCAAGGGACGGGTAATATAGCAACTCATTCGTGATGAACGGTGGAGATAAAACATTCGGTGGCGAGAGTATTTCCTGGTAGCTTTTGTAGAGATGTGAGTCAAGGCCGGTAATAAGTTCAACTGTATCATCAATGGTGAGTGTCCGAACGTCCGGCTGTGATGCCACCCACTTCAGAATTTCGTCAAATTCCTGGAAAGTCACAAAACCCCTTTTTGTGTCTATTTCCCGGAAGTCGTCGGCATAGAACAGGGTAATGATGATGGGATGAGAATCGCGGCTTTTTCTGGCTTCCCTGATGGCATTCTGTAATTCAGGGATGCCGCCGGTCGATGGTAAAAAATTGAGTCGGGACGGGTCTACCGCCGGACCATTCAAATCCGCCGATATGGTAGTGAAATTCAGCTCTTCAAGTACTTGTACTGTTGTAGAATCGTAGCTATTCCACGGCGGAGTGAATGTTGTGATTTTTGTATCAAGCATATCCTCTAACAACTTTTTCCCTTCGACTATTTTCTGTCTTTGACCATCATAGTCGAGGCCGGCGAACTCCGTATACCCTCCTTCGGATGACGCGCGGCGTGTTTGATGAGAGTATCCGTGCAGGGCTACCTCAACGGTAGTGTCCATGGTGTCTTTTAGTATACCAGCCTTCTCCGGGGAGAGGAGGATAACACCCTGCGGGGAAGGATCTAATATATCTTTATCACTCAAACATGGAACGACGCCAATTGTGCACGAAAGGTTGTAGGTCTGCAGGGCGTCGATCATTTTAACGTAAAAATCAGTCCCGCTTATGCTGCTGCAGTCGTCGAACCGAAAAACGACCGTGATTGTTTTCGGTTCGCTATCCGAGGCGGACACCGAGGATGTCAACCAGAGAGATAGCAGAACCGTCAGGGCAGCGAAAAAGCCTATCTTGTTACGTGTCATGTTAATTCAATCTCGTGTAGCCCGTTCAGAGTCTTTGTTCCGCTGTATTTCTCCTTGAGATGACTAAGAAGGGGTAATATTTTCCGGGTATTAGGGGCTACAGCTCATTTCCCGAGGCTGTCGTAAATACTCCGCAGCCCGTCTTCAAGATTGAACTCCGGATTATATCCGAATTCCCGGGCCCGGGATATGTCCGCCAGGCTATATAAGATATCACCGGGGCGGGGGTCTTCGTATTTCGGGCTCAGGTCCCGGCCGGATAGACTTATGACAAGCTGGGCGAGCTCATTGATGGTAACGCTCTCCCCCCGGCCGATATTATAGATGCCCGAGGCTGTTCCCTCTGCGGCCAGGATATTGGCAACTGCGACATCCTTGACAAAGGTGAAGTCCCTCGTCTGTGTGCCATCCCCGTAGATAACCGGCGCTTCGCCGGAGCCGGTCCGCTGGATGAAGCTGGGGATGACGGCGGCGTACTGAGAACTGGGGTCTTGCCTCGGCCCGTACACGTTGAAATACCTCAGGCTGGCGGTAGGTAGGGAGTAGACCTGCTCGAAAACCCCGCAGTAGTATTCCCCGGCGACTTTGGAAACGGCGTAGGGAGACTGCGGACTGGGTGACATGTCCTCACGTTTGGGCAGGGTGGGGGTATCTCCATAGACGGACGATGATGAGGAATACACGACCTTACTGACGCCGGCATCTCGGGCCGCCATGAGCACCTTAAGCGTGCCGGTGCCGTTGATTTCGTGTGAAGCCAGGGGTTCCTGGATACTCCTCGGTACGCTGGGCAGGGCCGCCAGATGAAAAACGAAACGCGCCCCCCGGAATACATTATTCAGGGAAGGCAGGTCGGTGATGCTCCCCCGATGAAACTCGACATCCTGGTTTTCTAAGAGCACCTCGATGTTAGCCATGGATCCTGTTGAAAGATCATCGAAAATGACGACCCTGTAACCGCGTTCAGTAAGCTCCTCAGCCACATGAGACCCGATAAAACCGGCCCCGCCGGTAACGACCGCTTTATCCATCCGGCTCCTTTTCAAGTATCTGGCTCGGTGTAAACGACCGGATTATTATACCCGCAACCAGAAAGCAATAACAAGGCTCGCGAATGTTCCAGAGTATGGCTAGCAAGGCAATAGTCTGATGACACTCCCGGCTTGATATCAATGACCTGAAGAGGATTACCCTCGCCTTATGAAGATAAATTTTGTGCCGCTGTTCGTTCCAAGACTTCGTTGAGTCGGTCCGCCAGCTTTGCCCAGGAATGTTCGGTGACCATTAGATGCCTCGCCGCCACACCGATTCGTTCCCGGAGACGTTTGTCATTGAGGAGAGCAATGACCCTATCGGCGAACTCAGCCGGTCTTTCGGCAATGATGATATTTTCCTCCGGGGAAACATCGATCCCGGTGGTTACCGGTGGCGTAGCCACGACCGGCCGTCCGGTGGCCATGGCCTGCAATATCCTGACCTTAACGCCGAAGCCCTCCTGTAGCGGGGCTGCCACTACCCAGGCACGGCGAAGGTACGGGCGCAGATCGGGGACATAACCGGTAACAGTCACCGAGGCGTCCTCCGCCAGCGCCTTTATCTCCGTATCTGGATTGCTGCCTACAACTTGTAGTTGAATCCTCGGAATCCTTTCCTTTATCAGCGAGTATATTTCACGGTAAAATTCCATCACCGCGGCTGTGTTCCGGGGACCGCTCATCGAACCGGTGATAATCAATGTCGGCGACTCTGCCTCCATATCATCGGCCTCGAAAAAGCCATCATCAACGCCGTAGGGTATTACTACGAAGTTCAGACTCGAGTCGTGTGCTCTTACCATATCCCGCTGGTGTGATGAAACGGCAATCAAGAGATTTACCCGGTGGTAGAGCCTGGCATAGCCCCGCGTTTGCCGGTGGTAAACGTAGCGCAAAATCTTCTTCAGCGGATTCTTTTCTAGCCGATACTCTAGATGGCTTATCTCGGCCGGGGCGAAGGCTTCCAGTAGTACCACCGGGATGCCCTTATCCAGCACGTAACCCAGCATGGCCGGATGGTCAACGGCGATGATATCATAGCCTGCACCATGCAAAAGGGCATTTACCCGGGTATCCATCTCCGAGGAGTAGCCATAACGTGTGAAAGCGGGCAGCCCGGAGGACATATTCAATATTCGCGGGATGCTTTTCAGGATCACCCCCGGGGCCCCGAAGCCGGGTCGGCGGGCTAACTCCACCGTTTCCACACGGGCGTGCTGGCTCAGGTCCGGGTAGCTTTTACCCCGCAGCTTAAACGCCGCCAGGGTAACTTGGTGGCCGTGTTTCCCGGCAAGGTGTTCTAGCGAGTAACGCACCCGGTGGCTGCCGGCTATCTCCGGGGCGGGGTGTTCGTAGCAGAGAAAGAGAATTTTCATGTCTATGCACCGTACGCAATCAATCGACTGTATAACTTAATCAACTTCGCGGAGTTGTCTTCCAAAGCTATTCCATCAAGGATTTGCCGGTGCTGCTCGTAGTTCTGTAATACGTCCTTCACCTGGCGTGTCAGGTCATCGATGTCCCGGTTCTTAAAGATAGTCGCCCCTTCCGGTCGGGGGCAAACGTCACTGGCTACCGAGGGTACCTTGAAAAACAATGCCTCGCGGAGTGAGTTGGCATCACCATCAGTGTTGGTGGGCCTGATAAAGACCTGGCTTTTCATCAGGATAGGGTAGAGTTGATAGGCACCGGTGATGAATTTGAAATTGCTTTCCAGCCCCATTTCTGCGATACGTTGCCTCATCACATCGAAATATTTTTTATCGCCAACCTGGGGCAGGGAAAAAACCATGCCCAATCCGGGGTAACTGGACTTCAGGTTGGCACAGAGCTCGACACAAAGGTCCAGTCCGTAGAGGTCCTGGCCCCGATAAAATGTTAGGGCATAGGCATTCGCCGAGATTATCGGCTGGTGGCTATCAATGAACTCCCATACGTCCGGTGGTATAGCGTCGAATTCATCCTTCCGCACGGGGGGCGGAATAAAGTTCGGGATGATGGTAATACGCTCCGGCGCGACCCCCAGCGACAGGCAAAGCTCCCTAATGATCTCATTGTGGGCGATTACAGCGTTGTAGCGCCTCAGTGAAGAGGCGATGATTTTGCGGCGGAGCCATCGATTTTCCAGGGAGTCCTGGAGGCTTTGCCCGCCGATGGAGATTAGCGTTCGTTTTCCCAGTAGGCCTATTGTCCCCACCGCCACCCGCACCCGCCAGTCGATGTAATGGCAACAGATCAGGTCCTCTTTGGCCGTAAAAAGGTATCGAAGCAACCACCAGGCCCTATTTCCAATGCGAGCCACAGCGCCGTTCCGATGGACTACTCTTCTATTTACCAGGTCGTAGACCACGTATTCAAGATCGGTTTCATCTATCCGCTGAACCAGCCGTTGTAAGGGTACGGTGAATCCACCGAAGGGCGGTGGCAGCGCCCCCAGAAAAGCTATAACCGGCTTCTTTCCGGCCTTAGACATCGGCATCATCCGCCAGACTGACGGGAAGTTTCTGGATCAAGAAGTTATATTTTCCTCGAGCTGTGCGGGGGATTTCCTCCACGAAACGTATCTCCAGTTTCATATCATCGCCCAGTTTTTTAAGCAGTTCCGCCCTGATGTAATCCGTATCCCCATCGGTATAGCTGTCCTTCCTGACGATTTTGAAGACGACCTCCCCCTTTTTCTCCTGGTAGAACTGGAACTGGGCCACGTTCTCGAAGACGTCCGAGTGCATGTTGATGGCCGTGATGGAAATGGGCCGGTTGTTCGTGGCGACGATAAACTCTTGGAGCCAGCGGCCCCGCACGCCCTTGATGCGGGGGTACTGCCGGCGGCAGTGGCAGTCGCCGTCGGCCCACATGGCCAGGTCGTCAGTCCGGTACCGGATGAACGGCATAGCTAAGCTGGTAAGCGCCGTTCCCACGATGTTGCCGGCCTCGTCGGCGTTGGCAACCGGGCTGCCGTCCTCCCGGACGAGCTCGGTAATGCCATATTCGGGGAAGAGGTGGTACTCCCGGTTCGTCTCGCACTCACCGGCCAGCACCGCCCTTTCGGCGTGGCCGTACCAGGTATAGACGCGGCATTTCAGGGCTTCTTCCAGGAGCTCGCGCTGGCCGGGATACATGTTTTCCGAGCCGCAAAGGACCGCCCGCAGGCCGTTAAAAGCCGCGGTACCGTTCTTTTTCATGAAACGCGCCACTATCGATACCGTCGAAGGATAGGCCTGGATAAAGCGTGGTCGGAACCGTCGTATCTCTTCAATATAGCGGGGAATGTTGTCATTCGCCAGATGGTAAGTCGACAGCACCAGCCAGCGGTCGAAGAGCGTTTTTTCCCAAAGCCGGCCCGCCTCGGCGCCGGCTACGACGCTACCCTTGAGAACGGCGCACCTGTCACGGAAATGATAGCCGACACGCTCCCAGAGCATCTTGATGAAGGCCCATTCCGTTGCCCGCGATACCGCTTTCTCATAGTAAAATCCGAGGGGAACGCCCGTAGAGCCGCCGGTAGTAACGTACTCCAGCCTGGCGGGGGAATAGTTGCTGGATATCAGGTCTTTCAGGTTAGTGCGGACCAGGTCACGGGTCAGGAAGGGCAGCTTTTTAAGGTCGTTGAAGTCCTGGATGTGCCCCGGTTTGAGGCCGCGTTCGTCAAAGACACGGCGGTAGTAGGGGACGCTAGTATAGGCATGCTCCAGCAAGCGGCCCAACTGCCGCATCTGGTACTCCTCGAGCTGTTGCCGGCTCCACCACTGCGATTTTTTTAAAAGGTTATAGGTCTTCAAGAAAGCCGGTAGCGCCGGCAGCAGGCCGACCGCTTTCTGCGTTACCGATGCTTCTTTCACCGCACTTTCAGGCTAGCCGACCTGGTATTTCTCCTTCATCCGGGCCACCACCATCTCCAAAGCACGGGTCGTCTCCCGGCCCTCCTCGGCTGTAATCGGCGGTTCGCGGCCGGTAATCACGCTATCAACAAAGGCACCGATGATTTTATTGTGACCGAAAAACTCACCCCTCCTGGTGATTACGTTGAGTGTATTTCCTCCCACCCCGCCGGCTGTACGGGCAGCCCCTCCCAGGGCGGCTGAAGCCAGCGAAACAGGGCTCATCTTCCGGTTCTTACCTTCCCGCACCAGCAACATGCCGAGCAGATCCAGATGCAGGGCTCCATCCGTCCCCAAAAGGTCGAGAGTCGAGGCGCGCCTGTGGCTGCTGTAGGAGATGACGATAGAGCTGTAGCCTTGCTCGCCTTCGAGGTCGATGCGGAACTCGTCGAAGGGGGCCCAGGGGTGCTCCAGGCGGCGCGTCGCAAAGACATCGGCGCCTTTGATATTGCCGATAAAGGCGATGGACTTGTACACCGGGTGTGGCCCCGTCTCCCCGATGACGCCTCCGGGGAGCTTGTGTATCCAGTAGTCCTCCCTCATGATCATCTCATCCTGGGGATCGGACATGAAGATACGCATGCCAATGAAGTCCCCGATTACTCCCTTCGCCACCAGTTGCCTGGCTTTAACAACCGGGGGATAAAAAAGCTGGTTGTGGACGATGCACAGCTTACGTCCACTTTTATCGGCGGCGGCTATCATGGCGTCGCAGTCCGAGGTCTTGAGGGCCATGGGCTTTTCCAGGATGACATGGCAACCCGCTTCCAATGCCTCGATGGCCAGGGAGGCGTGGACCTGCGGGGGCGTGCAGATATCGATGATGTCCGGCTTCTCCGCTTCGAGCAGGGGCGCCAGGTCGTTATAGACGCCCGGAATGCTGTTCTTCGCCGCCGTTTCGGCGGCGAGTGTTTCGTTCTTATCACAGACGGCCCGGAGGGCGGCTTTGCCTTTTAGTCTCAGAAAAGCCGGGATGTGGCGTATGGTGGCGATGGCTCCGCAGCCGACTATACCAACCTTCAACAGGTCTGCCATGATGCCTCCCCGGGCCTAGAACCTGGCATCCTGCTCGATTCGTTCACGGTTCTGGATGATCCAGTCATAGGCGGCCCGAATCCCCCGCTCCATGTCCGTCCCCGGCCGGTAGCCGAGGACACGACCGGCCTTTTCAATGGAGGCCCGCCGGCGTGTGATAAGGTCCCAGTCCCGTCGCGGTACCATCTTCACGCCGCTCTCGCTGCCGGTCATTTTGTTGACGATATTGGCGATGTCGATGACCTTAGTCTCTGTCTCCGAGGCCAGGTTGAAGGCGTCGCCGACCGCTTCCGGTATAATACCCAATTTCAGCGTCCCGTCGACGATGTCATCGACGAAGGTGAAATCTCGCGTCTCTTCGCCGGTGCCGGTGATCGGGAGAGGCTGCTTGTGCAAGGCCCACCACAGGAAATTGGGAATCACGTTACGGTAGGCGCCAGGTATTTCGCCGGGACCGAAGACATTGAAGTACCGCGCGATTGCCACCGGCAGGCCGTAGTAGTTATAAAAGAAATTGCAGTAAAGCTCGCCGAGCAGCTTGGTAATCTGGTAGGGGGTATCCAGGTGCAGCGAGACGAAGTCCTCCTTGAGGGGCAGGGGCGCCCGGCTACCGTAGACCGAGCAGCCCGACGAGGCGAAGACAACCCGCTTCACTTTTGTCAGGTGAGAGTACTGTAATACTTTAATCGTACCCTGGCCATTAACGGCCAGGTCCGTCTCCGGGTGGTCCACCGAGTTCTGGTTGGCGAAGTGCGCCGCCAGGTGAAAAACATAGTCGATGCCGGGGGCGAAGGCGTGCTTGAGGACCTCGTCGTCGAGGATGCTGCCTTCGATGAAAGCCACGGAAGGGTCGGCGGGAACGTTCCAGCGGGCGGCCGCGGAAAGGTCGTCGAGGACAATGATTCTGGCAGCCCCGGCTTTTATCAGGCCCTTGGTAAGGTTGGAGCCGACGCAGCCGGCGCCACCGGTGATGAGGACTTTGGTGCCTTTGTATTCCTTCAGATATTCGTCCATGATTCGCCCCTGAGCCTGTTAAGTTTCACACCCGCGAGGAGGGTTTACCCGATTATAACACTGTAGTTGCCTTGAGGCCAAGTGACCGAATGCTAAATGGCACAAAAAAATCCCAATAAAATGACTCAAAGGCTTATTTGCCGACTGCCTCCTGTATCTTTTCTTCGAGCTGCCGGGCGATGCTCTCGTGGCTGTGAGTCCGCAGGACATACTCCAGGCCGGCCTTCCCCAGAGCCGCCCGTCTTTCCGCAGAACCGAGCAGGTCTGTTACCGCTTCGGCCATACCGGGCGTGTCCGCAGTATAGACGATACCTTGCTCCTCCCCTAGGATGACAGCGATCATTCCGGGCAGGGCCGTGGCCACGAAAGGCTTACCGCAGGCCAGGAACTGCACCGTCTTGCCGGGGAAAATGTCCCGTGTGGCGTCGACGATGTTGAAGGTATTGATACAGACGTCCGCTAGGTTGATATACTGCGGCATCGTCTCGTAAGGCTCGAAGCCGGTGATGGTGACGCTTTCCCGCAGTTTATTTTCGTCGATTATCCCTTCCAGCTTGTCCCGCTGCGGGCCGTCTCCGACGATGAGCAGTCTGGCCCCGGGCACTTTCCCGGTGACCTGCCGGAAGGCCGGAATAAACGAGTCCAGGCCGCTGAAGTCGAACAGGGTTCCCATGAACAGGACCACTGGATCCTTTTCACTGAGGCCCCAGCGGTGGCGGAGGTCGGCGGGGGGAGGCTGGGGATGAAATATCCCGGTGTCCACCGGCATCAATAGCAGGCTGACCTTGCTCTCATCCGCTCCCAGCCCTGCCACGTATTTGGTCAGGCCGGGCGTCAGCGCCAGTATCCGGTCGGCCTGGGTGTAGACCCGCTTTTCCAGGTATCGGGTGACCGGCCGCAGCGGCGGCGCCACCACCAGCTGGTTGAGGATATCTATCGAGCGGAAAAGGACGGGTATACCGTGCTTGCGGGCGGTACGGATGGTCTGTATTCCCGTAGTTGGAACGCTATAGAGCACGATAGCATCGATCTTTTCCTGCCGGACAACGTTTTCAATAACGCGGCCACTGGTACATCTCGCAGAAAGACGGCTCAGACAGGGCGCCTTAATGAAGCCGGGTCGGACAAGCTCCACCGACGATCCGGGCAGAGCCCGGGAGACACCGGGAAACCGCCGCGTCCTGAGGCTCCCGAAATCGAAGGGGCTGCTTTTTTGCCAGGTATTTTCGTAATCGACAGCGAAGATGCGATGTCCCCGCAGCGAACGGGCTTCCGCCAGGCTATGAATATCGAAGACGACTTTTTTAAGCCAGTCTACCTCGTGGACGAAGAGGATATTCATGCCGGGGCTTCCCTATTTAATACCATAGACGGTCTTCATCCACTCGATCGTCCTCGGAATGCCCTTTTCCGGCGGCACCTTCGGGTCGTGCTTCAGGTCACGGCGGGACTTGCTGTAGTCCATATGCTTGACCTGGGTGGTGAACGGCTCGGCCTCTTTGTAGGTTACCTGCGAGTCGTCCTTGCCCAGGTAGTTCAGGATGATATCGGAGACGTGCTTTATCTCGCACTCCCATTCTTCCTTGCCGCCGATGTTGTAGACTTCGCCGGGGATAAAGTTGTCGACGATGTTGGCGAAGGTGCGGGCTGTATCTTCAATATAGTCGAAGATGCGTTTGTGTCCCATGTAGACGGTATACGGCTCATCGTGGAGGGCTTTGTAGATGAAAGCCGGGACGACGCCGCGGTAGGAGTGGTAATGCTCGTGGGGGCCGTAGGCATTGACCGGGCGCACCCGGACGGTCTCGGTGCCGAACATGGCCGCCGAGTTCAGTACCATCAGCTCGCCGGCCCACTTGGTGACGGCGTAGTCGTTCATCTGCTTGATGGCGAGTTTGTCCATGACGTCTTCGCTCATGACGCCGGTATAGTCGCCGTAGACCTCGGCGCTGGAAAAGAATACCATGCGGAACTTTTTCTGCTCCTGGAGGCGCAATAGATGCTTGGTACCGATAACATTGGTCTGCCAGAGGTTCTCGTAGTAGTCTTCACCGTTCCAGCGTCCGTACTCCGCCGCCAGATGATAAACGTAGTCGTAGTCCTGATTAATAAAGAGCCGTTCTAGCTGGCGGTATTCCCTGGCGTCACACCGGGTGTAGTTGGCTGTGGCCGCCGAGTTCATCAGATCGCAGACCCAGACATCATGGCCGCGTCCCCGGAGCTCCGGCACCAGGTTAGAGCCGATAAACCCCAGGCCACCGGTTACCAGTATCTTCGCCATCTTGCCCCCCTTTTAAACATGAAAGTGTACCGTTTCGGTCATCCGGCAAACTCGAGCGTGGTTCACACACCGGATGGTAAGGTAAAATGCCGTCTCGTTTCTGTAATGGCATTTTAACTGATTATAGACCACCGTCTGGCCGCAATCAAGGCAAATTCCTTTACTCTGATTCTCTTGCCAATTGAGTTTAGGTGTGCCATAATAGGCCTAATTCAAGCCCTTCAAATGTATCCCGGTCAGGAGTAGACACTTGAATACTAACAGGTTATCGCCAAGGGTGATTGTCGGTATTCTGCTACTCGTGTTCTTCGGGGTTTCACTAATTATTCGGATAGTCTTACCTTACGGCCAGGTCTTCGAGGGCCAGATGGTGGTCTACACCAGTGTGGACGGCTACTACTATATGCGCCTGGTCGACAGCATGGTTCACAACTTCCCCCAGTACCTCAGCTTCGATCCCTTCCACATATTCCCGGGTGGTCAGACAATCGAACACCTGGGATTCTTTTATCAGGTATTGGCCGGCATCATCTGGCTCTTCGGTCTGGGTAGCCCGAGCCAGAGTTTTATCGATGCTTTCGGCACGCTGTTCCCGCCTATCCTGGCGGCTTTAACGATTATCCCCGTATATTTCATCGGCAAGACGCTTTTCAACCGATGGGTCGGAGTCATCGCAGCGGTGTTGATGGCGGTTTTCCCGGGGGAATATCTGGGCCGGAGTCTACTCGGCTTTACCGATACCCCGGTGGTCGAGACTTTCTTCACCGCCACAGCGATGGCTTTCCTGGTTCTGGCAATTAAATCGGCCTCGGAAAGGCAGCTGACCGTCAGTCATCTGCTTAAGCTCGAACGGGGTATTTTCCTCCGACCGGTTATTTACAGTCTCCTGGCGGGGGTCTTTCTGGGCACTTACATGGCCACTTGGAACGGGGGCCTTCTTTTTGTTTTCATCATCACGCTGTACCTGGTGGTTCAGTTCATCATCGACCACTTGAGGGGGCCTTCCTCCCCTGAAAGGACCGAATACCTGGGTATCGTGGGATTCGTGCTGTTTTTAATTACCGGCATCTTCTTTTTGCCCGTTTCGGAGGAACGATTTATATCTGCAGCCGTGGTTATCGCCATAATCATTCCGGTGGCTATGGCGGCGGCTTCCCGCTTCATGTCCAGCCGTGGCCTGAAACCGGCTTATTACCCCCTGGCCATCCTCGGGCTGGCGGTGGTGATTGGAGGCATCACCTTTGCTATTTCCTCCCGCACCATGGAACTTATGGTCGGGGCCTTCCGTATCTTCGCCCCGGTGGGTAGCACCGCCGTTACCACGATGGAAATGCAGCCCTTCCTTGCCCCCACGGGTAGCTTCTCAACGGCGGTCGCCTGGGGCAACTTCACCACCAGTTTTTTCCTCTTCCCCGGCTGGGCGATACCGGGGATCGGGCTGATTGCTTACTTGGTTTTAACTTGGGTAATAACCAAGCAGCCAACGAATAGCCCGCAGCGTCTGCAGTTACGTGCGGCTAGCGTGGTAATGCTGGCGTTAGGCATTCTGTTACTCCTGATTTACTTTTCCTTGACGTCTTCGGTGGTAATTTTGGTATTCGCGGCCATTATATTGATACTATTCTTCATTGTTTTCATCTGGCTTTTTAGCAGGCCGGGCAACAACCGAAATGCTATAGTCATCTTCTTCATCTGGACATTGATTATTCTTTCGCTGACGCTCGTGCAGCGTCGCTTCGCCTATTATCTGGTGGTGAACATGGCGCTGCTTACGGCCTACCTGTCCTGGGAGATAATCTGGCGGTTCAGCCTGAAGAAACTGGCGGAAAAGCCGGAAGTGGTGCCTGAGGAGGCCAAATCCAAAAAACGCCGGAGGCGCCGCACCGGTCCCAGCGTGGGTGGTTATCGCGTTATCACCGGAGCAGTTGCGGTGGTGCTTTTGGTAGTTGTCATACCTTGGAACATAATTAAATCTGTAGAGATAGCCTCGGCACCGGCTTTTCTGCCCTCGGCGGCCTGGCAGGAGTCACTGACCTGGATGAAAGACAATACCCCGGAGCCTCTCGGGGCTCCTGATGACTATTACCAGCTTTACAAATCAGATTTCGAATACCCGGCCTCGGCCTACGGTGTAACATCATGGTGGGACTACGGCTACTGGATAACGCGGATTGGCCATCGGATTCCCAGTGCCAATCCTTCCCAGGAACCCGATCCGATTTTGAAAGTCGCTTCCCTTTTCCTGTCCCATGATGCTTCCCAGGCCGGGAATATCCTGGGTGAATTGCAGACCAAATATATCGTCGGGGATCATGCCACCGCTACCAGCAAGTTCTGGGCCATCGTCACCTGGGCCGGCGAGCCACAGGAAAATTACCTACCTGCGTATTTCGTCCAGCAGGGAGACGCTATCCAGCAGGCGCAAGTCTATACACCGGAGTACTACCAGACGTTATATATCCGGCTCTATAATTTCAACGGTCAAGAGGTAACTAAAGCGAGGCCGATTGTCGTTGCTTTCACAGAGAGAGAGACGAGCGATGGCGTACCCTACCGCCTGGTTACGGAATCACGGCAGTTTGATAGTTATCCGGCAGCGCTGGCCTATGTGGAGGAAGCTGGAGCGGAGACCCACGCTGTTGTCGGTAGTAATCCCTTTATAAGCCCGGTGCCACTGGAAGCGGTGCCGGACTTTTCGCTGGTATTTGAATCAACGAAAAAAATCAGCGTCCCGGAGGCCGGTTCGAAACCGGAAGTCAAAATCTTTGAATATACCCGGCCTTAGTTTCGCCCGGCACCAGTCTTTTGGCCTTTGGGCCTCTTTAAACGCGGGCAAGCTATGAGCGGCAAGAAGAGGTTGTCCAAGGCTCTTTCTATTATCCTCGGACTTATTATCCTTGGATTAGTTGTTGCCGTGGTTATAACGCTTGTTTTTCCAGCGGCGGAGGAGGCCTACACCGAGTTCTATATCCTCGGCCCCGGCGGGAAAGCGGTCGGCTATCCTTTGGAGTTTACCGCCGGCGATGAGCAATCGGTAATCATCAGTATCGTCAGCCACGAACGTGATAGAAATACCTTCCGGGTCGATGTCGAAGCCGGCGGGACGATTCTCGCGGCAGCCGGCCCGATTGTGCTGGACCCTCTTGAAAAATATGAAGAACCCATCGTCTTCACGGTAAATCCGGCCGGCAGCCAGCAGCAGGTGACATTCCTCCTCTACAAGGACGGGGAGGCGGGGGCCTACCGTTCCCTGCACCTTTGGGTAGACGTGTCCCCGCCGCCCTAGATACTGACCACCTCGGCCATTAGCATCGTTTCGATTGTCTTTCCCATGGTGGTGGGCTTGCCTGCTTCCAGCTTATTCAGGAGGTCGAAATATTCGAGGCAGGTCGTGCAGGCCAGTAACTCGACTCCCTGCTCGGCGAGTTGTTTAATGTGGGTCAGGAAGATGGAGCCCTGGCAAACCAAACGCACACCAGAGTTCAGGAATATCATGGCGGCCGGCTTTTCCGGGCTGTCCGCGAGTAACCGTAGAAAGCTGGACATAAGTAATCGTCCCAGTTGGTCGTCGCCGCGGCCAATGACATCGGATTTGATGATGAATGTTTTCCTGGACATTTCAAAAGCTCCTTATAAAAATAAAAAAGACGATAGCCGGAGCGGCTCCGAACCATCACGCCGGGTTCACGTACATATAGACGTCAGGTAGTATTTTCCCCCGGGAGGGTAATGAAGCGGAGGCTCGAACAGTTGACCGGTGCAAAACTTGCACCGAGCCGGTAGGCTCAGACTCAGCCTAAAGTAAATGACGTGCGGTAGGTCACCGCACTCACCCCCTCTTAATGAAGTAGTTTCAGACCGATTATATCAATCGGATGAGATAGAGTTCAATGTTTACTATGGTTGTTTGGGTTCCGTGAGGTAGCCGGCTTCCACCCAGGCGTTAAAACCATCCTTAAGGGGATACACGTCCGTAAAACCGTTATCGAGGAGCATCTGCGCCGCACGGTATAGAACGGTTCATAATGACAACTCAAATCCGTCCCGGTTGTTTCAAATATTTCTTCGTCCAGGGGCAGGCGGCGATGCACATCCCGCATATATTATTGTGGACCCCTTCTCTGGTCATTTCAAATTCCTGGGCGGTCCGGCGGCAGGCAAAAGCATCGTACAAAGACTGGCGCGGCATACCCGGCTGCCAGTTCAGACCGACTATGGCATGACCGGGGCAGATATCGACACAGTCGGTACACTCTCCACATCGGGAGGTCTTTACCGGTTCCCCGGCTTGAAAAGAGGCATCAGTTAACACGGTAGTGAATCGGACTGCCGGACCGTACTCTTGGGTAATGAGCAGGGCGCACTTGCCGATCCATCCCAGACCGGAGCGAGCGGCTACCGTCTTGTGAGGGAGTATCGTTGAGAGGGTATCCCAGTCGATGCCGGCATTCGTGGCGGCAATGAACCGGGCCCGGTGCCCCTTCTCCTGGAGAAGTCTGGCGGCATAACTGCCAAGGTTGTCCAGCTGGCTATTGGCCCGGCGGTATTCATCGTAATACCGCCGGTTTGGGCCGTCTTTAATACCGGCAATAATATCCGGGTCCAGAGCCACGGCAATGGAAATTCCGAACGGGAAGCCGTCGCGCGCTTTTGGATCTATTTCGTGTAAATCGCCAAACCCGATAAGGCTGGCTCCCTGGGATTTCAGGGAATCGGTCACTTCTTCATTCAGAGTCATGATTGTGTATGATACCAGCAGCGAGCGAGGGTGTCAAAAAGCTGGCCAATGCCTAAATACGATAAAGATCACAGACAGAGACCTTTTATCGCTCTATCCTGATAATGGAAGGCTGGTGACCGTCCACTCAAGTATGGGTGGAGGACGATGACAAACAAGAAAACGCAGAACCGGCTCGCCCGTGAAAAAAGCCCCTACCTGGCCCAGCACGCCGATAATCCCGTAGACTGGTATCCGTGGGGAGATGAGGCCTTCGAGAAGGCCGAAAAGGAAGACAAACCGATTTTCCTTTCTATCGGCTATTCAACCTGTCACTGGTGTCACGTGATGGCGCATGAATCGTTCGAGGACGCGCAGGTAGCCGCCCTGATGAACGACGCCTTTGTTTCTATCAAAGTTGACCGCGAGGAGCGCCCGGACATCGATATGCTCTATATGCTGGTCTGCCAGATGATGACCGGAAGCGGCGGCGAAATGGCGGCATCTACGACCATATAGGCTTCGGTTTCCATCGCTATGCGACGGACCGGCAGTGGCTCGTTCCGCATTTTGAGAAGATGCTTTACGACCAGGCTTTGCTGGCAACGGCCTACCTCGAGGCTTTTCAGGCGACCGGCAAAGAGGAATACGCCCGGATGGCCCGTAAGATTTTCACCTATGTACTTCGGGACATGACGGACCCGGCCGGCGGTTTCTATTCGGCCGAAGACGCCGATAGCGAAGGGGAAGAGGGGAAGTTCTACTTATGGACATTGGATGAAATCAGGCAGGTGCTCTCACCCGGTGAGACTGACTTCGCTGCCAAGACTTTCAACATCAGGGAAAGCGGTAACTTCTCCGATGAAGCCACCGGGCGGAAAACCGGGAGAAATATTCTTCACCTGACCGGACCATTTGTAGAAACCGACTCCCCAAAAGCGCCTGAGTCTGAAATCCACCGGCAACTGGAATCAATACGGGAGAAACTATTTGCGTATCGCGAAAAACGCGTTCATCCCCACAAAGACGATAAAATCCTGGCCGATTGGAATGGTCTCATGATCGCCGCCCTGGCCAGGGGGGCAAGAATCCTGGGGGAACCCGCCTATGCCACCGCCGCCAAACGGGCCGTTGATTTCATACTCGGATACATGCGCGCTCCGGACGGGAGTCTTTATCACCGCTACCGCGACGGCGAGGCTGCTGTTCCGGCCCATCTGGATGACTATGCTTTCCTTATTCAAGGAATGCTGGAACTGTATGAAAACACCTTTGAAGTCGATTATCTGAAAATGGCGTTGACACTGAACGAATACCTGCTGAAGCACTTCTGGGACGGAGAAAACGGCGGGTTCTATTTTACCTCCGATGATGGTGAGGACCTGCTTGTCCGCTAGAAGGAGATTTACGACGGCGCTATCCCTTCGGGGAACTCGGTAGCGATGTTGAACCTGCTTCGCCTGGGCCGGATTACTACCGATCCCGGTCTGGAAGAGAAGGCCGCTGTTATCGGCCGGGCCTTTTTCGAAAGCGTACGGCAATCACCCGGGGCTCATACTCAACTCCTGACGGCAGTAGACTTCGCCGTGGGGCCATCATATGAAGTCGTCGTCACCGGGCGTACCAAAGCTGACGATACCGAAAAAATGCTGAAGGCCGTGCGTCGAGAATTCGTACCCAATAAGGTCGTGCTTTTCGTTCCACCACATGGCGAAGTCTCCGGGATTAGAGAAATCGCCCCGTTTATAGCCAGTATGTCACCCGTCGACGACAAAGCTACTGCTTACGTATGCGTCAATTATAACTGCAATCTTCCGACCAATGGTGTGGATACCATGCTTTCCATGTTGAAATCCCCTTAATATCGGGTTGCTACTGATGGGAAAGAGCGACTACTGCTTGGGCAGCGTGAAGCTGAAGACGCTACCGTCGCCGCGTCGGCTGGTAGCCGAGATACTACCGCCGTGTGCCTCGACGATGCCGCGTGATATGCTCAAGCCCGGCCCGGTACCGCGCATCCGGCTAAATGGAATTCTCCGAGGCTATCCTGAAGAGCCCCAGCGGCTCATCAAGCAGTGCCTGGGCACCTGCTGGGGCGGGGCGATAAACCCTAAAGAGATACACAAGGTCATGGGACTGCCGGATGATATCTTCGTACACAGCCTGCTGCCGCTGGGATATCCCGACGAGGACCCCAAACCGAGACTGAGAATAGATCCCAACAAGGTCATTTTCCGGGAACAATACGAACCGCCGGGGGGGTAGATTCCCGGGTTATTTTTCAAGACCGGACCGGAAGCTTCCTGCCCCAGGTATCCGGTAAATCCGTGCGTTATTCCTCCGGCGGCGTCAGGATAAAGAAATCATCCTCAAGCTGTAAGCCGGTCTCGATGGCTACATCCTCAACAATATTCCTGCCCGACTGCTCATTGCTTGATATCGACCGATAGGGGGTACGGATGCCGTGTACCTCGCGGAAATCTTCCGACCGCGTGGTAACCGGGATGCCGATGCCCCCTTCCTGGATAGTGATGATATCGGAACGCAATATATCCCCCGTTGCCGCGTCGACATACACCGTCATCGGCGGCAGGCTACCGGTCTGGAGCTCTATCACATAGACGTCCGTGTCATCGAGGGTATCGGCCCGAACAACCTTAATCGAATCAAAGTAGTCCCGCCAGTCACCGGTCAAAACATAAGGATGCCCGATTTTCGCCTGCTCCAGTAACTGGCCGCGCAGTTCTTTGAACGGCGCGAAGCTTGATTCGGTCCAGGCGCGGTCGCCATTGATTACCGTATGGCTGTAGCCATACTTACCAAAGTCCGAATCGACGCGGTATTTATCCGGGCCGGAGACGTATAAGGAGACCGTACCTCTGACTCCGGACTGAGCGACGTAGATATTGCTGTCAACCCGGTAGTCACCCATGGCTTCCAGGGCAGCTTCGTTGCCGGCAGTATCGCGGAGGGCCATGATTTCGGCGACGGTCGGCAGCCGCTTGCTTTCAATCTGCGGCATGACGAACTCCAGGCCGCCCTGGTACATGGTCAGCGATTCCACCCGACCGTCGGAAGTCTCGTTGAACCTCAGGCTTATTTCCGGTGTAACACGGAAGACCCACCGGCCTTCCCCATCGGGGGGATACAGTTCGTAGGCCATCTGCCCGGGGACATCGATGGCCAGCCGGTTGTTCTGTATGACGACCTCGGTGGTTAGCGCCAGCTCCTCGGAGCGGTAGCTGCCGAGATACTTTTGCAGTTCATCCAGGGGTATCTCCGGAGCAATCTCAAAGCCTTCCCTGGGTATTTCGAAGGTCAGGCCGGCCTGGTACAGCTTCATGCCGATAACGTTATCGTCTTCATCACGGTCAAAAGACACGGCGATATCGTTGCTGACGACAAAGTACCATTTGCCTTCCTGGTCGGGCTCCTTCAGCTCGAAAACCTGTTGGCCGGGTATATCGATAGCCAGTCGGCCGTTCTGCACCATCACCGTGAATACTGTGTCACTGAACTGCCCGAAATTGGCGACATAGTTGCCGACGTATGGCTCATAGTCCTCGGTATCTCCGTTAGCGGTGGGCTCCTCTCCGAGCAGCGTATCCCAGACAACATTGATGACCAGCGGCGGCAGGGGACTCGCCGAGGCGTTGGTAAGCAGAACGAATCCGAGGTCGGATTCCGGCAGCATGGCTACCTGGGCCGAGAAGCCGTCCACATTGCCGCCGTGCTCTATGACCGGCTGACCTTGCCACTCACGCACCATCCAGCCCATTCCGTAGCCCACATTCGGAGCAATTTCGATCTGAGTTGTCCAGGTTTCCCGGAGGTTTTCCTCGCTGATGAGGCGCCGGCCCTCGTATTCTCCGCGGCCGAGCTGGAGACGGAGCCATTCCGCCATGTCAAGTACGTTGGAGTTTATGGCCCCGGACGGGCCGATATTATCGACATTACGCAAGGGTTTATATTCGTAGGCCTGCAAATCTTCATCCCACAGATATCCGGATGCCAGGTGGGAATCTTTTTCCGCTTCCGTTACGGACGTGGTGGTGTCGTCCATATCCAGTGGCTTGAAGATACGGTCTTCAACAAGTTCGTTCCAGGTAGTACCTTCGACCTTACCGGCAGCTACGCCAGCGGACATGTAAACTACATTGCTGTAATAGAACTTCTCGCCAAGAGGCGCGTAAGGTTCGGCCTTGGTAGCGTCTTGCAGCACCTCTTCGATGGGGATCTGGCCGCTGGCAAAAAGCAGGCCCATGCGGGGAAAACCGCTACGGTGGGAAAGCGCGTCACGCACCGTCAGCTGGGCGCTGATGTTATCGCTCTCAACATTCATCTGGAAGTACGGCAGGTAATCGGCTACCGGAGCGTCCCAGTCCATCTTACCTTCGTCAACCAGCATGCCGACAAGAGTCGAGGTAAAAGCCTTCGTCGTTGAACCTATTGCGAAAATGGTCTCTGGGGTAACAGGCTTTTCTTTCTCAACATCAGCGACACCGAAGCCGTGGGTAAGGATTACCTCGTCATCCTTGACCACCGCGATGGCCATTCCTGGTACATTCAGCGTCTGGCGCTGCTGTTCAAGCTGTTCCACTAGAAGGTCGAGCTTCTGCTGCAATTCCGGGGATACTGTCGGGGTGGTTGGGCCCGAACAACCGGCTAGCAGAATGATACTCAGCAGCAGAGGTAGAACTAGTTTTTTCATATGTTATCTCCTTATACCGTTTCTATTATAGCTTGTTCAGGAACAAAGTTGAAACAATAGGGTCGGTGTCAAATATACGATGATCATGGTGCAATAAATAACCTGGCATACGAGTTAATCGTTCCGGGATTAGGATTGAGCATCTGCTTTGGTATTGTGACCTCTCACGGTGGGCGAATCTACGCCGAAGGATATACGGTAAGAGGAACAACTTTGTTCTTGAATTTCCCGTTTTCAACTTGTGATGGTATCTACTAAACCAACATTTAACTTCGTATAGGAATAGATACAACAATATAGGAATTGTTTATACATTTGGTTGAAAATTTTACGGCTTTGTTATGCTTGATGTGGTTTATTTATAGCAGGACTCTGCTCCCTGAAAAAATGTAGATTCAGATGAGATTTATAGAGTATATCCCCATATTTTTGACAGCCATGGCCCTCGTCATAGCCTTTTTGGTAATGCTTCGTGCCTGGCGTTACCGGACCCGGCCTCCCGCGCAAGCCTTCCTGTTCTTGATGGCGTCATTAGCCTGGTGGCTGCTCTGCTCAATCATTGAAAATTCGAGCCCAAATCCGGCGGTCAACGTTTTTTGGATGAACACAAGTTACCTGGGAATCACCACGCTGCCGGTGTTTTGGCTGCTCTTCATTCTGCATTACGCAGACAATGGTAGATGGTGGCGGCGGCGCGGTTTGGCGTTTCTTTTTATCTTGCCCGCTATCACCCTGGTCATGGTCTGGACAGATGGTCTGCATCACCTCGTGTGGAGAAACATACAGCTGGACACCAGCCTGTACCCACCTATAAAAACGCTGGTCTATGGTAGCTGGTACTGGGTGCATGCCGGGTACTCCTACCTTTTACTGATCACGGGTAACCTATTACTGTTCCACCGATTACTGAGAAGCTCAGGTATCTACAGGAGACAGGCCGGTATAATGCTGCAGGCGTCGTTCATTCCCTGGATTGTAAATATCCTTTATATCATCCCTATCGGCCCCAACTTCGGTGTTGATCCCACCCCCATGGCCTTCGTCATCACCAGTGTCGCTTTGTTGGGAGGCCTTAACCGCATGAAGCTGCTCAGCATCATGCCGGTGGCCTTTGAGGCTATCTTTAAAAGCATCGGGGATGGCGTTATCGTAATCGACGAACGAAATTACATCCGCGAGGTTAATCCGGCCGCCGCCGCTATCCTCCAGGCAAAGACAACCGATTTGCTGGGTAAAAAACTCTGCCGGGTGATACCGGCACATGCCTACTCTCAGGAGAAAATTCCGGAAAGCCGCCTGACAGAGACGGTGATCTCGCTGGTGAATGGCCAGATCCAGCGTTTCTACAAGATGCAGGTATATCGTATTTCCGACAGGCAAAATGTCAGCGGCAGGGTGGTCCTTCTCCATGATGATACTGAGCGGAGGACTGCGGAAAAAGTAACCAGGGAGAGGGCGCTCCTGGAGACCGAGCTCAAGGCGAGTACGGAAACACAGCAGGCATTAGCGGATACCAGCCGGAGACTGCAAATCTTGATGGAAGAATCACCGGTAATGATATGCAGCGTTGACATCGAGGGCCGGTATACCTATATGAATAAAAAATACGAAGAGGTTACCGGGTACCACCGCGAAGAGGTACTGGGTAAAACCGGTTTTAATACCGGTATGTATGATAAGGAGACCACGCGGTTACTGAAAGAACGTATGAAAGCCAGGCTCCAGGGCGAAAAATTGGGGCCGCTCGAGGTAAGGTGCCAGCGCTGGGATGGCGAAGTAATATGGATTTCGACAGTGGCTGAGCCTATCCATGAAGGCAACACAACCATTGGCTTCCAGATAATCGCCCAGGACGTTACCGAGCGGCGCCAGATGGAGCAAGCCCTGCGTGAATCTGAGGACGCCTTCTCCCGGGCTTTCCGCGCCAGCCCTGACAGGATGGTCATTACCAGGCTTAAGGATGATACATTCGTCGATGTCAATGATAGCTACCTCCGTTATGCCGGCTATACCCGGGAACAAGTGATTGGTAAAACTCCTCTCGAATTCAGATCCTGGGCAGACGCGGAGCACCGTCAGAGGTTGAAAGAGAAGCTGAAGAATGATGGTCATGTTGTTAATGAGGAAGTTGACTTTCGCCTCAAGTCGGGAGAGATACGCACATCGCTTTTCTCGGCCGAGCCAATTAATATCGGCGGCGAACCTTGCATGATATCCATAGCCACGGACATAACCGAGCGTAAAAAAACCGAACAGCTCCAGAAAGACGAAAATCACGTACTCACCCTTCTAAGTCAGGGCGCGGAATTGAGTGAATTATTGGATAGCATCGTCCGACTTGGAGAGGCCCACGATCCCTCTATTCGGGGTTCTATATTACAATTCGATGCCTCTAAAAACCTGCTGTTCGTAGCCGCCGCCCCCAACATACCCGCTGATTACCTGAAGTTACTGGAGGACGGGCTGCTGGTTGGTCCCAATAAAGGTGCTTGTGGTACTTCCGCTTATCTAAAGGACACGGTGATCGTGCCGGATATAAAAAATAGCCCTTACTTCGAATCAGCGGAAGTTGTCGAGCGTGCTGTCCGTCACCGGCTGCTGGCTGTCTGGTCGCAGCCTATCCTCGCTTCCAGCGGGGAGGTCCTTGGCATTATCGCTAATTATGCTGACCGCGTCGGCCTACCGGATGAGGATACCCGGAAAGTACTGGAGTGGTCTACCCGTATTGCCGCCATCGCTATCGAGCGCAAGATGGCTGAAAGGGCCCGGGCCGATGAAGCGATTCGCCGGCGCATCCTGATGGAGCAGTCCAGTGATGGTATTTTCGTGATTGATGAACAAGGACAGGTCTACGAGGCCAACCAGCGCTTTGCGGAAATGTTAGGGTACTCGATGGAAGAGGTCCGCCATCTGGGAGTGTGGGACTGGGAAGCAAGCTATCCCCGTGAAAAAGTCGCCGAAATGCTCCAAAGTGTCGATGAAAAAGGTGACCACTTCGAAACGAAGCACGTCCGAAAAGACGGCAGTCTCTATGATGTTGAGATCAGCACTAATGGTGCAATCATCGGGGGTCAAAAGCTAATTTTTTGCGTTTGCCGCGATATCACCGAGCGGAAGCGGGCGGAGGCAGCCCTGAGAGAATCCGAAGAGAAGTTCTCCAAGGCCTTCCGCTCCAGCCCTAATTCAATCTGCATAGGCACGTTGAAGGACGGAACGTTTCTTGAAGTCAACGATAGCTTTACACGAGATAACGGCTGGACTCGCGAAGAGGTCATCGGCCGCAGTTCTAGATCCTTAAATATGTGGGCAAAGCCTGAGGAGCATGCCAGGATAATGCGAAAGCTGGTAAAGGATGGAAGGGTGGTGAACGAAGAATACACCAGCGTCACCAAGTCCGGGGATGTCCGCACCAAGCTTTTCTCCGCCGAGACAATTAGCGTGGCCGGAGAGCCTTGTATCATCGCCGTGACCACAGATATCACCGAGCGCAAACAGATGGAGGAAACCATCCGTAAGTCGGAGGAAAGGTACCGCACGATTTTCGAATCGGCCAACGATATCATCATACTCATGGACAAGAAAGGCAAAATCATTGATATCAACCAGAATATAATCAAGTTGGGTGGCTACAGCCGGGAACAGCTGGTGGGTAAGAATTTCCGGACACTCTCCAAGATCATGCCCAAGAAGACCATGGCTGTTGTTGTTAAAAAATTCATGCTTCGGATGATGGGAGTCGATGTACCGCCGTACGAGGTCGAGATGTACCGGGATGACGGTGAACTGATGAATTTCGAGATTAACGGGGTGTCCATCAAGGACGGGAACAAAGTTATCGGCACACTTTCGACTTTAAGGGATGTAACCGAACGGCATAAATCCGAATCCGCTCTGAGGGCACAGCGGGAGCTCATTGACCAGATCATCGCCACAATTCCCAGCGCCGTGCTCGTCGTCAATAAGGATGCCCAGATACTGCTGGCGAACGATACCTTTTACGCCAATTTCAAGATGACCAAAAAAGAGGTTGAGAATAGCCCGCTGGGGGAAGTTATCCGGGTTGATGAGCTGCAACAGGCCCTCATTAAAATGATTAAGACCGGGGAAAACAGCCAGTCCTGCGAATTCAGGATCCATCTCGAAAAGGTCGAGCATATCTTTTCCGCTGGCATCCTTAAGATGCAGAACCGGAGATACCTGATATTCATGAATGATATTACCGAGGAGCGGGAGAAGCAGGAAAGGCTGTACCTTACCGACCGGCTGGCTTCGGTGGGCGAAATGGCGTCCGGTGTGGCTCATGAGCTGAATAATCCACTCACCAGCATAATCGGTCTGTCAAACCTGCTTGTCAAGGAGGGGGCAACGGGTGAATTGCAGGAAGACCTGGTAGCTATTAATTCGGAAGCCCAGCGATGCGCAGCAATAGTGAAAAACCTGTTGACTTTTGCCAGGAAACACGCGCCCAAGAGGGAGTCGCTCCAGGTTACCAGAATCCTCGAAGATGTTATAAAGCTGCGCTCCTATGAGCACCGGGCGCAAAATATCACCGTTGAGACTGAATTCCCTCCGGACTTCCCCGAGGTCCAGGCGGACTATTTCCAGATGCAGCAGGTGTTCTTAAACATTATTCTGAACGCGGAGTCGGCGATGGTAGATGCCAATGGTCGTGGTAACCTGAAGATCACGGGTGAGAAGATTAATGGCAACGTCGCTATCTCCTTCGCCGATGACGGTCCGGGTATCGCCAGAGAGAACATGGGGGTCATTTTTAATCCGTTCTTTACTACCAAGGAAGTTGGCAAAGGGACCGGGCTGGGTCTGAGCATCTGCTATGGTATCGTAACTTCCCACGGGGGGAAAATATACGCCAAAGATTCGGCTGATAAAGGGGCGACTTTTACCGTCGAGCTGCCTGTGATGAATAATTGAAGGGGACGGCGATGGCCAAGCCGGGAAATATAAAAAAGAGAATACTGGTGATCGATGACGAGCCGATCGTCGGCCGGATGTGCCAGCGCGTGCTCCAGGGTGAGGGTTTTGAGGTGGATCTGGTTAACAATGGACTTAGCGCCCGTGAGATTGCTTCGGAAAAAAACTACGACTTTTGTGTCTCCGATATCAGGCTGCCCGGAGTGACCGGGATAGAACTCTTCGAGCACTGGAAGTCCAGTGCTAATCCCCTTGCCGAACACCTGATATTTGTCACCGGAGATACCCTGAATAATAATATTCAAGCCTTTCTGGAGCGGTCCGGCGCTCCCTGTCTGTTGAAGCCATTTGATCCTGAAGAGCTCTGCTCCTTCATCCGGAAAGCCCTTTCTCCGAAGGCGGCCTCTTCAGTATAGGTGCATTTAATCAAAGGGAGAACATATCATGGTTACTGAAACAAAGAAATCATCCGTACTCATTGTCGATGACGAGGCGCTGGTAAGACGGACCATCCGGAAGAGTCTTACCGGTGAAGGCTATACCTGTTACGAAGCGGATAACGCCGAAAGTGCTTTGGAGACTTTAAATCAATCACCGACAGAAGTCGTTCTCCTGGATATCAGAATGCCCGGCAAGACGGGTAAGCAGCTATTACCGGAAATCAGTTCCACTTTCCCCGAAACGGCCGTTATCATGGCTACGGCGGACATCGAGCCGAACACAATTATCAATTGCCTGAAGAACGGCGCCTCGGACTATATTACCAAGCCGTTTACGGCAGAGCAGATAATCGAGGCCATCCGGACTGTCCTTGAGAAGAAAAAACTGGAGATAGACCTTAAGAAGCACCAGAGCATCATGGAAGGTAAGATGGAGGAACAAACCGCTGAGCTCCAGAAGGTCTTCTCTGGCGCTATAGAGTCGCTTGTCATCGCCCTGGAAGCAAAAGACCAGTATACGGCCGGGCATTCCCGCCGGGTGACCGAACTGGCTATACGCATCGGGGAAGCCGCCGGGTTATCAGAGGCTGAACTGGAAGATCTGCGCTGGGCGTCTCTGCTTCATGATATTGGTAAAATCGGGATTGACCCGAATGTGCTCAACAAGCCCGATCATCTGACGGAAGACGAATACCAGTATATCCTAAACCACGCCAACGTTGGTGGTGGCATTGTGCAACCGCTAGTGAATAGCAATATTCTGGAAATCATCCAACACCATCATGACCGATATGACGGCGGGACGCCCAACCAGACAATCAGTGGAGATGATATACCTTTAGGCGCCAGGATCCTGGCGTTGGCCGATACCTACGACGCTATGACCTCGGACCGCCCCTACCGAAACGCTCTCCCCGCCAAGAAGGCATTCGAAGAAGTCAAACGGAATAGCGGCACGCAGTTTGATCCCCGTTTGGTGCAGGCCTTTCTAAAGATAGAAATCCCTCCAAGGACATAGCAAATCAACCCCGGTCCTAACTACTCGGGTCAGAGTAGTCTTCGGCCGGGTAGATAAAGTCCGCCTCATCGAGTATCCCACTACAGATGACATCCAGCCCCCGGCTGCAACCCGGTTGCAAATCATCTATGCCGGAGATGTTCAACTGGAACAAGACGTCGGGTGTAGAAGGTTCCATGAAATCCAGAGGGATCATCCGCCGGAAGAAAAAGTGATAACCATAGCGACGGGCGCGAAGGGTAGTAGCCTCATCAAGGGCGTTTGCCAGCGGCAAACTATCAAGGATGCTGAAATAGTCCTCCACTGAAGACGCGTCAGTAGTAATACCTTTGTTCCGCACCCACGCCTCGCCGGCGACGATAACCGGTATGCCGATGCTCGTCAACTCGACGCCTGTTTTGGTCCCGTAAATTATCACGGCATTGCAGGCCATCATGGTAGCGTAAGTGCTGACCTGACTTTCCGGAGGGATGATAAATACATTGGGCGGCACGTTCGGGAAAGCTTTGTATATCTCATCCACGACAAGTTGGCGGGAAGGGACAGTGCCACGAATTTCCGCGGGATGAACGCGGATAATGAGCTGGAGTTCCGGACGCTTCGAGAAATACTCAATCGTCTGTAATATCCAGTCCAGCATATCACGGAAGGCATTGGTCGGGTAATGAAGCTGGGCATCCCAGAATACATTGGTCAGCAGGCCGACACACGGTTTGGAGAAATCTACACCGGCTTCCCGGGCTACCTCATTCAGGTCTTCCTCCGGCTTGTCACCGAACCAGATCCAGTCTTTCGAGCCACGCCACCGGCTCTTGAGATAGTCCGTCAAAACTCCCTCCATGTGGGGTTTCCAGGGCATGTTCTCCCACTTCGAAGCCGACTCGGACATGAGGGTGTGGTGGTAAGTATCACCGTGGCTGAAAATGAAGCATTGTTTCCGGTAGGCGGGATTCCAGTTGACCACGCGGACATTTGTTTGTCGGCACACTTCGCCGATAAGTCCCTGGGGTACGTAGATCCCGTGGTGAAAGACCACACAAAGGTACTCTTTGGCTTCCAGAAGTCTGCGGGTGGCAAAAGTTGTCAGCAGGGCGGCCTTTAGGTAACGCCGCAAAATCGGGTCAGCGAAAGGTTCGCCTTCAAGAGTCCCTCGGGCGTAAAACCTCAAAGTCCCTGCCAGTGCGTGCTCTCCAACGGCGATGCCGTCATGAGCATAACTACCGATTTCCGTAAAGGGGAGGCTCGTCGATATTTCACTTGCCTGATGCCAATCTTCCTGCGTCAGGAATTGGCTGTATCGAAGTATTGGAAGGCCGAGAGGACGATAGATCGACTCACCGGGGTGGAAGCAGCCAATACATCGGTCACGGCTGGGCCCGTACTTTACAAACTGTATTTGTTTGGGGTATAACCTGAGGTCGCATGGGAGGCATGCCGGTAACACCTCGTCGCAGAGGAGAAAATCAACCCCGGCGCCTCTTAGCGTCAGCGCTGCCGCCAGGACCCCTTCTAAGGTCATCGAAGCCGCACTCCCTCCGATGCTCGAAGCCACCAGGATGCGCGGACCATGGCTTGATTCATTCTTGAGCGCATTCCATCTCTCCCTATCCGGGGCGATAATCGTCTCCCAGTCTGGAGAGACACCCTGCCTCCTCAATCGACGACGTATCGCCATCCTTTTCAGGGCCGGCGACCTCATGACGAACCAGTTCAGGGCGTTTTTGAATATCATACTGTTGCTACGGATTCAGACGGTTTGTTTCTGGTACAGCTGCCAGTAAGTCCCCTTTTTTTCGAATAGCTGCTGATGAGTTCCTTCTTCTACCACTTGCCCGTGTTCTATCACCAATATTTTATCGGCATTGGCTATCGTTGAAAGTCGGTGGGCGATGATAATAGTGGTATGGCCGAGGGATATCTCATCGATGGCCTTCTGGACGGTCTTTTCGGATATATTATCCAGGTTGTTGGTGGCCTCATCGAAAATGAATATCTCTGGATTACGTATGATTGCCCTGGCCACCGCAATCCGTTGAGCCTGCCCCCCGGACAGCCTGATCCCTTTGTCACCGACTAGTGTTTGATACCCGTCCGGGAGCTGCGTGATGAAGTCATGGGCGTCGGCGTATTTAGCGGCCTGGACTATTTCCTCCGGTGTGTATTCTTCCGAGCGGAAGGTGATATTACGCTCGACGGTATCGTTGAAGATGAAGGTATCCTGTGATACATAGCCAATATTGGTGAGCCAGGATCCGAGCCGGTATTCTTTGATGTCAACACCATCGATCTTAATTGCACCGCTATCGACGTCAAAAAGGCGTAGAATGAGATTAATGAACGTAGTCTTTCCTTCCCCCGAACGCCCCACAATAGCCGTGGTCTTGCCTTTTTCAAACGTGGTTGAGACACCCTGGATGGTTTTCTTCCTGCCTTTATAGGTAAATGTGACGTTTTCAAAAGAGATATCCGATTCGAAAGACACCAGTTCTTTCCGGCCGTCACCAATGGTTGAGCTCTTTTCGTTTTTGACCTTATAAACGATTTCGCAATTAGGTAGTGCCCCCATAATCTGGATGATAGTATCTCCGAGTGTGGTAACGAGAGGGGCCAGGCGGAAGATGGCGAAAGCGAACGTACCAAAGAGCGGAATGGCTTCGTTAAAGTTGGCCGGGGGAGCCAGCAGCTTCATGAAAATGGCTACTAGGCCAATAGCAAAATACATAACCAGTGTTAAAATGGGCGGAGGAACCTGCTGCCAGATAGTGCGCCGGAGAAAGTGGTACCAGCGCTTTCTCATGCTGCGGGTAAAACGGTTAATCCAGATATCAGCCGAAACAAAAACTTTCACCTGCTTTATACCAGTAATAGCTTCGTTCAGGGTGACCAGACCCTGTTGAGCCGCTTCCATTTCTCCCCTTCCGGAAATGTAGGCGACCTTGTGCCCGAGGTACCTGGTGAACAGGTAGTATATTGTCCCCAGAACCAGCACCACGAGAGTCCCACGCCAAGAAAGCGAGAACAGGAGGACCAGAACCGAGATGGATAGTACACTCTGCGTCACTAATTGGGTGATGGCGGCTATTTGAGACGAAATCGCGGCCGGAGCTGTGATGGCGTTGTAGATAAGGTCTCCCTGCTTATGATCAATGAAATACTGGTAGTCTGCTTGTATGAACTGACGAAAAACATCATTCTGGTTCTTTTCGACCAGGTCAACCCCGAACTTTACACGGAAATTTAACGAGAGCATCTTCACAGCGAAAGCCAGGAAGACAAGGAGGAGAAACAGGATGCAATAGGTAATAAACTGGTCGGATACTGGGACCAGTCTGGCTAAAGCACCGAAAACGTCCAGTATAAAGTTGCTTGACCCTGCATCAGGGGTAAAGGCTGTCGTCAGAATTGGGTAAACGGCGGCCACCGAGGCCGCTTCCAGGCCGCCAATAAGTAACGATAATACAAGCAGTCCGGCTAGCTGCAATTTATACGGTCCCAGGAAAAACCAGATTACGCTGAAGCCGCTTTTACTTTTTGCCAATTTATGCCTCGTGTACGGGTTCAGAATCGGGATGGTTGTCAAGCTCTTTATCAATATCCTTGCGTGGCTTCTGAAGAGCCGTTAACTCGATAGCCTGCGCGGCCAATTCACCGGCCGGTCTCTCTAAACCTCGCGGCCGGATGAATTCCTTGACAAAGCGGCGGCGGGCTTTCTTTTTCGAATCATATCCGTTTAAGATCAATTCAATCCTGTCAGCGCATTCCATGGCGCTTCTAGTGATTTCCAGCATATCAAAATCGAGCAGGGATTGGAAATGGCCGGTTTCTAATTGAGTGGTTCTATAACGATCAGTTAAAATCGCTAGACACGGTTTATCGTTGATGACCGCTTCAAGCATGGCCGAGTTGTTTATACCAGCTGCACATATACCATGTTTGAGAGTATTATAGAAATCCGCCAGGTCTTCTTCAATTTCAGGTAGCGCTCCGCCCGGTGGCCAAATGACCGTCAATTTATCGTTTATTTGTCCATAATGTTGGGCGTGGTTGGGGTGAGGACGTAATAGAATTTGCACGTTTTTTATGTTTGGATTGGATCGGCAACGCAGGCTTGCTATTATTTCTTGGACTAACCAGGTTTCGTCAGTGGCGACATTGGCCGATGATCCTAGGTAAACAAAGAATGGCAACTTCGGGTCGAGACCTACTTTACGGCAGAAGGATTGACGACTTATCCCGAGTGAATCGCTAGCCAACCAGCGATCAAAAATCGGGGCGCCGGTAATGACGATATGTTCTTCGGGGACACGATGGATGGATGACACTTCTTGACGCTGTGTCTGGTTCCAGGCAAGGACTATATCAGGCGTGATATGATAGAGTCCCTTAGTGGTCAGGTTATCCCAGCTGAAAACAGGGATGACTGTTGGTATACCGAGGATCTTGGCCGCCTTTAGATATTCGACCTCTGGGGAGTAGCGTAGGTTGACCGGAGAGGCAACGACGACATCTGGCCGGTGTTTTTTCAGCCACCGGACGATGGACGCTTCGGGGGGGGCCAGGCTTTCGAAGTACCTAAGGAGTGATTGAACACATCTAGTTGCCACCAGCCATCTGGCCGGTTTGAAGTACCGTACTACTACCCTGATAGGTGGCAACAAATAACCCTCCCAGCGTTTTTTATAGAACTCCGATTGATCTTTTCTATTAAGATAGCTTGAGTAAGCGAGTAACTCCCGGGAACCTATCAATAATAGTTCCCACAGGTTTTGGCGCCTAAGCGACCAGCCGTATGTAAGCCCCGATATCTTTACCAAGCCGTCTTTCGCGGCAGCGTCGGGACGACCGTGGCTCCATATC
>DAOULX010000020.1:0-41713 GCA_034414775.1 Dehalococcoidales bacterium
GCTGTAATGCCTGCCTAGATAGTTCTGGCAGGGACCACTAAGGCTGGCATGAGTAAGAACTGACGTCTAAATCGTGAGATTGAACTCAAACTCAAAAGTTCTGCCTATTATCCCCCCGGCTCCACCAGGTTATTCCAGGGCTCCTCGGCTGGCCGGGGTAGCCACCGAGAGATGGGGAGTGAAATGGTAAAAACATTGAATTTCATCCTCGATACCTGTGAACACTGCGGAAAGAAAAACATAGTTGGTTTTGATAACGACATAAAAGAGAGTGACGTAGGCGACAGAGGTTTAAAGTGGAGATGCCAATTCTGCAAAAAATTGAATGATATAGCAATTGCCTTTATGTCAAGGTCTGGTGACTTAGATTAAGGGTGAAAAACAAAGCTAAGAATGTTTGACCGCCAATCAACTGGCTTATTGCTTACCGTATGTGGGTGCGGTAAGCTTTAAGTAGGGGCCGGGGCCGGAGCTAAAGGGCGCGATCTGCGCCGCCTCCTGTCGAGCGGGGAACAGCTTCACCGGCCTCGTTTTTTACCCTGGTTGACAGACCGTGGTAGAATTTTCCAAAAGACTCGACAGGAGGAAGGATAAAACCCACATCATACCAGGGAACGAGTGTGCCCAAGAAGAAAAAAGACGGTCTGTAATGGGAACTCCAGGGCGAAGGTCCGGGGGCACCCGAATTGCATCTACAGACACCCTAACCCCAAAGCTACACCAGCAATACATAGAATGATGAAAACAGTTATCAGTGTTATTAACTCGCCAAAGGAGCGGAAAGCATATATCGCCCTCGGGAATCCATGCGAGAACGATTACATGGAATATCAACTGTGAGAAAGAATTAAATACGCTAATGAAATTCAATTTGATAACCAAACGCCGTTTTTGGCCTATTCGGGGAGATTTGATTGCAGGAACACACGGAACGTCTTGGAACCGCACCTTTGGGGAGATTACTCCTCAAGCTGAGTATACCCGGTATCGCTTCGACGATTACCGTAAGTCTCTATAACATCGTTGACACCTTCTGGGTAGCGCGGCTGGGCCACGAAGCAATCGCCGCGTTGACGATTGTATTTCCGTATCAGATTCTTTTTTACGCTGTCGGTATCGGGACGGGTATCGGCATCGGCGCGCTCGTGTCCCGCCGGTTTGGTGAAAGTAACATCGAGGCCACCACTCACGTCGCCGGTCAGACATTCTTTATCAGCCTTATCTGGGGTTTCCTCTTCATGATGTCAGCCGTTTTCCTATCCGGGTATATCCTGCGTGCTTTCGGTGCCACGCCGGATATTCTGGAATTCGCCACTCAGTATCTCGTGATTACTGCTTACGGAGCGCCCCAGATCATTTTCGTCATGATAATCGGTAGTCTTATTCGTGGTTCCGGCGATGCTATGAAACCGATGGTGATGATGATTCCGGCCAGCGTCGTCAATATCATACTCGATCCCTTCATGATTCTCGGTATCGGCCCATTTCCGGAGATGGGTATTCGCGGGGCTGCCTGGGCGACCGTTATCGCTCAGTCTATCGGCGCGGCTATCGGTCTTTATTACCTTGCCGCGCGGAAAACTTCTTTCCGTATAAGGGCCGGTCACCTGTGGCCGGATATATCTATATTGGGTGATATCTACCGTGTCGGCGCCCCCGCCGCCATACTGGAGATTACCGAGAGTCTGACTTTCGTGCTGTTCAATAGAGTAGTGTCTGCCTACGGCTCTGTCACCATCGCCGCCGTCGGACTGGTACTCCGCATTTCCGACCTGGCCTTTATGCCGATTATCGGGGTATCCAATGGTTTGCTCCCCATTGTCGGCTTCAACTTCGGTGCTAAAAACTTCAAACGCCTTTGGCAGGCGGTGAAATTGGCGTCGGTGAGCATCATGTTGCTTCTGGCGGTTGTCACCATTTTCCTGGAGATTTTTACTTCCGGGATCATCGGGATTTTCAGCAAAGACCCGGAACTGCTGGAAGTAACCGTACCGGCGATGCGTATCCTGCTCTCGACCATGATGTTCATCGGTCCTACGATTATGTTTATTACTTTGTTTCAGGGGCTTTCCCGGGGCATGATGGCATTAATATTATCACTGGCACGGCAGTTCCTTCTATTCGTTCCGTTACTCTACCTTATGTCCTATCTCTTCGGCCTTTACGGAATCTGGGTAGCCATGCCGGTATCGGATACCCTGAGCTTCGCTTTAACATTTGTTTTTACCTACCGGGAATACAGGAAACACAGGAAGGCCTACGACTGGTCCGGATTTTCCCCGGTTTCCGATGCCCAGATTCGATAGTCGTTCTGAAAGAGTAGAATATATTTATCGAGTTAGAGATCAGGATGAAGGTCAATATGGGTATTAAAGTATTTTCCGGAGTGGTATTGATACTTACAACTAAAACATTGTCGTAGCATTGACAAATTAAACTACGTCTCGTAATATACCCCAGAGACAATAGGAATTGAATTGTGAAGAGCACAAAGATACTAATACTCGGGATTACGAATCTGGTATTCTCAGGGCTACTTGCCGCATATTACTGCTATATAACAATCGTAGTTCCGAAACAAGCTTTTACTGCGAATCTGCCAGTATTAATTACTTCGTTAGCTACTCTGGTCTCTGGTATCTTTACCATTAGGAAGAAAAGACCAGGATGTTCTTGTCTGGGGTTCTTTGTTTTGGGTGCTTTAATTATGTATTTTTTTATATTATTTTGGGTTACTGCTTGGGTGTGAAATTGTACTACTTGTTGATACGCCATCTCTACCAAATAATCAAAGGTATCAAAGAAAATTCAGCCCTTTTCCCCGCTCTGGTTCCACCAACTGCCATACCATATTTCAATCAGCGATCCCGGGTCTTGACGGGAATCCGGGAAAACTCAAAACCACTATCAGAGCGCCTCAAGGCCAGGAAGGCCAACCAGTCTTTATCGTCCTGGTCGGGGAAGTCCGCCCGAATAAAGCCGAACGGGGCCCGGCGGCTCTCCTGCCGCTCCAGCGATGCCGCCATAACCATATCGGCGTTGTCCATGAGTGACTGAACTTCCAGGCACCGCATCAGCTCGTGGGGATTGTCCGCCCGGAAGGATGCGTTCTTCCTGATATCGTTCAGGCGTTCGATGCCGCGCCGCAACGTTCCGGCCGCCCTCACCGGCCCGGCTTTCCCGGTCTGGTATATGACTCATGGGCTATATGGACTATTTAAGATATTACGGCCAACCATCCGTTTATTCCAGTCGGAATTTTTGAATATTTACCTTTTGTTTATTTTTAACTACGCCGTTTTTACTTTCCGTTTACCAATACTGAAGTACTATGACGGCTATAACGTAACAGGACTATCGGACTAAGGGGGTAAAACAAAATGAAAGCCCTACTATCAAGGCCGTCAAACGGAAACATAATGAAAATCCTCCACAGACAAGTACCTGTTGTGGTTCCGGTAGCAGGAACCGCTTACATGCGGCCAGTTGAGATCAAGCGGTACATACGGAATCTCAGAGAAACACGTCATTACCACTTCACCAGGGATTTCCTCTATTAATAATTACCGTAGATTCTTTGCCGTAATAATTCTTCAGGCCAGGCCTGAACCTGCTAAATAAACCACCGCCAGAACCACTACCGGACACAACCGCTATCAGACCACTTAGAAAACAACAGGCAACTCTGCCTGTTTTCAGGAACAGAATCCTGACCGGTTACACGGTGATCTATTTAGACGCTCTCATTAGTGTAAAAATCGTCTGATCATCCTGGGGACTGACCCAGACCATGGCCGTGTCATTCTCGTTGTTCTTCGTAAAGAGAAACCACTTCATTACCGGTGTATCAAAGTTACACACCTCATTCCACCCTTCATCCGGCATTCTCGAGCCACAGTAATCGCTAACTTCATCATGGCTGTCCCCGCTCTCATAATAGCGCCATTCTACTTCAGCGAATTCTCCCTCATTTATAAAGTAGACATTTGTTACATATTTGTTACAAATATTTGATTTATAATGTACGGGATTATATAATGTGTAATCATTTTCAAGGGAGGTCGACATGTCAGATAGCGTATATAAGATTATCACGCTGGTTGGTACGAGCACCGAGTCATGGGAGAAAGCCGCTGCTATGGCCGTCGAGACAGCCGGGAAGACGCTGAAAGACCTGAGAATCGCTGAGATCGAAGAGTTTGATGTGCAGATTGAAAACGGTAAGGTCGCCAACTACCGCGCTAAGGTCAGGCTCTCCTTCAAATACCATGGCAAAGAAGATCTGTAGTACCGACATTTGACTTTCCGAAGTTTTGAATAGGCTCGTTAACCGCAATTTCGAGACACCGAATCTGTTTCAAAGCAACATATCCGGAGTCGAATTTCGAGTAGGCGGACGATTGCAGGCGATCCGCTGAGAACAGCATTGTTCGCTACCGGTGGTACCAAGCTGGTTTAGTTCGAAAATGTAACCCAGCCTGGAAGTCCTGGGGTACCTGGCGGTTTGACAGGGCTTTTCAGCTACCAGATAATATTAAATGGTAGTTCTTTTTCCGTGCTATTCCAGTAATACTACCGGCGCAGCCTTAACCGTGAGCTTGGGGGTCGAACCATGAACATCAAGGCTCTCTACAAATTGGGCTACGGTGTCTATATCGTAACCTCGAAGAAAGATAACCGCTTCAGCGGGCAGGTCGCCAACACTGTAATCCAGGTCGCCTCCGAACCTCCGACGGTCGCCGTTAGCATCAATAAAAACAACCTCACCCACGAGTTTATTAAAGACAGTCGGGTCTTTTCGGCCTCGGTTCTCTGCCAGGAGACACCCCTCCAATTCATAGGACAGTTCGGCTTTAAATCGAGCCGGGATATCGACAAGTTCGAAGGTGTTAACTACATGATAGGCGAGACCGGCGCACCGATAGTTCTCGATAATACCGTCTCATACCTTGAAGTCAGGGTCAAGCAGGAGGTCGATGTCGGGACGCACACCATTTTCATCGGTGAGGTGGTCAACTCCGATTTCGTGGACGAGCATAAAGTCTGTATGACTTATGACTACTACCACCAGATCAAAGGCGGAAAAACCCCTCAAGCAGCGGCTACATATCTTGAAGAACCAAGGGACGCAGAAAAACCAAAGGAGGCGGCCAGCGCGATGTTGAAATACAGATGCACGGTGTGCGGCTACGTTTACGACCCGGAAAAGGGAGATCCCGACGGCGGCATAGCCCCGGGGACGGCTTTCGAGGATATTCCCGATAGCTGGGTTTGCCCCGTTTGCGGAGCGTCCAAGGACCAGTTCGAGAAAGCGGACTGATATGCGGCCATATCGGCTACAGAATATTAAATGTTTCATTTTCCTGGTCGACCATTCATATCGGGTCGACCGGATTTTTTCTGAAGGGCCAGTATTCGGGAACAGACTACTGATAAATATTAAAGCTCCCCTCGACGAGCAAATCTCCCTTAAAGGAGAACCGTAAATGGGTGCCAAACGTGATAATCCGGTAATCGGCATTGATCTCGGCGGCACGAAGATACTCACCGCGGTCGTTACCCCACAGGGCAAGATACTATCGCGGGACCACAGTGTCACACCGGCTAAGGAAGGGCCGGAGGCGGTGGTACGGTCAATCACCGAATCCACGGGACGCGCCCTTAATGAAGCCGGAATGGCCGCCGCCGACCTCGCCGGCATCGGCATTGGTGCCCCCGGCATATCGAATCCGGAAACGGGTATCCTGTTCACGTCCCCAAATTTGCCCGGATGGCATGATGTCCCCATACGCGACATTATTGAAAAACAACTGGGCAGCCAGGCTTTCCTCATCAATGACGCCAACGCAGCGGCGCTAGGAGAGTTTCATTTCGGGGCGGGTAAGGGTACCCGTAACATTATCTATATCACCGTCAGCACCGGCATTGGCGGCGGCATAATCATTGACAGCAGGAATTACACCGGCTCGATCGGTACCGCCGGTGAATTAGGGCATATGGTCATCGCTGATAACGGTCCGCAATGTGCCTGCGGCAATAAAGGGTGCTGGGAGACGTTAGCCTCGGGGACGGCACTGGCCAGAGAAGCCAGACAGAGGATCCATGAAGGAGCGACGACGTCTATTCTTAAATATGTCGATGGTGAGTCGAAAAACATTAACGCCGAGGCTGTTCATGAGGCGGCCCGGGCTGGCGATGAACTGGCTAACGAGCTTATTGCCGGGGTGGCTTATTATCTCGGGGTTGGCCTGGCGAACCTGATCAATATCTTTAATCCGGAAAAAATCATCATCGGGGGAGGTTTGTCCAACATCGGTGATTTGCTCCTCCGACCCGCTTACGAAGAAGCCGGCCGCCGGGCGTTCCAAGAGCCGTACCAGGCGGTGCGTTTTGCCCGGCCCGAGCTGGGACATGATTCCGGCGTACTCGGCGCCGCCGCTTACGCACTGGAAAAACGAAAGGACTAGACTTGAAATGAGTCGCTTCTCAAATGTCGCCAGGCAAGGAGCTTGCCATCGTGCTGACCATAGAGCTTGGCAAAGACAAAATTTTTAAACCGGACCACCGGACTATCCTGGAAAAAGTTCTGCGTGATTACGCCCCGGGGCAACGCTGGTTCCGGGGCAAGGCGCGGGAAACGCGATCGGTTGGAATTGAGGATGTTTTACCCATGCGCTTCGGGCAATCCGAGGCATATTTTACTCTCGCTAAGTTTGAATATGATGAAGGCGCGCCCGACATCTATGTAGTACCCCTGGTCGTCACCCCGGCGGGAAAAGCCAGTCAAGTTATCAACGAACATCCCCAGGCCATCGTCGCCAATCTGGAGGCTGAAAACACTGGCCAGTGCCTGCTTTATGACGCCATGGTGGATAAGGCGTTCTGTAACTCTCTTCTTGAGGCAATCGGCGAAAAGCTCCGCTTCCGGGGAGAGAGTGGCGAGATAGTAGCCTCGCCGACCCGGGTTTTCCGCGACTCCCGTGGCTCCGACAGGGACAAACTGGATCCGGTGCCAACGAAGGCTGAACAGAGCAATACTTCGATTGTGTTTGGTGACCGGTTGATTCTCAAGCTCTTCCGCCGGTTAGATAAGGGTCTTAATCCGGAGCACGAAATGGGGCGATTTCTCACCGAAAAGACATCATTCAAGCATATTCCCCAGGTCGCCGGTGCGATTGAATACAAGCCTGACAAAGGAAATCCGATAAGTCTGGCGATTCTACAGGATTACATAGTCAACGAAGGCGATGCCTGGAAATTCACGCTGAAATCCCTGGAAAGATATTTCCTCAATGTGTCTTCGAAATCTGGGGGACAACTCCCATCCGTTCCCCGGGAGCATCTGCTATTCCTGCCTCAGCCGCCTCCCCTGGCAAGAGAAATCATCGGCCCCTACCTGAGTTCGGCCCAGCTGCTGGGACAGCGAACCGCCGAACTGCATATAGCCCTGGCATCAGATCTAAAGGACCCTGATTTTGCCCCGGAATACTTCACGCCGGAATATCAAACGTCTCTTTATCAATCAATGCGTGACCTTTGCGTAAAAAACCTGCATTTACTGCGGGACCGTCTAGGGTATGTCTCCGAGGAACTCCGGGAAGACGCCCGGAGAGTGCTGAGTCTGGAGAATGATATCGGAAAACGGTACCGGCGGATAAGGGAGAACAACATCCCGGCGGCGCGCATCCGGTGTCATGGTGACTACCACCTGGGGCAGGTGCTGTTTACCGGAGAAGACTTTGTTATCATAGACTTCGAGGGGGAGCCGGCTCGCTCACTGGACGAGCGACGTATGAAACGTTCACCACTGCTGGACGTCGCGGGTATGATACGGTCATTTCACTATGCCGTCCACAGCATACTACTACAAAAAACCACAACCTCTCCGGATGAATCAACTATATATCAGCACCGGGCGCAATACTGGCACGTCTGGGTAGCCGCGGCCTTCCTATCTACCTATTTTGAAGTGGTCGAACCGGCCGGTCTGCTGCCCGAAAATCCTGATCATTTGAGGATTCTGCTTGATGCCTATATCCTGGATAAGGCGATATATGAACTCGGTTACGAACTGAACAACCGGCCTGACTGGCTGAGGGTACCATTGCAGGGAATATTGCGGTTGATGGAATCCGGGGGGTAGTTGAGTGCAGATACCGGGGAACAGCCCAAATGACTGAGCGTAAAATCACAAAGACCAAACAATCTGAGAAGGCTCAAATGGCCAGCCCGGCTGCCATAGAACATGACTTTTTCTTCAAACCGAGGAGTATCGCTATCATCGGCGCCTCACGTCAGCCGGGCAAAGTTGGCTACGACACCCTGAAAAACCTGATCGATGATAATTTTGAGGGCAGGATTTACCCGGTAAATCCCGGTACCCCCGATATTCTCGGTCTGAAGGCCCACAAGAGCGTCAAGGAAATCAAAGACGAAATCGACCTGGCCCTGGTTATCCTTCCCGCCGAGCTGGTTATCGATACCTTCAAGGAACTGATAGATAAAAAGGTGAAAGGAGCCGTCGTGATTTCGGCCGGCTTCAAGGAGATAGGCGGCGTTGGGGTGGAGCGGGAAAGAGAGCTGGCCAGGATGTGCCGGGGTAAAATCAGGGTTATTGGTCCGAACTGCCTCGGTATCATAGACACTTATTCCAACCTGAACGCCTCTTTCGCTCCCACTATGCCCCGCCGCGGTAAAATCGGGTTTATGTCCCAGTCCGGGGCGATGGTCACGGCCATCCTGGACTTTGCTGCCGGCCGGGACATCGGCTTTTCGCGGTTCATCAGCATGGGCAATAAGATGGACCTCGATGAGACTCATTTCCTGGACATTCTTGGCGAAGATCAGAACACCCGCGTTATTATGGGTTATCTCGAGAGCGTGGTCGACGGTGACCGGTTCCTGGAAACGGCGGAGAGGGTCTCGAGGAAAAAGCCGGTGATTCTATTCAAAGCCGGGGTCTCCGCCGAAGGAATCCGGGCCGCCTCTTCCCATACCGGCTCCCTGTCCGGACTCGACAGGGCCTATGAATGCGCCTTTAGTAAAACGGGCGTGATTAGGGCCAGGTCGATCGAGGACCTGTTTGATTGGGCGGAGGTATTTGCCTCCCAGCCGCTACCGCAAGGGAAGCGAATTGCCATCATCACCAACGCCGGAGGACCGGGTATCATCGCCACCGATAAAGCCGCTGAAGAGAAGCTGACCCTGGCCACAATGAATAAAGCCACCACCGGAAAACTGAAGGCCATATTACCCCCGGCGGCATCGGTCTACAATCCCATCGACCTTCTTGGCGATGCGGATAGCCAGCGTTATCAGCAAGCCATTGAACTCGTAGCCCGATCTGAAGAGGTAGACGGAATGGTGATCATTCTGTCCCCCCAGGCGAATACCCAGATTGAAGACACCGCCAAAATTATCTCCAACTTTGCTTATACCTCCCCCAAACCGATAATTACTTCGTTCATGGGCGAGAAACGGGTCGCTACCGCCTTCAGTATCTTCAAGCGGGGAAGGGTAGCCAATATCTCCTTCCCCGACCGGGCCGTCAGGGCCATGGCCGTGATAGCCAACCACAGCCTGTGGAAGAAACAGCCCAGGCTACCGGAATACGGTAAAGATATCGATGAGGACAGGGTCAAGTCGTTTCTCGACGCCAAGGCTGAGGAAGATAAAATCAAACTGGTCGACTTTGAAGCCAGGGAGTTACTGGACATGTGCCGTATCCCGACCGTTCCGACGACTCTGGCCCACACCGCCGATGAGGCCGCCGATATCGCGGAGCGGATGGGCTTTCCGGTCGTCTTGAAGGTCTACTCTCCCGAGATTCTGCACAAGACGGACGTCGGTGGGGTGAGAGCAGGGCTGAGGAGCTCCGAGGAGGTATGCCGGGCTTTCGAGGCTATCGCGGTCAGTGTCAACCGGTTTTTACCGCAGGTCCCCGTGCTGGGAATTACCGTACAGAAAATGGTTGAAGGCGGGAAGGAAGTCATCGTGGGCTTCTCCCGGGACCCGCAGTTCGGGCCGCTGGTGATGTTCGGACTGGGAGGTATCTACGTTGAAATCCTCAAGGACGTGAACTTCGCTCTGGTGCCTCTCAATAAGAAAGAGATCATAGACCTGGTTGCTGGGATCAGGTCTTTCCCCCTGCTGAGCGGCGTCAGAGGCGAACAGGGGAAAGACCTCGAGGCATTGTATGAAGTCATCGCCACGGTGGGAACCGTCGGGCGTTGGTTCCCGGAAATAGTGGAGATGGAGATTAATCCGTTGATTGTGCAGGATAAAGGCCAGGGAGTCCGGGCGGTTGACGGGAGACTGATTTTAAGGGGGGAGACGGGATGAAAGAATTATTGGTAGGCTCAACAACCAAGTACGCCGGCAAAACGATGGCGGTACTCGGCATACTGGATTTCTGGCAAAGTCAGGGCCTGAAGTTGGGTTACTTCAAACCCATCGGCAAGAACTTCACCTTGAAAGAAGATGTGAAAGTCGAAGAGGATGTCCTGCTTGTCAAAGAGCATTTTTCTCTTGAAGACGAATTATCGGCAATGTGCCCGTTTCACCTCGGGCGCCAGGATTATGTCGACCTGGTCCTCGGCAAGCTCGGCGATGCCGAAAGCAAGATTTACGGTGCCTACGAACAGATCAAACAAGGAAAGGATGCCGCCATGGTTGGCGGCGGCCAGGACCTGTTCGATGGTTTTTCCGTCGGCGTTTCCAATATAGGTTTCGTCGAAAGACTGGATATACCGGTCATATTGCTCGACGCCCCATTATTTGGAGATGTCAACCTGGATACTATAGTCGCCATGAGCGATAGACTCGGCGAGAGGCTGCTCGGCGTTATCCTGAATCGCCTGCCGCCGGAAAGCCTGGACTTTACCAGGCAGTATTTCGTCCCCTTTCTGGAAAGCAAAGGGGTCAGGGTCTGGGGCCTGGTGCCGGCGAACCCGAAACTTAATTCCCTGAGCGTCGGTGAAATCCGGGACGTGCTCGGCGGAGACACCATATGCTGCCAGGAGAGACACGAAGAGGCCGTCGAGAGCTTCATGGTCGGTGCTATGAATGTGGAGGGCGCCCTGAAATATTTTCGGGCCCAGGCGAATAAGGCCGTTATAACCGGCGGCGACCGGGCCGATATCCAGCTTGCCGCCCTGGAGACCCCCACCAAGGTCATTATACTGACCGGAGGTATGTACCCGGACAGCTCGGTTATATCCGCTGCCCAGAGTAAAAGTGTCCCGATAATGGTCGTGCCGGATGATACCATGACGGTCGTCAACAAGATGGATGCCGCGGTCCGCAAGATCAGTGTGCGCGGAAAAAGGATCGAGGAGAGCATCTCAACTTTTCAGAGATATATTGATAGAAAATACCTGGAAGAACTGTGACCCGGGCGACTGATATAATCGGTAAAGGAGCGATATGACCCAGCCGGATATGTACGAAATCGTAGAAACGAGGTATGATCCCAAGACAAAAACGACTCTGGACTTCAAGGGTACGCTTGAAGAAGCCAGGCGAAAGGCCTGGGAAAAAGCCAAGGAAAACATAGGGGTCCGTTATTCCGTTTTTCATGAGGGCAGCTCCGTGGCGGAATTACAGGCATACTACCGGACCACCATAACCTGCCCCAAATGCGGCGAAGTCATACCCCTGGAATAGGGACACGGCCTCAGCCAGCCAGTACTTAAAGGTAATCAGCGGAAAACCTAAACCGACCCGCTCCACACTCACATTGATTCAGTACTCCGATTAGTTTGTCCGTGTCGACCACCCAGCCATAGGAACCGGCTACTTTCCTTACCGAAGCCTGTCCTATCCTCCGCCATGAAGAAGCCGCGGCGTCCTCGACCAGAATTACATCGTAGCCGATGTTAAAGCCTTCTTCCAGCGTATTCTCCACACAGATAGCGGTGTCCACGCCCGTGCATATTATCGTATCGACATAGCTGCTTCTGAGCCAGAGGTCCAGTTCGGTGTCCTGAAAGGCGGAATCTCTCCTCTTGACAATGATATGGTCATCTTCGCTCGGTTTAAGCTCTTCGATGATTTCCGCATCCCATGTCCCGCGAATGACTGCCGGTATCCTGAGAAACTCCGCCCGCCTCTCCGGGATGATACGGTGCAGCTTCGTAAAGAGGTCAATCCCGGACTGCTCCCTGACCTGTTGGGTATAGAAGACAGGAATCTTATATTCGCGGCACACCGATAGTAACCGGGCTATGTTCGGTATTATCCGGCGGTACGCTTCAAGATCAGCGCCGATAGTACCCCCATACTGCTCGTAGGAACCCCCCGGTGTGCAATAGCCATTCTGCATATCGATGATAAACAGCGCCGGACGGAATACCGATGGTTGAATATGCACCATAGCTAAACCTCTACCAATTATTTCATGGGATGTCATCTCATTGTCACCGTATTATAGCATAAGCTAATCCGACATTGAGTTGGTGCTGACGTTTGCTTATGAATTATCGTCTCCCCGTAGATTGTAACATTATTCTTGGCAGCCGGGAAACAGACATCTAAAATACCTGCCGGTGGATGAGACCCTACTTCCTTCCATCTTACAGTACGAGACGACAATAGAGAAAAAGAAGTGATATAATCCATCGTCATCACCTAGGGGAGGAGCAAAATGAAACGTCTATCATTACTCACCCTGTTTTTCTCTATTGCCTTCCTATTATTCTTCTTAGCGCCGCCTTTCCTCAACCAGGCGTTTGCGCCATATCCATTGATAAACGTGGCTGACGTGCTCGACCTGTTCACTCCGATCGTTCTTATACCTCTTTACTGGCTGATATTCCGGCTGGACGGTAAAAGCTTCCCCACATTAGGTGAAAATCTTTTCTTCGTGGTATTTGTCGCCATCTGGGTTCTCGGTCAAGGGATGCACCTGGCAGCCAATTCTATCGGTCATCTTCTGGAGGAGATGAAGGGAACCGATGTTTTCAGGCTCGGTCATTTTTATGATGAGGTTCTCAGCCATTACATCTGGCACTTTGGAATAATCGGTCTTTCGGCCGTCCTGATTTACCGGCAATGGCGAAATCCCCCGGCCGAAGATAATACCGCAAACTTTTTACCCATCCTGGCTGGAATCATTTATGGATTTACGTTCTTCGCGTTGATAATCGAGGGGGCCACGGCACCGCTGGGGGTAACGTTCACGGTGCTGGCGGTGATATTCCTGTTTGTCTCCGGGCGAAAAGCATTCAAACAGAGACCGGTTCTTTTGTTCTTTGTAGTTGCCTATCTTTTGGCACTATTATTGTTTACCGGTTGGGGTATCTACTGGCAGGGTCTTCCTGAGTTCAGCGAAGTAGGACTTATTTAACTGAGAATCAGGTATTACACACCAAGGTATTGACACGCTATTCTTCTTCGTCTATTATACCTAGTAATACAAAATACCTAGACTCTCTATGTTAGAAGGGGGATATTTACATGCGCATCATTGCCGCCGTTATTCTTCTCCTGGGACTGGCCAGCCTTGTCTTGGGTATCATTTTCATTTTCCAGGCCGACTCGGCCAAGCAGGAAATCGCCGATCAGATTCAACCGCTACAGTTATCCGAAGTAGATGGTAAATACGATGATGTGGTCGCCAAACAGACGGCTATAAAGGCCGCTGAAGAGCCGAATATACAGACCGGACGGGCCGCCCCGAGCGCCATGTATAACTACCTTTCGGCACAGAGGGCGTCTCTCAGTTTGGCCAGATCCAACATCGGGACCGCAGATTTCGTCCAGACCACCGGCATCGTTAACATAGTCATCGGTGCGGGACTGATTTTAACGGGGATTGCGCTGTTTCTTAACAGAACCAGCGATTAAATATATATCAGACCAGCCGTTTAAAAGAAACGGATCTGAAACACAGGCTGTTTAGCGGGGAAAGATTCTCTTATCAACGGGATAGTCCATTTTCTCGCCGCCGATTATAGCCGGATATTCTGGCGTAATTGGGCAATGCACGAAGAAAAAGGGCGTCCCGACCCTTTTGTGGATAATCGGGCAATGAACCAGTCCCGGCGGGATATGTACAGCCGTAGTCTTATTGATGGTTATTTACACTTGTTTTCTCCTTGAAAGTTTAACAAACTTAATACCGGTGTGATTATGTAAAAATGCCCTATATAATAAACAATTTGTACATAAAATCTATAAGGGAGGAACTGCATCAGTTTGCAAAGGACGTTGACTACAAAAAAGTGGCAGCGGCTGGGATCGAACCAGCAGTTGACCTTTTTTCTTAAGTTTGGTAAAAATATTCAGGACGTTAATATTAACGCCAAAATCAAGAAGCAGGTAGTAAAATATGAATTCAAGGGTCATACCTCTGCTTTTAATTGCCATCCTCTCCTTAAATTTGGTGTCTTGTTTTGTGACCTCTCACGATACTCACGTGGAAATTTCTTGCAATGACTTCATGGAAAATCCAACCAGTGCGCGGAACGACTTCACAATGGAAGTTGGAGATAAGCTGTATATCACACTTTGTTCAAACCCTACAACAGGATTTGAATGGTCATATGAAATGAGTGGAGACGCATCATTAAAAGAAGAAGATCATGACTTCGAAGCGCCTGAAAGTGACCGTCCGGGAGCTGCCGGGAAGGAAATGTGGACTTTCGAGGCAATCGAAAAAGGTACGACTGCCATTGATATGGAATACAGCCAACCGTGGCAGGGTGGCATAAAGGGTGAGTGGACATATATAGTTAATGTGGTTGTTGAATAGAGTAGAATAAAAAGTGGTAGCGGCTGGGATTGAACCAGCGACCAAGGGCTCATGGGCTGTCTGGAAGATAGGTTTGAAAGGCGGCTTCAGCTTTATAGCGACGAGCGGGTTGTGCCTCGTGCCGATGTAGAGGCCTCCAGCATGTTTACCAGTAACTATCGCTGCTCTATCAGGTCAGCAACAGACTATAGGCGGGGGAAGTCCAGAGTCAACTGCCAGTTTTTCCAACACAATCCCGATGGATAGGATATATTGTTCATCCTCAATGAGGGGTGTATACTTCACCATACAAGCGGATTGCATTTGTGATAATAGTTATATTTTTCCAGGTACCGTACAGATAATATTTCCACAGGAGGTAAAATATGGCTATCGAACAGTCAACCGAACGTCGTCTTAGCAGGCTTCGTATTTGGAACATAGTGGTCGGCCTGGTTCTGGCGGTACAGGCCGTCATAATCGCGGTACTCACCAATAACTTTGCCCTCCCGGTAACCGCCACCTTCATGAACGGTCCGCCCGGCACGGCCCCTGAGCTTCGCCATCTGTTTGATATCGCCACCGGCTGGGGGGTCTTTACTTTCCTGGCCATTTCGGCCGCAGCTTTACTGATAATCGCTTCGCCGCTGGCATTTTCATGGTACAAACGCAATCTATTACAGAACCGCAACTACGGGCGCTGGATTGAGTACTTCTTCAGCTCTTCAATCATGATTGTGCTGATCGCTCAAATCACCGGCATCAGCGATATCGCCGCCCTGCTGGCCATCTTCGGCATCAATGCCTGTATGATCCTCTTTGGTGCCCTTCAGGAAAAGTACGAAGAACCGGGGAAGCCCAGCTGGCTGCCTTTCTGGTTCGGTAGCTTTGGGGGCATTATTCCCTGGATCGCAATAGCGATTTACGTCTGGGCGCCGGGATTGAGCGCATCACCACCGGGATTTGTGTACGGGATTATCTTCTCGCTGTTTATTTTCTTCAACTGCTTTGCCATCAATATGGTGCTGCAGTACAAGCAGACAGGTCCGTGGCGGGATTACCTGTTCGGCGAGAAGGTGTATATCATCCTCAGTCTTACGGCCAAGGCCCTGCTGGCCTGGCAGGTATTTTTCCCGGTACTGACTTCGTCCTAGTTTCAAACCGGATATAAACGAATATCGACAGGTGTATTTTTGTCTTTTCTGGGTTGGCTCTTCGTAGCTATAGACTGCCAACATAATGAAATGTTCGGCGTTTGGCGAGAGACTGCGGCTGCCAGGGGGATAGGGAACCTACGGCGGAAAGATGTAGCCGGGCCACCTACTTTCCACCGTCCTTTTCCGTAAGCCAGGCTGGCAGGATATTAAGGTCCAAGGCCCACTGGGCATAAAGCGCCATCCCGAAAACCAGCCACATAAGCCATATCAAATACAAGTTCAAGGAATAATAGAACAACGATTACCGCACTTGCCACCGGCTTGGATATGACCGCCCAAACCGCCCACATCCAGCCCCGGTGCCATTTCAGTAGAATACCGGCCGACACTATGACAGCCAAATGGCTATTGCTTCCTGATCACCTGATTTGTGGTTCAGGACACGCTTCAGAATCCTTCGAAGATAACTATCCCACACTCAGGCGATGTCGAAGCGGTCAAGGTTCATTACCTTGTTCCACGCCGCTATAAAATCTTGCACGAACTTCTCCTGGGAGTCCTCACATCCGTAGACTTCCGCCAGGGCCCGGAGCTGGGAGTTCGAACCGAAGATAAGGTCGACCCGGGTGCCAGTCCACTTGAGTTTGCCCGTGGCGCGGTCATGACCCTCGAACACGTCTTTGTCTTCCGAGGTTGCATTCCAGGCCGTGCCCATATCGAGCAGATTTACGAAGAAGTCATTGGTGAGTGTCTCCGGTCGCTTGGTGAAGACGCCGTGCCGGGACTTTCCGTAGTTAGCGTTCAGGACGCGCATACCGCCAACGAGGACCGTCATCTCCGGAGCGGTCAGCGTCAACAGTTGCGCCCGGTCAACCAGCATTTCCTCTGCCGATACGACGTATTTGGTTTTTTGGTAGTTACGGAATCCGTCCGCAACCGGTTCGAGCACGGCAAACGACTTTGTGTCGGTTTGCTCCTGCGACGCATCCGTGCGTCCCGGTGTGAAAGGAACGGTCACATCGTGGCCGGCATTCTTTGCAGCCTGCTCGACCCCGGCACAGCCACCCAGGACAATCAAGTCGGCCAGCGAAACCTTCTTCCCGCCTGACTGTGCGCTGTTGAACTCCTGTTGGATCCCCTCGATGATCTTGAGTACCTTCGCAAGTTGTTCAGGCTGGTTGACTTCCCAATCCTTTTGCGGCGCCAGGCGAAGGCGCGACCCGTTGGCACCGCCTCGCTTGTCGGAGCCGCGGAACGTGGATGCCGATGCCCAGGCCGTCGAAACCAGCTGGGAGACAGACAGGCCCGAGGCAAGGATCTTGCGCTTGAGGTCGGCGACGTCATGCGCATCGATCAGCTCATAATCGACGGCGGGCACCGGGTCTTGCCAGATCAGTTCCTCTGCCGGAACCTCCGGGCCGAGATAGCGCGAGCGGGGGCCCATGTCTCGGTGAGTCAGCTTGAACCATGCCCGGGCGAAGGCGGCCTCTAACTCCTCCGGCTTCTCGTGGAACCGCTTCGCAATCGGCCCGTAGATCGGATCGAACCTCAGCGAAAGGTCTGCCGTAGTCATCATGGGCGCGTGCCGTTTCGAGGGGTTGTGGGCATCCGGCACAGTGTCCGCGGCGGCCGGATCAGTCGGTTCCCACTGGTGCGCCCCGGCCGGGCTTTTCACCAGATTCCAATCGTAGCGGAAAAGTGTATCAAGATAGCTGTTGTCCCACTTGACTGGAGTCGGGGTCCAGGCCCCTTCGATACCGTTGCTGATCGTGTCGCCGCCTTTGCCGCTGCCGAAGCTACTCTTCCAGCCGAGGCCTTGCTCCTCGATAGGTGCGGCCTCAGGTTCCGGACCGATATACGCTGGATCACCCGCCCCATGACTCTTGCCGAACGTATGCCCGCCGGCAACGAGTGCGACCGTCTCCTCGTCGTTCATCGCCATACGCCCAAAGGTCTCCCGGACGTCGCGTCCGGAAGCGATCACGTTCGGTTCGCCGTTAGGCCCTTCCGGGTTCACGTAAATCAGGCCCATCTGCACGGCGGCGAGGGGGTTTTCGAGGTCCCGGTCACCGGAGTAGCGCTTGTCTTCAAGCCATTCGCTCTCGGTCCCCCAGTAAATGTCCTCTTCCGGCTCCCAAACGTCCTCACGCCCGCCGCCGAAACCAAAGGTCTTTAATCCCATCGACTCCAGCGCGCAGTTACCGGCGAGGATCATGAGGTCGGCCCAGGAGATCTTGCAGCCGTATTTCTGCTTGATCGGCCAGAGCAGCCGGCGCGCCTTGTCGAGGTTGATATTGTCCGGCCAGCTATTCAGGGGCGCGAATCGCTGGGTACCGGAACCGGCACCCCCGCGACCGTCGCCCATGCGGTACGTGCCGGCACTGTGCCAGGCCATCCGGATGAGGAGCGGACCATAATGACCGTAATCGGCCGGCCACCAGTCCTGTGAGTCAGTCATCAGGGCATACAGGTCCTTCTTCACTGCTTCCAGGTCGAGTTTCTTAAATTCCTCAGCGTAGTTGAACTTCTCGCCCATGGGATTACTCAAATTGGAGTTCTGATGAAGAATCTTGAGGTTTAACTGGTTCGGCCACCAGTCCCGGTTCGACATGCCCCTGCCGGTAATGGGTTTTTTAGCTCCGCTATCTTCATTCATAACGTCCCTCCCGTTATTCAGTTTTTGTAACGATAAATACACAGCTTTTTAGTATATATTAATAGTTTTCTGCTAGGAGCTCATAGTATGCCTGCTCATGCTTGCAGGCCGGGCAGACTTTCGGGGCCTCGGGCCCCTCGTGGATATAGCCGCAGTTAGTGCAGTGCCATCTGACCGTAGTCTTCTTCTTAAACACCTCGCCGGTGTCCATATTGGCAGCCAGTTTCCGGTAACGCCTCTCATGGAATAGCTCGACTTTGGAAATCTCGTTGAAAGATGTCGCGATATCGGCGAAGCCCTCCTCCGTGGCGACCTTTTCGAAGTCGGGATAGAGCGTGCCCCACTCCATCTTCTCGCCGTCGGCAGCGGCCTCCAGGTTGGCGCGGGTATCTCCGATAACACCCCCGGGGTAAGCGGCCGTAATCTCCACGTCGCCGCCTTCCAAGTGCTTAAAGAAGACCTCGGCATGCTCCTTTTCATTTCGGGCGGTTTCCTCGAAGATATTGGCGATCTGCTCGTAGCCTTCTTTGCGGGCGACGCTGGTGAAGAAAGTATAACGGTTCCTCGCCTGCGATTCTCCGGCGAAAGCCTTCAAGAGGTTCTTTTCTGTCTGAGTACCTTTTATTGATTTGCTCAAGTTATTTCTCCTTTCCGTAACGTGTTATTTTTGTTGACAATCTTTACAGAGTCCGCGGAATTCGAGCTGGTGATACGATACTTTGAAGCCAGTTCGTCTCGCAATCTTCTCATCGAGCTTGTTGTTTACCGGTTCATCTAAGTCAAAAACTCGCCCACACTTTACACATCTAAAATGATAATGGTTCTTTTTGTTAGCTTCGTACCTGGTTACAGTACCGCTGAGATTTAGCTCAGATATCTTGCCACACTCCCCCAAAATCTTAAGATTACGATAGACTGTTCCCTTGCTGATGTTGGGTATCACTTTCCTCGCTTCGTCATATATCCAGTCGGCTGTAGGGTGAGAGTCAGTATGGCGAAGTATGTTTAGGATAACTTCCCTCTGCTTGGTTTCTCTTCTATTCATTATTAGTTTTAAGTCCTAATATTAATTATACAAAAAACATTGGTGTTGTTGTCAAGTGGTGCTGTGGGCGATCAAGGGCTGATGAGGTTCACTCCCGAAAGGCTGGCAGCCCCCTGCCTCCTTTCTGAGATTAGCTTACTATCAACCAGGCTGGATGTCAACTTAGGTAAAACGCTTCCCAGCCGGCTGACCCAAGACAGGCTCAGCAGTTAAATTTTAGAGGTATTGGCCTTACCTTTTAACATTTACACTGTTTTTTTACCGTGATATAACCACTGGCTTCGGATACTCCATTCGGATCGAAAGTCTTTTTAATCTTACGTAACCATAAATTGTAATAGGACGAACTCGGTCCGAATAGGTCGTGCAGCGCATCACCAGCAACACTGTGAGGTACGCCGTAATGCTCCTTCAGAGTTATCTCGTGCGATTCTTCAGCGATGGTATGCGCTGCTTCGACTGATTCTGGCGATGCAAAATACCGTATGAGCAATTCAGAATGTCCCATATGGCCGTGTTCGATTGACCACCCCATGGCATCGGCACAATCGTTATATAACAGACCTTTGTCTGCCAGTTTGCCCTTGACCGCTCCAACCTTGCGTATATAATTGAACATACAGCGGAGCGATTCGTTTCCTCCTTGAGCGCCGCCGAATATTCCGGTACCCCGGAATGTCTCCCGGATTGAACCAGTAATTCTTATACACCTCCACATCAACCCGCCGTAGATTTTCGGATCGTCAATCAACGGTGTTGGTTTACCTTCTGTCTCGCTGATGATAATATTGAGTACTTTTAATTTATATTCAAACTCCTCGGGAGAATTACCAATTATTATAATGAAAAAACCCGGGCCTTGCGTTTCATCACTCAACTGCTTGAAGAGTTTCACATCCTCATCATTGCAGGTCGCTATATTTGAGGCTAACATAGCTTTATCAAAAACCATAAGCTCGAAGGCTATTTCACTTTCGCCTATCTTCTGTTGCGCCTCTATCATCCTGTCAAATGTTGGAAAGGAGAAATAGTCCGCTGAGAAATTATCCGGAATTTCACGGACTGTATAATGCGGTGATACACCTCTGACCGGAAATACCGGCGGGCCAGCCCAGTGATAGATTTTTGCAGCCGCTTTTGTAAATACCCCGAGGCCTCCTAACGGTGTTGCGCATCCCCTGATGACTCCCCTTAATGAGGGACCGGGCCCATCACCGCAAAACCACTCATTTAGGCTGCCCAGAGAACCGAGTTTGACTATTTCGCCATCTGGAGCGACCCATTCAACTCCCAGCAGGTTTCTTTCGGCGTAGCTAGCTGTCTGCCCCATGTGGCCACCACCAACATGGCCGACCAAGGGATGTGCCGAACAATTGGCACCGGCACCGATTATATTTGAAATCAATCCCCTTTTCATTAAGACTGCCTGCAACTCGGCGCCGACTACATACGGTTCCACTACCGCATACATGCTTTTTTCATCTATCTCGATTATCCGGTTCATCCGTCTCATGTCCAGTAATACCGCCCCTGACGTGGCAGGATCACTGAAAAACCCCCAGCCAGTACTGGAAGCTTTGTAAGGCACTTCGTACTGGTTACATGTCTTCACAATTGCCTGGACTTCCTCGGTTTCTTTCGGCAATACGATAGCCTCATATCGTGGAACGAATAGTTCTGTCCCCGCTACCATGCCGGATCTTCGAGCATAAGAATCACGTACAAACAGCTCGTCAGAAATATTCTCCTGGCCAACGACAGCTTCTAGCTTTTTATACACTTCTTTGTTAAACATCACTTCATATACCTCATCATTATTTAGATGGCTTTATCCAGTAATTCCACTATATCGTATATTTCCAGTTTGCTGTCGCAGTGTTTGACCGCCTCCTGGAAAATATTTTCACATCCCGGGCAGGCAGTCACGATGGAATCAGCCCCTGTTAATTTGGCTTCCTCTATTCTTTTCTGGGCGGTCCATACGGCGTAGTCCGGATTAGATTCCTGAACTCCGCCTCCAGCGCCACAGCACCAGGCATATTCCTTGATGCGCTTCATCTCAGCAATTTCCAGGCCGGGAATGCTCTTTAGAATGTCTCTGGGTGGTTCGTAGACACCGTATGTCCCGCGTCTGAATTCCTTCGGGGGGTCGAACAAGCGCATCTGCCCCGGCAGCTTTTGTCCTTCCCAGTGTATATATGGTTCCCCTAACCTTCCCAGATAACAGGGGTCATGATAGGTAACCTTGGCTTTAATCTGATTCTTCGGTTGAAGCTTTCCTTCACTGATTAGCTGAGCAAGGTATTGCGTGATATGCAATACTTCGATCTTATCGTTTAGAATATTGTATTTCTCATAAAGCACTTTAAAAGCGTGATAACATTCCGCACAACTCGTGACTAATATAGTCGCTCCAGATTCTACGAATCCACTTATCGCATGTTTAGCCTGTTCTAAAAATGCCTCTTTATATCCTATTTGATAGGCACGACCACCGCAGCACGGCTCAGATTCGGCAGCAATCCCTACATCGACGCCGGCCTTCCTTAGTAATGAAACCGTCGCTCGGGCGATATTCCATCTATCTCTGTTTAGGGCTGTCCGACATCCAACATGGTAGATCACAGTTGACTTCTGTTTTTTATAGTTCTTAACATTTAGCCCCCGACACCATTCGCCTTTCGTGACGTCCGGATTCCTTACCATAGCGCCTGTTTTATTCAGCCCATCAATTATATTATCGAAAACCTTTTTCGTATGACCTTCTTCGACACATCTTATCCTGAGTTCGTAAAGAGGTTCCAGCACTTCCATATCCATAGCGTATTTGCATGATATATCGCATCCGCCACACATCTGGCAGTTGTAGATTGACTCTACAAGGTTATCTGTGAATTTTATTCTCCCCTCCAAGATAGCGGAAATAACCGCCAGCCTTCCTGCCCCCGAGTAGGCATGGAACTTATACCGCGTAATGCTCGGGCAAATATAGGAAAAGCGAGGATCTTCCACTTTCTCCAGGGGTATGAATTTGCACGCCGAACAACGGCAACACATTTCGAGCTCATCCCGGAGTTTTTCTAAGGTCATCGGTATCATCTTCTCCTTTGAGTTTATCGATCTATTTAGCACGAATCACGAACTATCGGAAACAAAGCTTACCCGGGTTCATAATATTGTTCGGGTCAAACATTTGTTTTACTTTTTTTAACGCCTTTACGGTAACTGGGTCTCGGTCATAAATGAGCTTGGCGTTCTGACCGTACGGACGAGAAAAAAATGCCCCTTTGTCAATCAGCAAGGGTATCACGTCAGCCGCAAGTTTCTTCACCACAGCCGCTTCTTTGGCGTTCAGGTGATCATAAAACAAATTGTATTCACAATGACAGTTGACGCCTTGAACGATAGGCTGTATATACGCACCGAGGTTTGACGATGACACGCCCGCCGCGCGCGCGGCCGTATGCATTATATCTGCTAGCCCATCTATCTTAGAATATTTAGTGATAAAGGCTATTTCCTCGAATGCCCCCCGGGGACGAAGCTTCCAGTAAGGCTCTCCGGAAGGTTTTTTCACGGCTGCCAGAACATCATCGGCTTCGATTGAACCGATCTTCGTGCTTGGCCTCAAGTCCGATCGCTTGGCAAGTCTTTCCATTTCTTTGACCATATACCCAATTCTCTCTTCGGGTAAATAATTATAGCCCGCAATATTAAAAAACAAAATCCAGGCAGGTAAAGAACTCGCCGTCTTCTTATCGATATCGGATTCCCTTGGGAGCAGCAAGGGCAAACTTATGTTATTAAGAACGAAACACTCATTGACCAATCTTAGCCGTATCAACCAGTGTACCAAATCAATAATCCGGCTGAGATTCTGAGAGCCGACAACGAAAGGCCTTTCTAGTTTAGGTGTAATTTCACATCTTAACGATGCCCAAGTCACGATACCCAACGTCCCTTGAGCACCTTGAATCATCCTGTGCCACGATGCTTGCGTCGGACCTGCGGCTTCGTTTTGCGCCTGACCGGCAACCCATTGTTCTTCAATCGATCCCGGGCCTGCCGCTCCTCCTGTCCGGAATATTTCGCCTGAACCCCCAATCACCTCAACGCAGTTGAGAGGGTCGGCAATATCCCAATGGTAAGTTGGCATCGTCACCGGTTCTCTTTCAAGCGCACTTGCCACCACAGATTTCGACTGTCTGGGTAATAATGGCATATTGAGCCTGAGACCTTGTTTCGCTACTTCAGGTATTAACTCACCGAAGGTTATACCTGGCTCAAACATGGCAACGCGGTAATCCCGGTCGATATTTATAACGTTTTTCAAACCACTCAAATCTACAATTATTGCGCCTTCCTTCCCCGGAACTGTATCTCCACGGAAGTGTGGTGCTCCTGAACTGATTGGAATCACCGGTGTGAATGCTTTATTCGCCAAAGATATTATTGACTTAATTTCATTAGTATCACGCGGTTTGACGACTAATGCTGGTTTTAAGGTATCAGTTAAGCTTAGATCTCTTTGGTAACTTTCTAATACCTCTGGATTGTCAAGAATATTCGTTAAACCTACAATTTTTATCAACTCCTCTTTAATCATCACAACCTCTTTTTCTTATGGTAATATGGCTTTCAAGTCATCGTTAGAGGAAAACTTTATCAGAAACTCGTTCGCTACTCAGAGCGAATATGATTGTTAGAACGCTGCTTCAAATATATCTATAAGGTCAGCTTCCGTAACTTCACGTGGGTTTCCTCCAAATGCCATTTGCCTGGTCTGATAAGCTTCTTTGGCAATTTCAATGATATCATCGCGGACTATACCGATATCCCGCATTTTTTCTGGAAGATTTAAAGTTTTTATCAGTTTGCGTATGGCCTCCACCGAGCGTTGCGCCGCCTCTTCCACCGATAGTCCACTGATATCTTCTCCCAGAAGTCCGGCGAGCCGTGAAAACCTTTCCGGGATTGCCGCTAAATTAAACTCCATTACTGATGGCAATATTACGGCGAGTGCTCTTCCATGCGTCACATGTGCCTTTGTTTGTATTAGTTCGTTTAGTGGGTGGCATATCCCAAGACCGCCTGTAGCCATGGAATTCATAGCAAGTGCTGCCGCCAGACACATATTATACCGGGCTTCCATATCGTACCCGTTGTAATACGCTCTATGCAGACTTGTAGCTACAAGTTTGATGGCGGCTTCGGCCATCACATCTGAAAAGGCGTTCGCACCGCGGCTGGTATATCCTTCTATAGCATGCGTGAGCGCATCAAACCCGGTGTCCGCAGTGATGCCAGCAGGCAAATTTTTTGTCAGTTCCGGGTCTATAATCACCTTATCTGGTAATAGTCCTGAGGTTATAATCAAATATTCGTTATCATGGTTGTTTTCATAGACTATCGCTACACCACTCCACTCCGCGCCTGTTCCTGAAGTAGTAGGTAATAAGATCTTGGGAAGTACTTTACCTCCGATATCTATTCCGGGCTTGCCAATCAAATCCTGAATCTTGAGACCACTATAAGCAAGAATACTCACCACTTTTGTTATATCCATATTACTTCCGCCACCAACCCCAATCAGGAGATCATAGTTTCCCGCAACGACCTGTTTGCATAAAGCTTCAATATGGCCTATAGTCGGCTCAGGAATACATCCGTCATAAATATCATAAGAAAGATTTGTTTCTTTCACTGACGAAAGAATGGGTTCAAGGACTGCTGCCTGAATTAAATTTTTATCTGTTATTATAAGTAACTTCTTGGCTCCACGCTTTTTTACCTCACTGCCTATACCGGATGCGGCGCCAATTCCTAGGACAGTTGTTGGAATATCTATGTTTATCACCGATACCATGTCAACCTCCAAATATACGCTTTGGCATAACTAGTCATGTTGAAACATGAATTCCACACAGTTAATTGTATATGCTACTATGTAATGGTTTTGTTGTCAATTATTATATATTGACATGATTATTATCATATGCTATTGTTTTATAATCATTGTTGAATATATCTAGAATATGATAAATATCAATTTCAAAGTGAATATATTGTAAATCATTTTAGAATTCTCAGGAAAAGGACCGGTTTATTGAGTAACCATTTTTGATACTTGATCGATACATAAAATTTAAGAGGAGAGGAGGAATAAGACCATCAACTAATGTTTGGTGAATAAGGAACTTCAGTTGGATTAAAATTGTTATCAAGGTGTTTGTTTTAATGTCAAATAATAAAAAATATGATAATTTAATATTCATCGAACCAATTGTTCAAGGAGAATTTGCTCCCAAGATAGGACTCAAAGACCTCGAAGGTACGAAAATCAGGTTGGCCTACAATTACATCTCTGAACCATTTTTAATGATTAACAAAGCTCATAAACATGATGATGACCAGTATTTATGTTTTATCGGGGGAGATGCAAAAAATATAAAGGATTTTCAAGCTGAAGCAGAACTATATTTGGGAGACGAATCAGAGAAATACACAATAAATAAAACTACTATTGTCTATATTCCCGCCGGGTTGGTACACTGTCCCCTCAATTTTATCCGGGTGGATAAACCTGTAGTATTTATGGATATATATATCGGAAAAGAGTATGAACAAAAAAACCGATAAATAACACTTAAGCTGGATTTGCGTCGCTATGATTGGACAAAAAGGTTAGAAGAGTCTGGTAAGATTGGACTTGCCCCCATTTGAACTAGCTGGAATAAAATGGCCGAATTGAACGAATCTCAGTCTAATATTTTCATTTCTTGATGAGGACTTATTATCGATAGGTGAGCAAAAGACGAATCCTCCATAGCCCCGTGCCAGTGTTCCTCGCCCGGAGCGAAATAGATAAGCGCACCGGCCTCGACGATTTGCTGCCGGTCCCTGGTAGCCACGATTCCCTTGCCTTCAGTAACGAACAGTAGCTGCTCCGTCGAGTGCGTGTGGAACTTGTTGCGCGCTCCCGGGGAGAATTTTACATTGGCTATCTGAATACCATCGGCTTCGAACTTTTCGTTGAGTAAAGATTGGATGTGTACCTTCCCACCAGTGAATAACGGCCCCTCGATTTCTCTCTCTTCAGCCGTATTGATACTAATGATTTTCATGTTGATGTCCCCCTGCTTTTATTTGGTCAGGCTGAAACGTGCACCTCAGTTTGAGGTTAACACAAGAATAGCAGCTAAACAAAACCGGCAGGATTGTGAATGGTGGTTGTGAGATGGATGAAGATTAAAAGTGGCAGCGGCTAGGATTGAAACAGGGACCAAGGGCATACGAGCTAACTAGCGGAAAAACAACCAGTGGCTTGTTAAGCCAACCGCTTGCCTCCTCTCTGCGGCGATTATAGGAAAAAGTGACCTGAGGTCAACTTCTAAAGCTGTAGCAATTCGGGTTATCCTTATCCGACAAAAACCTCTTTTGTAATTAGCTGCACCTTTCAAGCGATTTCTACTTTAATCAGTATCCTAGGCATCGATTCGTTATTCCGACCGCAGCGCCTCGATAGGATTGAGTCGGGAGGCGTTCCAGGCGGGGTAGAAACCAAAGAAAAGTCCTATGGCTACCGATACGGAGACGGCCAGGATGACGATATCGGAAGTCACCACCGTCGAGGCCACGCCCATTTTGTCGATGAGCCACGAAACGCTCCAGCCGCCGACGATGCCGATGAAGCCGCCGGCCAGCGTCAGGAAAGAAGCCTCGATGAGGAACTGGCTCCAGATATCCCGCTCTTTAGCGCCGAGCGCTTTACGGATGCCTATCTCTCTGGTCCTTTCCAATACCGAGACCAGCATGATGTTCATCACGCCGATACCGCCGACCAGCAGCGAAATACCGGCGATGGCGCCTAAAAGGAGGGTCATCTTACCGGACGTTTCCGAAAGTGTATCGACGATATCGTTCATGGATGTGATACTGAAATCATCTTCGGTATCGGTCGCCAAACGGTGGCGGCTACGCAAGAGGCTGGTGACATCCGCTTCCACCTGGTCGGATTTTTCCTCGTCGGCTATCGTCAGTGATATCGTAGACACCACTTTATCGCCCTGTGTCGTCCGTGACTGGGAGATTGACTGCTGGAAAGTGGAAAGCGGTATATAGACGGCGTCGTCCGAGGAATTCATCATTCCGCCCTTACTTTCCAACACGCCGATAACAGTGACAATCAAGTCACCCATGTGCATCTTTTGACCCACGGGTGAAGTCCCGCCGAACAGTGTTTCCGCTACGCTGGAACCGAGGATAACTACTTTGGCGGCCCGCTGGTATTCTTCTTCGGAGAAGAAGGAGCCGCTGGAGATGTTGAGATTATTCACTTCCGGGTACTGGATGGTCACCCCGTTAATCTGGGCGTTCACATTCTCTTCGCCGGCGACAAGCTGGAGACTGCTGGAGGATGAAGCGGCCACTGCGGAGATATTGCTTATCTGGTCCGCTATCGCTTCCGAGTCTTCCAGGGTCAGCGTATTGCTGCCCCCCACGGCACCCCTGACCCCCCCGAATGACATCGAGGCGCCGCCCCGGATGGTCATCAGATTGGAGCCCATGCTCTGAATATTGGCGAGAATCTGCTCCGTGGATCCTTTGCCGACGGACATCAGGGTAATCACTGCCCCCACTCCGATGACAATACCCAGCATTGTCAGAAAGCTGCGGAGCTTATGAGATACAACGCCGGTCCAGGCGGTGTCCAGTGGTTCCAGCCATTTCTTCCATTTTCTCTTATTCATAGTCTACTCCCGTTACTATTTGCCCGTCCCGGATGTATATCGTACGCTGGCAGGACTCGGCGATGCGTGGATCATGGGTTATCATCACCAGGGTGATGCCCTGCTCGGCGTGGAGCGAAGTAAGGATGGAAAGCACATCCCTGCCGGAGCGGCTGTCCAGGTTGCCTGTGGGCTCGTCGGCCAGTATCAGCGGCGGATTTTTCACCAGGGCGCGCGCAATGGCGACACGCTGCTGCTCACCGCCGGATATCTCGGTGGGGCGGTGTCTAATCCGGTCACCCAGTCCCACTTTCTCGAGCGCCTCGACGCATTTTTCCTGGTCGGCGCCGCCGGCGTACCTCATGCCCAGCTCCACATTGTCCAGGGCCGAGGCGCGCGGCAGCAGGTTGAACTGCTGAAAGACGAACCCGATTTTCCGCGCCCTCACCTCGGCCAGCTCCGTGCTGTTCAGCCGGCTGACTTCCACCCCGTCCAGGCGGTAGCTACCCGAGGTTGGTGTGTCCAGGCAGCCCAGCAGGTTCAGTACCGTTGACTTGCCCGAGCCGGACGGTCCCATGACAGCCACCATCTCTCCATTAGCCACGTTGAGGTCGATACCGCGCAGTACCGGCAGCTCCCTTTCACCGAGCTGATAGACCTTGGTAATCCCCTGCAGCTCTATCATTATCGCGGCCCTCCCCCGGGCGGACCGCCGCTTATACCGGGTATCATCATCCTACCGCCCGGTTGCTCTTCCTGGTCGGTTGATGCCGAAGTCGCCGCCGAGGTTGCCGCTGATATCAGCACCTCTTTACCTTCGCTGAGGCCGTCCGTCACTTCGATGTAAGAGTAGTCCGTGATGCCGGTTGTAATGGCGCGCTTCTCGGTCTCGCCTTCGGCTGTGAGCACCTGGACGTATTTCTGGCGGCCCTCGGTAGTCACGGCCGAATAAGGTACCAGGAGGACATCCTCGGCTTCCGATACGACCAGACTGACGGTGACCGTCATCCCCGCTTTGAGTTGAACGTCTGCCAATCCGTTTGATTGCCCGAACGGCGCTGTACGGTCCGCGATGTCTTCCGTTCCACCGGGGAACGGCATCGTGGCGTTCCCGGAACCGGCCGGGGGCATCATTGTGGTATTGTCTGTAAAGGCCGGGAAAGAAGCCGTAGTCGTATCGAGAGATTCCACCTCGACGGTCACCGCGTAATTGACCACGCCTGACTGAATGGTAGCCGTCGGCGCGATGTAAGTTATGGTAGCCGGCAGGGTCACACCCAGTGCGTCCACTTCAACCCAGGCCTTGCCTCCCAGTTCTACCTGGGAGATATCGACCTCACTGACCGCGATTTCCGCCTCGAACTTATTGGGATCGGCAATCAGCATGGCTACGGTGCCCTTGAGCACCTCGTCACCGCCTTGAACACTTATCTGAGGAATGAAGCCGTCGAAGGGAGCCGTGATAATCGGGCTGAGGCTTTTTACTTCGTCGAGGGCTTCCTGGGCGTCTTCCAGGGAGTCTTTAGCGTCTTCCACGGTATAGTTAGCGGTCGTTACGGCAGCCTTCGCTTCATCAACGGCATATTCAGCGTCGTCAACCGCTATTCTGGCATCTTCCACATCCCCGCTAACATCATTCAGGGCGATCTGGGCGTCCTCGAGGGCTAGCTGGCTTTTTTCGATTTTAAGCTGGGCCTGGGCCACCTGCAACGCCATATCTGCCGTTATTGTAACGCTGGTGTCCTCCAATATATCTTCCAGATCCTCCTGGGCCGCGACCAGGTCTTCTTGAGCCTGTGTCTTTTGCATCGTCCAGTAGTTTATATCATCGACCTGGAGACCTCCGCCGGCGATGCCACGGAGGATGGTACTGACGGTTTCGATGTACGCTTCAGCGGCGTCGATGGCGTCCTGGGCTTCTTTCACATCCTCGATATTGTATAGACTATTTTCCGCCGACTGAACCGAGAGCTCTGCCTCGCGCACCGCCAGCTCCTTTTCGGTGACCTGCCGCTCGGCCTTGGCCACCTCATTCTCTTTTTCCGTCACCTGGCGCTCCAGAGAGGCGACCTGACGCTCGGCTTTGGTGACGGCTCTTTCTTTGTCAGTCAGAGAGCGCTCGGCGGTAACCACCGCCCTCTCCAGCGTTTTCAGCTGCTTCTCCCACTCGGTGGTATCCAGCTTGGCCAGCTCCTGGCCTTCGGTTACCGAGTCGCCGGTCTCGACCATGACCTCAAGCACGGTGCCGGCGACCTCGAAGGCCAGGTCCTCGGTCTCCGCCAGCTCCAGATTGCCGGCGGCGCTGATTTCCAGCGATAGATCACCTCTGGTTACCGTATAGGTCTGGCTTCCTTCCGCCAGTGTGTCAGTGCTGGCCGAGCCTCGCAGCGTCAGCGACCCGAGGATCGCCGCAATGCCGACGACCGCCACGGTAATGGCTATTAATTTTGATTTTTTCATCTTGAAGATGTTTTTCAGCATTGTCTTCTCCTTGTAAAATTAAATGGGTGGGCCGGGTGGCCGGTAACTCAACGTGTGGCACCCGGCGGCCCCTGTCCGTCAGGCATAGCGCCATCAGGCGGCGGGCCGCCCTGCCCCGGAGGGCCGCCTCCCATAAAGCCGAGCGCTTCCCGGAGCGCCTCCTCGGTGACCCCGAGCGTTGCAGCGGCGGCCGCTAAGTCCGGCATGCCACTGGAAAAGTCACCGACCGCTTCGCGGAGCTGTTCCTCGGTCACTCCGAGTTCGTCTGCGATGGCGGCCCAGTCTATATCGGACATCGCCGGCCCTTGGCCAGGCTCGAAACCACCGGGAGGACCGGGCATCGTGTCGTTGTCCGAGGGTCCCCCCGGCCTGTCGCCCGGGGTGAAACCTTCCGGAGGCATGGGCATTGTACCATTATCCGACGGTTGTACCTGCCCGGTGGAAGCGGGCTGCGGCGGGGAGGTACTGGCCCCCGTTGCATTTCCGCAGCCCGCCGCCGCGAACAGCACCGCGCCAACAATAACGGTGATCAAAGCCATGATTGGGATTATTTTCACATTCACTTCAGTTCTCCTTTCCGCGCGTAGCCCCCCTTCTGCCGCGGCTGTTTTTAGCTTATGACGGAACCCGGCCGCGGTCATAGTGCCTGAAATCACCCGGCACGGTTTTTCGGTATGATTTTCCTAATCGAAAAAAATGACGATTGTCACGAAGAAAATTAACAATTCGTGACCGGAGGCACATGCAATACGGACATTTGTGGACTATAATGTTGCCATGAAGACGCTGACGCCGCGCACCGACGCCGTACTCGTAATACGCTTCGCGGCTATCCTCTGGATAGGCTATCTGGCCATCCTGGCCGTCATCAACCAGATATTCCAGCAGCCGCAGCCCCGGCAAATGGCCGGCGTGACGTCGAGCACCGAGTATCTTTACTATCTTTTGTTCGGGATCATTGCCCTTATCTGCCTGGCCCTGTCATACTGGCCGTGGCTGCAGGAACGCCTCAGAGAGAGTTTCGTACCGCTGATAATCGTTATCATCACCGTGCTGCCGGTCGTCATCAATCAGTTTATCGGACGGCTATCCCCACTGGGGCCGCGATTCGGCTCGCCGGAGGGCTCCGTGCTGGCGATGTTCCCTTTCCTGTTCATCGGCCTCCTACTGGTCGCCTGGCAATACAAGTGGCAATATATGCTGATCGTCATCCTGGGGATTACCGGGCTAAGCCTGGGGCTGACGCTTACCTACGCTGATGCCGGGGCGCCGCAATTCCAGGGGGTGCTCGTAGTTACCCTGATACAGACGGTTGTTTTCCTGGCGGTCGGTTTTTCCATCAGCTTCTTGATGAGCCGGCTCAGAGCGCAGCAACAGTCCCTCGAAGCGGCCAACCTGCGCCTGACGCACCATGCCAGCACGCTGGAGCAACTGGCCACCAGCCGGGAGAGGAACCGCCTGGCGTTGGAGCTGCACGATACGCTGGCGCACACTCTCAGCGGATTGTCTGTCCAGCTCGAAGCGCTCAAGGCGTACTGGGATATCGACCGGGAAACGGGGCGTTCAATACTGGAGCAGTCTCTGCAGGCGACCCACCTGGGGCTGGAAGAGACGCGGCGCACGTTGAAGGCACTGCGGGCCAGCCCGTTGGACGACCTGGGCCTGCCGCTGGCCTTGAGGAATATGGTCGGGGACGCCGCCACCCGCGGTAACCTGGCCCTGGACATGCCGGGATTCGCCATGCTGCCGCCCCTGTCGCCGGACGTGGAGCAGTGCATCTACCGCGTCGCCCAGGAGGCCGTCACCAACGCGGCGAAGCACGCCGGAGCGAAAAATCTGACGGTTAAGCTGGAGTATAATGAAGATAAGGTAACGCTTACGGTGCGTGATGACGGCGCGGGTTTCGATACCATGAAGGCCGTCAATGCCGGGCATTTCGGGCTGGCGGGTATGCAGGAGCGTGCCCGGCTGGCTGGCGGTATACTGGATATTATCAGCCAGACTGGAGAGGGAACCACGGTCCGTTTGACCGTCTAGCCGTTGAATATTATGAAAGTACTCATCTGCGATGACCAGGCCATTGTCCGGGACGGGCTGGAGATGCTGCTCAAGCTGGAGCCGGACATTGAGGTTATCGGCACGGCGACAGACGGCGCGGCCGCCGTAGACATGGTGGCATCGAAAAACCCGGAAATCGTGCTGATGGACCTTAAGATGCCAATAATGAACGGAGTCGAGGCGACGCGTCGCATAAAGGCGAAATATCCGGACGTCAGGGTCCTGGTGCTGACGACCTACGCCGACGATGAATGGGTTTTCGACGCAATACGGGCGGGGGCGGCCGGATACCTGTTAAAAGACACACCCCGCGACGACGTGGTCAAAGCAATCCGGGGCACGATGGAGGGGAAGACATACGTCGACCCTTCCGTCGCCGGTAAGGTACTCCTCCAGGCCTCCAGCCACCAAACCCAGCCGGCTACCAACATCACCGCCCTGCTGACCGACCGCGAGACCGACGTACTGCACCTTATTGCCCGGGGGCTGAGCAACAAGGACATCTCCGAGCGGCTGTTCCTATCAGAGGGCACAGTGCCTAACTTGGTCAGCTCCATACTGACCAAGCTCGGCGTCACCGACCGCACCCAGGCGGCGGCCATTGCTATTCAGCATGGCCTGGGTGAAAGCTGACCGGTAATAAACTCCAAGTATTCGATGAAGCGGCCCTTTATTAATGGTGCCCACACTTCTAGTCACAAATCGCTATCCTCGTGGTACTGTTATCAATAAGTTGCTTATCATAAGCCTCATGCGCTCAAGTTCGTATTTAAATAAAGCTAGTAGCTTGACGCGCTTCGGTTCGGCTCGGGTACTAACCCCACATTTTTAATACCTGGTTGTCTTGGACTGAGTCGGCGTCCACCTACCATGTCTCCCATGGTTAAAGCGGCTTTCATCACGTTGCTGCCTTTCTTTACCACGGTCTATGATTACCATGCACTTTCCAGTAATTGGAATTTCAAGGTAAAATGTCGTTTCATGCTTCGGGATTGACCGGGGAAGGTAATTTCCGCCCCGGTCTCTCTCTGGCAAAGGGGTACCCTTAGTTGACCGGAATATAGTCCTTGGCGACGATAGCCTGGCCGTTCGGACCGAGACAGAAGTCAAGGAGCACTTCGAAGGTGCCACGAGTGCCGGAGCCTTCCTTGCGGGGAAACAACGTGGATGTCCTTGTCCGCACCGCCGATCTCGCTCCAGTCGGTGATCTCGCCGGCAAAGATCTGCCGGACTTCTTCTGTCGTCAAGCTGCTGACACCCTGGCTCTCATGGGCCACAATGGCGATGCCGCCCCGGGCGAGAACGTGCTCGACCAGTCCCTTGGATCAGATAGGTAGGCGTGTGAATGGAGATACAGAACTGTTTCAGGTGATTTTTTATGTAGTTTTAGTAGTCATCGTATGATGAGGAAATAATATCCTGGGATATTAATTTATGTAAATACAGGCGAGCTGCGCCCCAAATTTTCTTCAAGTGAGATGTAAATTGCTGAAGCTCTTCGGGAGATAGTGCAGATATAATTTCTTTTACTGATTCGCGTTTTACAACCTGCTTATATAACTCTTCTCCCTTCTTGGTCATACTTATTCTTATAACGTTCTTTCTATTTGGGTCTATTGATTTTCTGATAGTTCCCCGCTTTTCCATTCGGCTCGTAAGCGTTGACACAGATTGAGATTCACGTAATAACCAACGAGCTACTTGAGTTAATGTGGCGTCATTATTATGGTATTTAATACAATCTAATACTGCACCCTGACTGGTAGAAAGATTATACTGTCTTAATTCTTTTTGTCTGGCTTTATTGGTTTCAAGTACCGTGTTATGTAATAGCCTCCAGGTTTCTAAATTTGGATTTTCCCGAAAGAATTTTTTATTCATTCTATTATTTGGTCAATATGACCTTTTTCCTTATAATATCACTGTTTGATACATATATCAATATAAATATAGAGAAGGTATTGACAGCTATACAGATGATTGATATAATACCCGTATAAGAGTATCTTATGCTTATATTATTCAATACATTTTTATTGAGCTAGCATATTATATACTATTTTTTTCCTTAGAAATCAATAGAGCAGGCCTCTAAAATACGTATGCATTAGTTGTAGCTGTGCAAGGTGATAAGCTGGGGATGAGATTAAACAGTTTCAAGCATTCAACAGGCAATTGAATTGAAGAATAAAAAAAGAAATCTACATTGTAAAACAAACTCAATCAAAGCATTATGAAAATGAATCTTTTCATCTTCCCCTGTTATTCCGATATTACACTTGACTATCTTTTCGGAAAAATGCAACGCTCGAGCATTCCATTCCTAAGTTGCCATTTAAGATAATTAAACAGTCAGGAAAAAGGAAAAGAAATTGAAAAACAGAATCGACTCTAAGCAAACAAATTCAATAGACAAGAACAGTAATATTATTGAATCTCCCGCGATAACAGGCTCCGAGGGGACAACTGAATCAGTCGATGATAATGAAAAAACCTATATTAAAGGGTTAGCTACTAATTCATTCGGTCATGGCGGGGCTGCTCATAACGTAGACGTTAAGAATGGCAGGATTGTCAGAATCAGACCATTAAAATATGACGAAACATATACGCCCGAGGAGATCGGGCAGTGGAATATTGTTGCCAAAGGGAAGAAATTCGAATCCAAGTTAAAAACCCTGCCCAATCCTCATGGTTTAGCCTATAAGAAAAGAGTCTATTCTCCCAATAGAATCAAATACCCCCTAAAAAGGGTAGACTGGGACCCGAACGGCGAGAGAAATCCTCAGAACAGAGGACGCAGCAAATACCAGAGAATCAGCTGGGATGAAGCTACTGATTTGATCGCCAGTGAAGTTAAAAGGATCCGAGCCGAATATGGGGAATACGGTATATTCCTCCAGGGCGATGGGCACGGAGAAACCAAAATTGTTCACGCTCCCCATGGATGCCAGACTCGCATGTTCGATGCGGTGGGGTGGGAATATACGCTACAAATAAGGACCCCGGATAGCTGGGAGGGATGGAAATGGGGTGCCACCCACATGTGGGGAATGGAGCCTATGGGGCTTGCCAGGCCGACAACCAATTGTGTCAAGGATATTGCGGAAAACTCGGAGATGATTCTATTTTGGGGAGGGGATTGGGAAACTACACACTGGCAATACGGTGGCCAGGATGGGAGCTTATGGGCCTTTTACTACCGTGATATCGGCATCGATATGGTGTTTGTGTGCCCGGACCTTAACTACGCTGCAGCGGTGCATGCCGATAAGTGGATTCCCGTTTTACCGAATACGGATACCGCTCTGTACCTTGCCGTCACCTATGTCTGGCTAGACGAAGGAATATATGACAAGGAATATATTGCCACCCACACTTATGGTTTTGATAAATTCAAGGCGTATGTCATGGGAGACGAGGACGGGGTTCCTAAAACGCCTAAGTGGGCTTCCCCACTATGTGGTGTGCCCCCTTGGACCATCAAAGCCCTAGCCAGAGATTGGGCATCAAAGGTGACAACCTTTGCCACTCGTACTTCAGGGCCGCTTTGCAGAGGCCCGTATGCTACTGAGCCCTGCCGTATGCAGGTTGCCTGCCAGGCAATGCAGGGATTCGGGAAGCCGGGTACCAATCGTCCCCATGGTATCGCCATGCCCAGACCGGTTGTCAACGTAAATCCCTACGCGGCGTATCACGGAATGGAAGAGGCAAAACAGGCCTCTTTAAGATGGTACCCGAAGCAGCACATCCCCAAAACCAGAATCTGCGATGCCATCCTGGAAGCTTCTTCGGAAAATCCCATGAAGTGGTACAGCACCGGGGCGTTCCTGGTACCCATTGAAGACCAGTTCAATGAATATCAGTACCCCGTCGAGGGTTGCTCCGAAATTCACATGATATGGTCGGACACTCCCTGTTGGCAGACATGCTGGAATCAGGGAAATAGAATCGACCAAGCGTTCCGAAGCCCCAAGATAGAAACAATAGTGATCCAGCATCCCTGGATGGAAAATGATTGTTTATATGCCGATATCATTCTGCCAACCTGTACCAAATTCGAAATCGAAGATATAATGATTGGCCATGACCAGTTCTGTCAGAACGTGTATCCTGAAGGAAAATGTGTTGAACCTATCGGTGAAAGCATGAGTGATTATGAGGCGGTAGGCGAGGTGGCCAAGAAACTGGGTATCTATGAGCAATATACGGGCGGCAAGACTAATGAAGAATGGATAAAGATCGGCTACGAAAGAAGCGGTATTGAAGACCTCATTAGTTGGGAGAAGCTAAACGAGAAAGGTTTTTACTGCGTCCCACCGGCCGAAGGATGGAAAGATGATCCTCCCGGCAATATCAAGTTCTATGAAGACCCCGAGAATTATCCGTTAACCACCCCGACCGGTAAGATTGAATTTGAAGCCACCACTTTACTGGAGCATTTCCCTGATGACAAAGAGAGACCGCCGGTACCGCACTGGATACCCTATGGCGTTACCCATCAAGAGAACCCTCTACATCCCAGAGCCCGGAAATATCCCTTACTGATGGTTTCCAACCATCCCCGGTGGAGATCTCACGCAAATCTCGATGATGTTTCCTGGTTCCGAGAGATTCCAACCTGTAAGGTTAAGGGTCCGGACGGATATATGTACCAGCCGATATGGATCAATACCTCTGATGCTTCCAAGAGAGGTATCAAGAATGGGGACATAGTTAAAGCATATAACGAACGAGGGGCCGTACTTGCCGGGGCCTATGTATCAGAGAGGATGATAGTCGGAGCCGTATCCATTGACCATGGTTCCCGCGTTGATCCGCTAATTCCGGGAGAAGTTGACCGCGGCGGTGCGATCAACCTGATTACTCCAGCCAAGACAATTTCTCCTAATACTCAGGGTCAGGTCGGGAGTGCTTTCCTGGTGGAGATTGAGAGAGTTGACCTTAAGCAAATTGAAGACTGGAAAGAGCAATATCCTGATGCGTTTGAAAGAGAGTATGATCCAGCTTCAGGTTTACATTTTAATGGCTGGGTCCAAGGAGGTTTCTAGACAATGAAAGCGTTCGTTATCGATCTTGATATATGTAACGGTTGTTATTGCTGCCAGATAGCTTGTAAGGACGAGCATGTCGGTAATGACTGGACACCGTATGCCAAACCTCAACCCGATACGGGGCAGTTCTGGCTGAAAATGACGGAAAAGATCAGGGGAACCGTCCCGAAGGTTAAAGTAGCCTATCAACCGATCATGTGCATGCACTGCGATAACGCACCGTGTATGGCCTCGTGCCCAGTAAAAGGTGCCATATATAAGAGAGAGGATGGTTTGGTAATCATCGATCCAGATAAGTGCACCGGCTGTAAAAACTGCGTCGATGCCTGTGTTTACGGAGCCATCTATTTTAACGAAGACACTAACCTGGCGCAGAAATGTACCGGCTGTGCCCATCTCCTAGACAAGGGCTGGCAGGAACCGAGGTGTGTCGATATCTGCCCGACACAGGCAATTCGGTTCGGAGAGGAATCAGCGCTTACCGAACTAATAAGCAAAGCCGAGGTATTGCATCCGGAGGCTAATGCCGGGCCCAGGGTCTATTATCTTAACTTGCCCAAGAGGTTTGTGGCCGGCACGGTGTATGACCCGGTTTTAGAAGAAGTTATCATCGGGGCTGAATGCACCCTGGTAGATAAAAGTAACGATAATAATTATACTGTTACTACCGATAACTACGGTGATTTTTGGTTTAACCAAATTGAAAAAAGCACCTATTCTTTACAGATAAAGAAGGAAGGAAAAAGTAAGGTTTTCGATTTAATCGACACGCAAGCAGACGTCAATTTGGGAGATATAGCATTAGTTTAGTCAGGCACCAGAAGGGAATCGTAGAGAAACCTTAGCGACGGAGGCAGCATGTCAAAAGTGACAGAAGTACAACCACAGACAATTCCATCACCAAATAAAGAGATGATGATACTCAATCACCGTAGATACTATGACCGCTTCGGGTGTTGCTGCGTCGAAGGGGCAGTAAAAAATCTTACCTCTGATACGGCCACAGCCACAATCAATATGGAATATTTTGATAAGGACGGGGAACGTGTCGATAGTGAGGTGCAGGAGTTAAAACATAGGTATCCCGGTCGGGCTATCGGCTTTCACGTTATGTATTCCGGACGGCGGCGTTTAGAGATTAGATCTTACAAGATATCAATTAATCTTTAGTATTTTGTTAATCAGCCGAAAACAAAATTAACGGATATACAAGTACAAAGAATATTGAAAAAGAACAGGAGTGAACTGGTATCAAGATTTTCAGCTTTCTTGAGCAGTTCATTCCTTTTTTCATATATAGAGGTATACTTTTATTGCAGGAGGCTGGAACATGGCTGCAGCAGAGAAGGTTATTGAGACTGATGTCCTGGTGATTGGAGGTGGTATAGCGGGATGTTTTGCCGCTATAAAAGCTAAAAACCGTGGGGTTGATGTGACTCTCGTTGATAAGAACTATATTGGCAAGTCAGGGTCAACCCATTTTGGGGGCGGCTATATTGTGATCTTTAATCCGGAATGGGGCCACGACTTTAATGCTTGGATGGATCGCATCAACAAGACTTGTGAATATGTTAACAATCGCGAGTTTACCGAGCTTGTCTTGAAGGATTCGTACGCAAGGTACGAGGATCTTGTTTCTTGGGGTGTCGAATTTATTAAAGAGAATGGTGAATTAAAGAAATATACTGACCTTAACCCGCCATTAGAAGCCCGCCACATACGCAGATTGACACTGGCGCCGACTTTACGAAAACAGGCCGAGAAAGTTGGCATCAGGATAATAGATCGAGTTATGATCACTGACCTTCTCAAGCAAGATGGCAGTATCGTTGGGGCAATTGGTTTCCCGATGGAAAACAACGAAACATATATCTTTAAAGCAAAGGCAACGGTGGTAAGTGCCGGCCTTACCCATTTTAAGTCTTCGGGTCAGCATGTTCATTTTCTTACCGGTGACTCGTCAGCCATGGCTTACAGGGTTGGCGCGGAAGTAACCGGTAAAGAATACCGTTCTCTAGCCGTTACCATGGCTGATTATCCGGCCTGGCGTGGTCACGCTAATGCTATAGCCCGATACTATGGCTTTGTTGACGCTGATTATAAAGAATTAAAATCCTCCTTTACGGCATGGTTCTATCGGGATTTTGCTGTCCACGAGGGTCGCGGGCCGGTTTACTGGGACCTTGATGCGGCTACTCCCGAAGATGTCAAGGCAATACAGTTTCATCAGCAGATATACTCAACCCCGAACGAGTGGGAACGAATAGGACTGGATGTAAGCAAGGGCGGTAAGATCCGGATGGTAGGCGGCGCCGGCGAAGGAAGCTCGGTTCATAGTGGTGAAGGCGTGTGGCCGATCAATACGCAGTGTGCCACATGTGTTCCGGGCCTCTACGTAGCCGGTGAGGCATGTGGTGGCAGGCATGCTCATGCTTTCTACCCTCATCCCGGATTTGCCTCGAATACCTGTGCGGTTACCGGGACGAGGGCCGGAGAAGGAGCTGCCGAATACGCCAAGAAAAGAGGAAACCTGACACTAAATAAGGAGGAGTTAGAAAAGGCAAAGAGTATTCTCTATGCTCCTACGACGCATAAAGGCGGTTTTAGTCCGCGGTGGGTAACACAAGTTTTTCACGGTCTTACCATACCGTATTTCATTCTGGGTATAAAACATCATGACCGGCTAACGGCGGCGCTGACACTTATTGAATTTATCAGAGACCATCTTATTCCCAAGCTAACAGCCGCTGATACGCATGAACTACGTCTGGCTCACGAAACCAGAAACATGGTTCTCAATGCTGAAATGAGGATGAGAGCTTCTCTATTCAGGACGGAAAGTCGGGGTTGCCATTATCGTGAGGATTATCCCCGCAGGGATGACCCCACCTGGCTGGCGTGGGTAAAACTGGGACAAGATGAAGATGGTAATATGAAGGTTATGAAAGAACCCATTCCCAAGGAATGGTGGCCTGACCTCTCTTTACCATACGAAGAAAGGTATCCGGCCCGATTTCCCGGGGAATAGCTTATACCTTTATCCATATGATAATACCTGAAATTCGGGTATAAGGAGGTAGTTACGATGTCTCTTGAGCAGGTTAAAATTGACCATGAATTATGCGATGGTTGCGGGATATGTGTTCAAAGCTGCACCATGGATGTTATCAGAATGGATGAAAAAAGCGGGAAAGCCGTGGCAAAATATCAACAGGATTGTATGTTATGCGACATGTGCGAGCTTGATTGTCCCCAGAAAGCTATCTATGTCGTACCGGATAAATACCTGCCGCTTCTTGTAGGGTGGGGATAGGGGTTTTCGCATAACACAGGAATAGGCTGAATATTACTTTCCTCTCAGCAATTACAGGTATTTGGTTACACCAAAAAGATCCTCGGCCTTAGCGGTTATTAAAATAATAAATCAACGAGGACAGGCTATTTTATGTGCGGCTTATTTTTCAAGGAACCATTTAATATATTCCTATTGATTTCACGATCTAGTAATCCATATTATTGACGGCATCGGCTCCATAACTTCTAGTAAAAGGATCGAAAATGTCAGAAAACAAGGGGAAGCAGGAGACCCATCGGGAAGGTCATACAGATAGTACGGTAAATAAAGATTCCGCAGATACGATAATAAAAACTCTTTCATTAGGAGGGGGGCATGGTGGTGGATGCCCGGCGGCGGTTGACGTGCGGGATGGCAAGATACTGCGCATAAGGCCCTTGCATTATGACTGGAAATACAATGTGGAAAAATTCAATTCCTGGGAGTTCAGAAGAGACGGCAAGACTC
>DAOULX010000021.1:0-61820 GCA_034414775.1 Dehalococcoidales bacterium
CGGGCCAGCTCGCGCAGACGCGCCACCGTTTCCGGTAAAAGCGGAGCCAGCTCGTCACGCTCCTTGCCGCGACACAGGATTACCTGGTCATCAATCGCGAGAACGTCCTTGACTTGGATCCGCCTGATCTCGATTTGCCGCCAGCCGTGACCGACCTCGAGGTCAAGGGCGGTTCTTTCCCGCAGGTTTTGCGGCGTCCGGTTGAATAATATAACTTATGTGACAGGCATTACAACATGCCCCGAAAGTATTAATTTGTGTAGTACTTTCGGTTTTGGGTGTTTGACCAAGTATTGTTCAATAGAGAACGGTTGATACTAGGGGGAACTAGGTAGGTTTTGGCCGGTAAATAACCCCCTATATGGCCTAATTAATACCTAGGTATTTGGGAAATTTATACCTGCATCTATTGACAGCATTACGTCGAATAGCTTATACTTTAGCAGGTTTACATGTTTTCAATTAGTTCCCGTGAGCATGGCCTCTATCTATATAGAGGCCTTTTTTTATTTAGTTATACTATATGTATTAATACAATTATTATATGTACTAAATGACAAGGAGGTAATATGGACCTAAGCCGGAGAGATTTTCTTAAAGCTTCGGGCGCCGGGATAGGCGGCGTCGTCCTTCTCGGCACGCTCGGTAATGGACAGGCTCTTGCCAAGCCGGTCACCCACATTCCCCTGACCAAGAAGGGCAAAGAGACAGCCACAATCTGCCCTTATGACGCATCAGGCTGTGGTTTCATCGTTTCTGCGGTGAACGGCAAGGTGATCAATATCGAAGGCGACCCGGATCATCCCATCAACCGGGGCGCCGCTTGCGCCAAGGGCGCCTCGATGCGCCAGCTTTCCGCTGACAACCCCTGGCGATTGAGCAAGGTTCTCTACCGGGCCCCGGGCGGTACAGACTGGGAGGAAAAGACCTGGGATTGGGCTATCGATACTATTGCCCAGCGCATCAAGGCCACCCGCGATGCTTCTTTCACCCCGGTGGACAAAGACGGCAATACCGTCAACCGTACCGAGGCTATCGCCTGCCTGGGCGGCTCGGCCATGGACAATGAAGAGTGCTACCTGTTGGCAAAGATGGCCAGAGCTCTTGGGCTCGTGTATATCGAGCACCACGCCCGTATCTGACATTCCGCCACTGTCGCCAGTTTGGCGGAAACGTTCGGGCGCGGCGCCATGACCAACCACTGGAACGACATCGCTAATGCGGATGTCATGATGGCCATCGGTTCCAATCCTGCGGAAAATCACCCTGCCGCCTTCGGTCACATCACCATTGCCAAGGAGAGGGGCGCCAAGCTCATCAGCGTCGATCCCCGCTTCACACGCACCTCAGCCAAGGCGGATATCTACTGCCCGCTGCGGTCTGGGACTGATATTGCCTTCGTCGACGGCATAATAAAATACGTCCTCGATGACATTGATGCCCGCCGTCAAAACTACAACCTGACCTATATCACCGAGTATACCAACGCCGCTTATCTCATCAACCCGGACTACAAGGGGCCGGCCGACCTCGATGGTCTGTTCTCCGGCTTCGACGCCTCCAAGAACAGCTATAACAAGGCTTCCTGGCAGTACGTCAACGACGAGAACGGCATACCGTCGAAAGATAAGACGCTCCAGAATCCCAACTGCGTCTTCCAGATAATGAAGCGCCATTTTGCTCGCTATACGCCGGAAGCCGTCTCCAGAATAACCGGCTGTCCGGTGGATAAATTCCTGATGGCGGCACAGGCCTACGCCGCCTCTGGTGCCGTGGGCAAGTCCGGCACCATCATGTACGCCATGGGCACCACCCAGCATACCTACGGCACCCAGAACATCCGGGCCTACGCCATCCTCCAGCTCCTGCTGGGTAATATCGGTATGGCCGGCGGCGGCGTCAACGCTATGCGCGGCGAGTCCAACGTCCAGGGTTCCACCGACCATTGCCTGCTCTTCCATATCTTGCCCGGCTACCTGGCCGTGCCCCAGAACATCGATACCACATTAGCCAAGTACCTGGAACGCGTCACTCCGAAGACCAATGACCCCAACAGCGCCAACTGGTGGAGCAACTACCCCAAGTACATCGTCAGCCTGACCAAGGCCTGGTGGGGGGACGCCGCCACCGACGCTAATGATTTCGGTTTCCACAACCTGCCCAAGATCCAGGCCGGCCAGAACTACTCCCATATCGCCCTCTTCGAAGCCATGGACGCCGGCAACATCAAAGGACTGATGGTCTGGGGCCAGAACCCGGCCGTCGGCGGGCCGGACGCCAACCTGGAGAGACGGGCGATGGACAAGCTGGACTGGATGGTGGCGGCCGATATGTGGCAGACGGAGACGGCCAACTTCTGGCACCGCCCTGGTGTAGACCCGACCACGATCAATACAGAAGTCTTCCTCCTCCCCGCGGTTGGCTCCTTCGAGAAGGAAGGCAGCGTCACCAACAGCGGCCGCTGGATGCAGTGGCGCTACAAAGGCGCCGACGGCCCCGGCGAAGCCATGGACGACCTCTGGATGATTGATCACATCACCAAGAAGCTCAAGGCACTATACGCCGCTGAAGGCGGCCCGGGCGCCAATATCATCAGAGACCTTACCTGGAACTACGGCGGTGACCACCCTGATGTCCGCACCGTCGCCAAGGAGATCAACGGCTATGATCTGACCACCGGCAAACTGCTGGACAGCTTTGGTCAGCTCAAGAATGACGGCACGACGACGGCCGGCAACTGGCTGTACACCAACAGCTACGTCGAACCAGATAAAGAACCGGATGCCCCGATACCGGGCAACCGCGCCAGCCGCCGCAGTCTGGAGGACGGCCCCTTCAACATCGGCCTCTACGCCAAGTTCGCCTGGTGCTGGCCGGTCAACCGCCGCATCATCTACAACCGTGCCTCGGTCGACCTCAACGGCAATCCCTGGGATACCGAGCAGCCGGTCATCAAATGGAACCCGGCCAAGGGAGAGAGCGGCGGTTGGGACGGCGACGTGCCGGATGGCGGCTGGCCGCCCATAGCCGTTAACCCGGAAGGCACGCGCTGGCCGTTCATCATGAAGCCGGAAGGCCACGCCCGCCTCTTCGGACCCGGCATGGCGGAAGGTCCGCTACCCGAGCACTACGAACCATGGGAATCGCCGGTGACCAATACCATGTCCGGGCAGCAGAACAACCCGGCCATCAAGATCTGGCGGCCCAGCGAGCAAGGCGATCCCGGTAAGTTCCCCATCGTCTGCTCGACCTACCGCGTCTGCGAGCACTGGCAGGGCGGGCAGATGACCCGTAATATGCCCTGGGTCATCGAGGCCCAGCCCGAGCCGTTCGTCGAGATGAGCGTTGAGCTGGCCGAGGAAAAAGGCATTGCTAACGGCGATCGCGTCCTCGTCTCTTCAGCCCGCGGTACCGTCGAGGTCGTCGCTATGGTAACCAATCGGTTCAGGCCGTTCCAGCTTAACGGGCGTAAGGTCCACCAGGTCGGCATCCCCTGGCACTGGGGCTATATCGGCCTCTCGACGGGGGCCAGCGCCAACGAGCTGACGCCCCACGTGGGTGACGCCAACACGATGATACCTGAGTTTAAAGCCTTCCTGGTCGACATCAATAAAAAGGCTTAGATTGCGAGGATTAGGAGAAGATAATGGCAGAAAAAGCGATTTTGTTCGATGCCACCCGATGTACCGCCTGCCGCGGTTGCCAAGTAGCCTGTAAGCAATGGAACGAAAATGATGAGATTATCCCCACCACCGAGAACGGGGTCGGGATTCACAACCGGGGCAGCTACGAGAATCCCCCCGACCTCTCGCCCCAGACCTGGCTCAAGATGAGGTTTACCGAGGTAACACCCGGCGACCAGGTACGCTGGCTCTTCACCCGCCAGGCCTGTATGCACTGTACGGACGCCGCCTGTGTGCAGGTCTGCCCCAACGGCAGCCTTTATCACCACCAGGACGGGTTCGTGGCCTACAACAAAGACACCTGTACCGGCTGCGGCTACTGTGTGGACGCCTGCCCTTTCAGCGTGCCCCGCTCTACACGCAATCTTATCACCGGCGTAGCCAAGATGGACAAGTGTACCTTCTGTACCACTCAGGGACTCGACCGCATCGCCGAAGGCTGGGAACCGGCCTGTGTCAAGACCTGTCCCCCCAAGGCCCTGCAGTTCGGTGACCGCGCCGATATCGTGGCCACCGGCCGGCAGCGTGTCCAGGACCTCCAGACCAAAGGATGGACCCAGGCCAACCTCTACGGTGAAAACGAGTTGAGCGGCCTGCACGTCCTCTACGTCCTGGACGATTCACCGGCCGTCTACGGCCTGCCACTATCACCCGAAGTCCCAGCGGCCACTATCGCCTGGAAAGACGTCATCCAGCCAGTCGGCTGGGCGGTGGGCGGCCTGGCTATCGTCGGCCTGGGCGTCAACTGGCTGGTGGCCCGCGCTAATATCAAGAAGGAGGCGAAATAATGCGCCAGGAAGTAGTAAAATTCAGGAAACCGATACGTGTGTTGCACTGGGTACACTCCGGGGCCTTTGTCTTGTTGTTCCTCACCGGGCTGGTTTTATTCATTCCGGCGCTAAGCTTCCTGGCGGAGGATAGCTGGACTCGCATCATCCACCGCGTCGGGGCGGCCATCTTCATCATCGCCCCGATTATCTACCTGATACTAGACCCGAAATCGGCGGGGAGGGGCCTGAAACAGGCCTTTACCTGGAATAGCGACGACATCGGCTGGCTGAAAGCCGCCCCGGTCTACTATTTCCAGGGAAAAGAGAAAAGCATGCCGCCCCAGGACATGATGAACACCGGCCAGAAGCTGTGGTGGTTCATCGTAATCGTCTTCGGGGTGATCTTCGTCATCACCGGGGCGGCGCTGTGGTTTGGCAAGGAAAGCGCTCCGGCGGGCGTTCTGCAGTGGATGGTCTTCGTCCATGATGTCTCCTTCATCGTAACAGGCGGTATGTTCTTCATACACATTTACACCGGCGTGTTCCATCCGCTGATGACCGAGTCCTGGAACGCCATGACCGGCGGTAAGATATCCACTGAGTATGCCAAAACCCATCACGAGAAGTGGTATATGGAAATCAGCCAGGGTAAGGAAGAAAAACAATCGTGACTGGAGATACCGAAAGCAAGATCCTCAAGAGATTAGCGTCGCTTGACAAGGAGGAGGGGGGGCTTCCCCTCCTCCTGAAATTCTACCGCGACCTGTTTCTCGTGCAATGCGAAGCTCGGAAGCAGATCGAGCTTGACTTCTCGGGCTTTAAAAAGATGGATGATGCGGCCGTCGTGGAGCGGCTACGACAGGGTGTGCCGTTACTGGATATCGAGGATCTTAGTGTAGGTATAGAGCCACTTCAGCCCATCTTCGCTCGAGTCCGTGAGATTTTTCAAAGATACCCTGAACTATCGGGTGACCCTCCGGCCGGGCCGACCAACGGCCATTCGCTAACCACTGAGGTGGTCAAGGCCTGGTTCAACGGGGAGCCGATGACTCCCCTGATAGGAGAAAACGCCAGTGATGCGACCATAAGAGCAATGGTCCACCTCACCCTCAAGCCGCTACTGGAAGCATATTCTGGAGCATTGGCCAGCCATATCGATCCGGAAAAGTGGCGTCGTAGTGACTGCCCTGTTTGTGGAGGCATTTCAGATATGGCCTACTTAGACAGGGAGCGTGGATCCAGGTGGCTCTTGTGCTCGCGTTGTGATTTTACCTGGCTTTATCATCGTCTGCAGTGTCCCTATTGCGGTAACCTGGACCAGAACACCCTGGCCTTTTTCTCCGACGAGAAAGGACTTTACCGCCTGCAGGTATGTGAATGTTGTAAATGCTACCTAAAAACTATCGATCTGCGGAAAACCGATGATGAGGTGCTGCTGCCCCTGGAACGGCTGCTGACGACGGATATGGACAGGCAGGCGCGGGAGCAAGGCTACCGGTCGCCCGTCTGACATACCGGCCACTAGCGCCAACTCCGCCAATGGTGTTATCATGGCTACGATGAAGGTTCTGATCGTTCACGAACATGCTATTATGCTGGATGGAATCCGGGCTATACTCGGCGCCTACGACGACATCGAAGTCGTCGGCGAAGCCCCGGACTGCAGCCGGGCCTTGGAAAAGGCCCTGGAACTGGAGCCGGACATGATTATCATGGATATCACGTCATGCAGCATCATAGGGCTAGAGGTCATCAGCCGGCTGGCGGAAAAAAACATTGAATCCAAAGTGCTGCTGCTGGTTGAGCAGGAAGATACCGCACAGATGGCCGCGGCCCTGAAGGCCGGGGCCGCCGGTTGCCTTTCCAAAGCGGCGCGCGGCGCCGAACTGATCGCCGCGATGCGGACTATCCACCGCGGCGAGTCCTTCATCCACACATCCCTGGTCGATTATCTGGTCTCGGACTACCGAACCCGCTCCTTCGACCAGGAGAAAAAGGAGCAACTCACCCTCAGGGAGAAGGAGGTCCTGCAGCTTGTCGCCAGCGGGTACTCCAGCCGGGAAATCGTCGATAAACTGAATATCAGCCTCAAGACCGTTCATGGGCACCGCGCCAAGATCATGGCCAAGTTAAAGATACACAACCGGGCCGATTTGATCAAGTACGCTATACGCCAGGGCCTGGTCTCAGTAGATTAAAACTTTTACAAAAATTCCTCCATATCAATTAAAGGTTTGCCTGCAAGACATCTACCTCTATTCTGTCTTATATTCAACCAACGGGACTCAAAATATTCAAAAAAATCATCAACGCGCGTGAAGACATGTATAATGAAAAAGCAACGAACAAATGTATAGTTGTTCCTCTAGACGGCTCCAAACTGGCAGAAATAGCACTCCCTTATGCAGAAGAACTTGGTGCAAGGACGGGTAGCGATATTGTTTTGGTAGAGGTAGTTGAGTATGTTGATCAAGCTTATCGAAGCTACCTTGAGAAAATAGTAGACTTAACAAAGCAACAAATAAAAAAATATTTAGTGATGCCAGGGTGTAAAGATGTTGAAGTTTACTCACAAATCCTCAACGGTAATCCAGCTGAGGCAATCGTTAATTTTGCATGTGAGTGGGATCATAACATCATAATTATGGCCACCCATGGCCGGTCTGGTATCGGGCGATGGGCGGTGGGGAGTGTTGCTGACAAGGTAGTAAGAACTGTAAACACTACGCCGGTTATGCTCATCAGAGGGAGAAAAGCCCGTCCGGATATTCGCCAGAAGCGACTTTTCAGTCAGGCTCTGGTACCGCTAGATGGCTCATTGAACAGCGAGGCTGTAATTCCATATGCCGGACAACTTGCTAAAACACTTGAAATGGATTTGACCCTTTTTCATGTTTTGCATCAGAATAATCACAATCAAGAAGATGCAAAATCTTATCTGTCGAATCAATGTTCGGAATTAATGCGGAAGGGTGTAAACACTTCTTACAAGCTCCGGGATGGCTCAGCAGCCGATGAGATCATTAACATAAGTGATGAGTTGGCAGTTGATCTGGTAGCTATGTCCACTCGCGGGAAGGGTGGCATCTCCCCTTGGATTCTCGGAAGCGTTGCTCAAAAGATACTATTAGGTGGAAGTACGCCTTTAATGTTAGTTAGGCAGCAATGAGGCCTAATAGTCTACCTGACCTTGACGTTCCCCTTGTAAGTGTTACTGATTATGATACTCCCAAAAGAGGGATTGAGTATTAGAAAAGGGGAAAATCCGGGCTCAATCCAACAAAACACAGTATCGTTGTTTCAGGTGGAGTTCGACTCGCCCCCGTCTCCACCAGAAAAAATAAGGGGCCGGCACCGACTGCTGGCCTTTTTCATTTATAAATTGGATTTATCCAAACATGGTTATCCCGGGTTTGCACATCGATCCAATAAGTGACTAATGTCATATCAATGTCATTGCATTCGAAATAAATTATTATCATATTAATATTGTATTTGAGTTGGACGTATGGAGACGTATGGATAGGATTAACTATATTCTGGGAGCTAAAAGATGGCAAAGGTAAAGACTTTTGCTACTGAAATAAAGATCTTTCAGACCAAGAATGAGCTTGACCAACTTGATGAGCCTGTAAATAAGTTTTTAGCGAGTGGTAAAATCAACAAGGTGATTTCCGCTAGCGATAGCTGTACCACTGGCGATACCGGGGGTACTATCGGATTAATCAGGAGTGTGACTTACGAAGAGGTTTAGGACCTAGAATCCAGTGGTCGTCATCGTACCGATATAGGAATTGAAGAACTACAGCGAGCATATTGAGAGATGAGAAACCAGAACTTATAATCAGGATGGTACATTTTTGTAACACTTTTCGCGGAAATTTTATAATTTCTAGATATACTGGCTGGCATAATCATACCCGAAGTCGGTTCCTTTGGACTTAGTATCCCGGTGAGTAATAATATTTAGGGAGGTACTGGATGGTTAAAAAAAGGGGTATCGTAGTTCTGGTAATACTTCTATCCATAGCGGTCCTGACAGGTTGTCCCACAACCTCCACCCCTCCGCCAGATAGTACTTCCACGTCAACTTCCTCAACCACCACTACCACCTCTTCAGCCCCCGACTCAAGCACCACAACAACCCCCCCACCCTCCGGCACCAATGATGCCGCTGCCGTCCTGAGCCGGGTGGTACAAATCCCGGAGCTTAACTTTGAACTGGCAGACTACATCGGGCAGAAAATCTGGGGCTGGGGCTACTATGGTGACGGGCGTTTCTCGGAACGCGGTGTCGGCTTCCTTGTCCGGAGTTATAACATGCTGCTGGTGGACGAGCGAATGCAGTATGAAGACTTTATCCGCCTGGACGGCAAGCTGCCGCCTGCCGCGGTAAACGGTGCGGAAATCCTGGTCTACGGCGAGGTGAAGGACTTCGGCAACACCTATGATGCTTTCACCATGCAGCCGACTCCGCTGATCACCGTGGAAAATTTCTATGTCCTGAATGAGGCCGGCGGAATCCGTCCCTGGCAGGAATCCCTGATTCTCTCCTGGTGGCAGGGACTGAAGGACTTTTTCGCTGGGGGAGTAGCCTATGCCCAGGAAGCTGCCGGCACGCGCGCCGGAGATTGTGACCGCTCGCTGATTATCAGTGGCGGCGTGGACGATAACAATAACCATCCGCGTTACAAGGATAATGTCATCGCCAAATACAAAAAGATGAAGGACCTCGGTTTCAGTGACAATCAGATCGGTGTTTTTTACAACAATGGCGGCACGATTACCGTCAACGGCGATAATATTACGGATGGCAAAGCATCTAAAGCCAACATTAAAGCGACGCTGGAAAAATATAAGAACGAAATGAATCCCAGTTGCACGCTGACCATCTTCGTTACCGACCATGGCACGGGGTACAACGCGGACCAGGGCTATCAGGGGGCGCGCCCGGTACTGGCCGGGGAAAGTGAGACCGGAAAAACCTATCCAGAAAATACCTTCAAGGTGGAAATGAAGAAGAAGGTCTACCGGTGGCTTACCTGGACCAACGGGGCCGGAGTGCTTTGGTGGGTGCGTATCAACAAGCAGACCAATCGTCTGGAACTGCTCAAAAGCGAAGGCGGCGAATGGGTCCTCAAGGGTAATGATGCTAATGGTGACGGACGCATTACCGAAGAGGAGACCGGCCAGGACATCGACGGTGACGGCGATAAAGACGACGTGGGCTGGGCGGAGGCGAGACTGGGCGAATGGAAACACGCCGATAATGTCTGGGACACGGACGGCGACAAAAAAGACGATGTCCGCGTTCACTGGGACGGCACGCGCTACGTCTTCGAGAGGAAGGTCGGTAATGACTGGAAGGAGATGGGACGGGACACCAACGGCGACTTTGTCATCGATGGCACTGATGGCGGAGTGGACTGGAACCTGGACGGGGACAAGTCGGACCAGGTCGGCTTCCACGAGGGGATTAACCTCTGGGACGTCGAGGTGCTCTGGGATGATGAGCTGACCAATATGCTCAAACCGTTGCGAGACAAGGGAATCCACATCGTCGTCGAGATGGTGTCCTGCTTCAGCGGGGGCTTTGTGGACAATCTGGGCGAAGTAGTTGAAGGCGTTGGGGCGGGCTCCAGCGAGGACACCAAACACTGGAACCGCATCGGCGCGGATGGCAAAGTATATGCCGCCGACGAAAAAGCGTTCCTGGATAACCTGAAGGGCATTGATGTGGATAGCTGGATGCAGGCATGGGAGAAAGCCAAGGAAGCCGATAAGGCTGCCTGGGTTGCCGGCGGCAGCAACCCTGTCTCTCGGAACGACCCACAACAGTGGTCGAAATCTCTCATCGAAAGTGAATCTATCTTCCAAGAAACCAACGGCGAGTACATCGTCAAACTCAAGCTTCCCGCCAGTATGCAGGGCAAGGTCCATGACATGGAAATATTCTTCGGGTTGCAAAAACCGCGGTGGGAGGAAGGCGGAGCCTTTATTGACTGGCCGGACGGGATGACGGTCCAGCAAATTAATGGTGGCATCACCGTTCGGAGTGATAATCCGTTCCCGACCGAGGAGCTAACTTTCCGCCTCAAAGGGGCGCCGAACGCAGAGTCCATGCGTATTCACATTACGGACAAGGGCCATCGAAACCTGGGCTATATTTCACCGAAGCTAACCGAAGCCGCCCGGGTGACCCCGAGCCTGGAAGAAGATGCCCGAACTCTGGGCGAACTCTTCGGTAGCATCGATGGCGCTGCCGGGACGCAGAGAGATACCAGCGACCCGGTGGAGTTTACCATCGGTACCCTGAGAATTTTTATCATTAGCGGCGAGGGAGGAGCCTCCGCAGAGGAGCTTCTAAAATTCATGCTGCAAGCTATCGCCGCCGACCAGCACATTATCGCCGGGCTTTTCACGGAGCATTACCAGACAGCCTATCAGGTTGAAATCCTGGTCAGGATAGCCAGGCTGGACATGCCGATCGCCATGAGCGCCGAAAGCATCTCGGATGGTTCAAGCTGCACCAGCACCATCACCATTTCTTATAGTGCCACCATGACTGGCGGTGAGGGACTGCTGACTATTACCAGCGTGGTGCTCAAGGTCAACGGAGAGGTCTGGGCCGATTCCGGTGGCTTGCTGGATACCGACGACTTTCATAATGTCGTCAGCCGGCAGGTGGGCTGTGGACAGACATTCGATGCGGAACTGATTGTCACTACATCTCACGGTGATGTGGCTACCAACGCGGCGTCGCTTACTACACCAATACCCTGACACCGGGATATTAGACAGAAAAAGGGAAATATGTTTGCCCCCAGTACTGATAGTGTAGGTATCGGCGTAGATATTGAGAGTGTCAGCCGGTTCCGGGGACTGACTATTGAAAAAGATGCCCGGTTTTTAACAGATTCTGATCTTATCCAAGGGCAAAAAGGGGTTTTGCGGCGTTCAATGGTGAGTTTTAGTAGTGACACGTCCTATGTGTCTATGAAAAAGCCTTCCACAGCCCCCAAATAGCGAACTATTTATTTGACTGTGAAGGTTGTAAATGCCGCCTCACTATCCCCGCTTTGTTTGTCGAATACGATACATTCCACTCTGTACTCTCCACGCAGATCAGAAAGTGAAACATGGCCGAGGAAATACCAGAAATATACATAAAGTGGAGCATTGTTAGGAGTCGCGCGTTTCTCTAACGCGTCAGATAGGTTCAGCAGGAGACTGCCATCGGGTTTGTATAGCTTCAGACTCTTCAACTGCACCCAGAATTCAAATCCTGTACCGGTATAGTTTTGCTGAAATCCTTTGACTTCGATGTAAACATAAATACGATCACGGTCGTAGTAGATGGCGTCGGGTTTAACAGTATAGTCGTCATCGCTGGCCACATGAGAACACATAGTAATATCAACGGAAAGGCTTGTTTCCACAACCTGGACATGGCTGACGGCAGTATCGGAGCCAGAATCATTGCTGACGGTTAGAGTGACATCATAAAACCCGGTAGAATCATAAACGTGGGAAGGATTCTGCTCAGTAGAGATTTCGCCATCGCCGAAATCCCAGGAGTATGAAGCAATATCCCCGCCGGACTTATCGATGAATTGAATTATCGAGCCAATCTGAATCGTTGTCGTTGATGGGGAGAAGTCGGCCTTTAACGGTTGCGGGACTATTAACTGCATTGTCTTCGTATCATCACTGAGATGATTAGTAACTTTTAAGGATACGGTGTAATTTCCCATGTCATTATAACTGTGGGAAGGATTCTGCTCTGTAGAGGTTTCGCCATCACCGAAATCCCAGGAGTAGGAAGCAATATCCCCACTTGATCTATCGGTGAATTGAATTATCGAGCCGGTCTGAGCTGTTGTTGTCGATACGGAAAAGTCGGCTTTAACCGGTTGAAGGATTTTTACCTGCGTTTTCTTTGTATCATCACTGACATGATTAGAAACTTTCAGAGACACGGTATAATCCCCAGGGGCGTTGTAACTATGGGATGGATTCTGCTCTGTAGAAGTTCCGCCGTCACCGAAATCCCAGGAGTACGAAGTGATATCTCCATTGGATGTACATGTAAACTGAACATTTTCGCCAACTAATGCCGATTTCTTCGCCATCAGGCCAGCGACCGGTGTCTGGAACACCCCGATATCCGTCTTGGTTGTGCTGTTACCTGCTTTGTTTTGTACCGTGAGTTTTGCCGAGAAATCACCTTTCTCGGCGTAGACATGTGATGGATTTTGTTCGGTGCTGCGATTACCGTCGCCAAAGTCCCAGAGCCATGAGGTGATTTCGCCAGTTGACTCATCCGAGAATTGAATCGGAGTGCCAACAGTTATCACATTCTTATCAACGGAGAAGCCGGCGATTGGCGGTTTGGTGCAACCGGCTACCAAGATCGATAATCCCGCGATAAATACAATAATCAGCGTTGATATCGTTGTCTTCACTTATTTTTTGCCCCCCAATAATTCTACGCTTAACCGCTACCGGAACCACCGTAGCCACCGGAACCGCCGTAGCCGCTGAAACCACCATAGTTACCGATACCACCGAAGCCGCCGCCGCCGCCACCGCCGCCGCCACCGCCACTACTTAAAACACCGGGGCCACTTTGAGTTGTAGTGATATTGGGACTACCGTAGTTATTACATAACGCTTCGGGTTCCAGGATTTCGGTCTTTATTTCAGGTTCAACGTAAGATTCCTTATGCAAGGTTTAGCCTCCTCAGCTCCCGGTTTGTCTCATTTTTAGTATCAGGATATATTAATCCAGTTTCACAATTTAAATATACAATATCTCAGTCGGTAATTGGTCGGCAACAGGTTAAGAAACGGTAGGAATTTAAGTCACTTTTCATCACTTTTCCTCCCATTTTCGGGCCGATGCGCCGAATGCTGCCTTGTCCCGCATGGGAGGAAGCTATTGGAAATTGTTGACGGTGTACCTCGTGCTTGGTCAGGAGCGCCGCCAGTACACATATGTGGGTATTTCCGGTTTTTTCATCCCGATCGCCTAATCGGAACGTATCAAGAGGCCCTTTTCCATCAGGCTTGCCAGGACTTTATTGACGTCCGCGCTCGCCTTTTCAAAGGAAACTTCGTAACGCTCGCAGAGCCCGGTAGCAATTTCATCGGGTCCGAGAGCTCCGTCGCACATTTCCCAGATATAAGCGGCTGTCTTGTTGAGCACATGTATCGCCAGTCCATCGTCTTTGATGAACGCTACCTCATTGTCAATCTCCCGCTTAATGAAATTTTCAGCCTGCTTTACTCGGCCCTTCGTCACAATACGCCTCCATTGTCACAGGATCCGTGATCCTCTCTTCGATATCCCACAACAGGTTTTTATCCATAGTAAACTCGAGTTCGTAGAACGGTGTGATTCTAGTAATCTTATCGGCGAATTCTTCCATAATTGAAATGATTTCTCGGGTTCCGGTCTCCTGGAAATGCCTGGGGCTGATGACCTGCCGCAGGAAACGCAGATAGGCCTCCATCCTACCGATACGGCGAACCGCTATCCTCTGGCTTTGCTTGAGAAGAAACACACAGGAACATGGCGCTGCCACATTCGATCCGAAAGGTAATTCCCCGGAGACGGGAGCGCTCTGGACCAGTACGCGGCCGTCGAACCGGTGCGGCCAGGACATGAGCATCATTTCATCGTTCAGCGTCTGGCCATATTCTTGACGGCAATACCGGCCGATAGTAGTTTTACCCGTTTCACAAGGGCCGGTAAATATCATCACCTGCCCTTTTCGGAAGATCCCGCAGGAGTGTACCAGCATCCAGGGAGGCCAACCCTTTGGTTTCAGCCGTGAAGCCGTGTAATAGGTCAAACCCAGCAATCGGTTCAGCGGCCTGAGCTTAAATGGTGTATGGAAGGCATCCTTTTCCAACAACACTTGGAACCGGTGATTGGCGGCATCAAATCCGACGATACAGGCATGTCTTGTCGTTATCTGGAGTTTCTCCCACTGGAAATTTGGCCTTTGAGATAGGAAAGCCTCTATTTTGGTATTTTCTACCTTATTAACTAAATCGAATTCGACGGTTATATCCGCAGGTTCGTCAGACCGGAAGACGCCATAGGTTTCTTCCAGCATTTTATAAATGTCAGCGTCACGGCAGACTATGGTATAGCAGATTCCGCCAAACTTAACATGAATAGAGTCATTCGCATTTGTTTTCAAAGCGCACATTGGTACTCCTGATTACCCGAGACGACTGACTGTTCATTCAGTTGTTGGATAGATACCTAAATAATTATACATAACGCACGTTTATTAGCAGTGAGAAGAGAGTTAGAATCCGGTTAGAGTTTTGACCGGGTTTACCGATACATTACCACTACAGTGAGAGTAAAAACTGAGGTTTTTCGTATAAGTCTTTACCGGCTCCTTTGGCATATCTGCCCTCATATTTTGTGCGTCTATTATTGTAACTCTCCTGTTGACGTTTTTAAACTGGCGCCTATAATAATATGCTTCATAAATCCTCTGGCGTAATTTCCCATCCATGTATGTAAATTCTTCGTTCAGATTAGCACAACAAATTTTCCCTGATCGTGGCACATATGGTATAGTGCATTGAAGCAAAATTATCCAACAGGGGGTGTAAAGTTAATGGCTCTAAAGGAAGAGTTAGCCGGGATCGTCGGAGCCGATAATGTTTTCGACGATGCTGAGAGACTCGAACCGTATTCCAGGGACCACAGTTTGAGTACCCCCGGTATGCCTGGCTACGTCGTCAAGCCATTGAAATCCGATGAGGTTCAAAAAATCGTCATGCTGGCCAATAAAACCAAAATACCGGTCGTACCCTGTAGCTCGGGTATTCACTTTAACGGGGATACCATTCCGGTCCAAGGCGGCATAATAATGGACCTGAGCAAGATGAACAAGATTCTGGCGATAGACGACCGAAACAGAATGGCCAGGATCGAGGCCGGCGTCACCTGGGAACTGTTGCAATCTGAGCTAGCCAAGCACGATATGATGGCGTTATCACCCCTGCTACCGCACCACCTGAAATCGGCGCTGATAAGCCATCTGGAGAGAGACCCGATACTCATCCCCAAGTTCGAATATACGGATAACCTGGTAACTCTTGAGGTGGTCCTGCCCGATGGGGAAATATTCAAAACCGGCTCGGCCTGCGTCCCCGGTTTCCCGGATAAAAGCTTTTCACAAGGCGTGAATCCGTCAGGCCCCGGCAACATGATGTGGACGAGGATGCTCCAGGGAGCCCAGGGAACCCTCGGAGTAGCCATCTGGGGCCAGTTCAAGGTCGAATACCGGCCAAAGGTAAACAAGACCTATTTCATTCCGTTCAGCAGTGTTAAAAATGCGGTTGATTTTGTTGTCAAGATCCAGCGCCGCATGATAGGTGAGGAATGCCTGATATTAAACAATGTTAACCTGGCGGCTATCCTGGCCCAACAATGGCCCGGTGATTTCAATAACTTGAGAGATAAACTACCGCCATGGACGTTGATTCTGGTGCTGGGAGGCGGCGTCAGGTTCCCCGAAGAGAAAATTGAATACGAAGAAGATGCCCTGAACGAAGTAGCCGCCGAGCTCTCCGTTCCGGACCTGCCCGCTTCACTGCCCGCTGTACCGGGTATCGAAAATGAGGTGGCGGATATGCTGCGCGGCGCCTGGCCGAAGGAAAGGACGTACTGGAAGTTTGCCTACAAAGGCTCCTGCCAGGACCTCTTCTTCCATACGGTAATGAGTAAAGCGCTGAGATTCTCGCAGGCCATCGGTGAAGTAGCCGTCAAACACGGCTATCCGGCCGCTGACCTGGGCATATATGTTCAGCCGGTAGTCTACGGCGGTGCCTGTCACTTCGAGTGCAACTTCTACTATGATCCCGACAACGCCGAGGAAGTGAACAGGATTAAGAGTATCTATTCCGAGGCAGCCGAAGTCGCCCTGGATTGTGGTGCCTTTTTTTCCAGGCCGTACGGTCCCGTAGCTAATATGGTGTACGAGCGGACGGCTGACTATACCACCGTGTTGAAGAAAATCAAGAAGCTTATGGACCCCAACAACATCATGTCTCCGGGGAGACTGTGCTTCTAGAAGGAAAATAATCCTTGGAGGAAATCATGTTATCAGTTGAGGAATATACGCGCCAGGCGAAGATGTGTATGAGGTGTACGTTTTGTAAATTCATTGACCTCAACTACGTAAAAAGCCTGAGGTTTTCAAGGCAATGCCCTATCGATACCAAGTATGCCTTTAATCTTTACTCTCCCCACGGCCTGCTGCATTCCGCCCTGGCCGAACTGGACGGATCTCTGGACTTCACGCCGAGGCTAATTGACGCATTGTATAAATGCACCCTCTGCGGTGCCTGTGATGCCCGGTGCAAACGGAATCTGGATATCGAGGTGCTTCAGGTTATCGAAAATCTGCGGATCCGGTGTGTCGAACAGGGGAAAGGCCCCATGCCGGAGCACAAGGTCCTTGCGGACAAGATACGCCAGACGAAAAATGAATACGGGGAGCCCCACGAGAACCGCACGAAATGGATTGCGGATGTCAAGCCGGCCCAGAAAGCCGACATGGTCTATTTCGTGGGTTGTGCCTCAGCCTATAAACACCCGGAACTGGCGCAGGCCACGGCTAAAATCCTCAAACATACCGGGGCCGATTTCATGCTTCTGGCAGACGAGTGGTGTGCCGGGAACTACGTCATGGCCACCGGGCAGGTAGACCTGGCCCGGGAGCTGGCCGAGCACAACGTCAAGACTATCGAGGAGTCTGGTGCCAAGACAGTGATAACCAGCAGCGCTGAGGTCTACAAAAGCCTCAAGGTGGATTTCCCCAGGCTGCTGGGTAAGTCCACGGAAGATATGCCTTATACTGCGCTGCATATCACGGAATATCTTGACCGGCTGATGAAGGACGGCAAGCTGGAGTTCAAGAAGAACGTCAATATGAAGGTTACCTACCACGACCCTTGCAATCTGGGGAGGCTCAGCGAGCCCTGGCAGGAATGGGAACCCAATTACGTACGCGTTATCCCGGTTGGCAAGGTCTGGAGACGCTCTGACAGGGGCATCTACGATCCCCCGAGGGACATCCTCAAAGGTATCCCGGGCATCGAAATGGTTGAAATGGAAAGGTCCCGGAGCAATTCCTGGTGCGCCGGCACCTGCGGCGGTACCGAACTGGCGTTTCCTGACTTCGCCATGTGGACGGCCGGCGAGAGGCTTGAAGAGGCCCAGGCGACCGGCGCCGAGGCGATTGTAACGGCGAGTCCCGACGTCAAGGACCTGCTGACCAAGGCAGCGGAAGCCAGCCAGGCAAAAATGGCCGTCTACGATATTACCGAAATAATACTACAGGCGATTTAGCGTGACAGGAGGAAACGGTGGCGATACCTAAAGAAGCTTATCAGGCGTTAGAATCTATTGTTGGGCCGGATTGGATCAGTGACGACCCGGCCATTCTTGAAGCCGATCATGTAGGTGGTGGTGTTCATGGTGGTGGCGCCATAAAAAGACCGGCCTGCAGTATCCATCCGGAAACTGCGGAAGAAGTCCAGGGAATAATCAGAATCTGCAACCGGTATATGATTCCTTTTTCGGCTACCACGACCAATCCCCCGATCGGTCTGGATAGAGAAGGAGTCCTCTTCATTGACTTGAAGAGGATGAGGAAGCTCGAGATAGATGAGGAGAATCTTTACGCTACCCTGGAACCCGGGGTTTCCTTCGCGGCTCTCCAGGGAGAGCTGTTCAAGAGGGGCCTGGTGACCTTCGTCCCGATGTGCGGGGGCAATGTCTCGGTGCTGGCCAATAGCCTGAATGTTGGCGAGGGGGCCATCTCTTATCGGTACGGGGACAGAGGCTACCGGAGGGTGTTGGGCGTGGAGTGGGTTACCGCCGGGGGAGATATCCTGAGGTTGGGTTCGTGGACGATGCAAAAGGACTTCTTCTGGGGAGAGGGACCGGGGCCTGACCTTCGTGGTCTGGTGGCCAGCGCCAATCTGGAAAGCCCGATGACGAGGGGGATCTGCACCAGGATCGGAATCCGGGTATTCCCCTTCATCAGCGAGGAGATGGAGCCGTGGGGAGACGCCCCCACGACCACCCTCAACCTGCCCCCCAACCGGTTCAAGTACTACAACTTCGTCTTTCCCACCAAAGAGGCAGCCATAAATGCCATCTACGAATTCGGCAAGTGCGAAATCGGCCTGTTTGTCATGACGGTACCTCCCTGGTTTTTTGCCATGGCCAGGGCCAGGGGCAGCGCCGAAGTGCTGACCGGCGCCGCCGGTTTCTGGGATTACTGGGACAACCACGAAGCCCCGCTGATCCGCGAAAACCCGAACCAGACATCCTGCCGGGCGTTGCTGTACGGCATCGGCTCCGATAAACGCCTCGCCTACGAGGAGAAGGTGCTACAGTCCATTTGTGAAGAGTATGGGGCTACCTTCTGCCGTGCCAGCCGCCGAACTACGGATGAGACCCACTTCATGTCGGCGGATGCCATCGTGTCCAATCTGGCTGGTGGCAGATTCGCCTCGGTAATACTTTTCGAATCCCTGGACCATGCCTACAAGAGCGCCGATATCGTTAATGTAAATACAAAGAAGCACGTCCCTCCGGTCCTGGACGACTACGGAACGACCAACTGGTTCCTCCCCTTCGAAATGTGCCACATCTGCAAGCTGGAATGCCTCCGCTTCGCCTCGTTGGAGGATGCCGGTGAACTTCAGTTGTTGATGCAGGACTGCCATAAAGACTTTGTAGAAGTGGGCGCATACCCGGTAAGGCCCGTCGCCGAGCTTTACGGCCCGAAATGGGAGAACTATCCCGAAAAGATCAAAAAATTCAAGGAAATGCTGGACCCGAATAATCTCGCCCCTCCTGTCTAGTCCCCAACATCGAGCTTAAAAGTCAGCTAGTGGCCTGCCCCCCAAAAGGGTAACTGTAAAGGGGCAGGCCACTTCTTATACGCCGATACATTCGTCTCTTGAATGTTATCACCCCCTTTAATTTGGTGGTATCCCTGATATCATTTGAATGCCAGCACATATCAATATAAATAACGTATATTTTATCCTTTATACGTTTGAAACATATGTCGCTCTATAAACGTATAAAGAATAGGAGGGTTTATAGAAGATGAACAAAATATTGCTGAGCCTTATGACGATTGTCCTGGTGTGTGCGCTGGTAGGCGGTGGGGTCTACGCTTACTTCAGCGATACCGAGACCAGTACGGGGAACACCTTTGTCGCTGGGACGCTGGACCTTAACCTCGATGGCGGCAACACCAACGTGGTGAAGTTTACGGTGAGCGACGTCAAACCCGGCGATAGCGGCAACGGCACCTGGACTGTCACCAACGTGGGCTCGATTGATGGCTACCTGGACCTCGAGAGCATTAGCGTTACCGAAGGCATTGGCACGACCACCGACCCGGAACTGGCTGACGAGTCGACCCAGGCCGATACGAACCAGCTCGGCAATTACCTGTTGGGACACCTCTTTATCGATACCAACAATGACGGCAACTGGGACGCAGGGGAAACGGACATTTTCGCCACCAATGCCTCTCCGGCAGCTATCAATACTATTGCCGCGAGCTATGCCCTGGACCTCAGTCTTACCAGCAGCAGTACCAACTACGTCACTTTAGCCTGGTCCGTGCCTACTTCTACAGATAACCGGATTCAGGGCGATAATGTAACCCTGGATATGACGTTCGAACTGCAGCAACAGGCTGCGGACTAGCCGATACAGCGCGTCACACCCGGTTCGAGGGCAAGGCAGTTGGCGTGGAAAATCCATGCTAAACCCGGTGTGCCAGCACCGAAGAGTTACGCGTGAGTACAAGGAGGCAATCAATTACCCATTGTAAAGGGAGTCAGTGATGAAAAGAACGGTTAATGCCTTCGCCCTTGTGCTGGTCATCCTCCTCATGGCGGCAGCCTTATTCACCTTCCTGGCTCCGCATATCGGCTGGAGTGTCGATGTTGTCATTTCGGGGAGTATGGAGCCGCGGCTCCACGCCGGGGGAGTGCTCGTTACCCGTCCGGTTGAGACTGACTTGATACGACCCGGTGATATCATTACGTTTTATGCCCCGGAATCTAACAAACTGACGACACACCGGGTAACGGAAATCGATAACAGTTCGCCCGTCCGTTTCTATACGAAAGGAGACGCCAACGAGGAAGCCGATCCCATCCCGGTAGCTGCGCCAGACGTGGTAGGCAAAGTCTGCCTGGATATACCGTATATTGGCTACGTAACGAAGTTCATCAAGACGCCGGTAGGCCTTATCGTCAGCCTGTGCCTGCCCGGATTGGTGATTGTAATTACGGAAGTGAGGAACATTCGCAGAGCTATTCTCGAACGAGAGATTATTTGAAGACATAAAGAAACTTGAAGCTGATGAAACGCAGCGGTTGGCTAGTCATAACAACATTTGTTGCCTTGGCGCTCCTGTCATGCGGCATGGGGATAACGCGGGCTTACCTGGTCGACCTGGAGACATCGAGCAATAACGCCTTGCAGGCCTGGACCTCCACGGCCTGGACCCAGACCAGCCAGGCGGATTTCGAGTCAGGTATCTCTAATCAGGTGGATACAAGCACGAGTCCTGGTAATGTCATGCTGGAAGCTGATAGCGCATCCGGTTCCCCTCCCACCCTTGTCGGCAGCTGGACCGGGGAAACCGATTACAATACCAACGGATTCAACTATACGCCCGGCGCCGGCTCCAACCGCGTTGCCCTGGTCCTCGTCACCGCCGAGAGTAACTCCAACCCGGTAGCCAACATGAACCAGGTAACCCTGGGCGGACAGGCGCTGACCGCCATTGAGAGCGCCGACGGCGTCGTTGTCGGCTCGGCCGGCTCCTATCATAATCTGATCTGGTTCGGATATCTGAATGAGACCGGCATCGGCAACATGAGCGGCAACGCCTTGAATATCTCCTGGGATACCACGCCAAACCAACCGCCGATAATGGTGCAGGCGGCTACTTACCAGAACGTCGACCAGACGACACCGATTGCCGATAGCGCCTCCAATACCAACACCTCGGCAGGTTCCATACAGGCGGGCAGTGTTAGCGTCGGCGAAAACGACAGATTGGTATATGTTACCTTGTGTGGAAATCCCGCCGACCACACTGCCCCGGGGGGCTACGCCGAGCAACTTGAGCAGAATGGCTCGGCCAATACCATCAGTGACGCTTCGGTCCAAAGGACGGCGACCACTGTCAGTACCGAGAATCCCACGGCCACCTGGAGCATTACGCAACGCCTGGCCATTATCAGTGCCGTCCTGAACGCCGCCAGCGGCGGAGGCGGGCAAGGGGATTGGTATGATAACGACTGGTCCAACCGGCGCGAAATGACCATCGACCATAGCCTGGTCACCAATGTCTCTAACCCTTCCTCCACCTACGCCGAGTTCCCGGTGCTGGTCTACGCCACGGGGCTATCCAACATCAACGCTAACGGCACGGACATCCGTTTCACCGCCTCCAACGGCGTCACCGAGCTGCCCAGGGAGATCGAAAGCTACTCCGGCGGCACGCTGTACGCCTGGGTAAAGGTAACTTTAACCAAGGATGCCGGAGATAGCACTGATGACACCATTTACATGTACTACGGTAACACCTCGGCAACGGAGCCGGACCCCGGGTCGACATACGGTTCCCAGAATGTCTGGAATAGCAGCTACAAAGGAGTCTGGCACCTGAAGGAAACATCCGGCGCTTTCTATGAATCTACCTCCAACCCCAACGATGGGGACGACTATGTGTCGGCAACCGATAAAACCGGACAAATATATAGTGGGCAGGGATTTGACGGGGGAAATGATTGGATAGACCTCGGTAATGATACCAGCTTGCAAGTAACCACGGTGACGGTTGAGGCGTGGTGCAAACCCGCCGTTACCGGTGCCTACATGGGCATCGGCGGCAAACTGCAAAGTGCAACTTATGCAGGTTTTGCCATAGCCAAAGCTGATGACAACAGATTTCGTTTTCAGACGGCCACGGGCGGAGTTTCTAACATTATCGAAAGCAATTCCGCTTATGCCGATACTGACTGGCACCACGTGGTCGGAGTGCGATCGGGAGGGACCAACTACCTGTTCGTGGATGGGGTCCAGCAGACGCAAACATCAACGGCATCAATTTCCGACAGCGGTCTGGACGCCCATATCGGCCGACAGTATGTGGACTATGACGGTCGATGGTGGAACGGAAATATTGACGAATTTCGAATTTCTGGTATTGGCCGCGGCGCCCCGTGGATCGAGACGGAGTACAACAACCAGGACTCCCCGGCCTCTTTCTGTACCCTCGGTAGTGAGGAGGAACCGGCCACCGGCGGCGCTGATTCGGTAACAGATACCTTCGATGATGAGTCCATGATTGATACAAAAAGCAACCTGGTCGTCACCGGCGGTCAGGTTAAGCTTACCAGCAGCGGCTCCGGCGGCACCGAGACCCTGCGGCCAGATGCGGCCGGCACCTACTCCCAGTGTGACGCCGTGGGTGATTCACCCAACTACCAGTGCGTCGATGAAACGGTGGCCGATACCAGCACTTATGTCCGTACCAACTTTGGTGCTACCGAGATAGACACCTATAATCTTGATGACCACAGCCTGGGCACAGGCACCATCAACTCGGTCACCGTCCATATCATGAGCCGTGTCAGCTCCTTCGGCTCGGCCGGCTTCGAGGTCGCTATTCGTACCCATGACCAGAACTACTACGGCGACTACACCGAAATATCATCGACGTCGTTCACCGACATCAATGAGACCTGGACGGAGAACCCTTATACCAGCAATCCGTGGACCTGGACGGAGATCGATGATTTACAGGCCGGGGTGCGGCAGACCGACGTGGCTTCACCCAATCCAGAGACAACCCAGGTATATATCGAAGTTGACTACAGCGGCGAAATCATCTACGACTCCCCAGGAACAATGACCTCGACCAATTTGCTATCGGGTGAGACCGTTTCCTCCATCGACAGCTTCGATTATACCGTTTCCACTATTCCGGGGGGGACAAGTCTGAAAGTGCAATTCTCACAGAATGGCTCCAGCTGGTACGACTCATCCGGTACACCCGGTGCCTGGGATACTCTTTCCCAGGGAACATATTCTATCAACCTCACGGCGTTAAGCTGGTCCGGCGCCAATTTCTACTACAAGATGGAATTTACTTCCGACGGGACAGATACCCCGGTCCTGGACGAGATCGAGGTGAACTTTTCAAGTAATTCGTATTTGAGCCCGGGCACACTGGCCTCACAGGTACTGGACACGGGAATTTCCGGCGACCGATGGGACGGCCTGTTCTGGACCGAAAGCCTGCCCGCGAATACCGATATCACTTTCGAAGTCAGGGCCTCCGATACTTTATTCGCCGCGGGTGACGCCACTCCCTCCTGGTCACCCGTTGGCGGGACATCCCCGGTAACTTCAGGACTACCGGCCGGGAGATACATGCAATGGAGAGCAAACTTGACCGCTTCCGACTCTAATGTAACGCCGACGTTGAGCGAGGTCACGGTCTATCATTACTGATGAGAATCTTTAAATGTTACCATCACATCTAACCAGATGGGCCCTCATTATTTCGATGGCGGTAGTCCTGGGTATGACGCTGATCGGCATCATCCCCGGGCAAGCTTACGGTCAATCGCCAGTAGACCTCGAGCTTGGGGGCCCCGGTTCAACCCCGTGGAGCATCGGCAACGTCGTCCCCGGCGACATGGGCGCCGCAGTCGTCGAGCTTCACAACTCTGGTTACAGCGCCGGCCGTGTATCTATCTGGATCAGCGATATCACCGAATCTGACCACGGCGGTGACGGCGCCACCCTGGACGACTACTTGTTTTTCAATCTTTCTTGTACCGGGCTATCCACCAACATGTTCCTGCCGGAAAAAATAGACTCATTTCCGCAAAGCGCATCCGACGACGAATACCTAATAATAGACCGCCTTGACGCCGGGGAAACCATCCCCGTGACCTGGGAATGGGAGTTTCTGGAGACCGGACTACCCCAGAACGATGCTCAGGGAGACAGTCTATCTTTCACGATTAACTACCAGATGGAAGAGATATCACCTCCCGACGAAACCTCGCCACCGCCTGGCAACCTTTGGGTAGGTCCACTAGATGAGCCCCCGTTCTATTACATCCAGCTAAATATCCTGGGGCGCATGACCATGGCCCGAATCAGCCCCGATGGGGTCTTTCAATCCTCCTTTACGGCGACCGGCCCGGGAGATATTACCAGTCTGAAATTCACGGATGGCACCCAGGTTACCTGGGACGCTGCAGATATGCTAAAAACAATAAAGCTAAAGCAAAGCGAAGAATCCCCCGTAACACCGGAGGGTATCCAGATCATCGGTCCGAGCTTTGATATCATCGGTTATACCGGCTCGGGACAGGCCTGCTCGCTTTACTTCTCCCCGCCAGTCGAGCTAACACTTCCATATAATGAAAGCGAGCTACCATCTGAAAACACCTTATTATATATCGGCTTGTACGATGCGACGAATGACTGGACGCGCCTCGAATCACCGCCCGGTGACACTCCTACACCTGGAGTGATCAGCGCCCTGCTAACGCAGACCTCTACGCTGGCCGTCTTGGCCAAGCTGGAGACACCACTACCTGAGGACCCGACTCCTTCAACACAAGCTCCTTCGACACAAGCTCCATCACCGCCGGGCTCAGTTCTGCCACAAGAGTCATTGAATCCCCCGGCAGCCACCACGACTCGTGACCCCGTCCCGGCACGGTTCGAGATGGGGGGACTGGTCATCGAACCTGCCCAGGTGAAGGCCGGGCAAACCGTGACGATTTCCGGGATACTTAGGAACACCGGCGAGGTTCAAAGCAGCTATATCCTGGACCTGGAGATAGACGCTGAAATTGAGCAGAGCCGGGAAGTAACGCTGGCTGGCGGAGAAAGTGCCCGGGTCGTCTTTTCATTAAGCCGCAACGAGCCGGGGAAACACACTGTAAAAATGGGCGGTCTCTCCGGGGAGTTCTCGGTGATGTTTCCGGAGGAGCCAGGCACGGATTCGAGCGTTTACTGGGGTACAATCGCGGCCGCAGTACCTGTAGCCGGACTGCTGGTCTACCTCCTTGCTATGAAATTCAAGATATTTGTTTAGATAATTATTATAACCGGCGATATTCTCGTACGATTCGAATATCTTTAGGAATCCCTGACCCGATGAATAAACCGTAAGACAGGCGAGGTGCAGCCAGTAACCCTGAAGGCCCACCGATTCAATCAGTCGGTTTTGGACGTATGGTGCCGTTCCTGAAGAGAGTGTTGCCTGTTCAACCTAGCTTTCGAGATTCAATTCGCGGTAAAATCTTGAGTGAGAGACTATTTGTTCGGGGGCGCGATAAACATGATGAAACATATATTTGGAATACTATCGTTATTGCTAATCTCGGTTCTTGGATTGACCGCCTGTGGCCCCGATACCAGGGACAGGCTCGAAGATACCAGGTGGATACTGGAATCATACGGTGAACCTGCAAACCTTAAAGCTTTAATAACCGACACGGAGATTAGCGCTGAATTTGTCAGTGCTGAGGAAACGGTAAAAGGCTCGGCCGGCTGTAACACTTACTTCGGCCGCTATGAACTGAACGGCAGCCGGCTATCGATACCGGGGCCGGTAGCCGTTACCGAGATGTTTTGCCTGGAACCCGAGGGATTGATGGACCAGGAACAGGAATATTTAAAAGTCCTTCAACAGGCCGAGAGCTATGAAATTAATGGCGACGAACTCAAGATAAATTGCGGCAGCCAAACTCTAATCTTTCAACGCGGGTAAATGTCTTTCTTCAGCCCATTTGCCCGTCAATTGTAGAGCAGCTACAGCTTTAGACGAGGGCGCCTCCCTCCGGTGTCACGTGGTTGGGATCGATCGATTCCTTCAGCTTTTTCCACCAGAGATGGTAGTTGGATAAAGCCGGTCCTATTTTAGTGTTGACTTCTTCATCTGAGGTCATCGTATTGGCGAAGTAGCGTTCCTCAAGGGCGCGTGCACTTTGTTCCTTTTGCCAGTCTTCGACGGCTTTCTTGGCTACCGGGTTGGAAGGATCGTATTTGCAGAATATCTCCGTTTTTCCCAGATGCCCCTGCTCCACTCCCCACCCGAACGGTGCCCCGCCGTCATCCACGATCAGGCCTTTGGCTATTAGAGGCTCCTTGGCCTTGCCGGCACCTACCGACCATCTTAAGGTCAGGTCCCGCTGGCCCATGACGGGAATAGAATTAAAAGCCCCGCCGGGCCGGAAGGTTTCCCTGATGGACGCCGAGATCCTGGTGCACTGGCAAAGCAGGATTCCTTCGATCTCGGGGTCTTCGACCGTTTTCAGGGACTTACCGTCGGCGTCGCTGACGATCTTCTCCAGCACCATTTTCTTATATTCAAAGTCCGCCACGTCGTTTCCGGCGAGTATCACGAAGAAGCCGGGACCCTGTATTTCTTTACTCATTCGCGCGAAGATTTCTTCTTCTTCTTCGTTGCAGGTCGTGATATTGGCGGCTACCATGGCCACATTGAAGCCCATCAGCTCGAAGGCGATCTCGGCTTCACCGATCTTGTTCTCCGCCTGCCAGCTTTTCTCCACGGAGGGGAAGCTGTAATACCGCGCCATCATATTGGTTGGTATCTCTTTCAGGGTGTATTTTGGTGATATCCCTTCAATTGGATAGACCGAAGGCCCCGCCCAGTGATAGAGCTTCAGGGCTGCCTTCGTGAACACTCCGGGTGTTACGCCGGGCGGTACGGCGCTGGTGAGGATGCTCCTTAGGGACGGGCCCGGCCCGTCGCCGCAGTACCACTCGTCGGTAGATCCCAACGAGCCTGTCCGGATGATGTCACCTTCCGGAGTTACCCATTCTATCGCCAGGTGGTTCCGGTCGTCGCCGCTGGTAGTCTCGTCCATGTGTCCGTGGCCCCGGAGCATCGCCGTGCAATTGGTACCCGCCCCCTTGATGCAGAAGTTAAGGCCCCTCTTAAACAGCTCGGCTTGAAGCTGCGATGAGATAACATAAGGCTCGACGACGGCATACATGTTTTTCTCGTTGATCTCGATGATGCGATTCATCCGCCTTAAATCCATCAGGAGGATGCCCTTGGGGAACATCCCTGTCCAGCCGGTGCATATGGGGCGGAACTTCACGTTGTGCTTATTGCACAGCTTGACTATCGCCTGGACTTCCTCCGTGCTTCCGGGAAGAATTACCGCTGCGAACTCGGTCCTGAAATAAGAAGGCTTTATCGCCGGGTCGGCACAGATATTTTCCTCTCCCACAACATCTTCGAAAGCCTGATAAACATCTTTACTTAACGCCATAATTCATCAATCCCCTTTTCTTAGATTGCCTTTTCCACGAGTTCGATGATATCGTACACCTTCAAATTGGAGCCGCTTTCCTTGATGGCTTCATTGAAGGTCTTCTCACACCAGGGACATGCGGTTACAATCGCTTCGGCGCCGGTGGATATGGCTTCGTCGATTCTCTCCATGGCCGCCCACAAGGCGAAATCCGGGTTGGAATCATTGACGCCGCCGCCGGCCCCGCAGCACCAGGAGTATTCCTTAATCCGGGTCATTTCGGTCAGTTTGAGGCCGGGGATGCTCTTGAGAACGTCCCGGGGCGGTTCGTAGATTCCGTGGGTACCGCGCCGGTAGGTCTTGGGCGGGTCGAAAACGAACCTGTCACCCGGTATCTTCTTGCCCTGCCAGTGTATCCACGGCTCGCCCAGCCGGCCGAGACGGCAGGGGTCGTGGTAGGTGACCGAGAGGTTGACCTTGCGCCGCGGTTTCAGTTTGCCGTCCCTTATCAGCTTATCGATATATTCCGAGATATGCAGCACCTTGAGGTCACCCTTCAGGTCGTACTTATCGTAGAGAACCTTGAAGGCCTGATATCCGTCGGCACAGGCGGTGACAACCGTCTTGACGCCGGCCTTCTTGATCATGGCCATATTCTTTTTGGCCTGGTTGAGGAAATCCGCCTCGTAGCCCATCTGGTAGGCCCGGCCGCCGCAGCACGTTCCGGCGTCTCCGGCGATGCCGAAATTGACGCCCGCTTTTTCCAGGATCTTCGCGGTGGCTTTAGCCAGTTTCTGCATGTCCTTGTCATAGGAAGTAAGGCAGCCGACATGATAGAGTACATCGACCTTCTGCTTGGTGGCGTCCTTAATACCCAATCCGGTTGCCCAGCCACCCCGTTTGCCTTTGGCGGGTACCATGGCGCCGGTCTTGCGCAGGCCGGCAATCACCTTTTCCAGGGCAGGATCAGTTTGACCGTCTTCGACGCACTTAATCCGGAACTCGGTAATAGGCTGGAGAACCTCCATGTCCATAGCGTAGTTACAGGAGACGCCGCAGGCGCCGCAGAGCTGGCAGTTATAGACGATGTGCTTGAGTTTGTCGGTATAGTTGAATCCGTCCTTCAGTGCCGCCGCGCCGATATTGATTCTGCCGCCGCCCGAGTAGCTGTGAAAGTTGTACCTCGAAATACTGGGACACACGTTGGCGTATTGAAATCCCCTGACCTTTTGCATGGGTATAAACTTACATGCCGAGCAACGGCAGCACATTTCCATATCACCCTTGTATTCTTCCAGTCCCATTTTTTACTCCTTCCGATTTTAGTAGTTAGTAATTAGTATTTAGTTATTAGCTGGGGGGAAGAGAGGGACTAAAAACTAATTACTAATAACCCGCAACTCATTAAAACCCTACTTTCCCCGGGTTCATAACGCCGTTGGGATCGAACATCTTCTTGAGCTTGTGCAAAACTGCCGCGCTGGCGGCATCCCGGTTGATAATCATACCGGCGTTTTCGCCGTACGGCCTGGAGAAGAAAGCGCCCCGGGCCATTAAGCTCTTGATGGCTGCGGCGGACAGGTCTTTGATTCGATTCACCTCACTCGGATTCTCGGGATCGTAGAAGAGATTGAACTCGCAGTGGCAGCCGGTTCCCTGTACAACCGGCTGGATGTATATCCCCATATCTGAAGTGGGGCAGCCGGCTTTTTCGGCCACTTCATTCATGGCCTCGATCTGGTCTTCCAGCTTGTCATAGATAGTTAAGAAGAATATGTCATGACAGCCGCCTTTATTGCGGAGCTTCCAGTAGGGCTCTCCGGAAGGCTGCTGGACTGTTTTCAATATCTCATTGGCCGAGATTCCACCGGCCGATTTTACAGTTTCCACTCCTAGGCGCTGGGTGATATCCGTAATGCCCTTTACGTGAGAGCTGATCCTCTCCTCCGGGTAGAACTCGTAGCCGGCCACGGTATAGAAAAGGGTCCACGGGGGCAGGGCGTCCTTGAGGGCCTGGTAGTCTTTCGGCCATTTCTTGGCGAAGATGGCCGCCAGGTTGGTATTGTTGAGGATGAAGCATTCGTTGACCATCCTCAGCCGTATCAGCCAGGAGGTCAGCTCGATCAGTGGTGCGAGGTCGGATGAATTGACCACGAAGGGCTCTTCCAGGCTGGGGAGTAATTCACACCTCATTGAAGCCCAGGTTACGATGCCGATGGTTCCCTGCGAACCCTGGACAAGCCGGTGCCAGGAAGCTGTGCCGGGCCCGTACGGCGCTTTCTGTATGCCACCGACGGTCCACTGTTCCTTGACCGTGCCCGGCCCGGCCGCCTGACCGGTTCGGAACTCATCGCCGTTGCCGAAAATCACTTCGATACAGGCCAGGGGATCGGAAATATCCCACTGGTACTTGGGCATAATAACCGGTTCTCTTTCCAGTATGCTGCCGATAATGGTCTTGGATTTTCTCGGCAGCAACGGCATGTTGAGCCGGATGCCTTCTTTTTCCGCCGCCGGTATCAGCTCGCCGAAGGTCACGCCCGGCTCCACCATGGCGACACGCCGCGCTCTGTCTACAAAAACTATCTTTTTCATGCCGCTTAGATCCACGATCACGGCCCCGCCGAGACCGGGAACGGTGTCACCCCGAAAGTGGGGAGGGCCCGAGCTTACCGGTACGAGAGGTGTGGAAGTCTCATTGGCGAGCTTGACCAGCTTCTTAACATCGTTGGCGTTTCGGGGCTTGACTACGCAGGCAGGCCTTACCGGATTGACGAAGCTCATATCACTGGAATACCGGTCCAGCGTCTTGGGGTCATCACTGACGTTGCTGGCCCCGACGATTTTCACCAGCTTCTCTTTTGTTATCATGCGTACCCTCCTTTGTCCGATGTCCATTTTGATGTTTATACTTCATCTTTGTCAAGTAACAACCTTGCCTGACATAAATAGCCCGCGATGAAAAAGTCCCCCCGGCTTGTCTCACGATCCGGGAGGACTCATCAGCTACCTTTTCGAGTTCAGCGTTTATTTTTTATATATTTATGGTCTTGGACCGGGCTTCTTTTCCGGCGGCCAGAGCTCTTCGGCGACGTCATCAAGTCCGAGTTCTATAAGCTTTTTCCGGCTCGGCTTGGTGGTTTTCCGGTCCCAGTCCAGGGCCCCGAGGCACCAGTAGTTCTGTGCCAGGAGATCGGTGGTAACTCCCGCCAGAGGCCCTTCTTTTTGAGGGGGTTCCCCGATGATTCTGCCGTGCACTTCCCAGTCCAGGGGATTAATCCCCTCGCGGAGGTTAAAGACATGTCTGATATTGGCAATCCTCTCGGCGGACTTATTCAGCTGTGCCTCGGAGAGTCCCCAGCCGGTCACAGCGTTTAAAAATTCCAGCGTGAAGTTCCTGCCGCCAGGTGGCCCCCCCGAACCAAACAGGCAGAGCCCGGCGGAGTTGGTGATGTGCCCACGGAAGCCTTCGGGACCAAAACCGGCCGTGTGCCGGCCGGGCGTGGCGTCCAAATGGAAGCGGGCGGCGGGAACAGTGGTCATCGGCCCGGCGAGCTTCGGATCATGCATGCCAAGTTCCTGTCCGCCGATGTGGACGGCGTACTTCTCGGCCCCCTTACCGAGCTTTTCGGCCGCTACTTTGACTCCGTCGGCCAGGATATCGCCGAGGCCCTCCCGCTTGGCCATTTTCTCGGTCATGGCCACGATTGCCTGGTGATTGCCCCAGGTAAAATCGATGCCGTCGGTATCCTGTTTGGTGATGATACCGTTTTCGTAGCATTCGAGGGCGAAAGCGATGATGCAGCCGGCGGATATGGTATCAAGTCCGTAGCTGTTGCAGATGTGGTTCAACATGTTGAGCGATTCCGCATTGGTGTTGAGGCACATCGCCCCGAAAGAGCCTTGGGTTTCGTACTCGATTCTGCGGACACCGGCCGGGTATTTGTACTCGCCGGTCCCTTCCTTGAGTAGAGCCTGGCAGGCGATGGGACAGTGCCAGCAGGGATCAGGCTTGTCCTTATTGGCGATGGCCAGGTCGCCTTTCAGCCCCGAAACATCGGGAAGATCGATAACGCCGACGCCTCCCCAGTTCTTAACGGGCGTATCGCCGCTGTGCGCCTGTTCGTCGGCTCCTCCGGAGGTGCCGTATTTCCTCATATGCTCGTCGGAAAACAGCCCGGACGGGTGTTCTTTGCGGTATTCGATATGCTCTTTCCTCAGCTGGTCTGCCCTGGCTTTGTCCGCTATCGGGACGGACATGTTCCCTTTAACGGCTACCGCCTTCAGCTTCTTGGACCCCATAACCGCGCCCAGACCGGAACGGCCGGCGGCGGAGCCCCTCTTGTTGATGATACAGGAAATCAGGGCAAGCTTCTCACCGGACGGGCCAATGCAGGCGACGGATGTTTCTTTGCCATGTTCCGCCTTTAGCATCTCTTCAGTCTCATAGGTATCTTTTCCCCACAGGTGACCGGCGTCTTTGATTTCGGCTTTGCCGTTATCGATGAACAGGTAGGCGGGTTTATCGGAGATGCCGGTGAAAAAAACCGCATCGTACCCGGCAAACTTGAGGTTGGGACCGAAGTCCCCTCCGGAGTTGGCGTCTCCCCAACCTCCGGTAATCGGTGATTTCGCCACAACGGCATAACGGGTACCGGTCAGAGCCGGCGTGCCGGTAAGCGGCCCGGTTATCAGGCCGAGGGTATTATCAGGCCCCAGCGGGTCGACGCCAGCTTGTTGCCGACTATAAAGAATCCTGGCCCCGAGGCCGTAACCCCCGAAAAAGTCCCGGTACAGGCTTTCATCAGGTATCTCTTCTTTGATCTCTTTGGTGGAAAGATTTACGTACAAAATCTTCCCCATATATCCTCCGGACATGCTTGACCCCTTTCACTGAATCGTTTTGGATATATTTCCATTCTACCCGTGGTCAGCCTCGGAAGTCAAGTAAACGGTGCTAGGCGAGTGTAACGGCTTTGGATCTACAAATGACGGGTGATTACCCGGTACACCGGAGTATTTTACATAATGTTCCCCGGGTGCGCACCGAGCCGCAGATAGGCTCCCGGGGCGGATCGCCCGATAATATTACATTTTTACCGGTCGGTGAGTTGAATCCCTTTTCGAGGAATTTCCGGTATCTCATGGGTTCTGCAATATAGCCCTTTTCCTGTAGCTCCCGGAAGGAAATGCCCAGGTCTTTGACCATGGCATCGTTCAATTCGTCAGTATTTTGCCGGGGCATGGGTACCCGGTCCGGCCAGTCGATTCTCTTTCCCGGCTCGATGAGTATTTTCCGGTCGTCCCAGCACTCATAAAGCGGTTCCACGGCTTTTTACCCGGCGGCGATGTAGTTGGTATATAGCGCCATTCCCTTAAGGCAAGTGAATCCCCGGTTCATGGGGTGATTGGGGTCTCCCGTAATACCGGTCACTTCGCCGTCTACAACGTGGACCATCACGCCGCAATTGCAACGGCAGGCCTGGCAGATGCTCCTGATGGTTTTTTCACGTTTACCTCTTTCTATTGCTTCGTGTTCGCTCTTGATTCTGTAGTTTACACATGCGACTCCTGGCTGGCAAGCTAAACGCCAGACGGGACACCTGTTCTGCTTGACACGGAGAGGACGGCGTTGTAGATTTTTCCTGGCGGCATTTTTCATGTGGAGGCAAAGAATGCGATTGGAGAATAAGATTGCCATCATTACCGGGAGTGCGAGGGGACTGGGCAAGGCTTTTACCCTGCGTTTTGCCAGAGAAGGGGCCAAACTGACGATCTGTGACGTTCTGGACTGTAAACCGGTCGCCGGAGAGATAGAGGCCATGGGTAGGGAGGTGCTGGCTTTGAAGACCGATATTACCGATGAAGCGGCAACCGCCGAGATGGCCGAAAAGACCGTTGACCGCTATGGGAGGATTGACATCCTGGTCAATAACGCCGCCGCCATCGGCGGGATTGAGGTACCGGACTTTATGAAACCGGTGGACCAGATGGTATCCAAAGACTGGGACAGGTACCTGGAGGTGAATATCAAGGGCACTTTCAATTGCTGCAAGGCCGTCATGCCCTATATGAAGAAGCAGGGTAAAGGCAGCATAGTAAACATAGCCTCGACGGCTGGTATGTACGGGTCGCCGGCCTTTCTCCACTATAGCACCTCGAAAGGCGGCGTCATCACCATGACCCGCGGCCTGGCCATAGCCCTGGGTAACTATAATATTAACGTAAACGCCATAGCGCCGGGCGCTATCATGACCGAATCGATGCGGGCGCTGACCCGTGAGGGTGACGGAAGTCAATCGATGGTCGCCAAACAGATTATCAAGAAGAGTATCCAACCGGAGGATATCGCCAACGCCGTGCTCTTTCTTGCCTCGGATGAAGCCAGTATGATTACGGGTCAGACGCTGGCCGTCAACGCCGGTGAGTACTTACACTGAACGGTAAAGGATTAGTCCTTGGCGCTTATATAGTTGGTTGACTCCGATACCGCGTTGGGATCGTAGGTCTTTTTAATCTTCCTCAGCCACAGATGGTAGTTGGAGGCGTGCGGCCCGTACCGGTCGTGGGCGGCATCTCCCCAGGCATGTCCCGGCATACCGAAGTGACCTTCAATCGCTGTCTTGTTGGCAAACGCGGCGACCTCTCCGGCGGTTTTAAGTCCCTCAGTATCCTTATTAGGCCGGATAAGCAGCTCGGCGTGGCCGGCGTCGACTATCTTCACCAGCTTTTCTTCCGCGATCACGCTTTACCTACTTCCGTCTCCCGGCCTTGATAAGCTTGATACCTGACCATACCGACCCTCGTGGTCAGTCACGGCCAAATCATATATCGCTGTTCTTCTGTTATCAACAAGGTTGCGGATACAGATAAAAAATATTACATCAGAGTTGAATATACTGACGAATATTTCCTCTTGGAGATGTCAGAGTGAGACTTCTCAATCGATTAACCGGCAACTAATTGAAATTTAACCAACCATTAACCTTTATGCCTTAACATTTCAGTAAGAACTTGGACGACAAACGGGTGAAGCCTGCATCATCGGCGGGGCCGAACGGAAGCGGTCACTGTAAAGAGGCTTTTTTAGAGACATTGGTACCGACAAATCAATATTTCCAGAGTAGCTTGGAACACCTGTTGGCAGAGCTCAAGCGGATTGAACTAAAAGTTCAGTTCAGTTTGTTGAGTACCAGGGAAAACAACGGCCATTCCGGGGATGGGGAATTCAAGGGGCTCTATATCTCCGAAAAACAGATAGATACGATCCTCGATAACCTGCATCTCCAGCAAGAAGACCGGCCATCCCGGCCAGCAACGTCGTTGGGAAAACTAGCAGAATCTCTAGAGCAATACGAAGAATCCCTTGAAGCGAAAAAGAGAGAAAGTCAGCGCCGGGGACTGACGTTAAGATTCAACGAGCTGGGAAGATTATTCGGATTGACTCCTTTTGATCTCGACGTTCTGCTGGTAAGCCTTCTACCTGACCTGAACCTGGAATACCAGCGGATATACGCCTATCTGCAGGATGACATCACCAAAAAGAGTCCGACTGTTGATTTTATTCTGCAACTGCTCTCTGATTCAAATACCGAAATGTTGAAGGCCCGGCGGACCTTTTCTCCCGAAGCCCCTCTCCTGAAATACCATCTCATAAGCCTGCACGATGACCATAATCCGGGACCGACCCCCCTGTTGGCCAGGTATGTAAGTGTAGACGAACGCATTGCCGATTACCTGCTGGAAGCAGACACAATCAATTCTCATTTGCTTCCTTTCACACGTTTGCTCAATCCTACGCTGAAACTCAAGGATATTATCCTGTCACCGGATATCGAGCAGCTTTTGACCAGGTTCATATACCAATATCAAGGAGAACAGATTGTTTGCCACTTGCGGGGAACGTATGGAGTCGGTAAACAAACGACAGCCGAGGCTATCTGCTCCGAATTGGGAATACCGATGTTATACGCCAGTCTCCGCGAAATGATCGTAGCGGATATGCCTTCCGAACCGTTGGTACCGCTTGTTTTTCGAGAAGGAATCCTGCGGGGGGCCGCTATTTATCTCGATGGATTTGACTTGTTGTTGGGCGATGAGCGGGGAGTCAAGTCCGCCTATGAGGCAGTGATAAAACATCTGGAGAATTACCCCGGTCTGGTGTTCCTGAGCGGCGTTAAAAACTGGCAACCGACTGGAAAGCTTAATTTGAAGTCATTTATTGATATCGAATTGCCGCTCCCGTCTTATTCCACTAGAGAACGGCTCTGGCGGCAGCAATGGAACGGTGATATTGATCTGGCAGGCGACGTCGATTTAAGTGATATAGCCAGTAAGTTCCAGTTTAGCGGCGGTCAGATACGTGATGCGGTAACTACGGCACAAAACCTGGCGAAATGGCGCGGTTCGGAGGACGCTCTGGTGACCCGGCAAGACCTCTACACGGCCTGCCACAAGCAGTCCCGGGAGATCCTCAGCACCATGGCACGCAAGATACAGCCCAAATATAGCTGGGATGACATAATCCTTCCCGCCGACCAGACGGAGCAGCTTCACGAGGTATGTAGCTACGTTAAGCATTACCATACCGTCTACGGTCGCTGGGGATTTGAACGCAAACTCTCGTTGGGTAAAGGACAAAATGTGCTTTTTGCCGGCCCGTCCGGTACGGGGAAGACCATGGCCGCGGAAATTATTGCCCATGAGTTGGGGCTGGAATTATATAAGATAGACCTGTCGTCTGTGGTGAGTAAGTATATCGGCGAGACCGAAAAGAACCTTGACCGTATCTTTCAGGAAGGGGAGACATCGAACGCCATTCTGTTCTTTGACGAAGCCGATGCTCTCTTCGGCAAACGTTCCGAAGTGCGTGATTCCCACGACCGCTACGCCAATATAGAGATAGCCTATCTGCTACAAAAAATGGACGAGTACGCCGGAGTGGTGATACTGGCGACGAATCTCCGAAAAAATATGGATGAGGCTTTCTCCCGGCGCATGCATTTTGTGGTGGAATTCCCGGTTCCTGAAGAAGCCGAACGCTATCGCATCTGGAAAAGCATATTCCCTCCGGAAGCCCCGTTGAACGATGATGCGGATATCGAGTTCATGGCCCGGCAATTCAGGGTATCCGGGGGCAACATCAAGAATATCGCCCTTTGTGCCGCCTTCCTGGCGGCGGAAAACGGTGGTCACATTAGTACCGAGAATTTGATAGCAGCTACCAAACGCGAGTACCAGAAAATCGGCAAACTATGTACCGAGGGTGAATTTGGTCGCTACTACGATGTAGTTAAGAGATAAATATATCAGAAGGTCAGGATATGGCAAGACATCAGAAAGAGAAGCAGCGAAATCAAGAAGCAGGAAACTCGAAGCAGCGGTCCGGGCAAAAGCAGACCGGGCCATCACCTGAGCCGAGTCACGCTTGGGAACAGAATGAATCATCGATGACGGAGACCCCGTTTCAGCCACAGATGGATATTCACGCCGCATTGCTGGGTGACGCCCGTTCCGATATTCAGCGGGCCGGAATGATGATGCGTCTTCAGAAGACCTATGGAAACAGGTACGTGCAGCGCCTGATGGACTTCAGGTCTATACAAACCAAACTCACCGTCAGCCAACCCGGTGATGTCTACGAGCAAGAGGCCGACAAGGTTGCTGATGAAGTCAACCGGGCGATGATGTCCGGAGCGCAGCGGCAGGTGGAGGAGGAAGAGGAAGAGATAATGCCCAAGCCGGTTGGTGACATCCGGCGTCAGGTGGAGGAGGAAGAGGAAGAGATAATGCCCAAGCCGGTTGGTGACATCCGGCGGCAGGTAGAGGGGGAGGAAGAGGAAGAGGTGATGGCCAAGCCGGCTGCTGATATTCGGCGTCAGGTAGAGGGGGAGGAAGAGGAAGAGATAATGCCCAAGCCAGCAGGTGATATTCAACGCCAGGTGGAGGAGGAGGAAGAGGAAGAGGTGATGGCCAAGCCATCTGGTGATATCCGGCGTCAGGTGGAGGAGGAAGAGGAAGAGGTGATGCCCAAGCCAACAGGTGATATTCAGCGTCAGGTAGAGGAGGAAGAGGAAGAGATAATGCCCAAGTTGGCTGGTGATGTTCAGCGGCAAGAAGAGGAGGAAGAGGAAGAGATAATGCCCAAGCTGGCTGGTGATATTCAGCGCCAGGAGGAAGAAGAGGAAGAGGAAGAAGAGGAAGAGGAAGAAGTGATGATGTCACCGGCGGCGGATCAGCCGGCAACCGTGTCCGATAGCCTTGAAGCCAGGATAGATTCAGCTCGCGGCAGCGGGCGACCTATCTCGGAAGAGGTCCGGGCTCCCATGGAGCGAGCTTTCGGCAGTGATTTCAGTGACGTGAAAGTGCACACGGACTCGGAGGCCCACAAATTGAGCCAGTCCCTCCAGGCCCGGGCCTTTACTACCGGGCAGGACATATTTTTCAAGGACAGGGAGTACAATCCGGAGAACTCGTCAGGACGACAACTACTAGCACACGAGTTAACGCACGTGGTCCAGCAGGGCGGCGGCAAGGCCGTTCGCCGGAACAGGACACCGCAAATACACAAAGTGGGTCGGGTGATCCAACGCGAGGGCCTCGTCGAAAAAATGAAAAAGAAATACCTTGAGGCCTTGGAGCGAGACAGAAATAAGGGTAGAAGACAGCCGGTCGAGAGAAGGCCGCCCGAACCCGAAGTACAGGCACCGGCTCAGCCGGAGAGGAAAGCGCCGCAACCCTCCGGAGAGAAAAAAACGCCCAAGCGGATAGCACCCCGGACTAAAAAAGCGCCGCCGACGCCGGCCGCTTTCGAGTTAACAAAGGAGTCACCGTTTACTTCCATAACCCCTGAAATAGAAACACGTTTGTCCACGGCGAAAGAGAAACTGACTACCGAGGAAAGTAAAAAGATTCCCAGTCTTCCCGATAACATGGCTACTTCATTAAGTGAATTGGGCGCCATGAAGCATGATACTTCTAGTGAAGCTCAATTAAAAATGGACAAAACCAGCGGCTTATTCGATTTGGTAAATGACTACAAAAAGGGGAACATATTCAAAAAGTTATTTAAATCCCTCTTTAAAAGGAAACAGAAAGCCGCGGTCGAGCAACTGAACTCCCGATTAATACCTTTGCAGGAAGCGATTTACGATGTACTAACTCTGTTACAGCTAAAAGAAATTTGCCAGAATGTCGTCGAAGCGTACACGGCGCTTCCGATAAATAATGAGAAAGACCTGAAAAGAGTTTCCGACCGGCTCTTCATTGAGGGGGAGAATTGTCCCGACGATCCTGAGGATCTATCAGCTCAAGTTAAGGACAAAATCGAGGAGAAGTCCAATCAGTTGAAACAGGAATTCCGGGAACAGCAAGAGGCCCGTACTCTCCCCTTAGAGGAGCAGAAAAAGAAAGAGGAACAGTGGGAAGAGCAGTTCGGAAAGGAAAAGAAGGAGAAGGGACTGGAAACCGCTGACGATGTATTGGCAAAGTCCCTTGTCGAGGCCGGGCCCATGCTGGAAGCCCTCGATCCCAAACACCGTGAAGCTAAAGACCTGATTGCGCTGCTGGGGAAATGGTTTAAAACTAAGACCAAGCTCGGATTTTTTACCTGGGTTACCACGTGGGAGAAAATTAACTGGCCGTTGAAACGGATCAAATACATCACCGAAGAGGCAGTGCGGAAGACATACAAGCTCTGGTTCAAAGGCCTCCAGATGTATCACGTCGAAGAAAAAGAAGTGGAAGGCAAAACCAAAGAACAAGAAAAGCTGATAAGTAAGGGAATCTATGTGATGACCCCGGGCAAGGAGTTCTACGCCAGTAACGAGGACCCGGAGTCCCGGAAGACATTCCATCATTCCAGTTTCCTGGCAGGTCTTCCCGTCGGTGCCGCCGGAGAAATGAAATCCGAATCGGGCCATATGGAAATTGACCTGGAGAGTGGTCACTATCAACCGACAATGAGCCATATGGTCAATGCCGTCCAGGGGCTGGATGAAAAGGGCGTACCTCTGGATAAAGTGAGAGTTTCGATTCTGGATAAGAACGATGAGGACAACAACCTTAATATGCGGGGAGGCAGTTTGATGACCGCCGATGATTTCCGGGAAGGCCTGCGCGCCTTGAAGGGGGGTGGAGACCCCGCGCCTACAAGTATATTCGGAAAATGGCTCCAGTGGCTGAAACGAGACAATCCCGAAAGAGACCCGAAAAAAGACCCGAAGATTGTCGACGCTCAAAAGAATGCTTCGTAAATGGCGTAAAGAGGGCGCCGGCAATCGGCCGGCAACAATACATGTGAAGGACTGGGCTGGATATGATAAGTGATCTGGACGAGACCATAAAGCAACTCCTGATCAAAAAAGGAGAGATCGATCCGTCGGCGGTGGATATCGAGTTCAAGACACCCAACCGGGAGTGGTCGGCCTCCGTCTCCAAGCCGACAATCAACGTCTACCTCTACGATATCAGGGAAAACCATTCCCTGCGCGGCACCGAGTTTTCCGTTACCAGGGATGGCAATGGCAATGCGACGCGGAAGAAGAATCCCAGTCGCGTTGACCTCTCTTACCTTATTACGGCCTGGACCAGCGACATCGTGGACGAGCACCACCTGCTCTGGAATGTGCTGGTTACCTTGTTCCGCTATCCCGAGCTGCCCAGCGACGTTGTTACCGGGCTGCTTCAGGACCAGGAATTCACCATCAAGGCGGCCGCCGCTCAACCGGATGGAGTTTTCAATAATCCGGGTGATTTTTGGGCGGCCCTGGACAACGAGATGAAGCCTTCGATCAACTACGTGGTTACGGTTCCTCTCGACCTGGCGAGGGCCGTCACCGCGCCGATGGTCAAGACCAAAGTGCTCGAGTTCAAACCGCCGGAAACGGACGCCGAAAGCCTGGTGCAGATCACCGGGACGGTGCACCAGGCGGGAAAACCGGACCAGGGTATCCATGAAGCAAAAGTCGTCGCCAGTGAAGCTGGCATGACGACATTGACAGATGAGGAGGGGCGCTATTATTTCCCCAAACTTCCATCGGGGAAACATACCTTTCAGGTTCACATCGCAGGGAAGAAGGTCAAGGAAACATCGGTCACGGTACCCGGCACCAGCTATGACCTTGAGGTATGAAAAACTTTCGCGGTGGTATCAAGGAGGTGGTTTGATGACATAAGCAAAGACCGAAAAGCGGCTAGTGTTGCCTCTAGATTACGGTAAGAGGCAACCCGAGACCTAGTCTGGTAAGACTACTCACAGAAAGGAGTATACTATGTCACCAGAGTACCTATCACCCGGTGTATATGTCGAAGAGGTAGACCGGGGAACCAAGCCGATCGAAGGGGTTGGTACGGCGTGCGCCGGCTTCGTCGGCTTTGCCGAGAAGGGGCCGGTCAATGAGCCCACTTTTATCCCGAACTTTACCGAGTTTGTCAACACCTTCGGCGGCTTTATCAAAGGTGGCTACCTCGCCCAGTCCGTTTACAGCTACTTCCAGAACGGAGGCGGACGTTGCTACGTTACCCGGCTGGCCGGCGGCGAGGCCGAAGAGGCCGAGCCCAAAGCCGTGGCCGCCCTGCCCAGCGCCGCTAAACCATCCATCGAGAGCCTGTCCATTACCGCCCTGGAAGCCGGACCGGCGGGAGCCGAAATATCGGTCGAGGTGGCCCCGCCCAGCGAGGGTGGTGAAGACCTGTTCAACCTCATCGTACGCCGCGGCTCCACTGAGGAAGTCTTCGAGAACCTGAGCTTCAGCAAGGCTAAAAGTGCGCGTAACGTGATAGACGTCGTGAAGAAAGAGTCCAAGCTCATCCAGGTAGCCGAAAAGGCCGGCGATCTCAGCATGGCGGAGAAGATACCCAGCCCCGGCAAATACTCACTGACGGTTACCGAATCCGGGTCCATGGCCCTGGTGCCGGTTTCCAGCGACGTTATCGTCGGCGATACCGCGGAGCGCAGCGGTCTTTCCGGCTTCGAGGTGGCGGAAGACGTCACCATGCTCTGTGTTCCCGATCTCATGGCCCTCTATCAGGCGGACGCCATCTCCATGGATGGTGTCAAAGCAGTCCAGCTGGCCATGATCGCCCACTGCGAGAACATGAAGGACCGTGTTGCCATCATTGACTGCCCGCCCGGACTCAGCCCCCAGAAGATGAAGGAATGGCGCATGGATGTCGCCGGCTATGATTCCAAGTACGCCGCCCTGTACTATCCCTGGCTCAAAGTTGCCAATCCCGTCGGCAACGGCGATACCATCATGATCCCGCCTTCCGGCTACATGGCCGGTATCTACGCCCGCAGCGACAACGAACGGGGCGTCCACAAAGCGCCGGCCAACGAGGTGGTTCGCGGCGCCATGGGCGTGGAGATCCAGATCACCAAGAGCGAGCAGGACATCCTCAACCCGATCGGTGTCAACTGTATCCGCGCTTTTTCCGGTCGCGGTATTCGGGTCTGGGGTGCCAGGACTCTTTCCAGCGACGCATCCTGGCGTTATATCAACGTAAGGCGCTTGTTCAACTTCGTCGAGAAATCTATCGAGCGGGGCACCCAGTGGATAGTCTTCGAACCCAACGATATGGACCTCTGGGCGCGCATCCGGCGTGATATCACCGCTTTCATGACCAATGTGTGGCGCACCGGGGCGCTGTTCGGGGCTACTCCCGCCCAGGCGTTCTACGTCAAGTGCGATGAGGAGACCAATCCACCGGCGGTACGTGATCTGGGCCAGGTAGTCATTGAAATTGGGATGGCGCCGGTGAAGCCGGCTGAGTTTGTCATCTTCCGTATTAGCCAGTGGGCCGCCGGATCTGAAACGGCCGAATAACGGAAACAAGCAACCAGTAAAAGGAGGAAAACAACATGCCTATTGCCAATGATGATGCTGGAAGACAGGATCCATTAGTTGGTTTTAATTTCATGATTGACGTGGGAGGAACCATAACCGGTTACTTCACCGAAGTCAGCGGTCTGGGTTCCGAAAACGAGGTAATCGAGCAGAAAGTGGTCAACGAGAAGGGCGTGGAAATCGTCCTCAAGATTCCGGGCCGGTTGAAGTGGAGCGACGTTACCTTGAAGCGCGGGATCACTTCCAACATGGACATGTGGGACTGGCGTCAGATGGTCGTGGAAGGCAAAGCGAAGGATGCCAGGAAAAACGGCTCCATCGTGATGTTCGACCGGGACGGCGCTGAAGCGGCCCGCTGGGATTTCGTCAATGCCTGGCCGTTGAAAATAAGCGGCCCCAGCCCCAAGTCCGATAGCAACGATATCGGGGTAGAAGAGCTGACGATCGTCCATGAGGCCATAACACGAACCAATTAGGAAGGTAAGTGATGACTCTGCAAACAGAATTCGAGTTCACCCTGCCGCGTGGCTACGTTGACAAGGACGGTAACCTGCATAAAAAGGGTATCATGCGTCTGGCCACGGCGATGGACGAGATCACTCCTCTCCGCGACCTTCGTGTGAAGTCAAACCAGGCGTACCTGGCCGTCATGCTCCTGTCCCGGGTAATAACCAGGCTCGGTAGTCTCTCTGATGTTAATACCGGGATAATCGAGAAACTGTTTTCGGCGGACTTCGCCTACCTTCAGGACTTCTACCGCAGGATTAATGAGGACGGTACATCTAGAATCCAGGCCAGTTGTCCTGAGTGTAATCACGAGTTTGAGGTGGACCTGGGCGAATTGGGGGGATCGTAAGCTACCCCCTCGAGCAACTGCACGAGGAGGTAGCTTACATCGCCTACTATTTTCACTGGCCGCTAAAGGAAATCCTTGAGATGGAGCACCAGGACCGCCGTCAGTGGGCGGAGAAGATCGCCGATATCAACCGCAAGATGAGCGAGGTGGGGTAAGGCGGGAGCCGGTTAGATGGCTTCTTGAAAAGGGGGCAATATGCTGGAGCACATGGATGGAGCCGGTAACGGGAACGAGGCTCGGACGGGACGAAACATACCGTCGGCAAGAGCTTATTCCCGTTACGCGGCGATTCCACTGGCTCCCGCCAGAAACCAGGTCCTGACGAGAAAAGGGGAAGATGGGGAAATCCAGGCCAAAGCCGACGAACCGACACGGGCCGGTGCTTCGGCTGAAGAAAGTCCCGAATCGACGGAGCAAATGGACTCGGAGGAAATTGCGGAGCGCGTTTACCGCCTGATGCAGCGGGATCTACTTGTTGAAAAAGATCGATGCGGAAGATTTGGAGGATAAGCCATGGTGATGCCAATACTCGGAAGCTTGACCAAGACCGGGAAGAGGTTTGACCCTTTCCCTACCTACAAGTTCCATGTAGAAGTCGGGGATATTACGGAGGCCGCCTTCATGGAGTGCTCCGGCCTGCAGATGTCCACTGAGGTGTTTACCTATGCGGAGGGGGGACTCAACGAATACGTGCATCAATTTCCAGGTAGGACCAAATACTCCAACATTACCTTGAAGAGAGGCTTCGCGACGTCCAACGAAATATTTGACTGGTACAAAGAAATGGAACTCAAATTGCTCGGCGGACAGCCTTTTGATTTCCGGCAGGTAACCATAACCCTTCACAGCGGTATACTACCGGGGAACTCAATGCGTTGGGTCCTGAATAAAGCCTTTCCGGTCAAGTGGGTCGGTCCGTCTTTCAAGACCGACGAGGCAGCCTTTGCCGTAGAGACTCTGGAGTTTGCTTACCATGGCATAGAGACAGACCTGTCGGAAACGGAGGAAGGTGGTCTAATCGCCAAGATAATTAGAGCCCTGACATAAAAATAGGCCTTGAGGAATGGCATAATGCCAAGAGAGAACGATACCTCGAATAGTCAAATGAATAGAACGGACAGTACTCAAGAAGGCGGTAGCTGGCAATCGAATCGCGCGTCTGACCAGGCGGCTCGAATACCAGCGCTGGTAAATATGCCACCATTGGTTTCACAAGCCCGGCAACGAATACGTAGTCTTGGTGGAAGTGCCAGCCGGCTGGCGAGATGGGTGACCGGGCACGGAGGTCTGGTCTCAACTGTTTCGCAAGCCGCTCATTGGCCGGTACTATCGAGGGCCTTTGACTTTATTCGGGGTAAGACCATTGTCGACTCTCCGGTTTGGCAACGCACGCTGGACCTTCCCTGGTTCCCGGGACGGCTGCCACGCAGGAAGCAGCCTGCGCCGAAAACGCGCGGTGTCTTTGGGCGGAAACAAGATATAGATATGCAGCCGGACGAGCCGTATCGTGATGTTCCTCAAATCGATGGCGATGCCGGGAGAGTACCGACGGAACACGAGATAGCCGAGACATATCCGCCGGCGGCTGATAGCACCTATCCTCTGATCAATGCTGAATTGCTGACGCCACCCCCGTCGGTAAGAAAGGCGCTGCAACCCAGGGGCGACGCTCCGTTGACCAGGGGTGATACCTCTCTGCCTCGTCAGAGTGAGAAAAAGCCCGAAAAGCGATACCTCAAAGAGGCTGGCAAGCCTTTACCCTTAGTGGCGAGGGAGGAGACAGGCCAACCACCGGCGGGTAAAGTTTACCCGGAAATCACGAAAGACCTGCCTTCGCCGCCTGATATTGGGAAGAGAGCACCTGACACGGCCATCGAAAGGCCTCATGATGTTCGCGACTCGTCTTCCGGTATACCTCCTGATAGCAGACAGATCATGGAAAGTGCGGAGGTTGAAAGTGGCGCCGAAGTCTTAATGCCTGACGCTGAGGAGAGTAGGGGGAAAGACATCCGTAAGGAACGGACTGACCAGATTGCCAGGGCAGGCACTAAGCCGCCCCGGCCTGTTGAAGGCAAGTCGGGTGAAAGAATTCAGCAATCCCGGCGTACTTACCTGAGCCAGAAGCTGTCCCGGGTCTTGAAGCCCATTACGCAGAGAATACCCTTCATACACCCGCCTCTAGAAATAGCTCGCCCCATAGCCGGTGAGAGAACCACAGCCTCACAATCATCTGACGCGATTGATACCGGGGCACCGGATAGGCCGACTGTACCGGTTGTTCAGGCCTTCCATCCACCGGAAACTGTCAGGGAAGCGTTAAAACTTAAGCCCGGGAGCGTGCCGCCCGCTCCATCGGTCGGGAAGGAGTCTCCTTTATCCAGAGACGTAATTAAAATGACCGGCTCATCAATTAAATCAGGGAAATCGGAATATTCTGCTGGACGAGAGGCGGAAGCCATAGCGCCCGAGACGTTGGCCTCCCCTGAGGATTTCGAAACGCCATCCGGTTTGGTTTCTCCTCCGCTAGTGCCAAAACCGGGACAGGCCCGGCGACAAAAACCACCGTTCGGTTCATCCGTGCCGTTCCCGGTACAAAGAGCTGGCGCCCCGGCCGGGGACACCGCCGATGATATTGAGGGCATGGGTGATTTTGGTCTTGTTAGTCCCGAATTTACCGACACCCGCCGGAATCTTTTAGGTGGACGGATTTACAGAAGCCTGATCTCGAGATCTTCTTCATCGGGTAAAGAGTACGCCCGCCGACAGGAACTGGACCTGCCGGTAGTTACCCCGGTGGGACAGGGTGCCCGGACCGGCGGTCAGCCGGGTGAAGAGCTGCTGGCGAATATGTATTCAACCGTGCCTGAGTTGACTGCTTCACCTGAGTTTACTGTTTCCAGGTATGCCAGTACGCCAGAACTGGCGTTGGCCCCGTTGGGAGGCCCCCAGGCAGTGATTTCTTCCCAGGTTGCAGGAGTGAAAACGCCCATTGCCGAGGGCATTGAACCGGAAAAAGAGTCCACGACAGCTCCGGATATCGACGCCATCGCTCACAACGTATATAAAATTCTGAAACGAAGATTGATGGCCGAGAGGGAGCGTGCCTTGGGAGTGTATTAGGAGATTACTATGCCGATTTTGAGTGGCTTGGGAAACGCAAGTACCAAACCGGAAAAAGCTAAAATTATTAATCTGGATGACTCCAAGGAGGGACCCATCGATTGCCTGTTCAACCCCAACGAATATACATTCGCCAAGAAAAATACCTGGAATAAGAAAGAAATTATCGGGAAAAACGTGCCTCAGTTGCAGTTCGGCGGCGGTGATTCCATGACCCTGAAGATGCAGCTTTTCTTTGATACCTATGCCGAAGGCCAGGACGTCCGCCAGGTTACCAACCGGATCTGGAAACTGATGAATATCAACGCCAAGCTGACGGATATGACCAGTGTTAAGGGACGGCCGCCCCGGGTTGAATTCCAATGGGGGAAAACATGGTCCTTCAAGGCGGTAATTACGGATATTTCACAGAAATTCACACTGTTCCGTTATGATGGGACACCTGTCCGGGCCACCCTGGATGTCAGCTTCCTCCAATCTGAGGATGACAAAGCCTTTCCGGCGCAGAACCCGACTACCGCCGGGCAGCCCGGCTACAGAAGGCGGGTGGTGAATGAAGGTGATACCATCGATTGGATTGCCTTTGACGAATATGGCGATAGCGCCTTGTGGCGTTTCATCGCCGATACCAACAATCTGGATGACCCGTCGCGGCTGAAACCCGGACAGGTACTCGCTATTGCCCCGCCCCCGTAGAGGAGGAATCGATGTCACACGATCTATTCGCCGATTTTTATATAAAAGTCAACGGACAACAGGTCGAAGCCAAGGTAATGGACAATCTCGATAGCATCGTGGTTGACACCAGTTTGGTTTTACCTAATATGTTTGCCATTTGTATCCGAGACGACCAGTTCGAATTGATCGATTCCTCTACCTTCACGATGGGCGCGGAGGTGGAGATTTCGGCCAAGGCGGTCGGCGAAAATGAAAAAGTGTCCCTCATCAAGGGAGAAATAACGGCCATCGAGCCGCAATTTCTTTCGGAATCCATCTCCAGTTTTACGGTCAGGGGCTATGATAAATCGCATCGCCTGCACCGTGGAAGGCATTCCAGGACATTCCTGAAACAGACTGATAAACAAATCGCACAGAAAATCGCCGGCGAATGCAGCCTCGGTTTTAAGGGATCATCTACCGGGGCTCCCCCGGCTCATGACTATGTCCTTCAGGACAACCAGACGAACATGGAGTTCCTCCAGGAGAGAGCCAGGCGTATCGGCTATTATATTTATGTTGATGACGGCAAACTATATTTCGTCAATGAACCTGCCAGCAGCAGTACGGTTGATCTGAAATGGGGTGAAAACCTGCTGGATTTTCAGGCCCGTCTTACCACCGCCGAACAGGTTTCCGAAGTAGCGGCCCGCGGCTGGGACCCAAAAACCAAGAAAGCAGTCGTCGGGAAAAAGTCATCTTTGTCCGGGGATGTCGTCAAAGTAAACAAAAAAGATGGTAGCGCCACCGCAAAAGCGGCGTTCGGCAAGACCGAAGAGAGCGTTATCGATTATGCGATAAGGACCGTTGACGAGGCGAACTCAAAGGCTCAATCGGTGCTGGATACCAGGGGACATGCTTTCCTGGCCGCCGATGGGACCGCCCGCGGAAATCCTAATTTACAAGCTGGAGCCAAAGTAAAGATTCAGGGGATAGGCAGCCGCTTCTCCGGGACGTACCGCGTCAGTCGGTCGGTGCACTTCTATGACAGTACGGGCTACAACACCCGATTTGAAATCAGCGGCAACCACGCCAATACGCTGGGGCAAATCCTGACCGGCAATGGCGGCAGCCCCAACGGAAATCACGGCCGGGGTGTTGTCGTGGGTCAGGTCACCAATGTAGATGACCCTGACGGGTTAGCCAGGGTCAAGGTGAAGTATCCTACCCTATGGGATACTTCAAATGAATGCGAGAGCAACTGGGCCAGGCTGGTCTCTCCCATGGCAGGTCCCGAAAGAGGTATGGAATTCATTCCAGAAGTAAATGACGAGGTACTGGTCGCCTTCGAGAATAGCGACGTCAATCATCCCTATATCCTGGGGGCGCTCTGGAATACCAAAGACAAGCCGCCCCTAGCGACCAGCGCCGCGGTAAAAAGCGGCAAGGTCGAACAGCGGATAATCAAATCACGCGCCGGACATACGATTACAATCGATGATACCAGCGGGGCGGAAAAAATCTCCATCATCGATAAAACGGAAGACAACAAGATAGAAATCGAATCGAGTAGCAACTCCATATCGATAAACTCTGCGGCAGATATCACTATAGAGGGGAAATCCAAATTGACGCTTAAGGGCAATACCGTGTCGATTGAGGCAACCCAAGGAGGCAATATGGACCTCAAGGCCAATAATGTCAATCTGGAGGCCACGTCGAAGACCACCGTGAAAGGTAACACCGGAGTGGATGTCGATGGCGGCACCGCGTTGAATATGAAATCGGTAGGGACGACCAAGGTTGAAGGAACTCAAACGAGCGTCAACGGGACCGCCATGACAGAAATCAAGGGTGCCATGGTTAAGATAAACTAATGCTGGATATCTTATGGAGGTAAAATGCCACCGGCAGCCAGAGTAGGCGATCAAACGGCCCACGGGGGTACGATCACCGGGCCGGGGTGCCCGACCGTTTTGATAGGGGGGATGCCGGCGGCCCGGCTGGGAGACCAGCAGACCTGCCCCATGCAGGACCCCATGCCGCCCCCGGCCCCGCCCAAACCACACGTCGGCGGGCCGATTGCGATGGGTAGTGCCACCGTCCTGATTGGTAATATGCCGGCGGCCCGGGTGGGCGATACGGTGACCTGCGTCAGCCCGGCACCCAATACCATCGCTATGGGATGTATGACAGTGATTATCGGGCCATGACAGGGAGATGATTGATTATGGTGACGGACAATAACAAAGATTCACTCGGCGCGGGCTGGTCTTTTCCCCTGCGGGTAGACGGGCGGGGGGGTATCTCCATGTCCCAGCATGACAATGACATCGAGGAATCCATACGTATAATCCTGGGGACGGCCAAGGGAGAAAGGCGGATGCGGCCCACTTTCGGATGTGACATCCACCGCCTTATATTTACCCCGAACAATGCTACTACCTGGGGACTGGCCGCCCACTATGTCGACGAGGCTCTGGGAATGTGGGAACCGCGTATCGAAGTCACCGAGGTTGATCCTTACCCCGATCCCACGGATACCAGCCGGCTTCTTATAGATATAAAGTATGTGATTAAGGCGACCAACGACGCGCGCAACCTGGTTTATCCATTCTATTTGCTGCCTGGGAGGGTATGATGGCACTACAAGCACCGAATTTAGATGACCGCAAATTCCAGGATATCGTCAGTGAGGCGAGAAGCAAGATCCCGCTCTATTGCCCCAAGTGGACGGACTATAACCTGAGCGATCCGGGTATTACGCTTATTGAGCTTTTTGCCTGGATGGTAGACACCCTGCTCTACCGGTTGAACCGCGTGCCGGAGAAAAACTACATCAAGTTTATGGAGCTCTTGGGTATCCAGCTTGAACCCCCGAAACCGGCCACGGCCAATATCACCTTTCGTCTTTCGGCGGCCCAGGCGGAACCGGTGACCATTCCCGCCGGAGTGGAGGTAGCTACCGTCCAGACGGAGTTTCAAGAGGCCGTCGTGTTCACCACCAGCCGGGACATGACAATCCTCGTTCCGAATCTGGCTTACGCTCTGATAACTGCCGATGACACCACATTTAGCGACATATTGACGGAACTTAAAAATCCGGACCGCGAAACGCCTGTCTTCGAACAGGTGCCCAAGGAAAACAACGCTTTCTATATCGGCTACAAAGAAGACTTGAGTGCCCATACGCTACTCCTGGAAATCCGGAGCACCATCGAGGGCATCGGTGTCGATCCCCGTAATCCTCCCCGTATCTGGGAATACTGGGACGGCTATTACGAGAGATGGTTGCCGGTAAGGCTGGACTCGGATACAACCGGAGGTTTGAATACCAGAGGTCAGGTAATTTTTGATATACCGGTGACCGGCGCGATGAGAGAAATCGATGGCAAGCCGGCGTCCTGGATACGATGCCGGGCGACCCAGCCACAGGAAAAGCAAAGCCCTTACCAGAGTTCCCCGAAGATAAGGAGCCTGGATTCCAGTAGCATCGGCGGCACGGTACCGGCCTCACATGGTTCGATAGTCAGAAATGAAGTATTGGGCAGGAGTGACGGTAATCCGGGGCAAATATTTGGTCTGCTGAACGTTCCTGTCCTGCCCCGGGAATCGGGGGAAGTCCTGGAAGTGGAGACGGAAAACGAAGGTGAGTTCGAACCATGGCAGGAGGTAGGCGATTTTGCCCATTCCGAACCTGACGACCGCCACTTCACCTGTGACAGTGTGTCCGGTGAGATTCAGCTGGGACCGCTGGTGCGTAACCCCTCGGGTGAGGAACGACAGTACGGTATGGTACCGCCCGCGGGGAGGTTGCTTCGCTTCACCTCGTACCGCCACGGCGGGGGGATTGTCGGTAATGTGGGCGAAGGTACCATCACCGTGCTTCAATCTTCTATTCCCTACGTGACCTCGGTGAACAACTTTGAGGCGGCCAGGGGCGGGACCGATGCCGAGACTATTGATAGCGCCAAGCTAAGAGCACCTCATATCGTCAGGGCCAATACCCGGGCCGTGACCGCTGAAGACTACGAGTTTCTCGCCCTCGAAGCGTCACCCGGGGTCGCCCGGGCCAAATGCATTTCCTCCGGAGATAATTCCGACGGACAGAGTACCCCGCCGGGGGTGGTTCGGCTCCTCCTGGTGCCATCAGTATCAGATAGCAGCGGGGAAATCCCTGTCGAAGACCTGGAGCTACCCACGAGCGTCCGGGAAAAAGTACAGGCGTATCTCGATGAGCGACGGTTGTTGGCGACCCGACTAGAGATTGCGTCGCCGGAATACACTCAGGTAGCCGTAGCGGTTCAGGTCAGGGCTAGGCGGCACAGTGTCCCCGAGCGAATAGCGGACGATGTTGAAAAGAAGCTGTATCAGTACATCAACCCTGTTTGCGGCGGCGCCGACGGGACCGGCTGGCCTTTCGGACGCAGTCTCTCCCTCCCCGAAGTCTATGCCGCTCTCCAGGGGATCAGAAACGTGGACTATGTAGAAGAAGTCCGCATCTTTCCCGTTGATACTGCTTCCGGTGAACGCCAGGAGGCGGTCGCGAAGATAGACGTTTCACCTCAAGGCCTCATCTGTTCGCACAAGCACGAAGTTACGGTCGTGGAATAAAGCCACATAATTAAAAGCAGACAGGGGTAATGACGATGCCAGCACCAGGGAACAACGGAAACGAAAGATTCGAGGACAGCTATCTGCAATACCTACCACCTCTATATCGCGATGACGAATTCATGGGTCAGTTCATACACATATTTGAAGACCTGATGAAACCCCTCGAGAACACTGTCAATAACCTTGCTACGTACTTCGATCCGTTATTAACACCCGAGCCGGTACTCCCCTGGTTGGGCTTCTGGGTTAATCTGGCCCTCAGTCCAAGCTGGCCGCTGGAAAGACGACGTGAACTGGTAAGATCGGCGGCCATGTTGTATCGCTGGCGAGGTACCAGGAAAGGATTGTCCGAGTATCTAAGAATTTATACCGGCAGCGTTCCCGAAATATCCGAATATATCCCGGGTATGCACCTCGGTGAAGAAACCAAATTGGGAGTTAATACGCAATTAGGCAGCTCAGGGACGGGACACCACTTTGTTGTCTCCCTGGGAATTAATGGTGAGGGCGAAGTCGATATACCTACGATCAGGGCAATCATCGATTCCCAGAAGCCGGCTCATACCTCTTATACGTTGCAGGTAAGCCAATGCAAATAACGGGCGAAAACATAATTGTAATGACGGAAGGGCATAAATGATGGAGAGAACGCCAGTTAGTCAATCAAAATCAGGGGAAGCTGAGCAGGAACGCCGTACCAAACATCAGGAGCCTCAACCAACCTTCGACAAGTTTCTGGCGTGGGGACAGGGTAACATTTCCATAGGTGACACTCCGTTTTTACCCCGGATGGACCGGCACGCTGTTTCTTTGTCCAACGCGAGTACCGACGGGCAACGGGCCGATCTGGCCTTGCAGCTACAGCAAACCTATGGTAACCGGTATGTGCAGCGCCTGATTGAATCGATTGGGGTACGGACCAAAAACAGCATAAGTACTCCGGGTGACATTAATGAGCAGGAGGCTGACAGAGTTACTGATGAGGGCACGGGGTCTTTAGCCTCACAAGCAAAGCATGAATTGGACAGAGAGAAATCTGAACCTGTCCTGCGAAAGGACAATAATACAGGAATGCCTGACACACTCAAGGCGGGAGTGGAACATCTATCTGGCATTGACTTAAGTGATGTCAGGGTACATTACAATTCCGATAAACCTGCTCAATTCCAGGCAAGCGCACTTACCCAAGGGGCAGATATTCACGTGGCGCCCGGGGAAGAAAAACATTTGCCTCATGAAGCCTGGCACGCGGTACAACAGAAACAAGGCAGGGTGAAACCAACCATACGGATTAAAGAGACGGCAATCAGTGATGATAAAGCTCTGGAGGAGGAGGCGGAGGCGATGGGCGCCGAAAGCCTGCGGGTTAACATCAGTCCCTACAGTCATACGCAATTAAAAAGCTGTGGCGATAATGTTACGCAGATGCAGCCGGACGATGAGAAGGAGAAATCGCCAGAGCGACAGGATTTACTGGAGCTTGCGGCGGAGTTGAAAAAAACCAAGTCCTCGATAACCACGGTCCCGGAGGACGAGATTGACGCTGCGGTCGAAACCCTGCGAGATGCCGCCCGCAACGCCGACAACGAGACAATATCCGAAGGCATGAATGCGATAAATGAACAGGTCGAAAAGGCTGAAAAAGAACCCGCCGAAGCCGTATCAAAGAAGGGCACCGTACAAATGAGCGGGTGGCGATTTCTTTACGGCGCAATTGGAGCACTTGTCGGAGTCCTCGCGTTAGGCATCGGAGCTTATTTCGGAGCGCGCTATGGTTATCGGAGAGGTAAAAAAAAGGACGTGCTGAACAAGCAACGTAAGCAACATAATGATTGGCGAAATACACAGGCCCCTGCTCCATTTACTGCAGGCAACCTTCAATTTGCAACCTACTCGGATGGTAATTATGGGAGTATATATTTTACTCAGGGTCGAGTCAGGTTAATTCACCCACAACATCCAACACCAGAAGTACATCCTAGACCACCGGAGCGATTTTCAGTAAATGCTGGTGACCACCGGAGGTACGATAGAGCTTGGCATCGACACCCAGATTGGACGCATGTGGATGAATATGCTTATTTAACCCAATTACATTCGTATCAGCCAAACACTGTACATTGGGATGAACATTTATTCGAATATTTTGACCAAGCCCATTTTTTACACGAGTCCAGAGGAATAATTAGGGATTTCAACTCTAATTTTCATTTGAACCAAGCCCAGGTGAATTTGCTGTATTATGCGGCAAATAATAATGACAATGATATTTTACGTCGGGCAATGGAAAGTGACGCCGTGTTGGCTGCTATTCCCATCGGTTAAGTATAATAGCTGGAACATCACCTGGTAGATAAGGCATCCCCGCTACCGATGCGTTGATCCCCCCCTACTTCATTACCCAGTTCTTGGCTTTGCTGAAGAGAGTAATTCCCAGGGCTATTAGGGCCAGTAAAATGGCCACAATGCATATTACAGAGGCTGATCCAGCCTCTCCCTGAGGCCCCGGCTCGCCCGCCGGCCCTGCCGGTCCTGTCTCCCCGGCTGGTCCCGCCGGTCCTGTCTCCCCGGGAGGTCCCGCCGGTCCTGTCTCCCCGGCTGGACCCGGTGACCCCTGCGCCGCGGCGGCCCCTGGAGGCCCTTGTGGGCCCTCCGGTCCTTCCGGTCCCATTTCACCAGGCAGGCCTTGAGGTCCCGTCGGATCAAGCACCTCGAATATGGCAGTATCCGTGTTTCCTTGCTGGTCCCGGGCGGTAACGTCATGTTCGCCGGGTACGGTTGGCGTCGGTACGCTGATGATGGCGGTAAAGTATCCCGGTGTCTCGTCATTCGCATACGTCGGCCACAGGGGTGAGGGTATTGTTGGTATCCGGTTTCCGTCCCAATAAATATATATTTCGGTCATGGAAAATCCATTACCAACAATGGTAGTGCCGATATAACCGGCTTCCGGGGTCAAGGTTATGTTTGTTGCCCTTTGCTGGGAATAGGCACTATTGGCGTTGACTCCCAACAGGACCAACGATAGTATGCATACCGAAAGAATCAACCAGTATGCTCTTTTCATCCGGGCCTCCGTTCTTTTTACTTTACCTGGAGAACCAGCCCTGAAAGGTGCGGACTACCTGGTCCCACCAGGTTTGCGGACTGTCATAAAGGACACGCCAACCTCCGCCCAGCCTGAGGATATAGTAGATGGCAACACCGATAATACCGAGGATAATAAGTGCCTTAACAATACGCCAGATCGGTCGCCAGGAAGCCATAAGCGGATGGTGGTGCATTTCGCAATTGACGGATTGAGAGTTGCCATCTTCGGTCGTGGCAGTAATGCTGATGTCATAGCGTTTTCTCTCTCCGATGGTTGATCCCCGTTTGGGCTTGGCAACCATGGGGACTTCCAGAGTTTCCCAGGCAGCAACCACGGGTTCCTGGTTTTTAAACTTGAAATTCAGGCCCTCATCAAGGTCAGTAGCGTCGAGGTAGAGCTTGGCATCACTCATCCCGGTATTGGCCAGATTGACGCGGAACTTCCCTTTACTTCTGGCGGAGACCCGGTATGGGGCTACCTTGAGTTTGTACTCGATAAGAGGCAACACTTCGATTTGACCGTTGATTATGGTAGCCTGTTCCGTATTGCTCTGAGAACGTACGGTAACGCCAAACTGGTATACCCTGGCTTTAACGCCCTTCTTTTTAGGAGGTTGGAAGGTTATCTGTACCTGTTCCGTGGCCTGGGGCATCAACGCTATACTTGATGCGGAGCGGTTATACCAGGCTTCATCCAGACCTTCTATCTCTACGGTGAATTTATCGACGATCTCGGCCAGGTTCTGTAGTTGCAGGATAACGGTCTCCGGCACGCCGCCCGCCTGTATTTTCAGGTCCGTGGTAGATAATGAAGCCCTGATCATTTCCGAAGTCTGAGCTTTCGGCACTACCCGTGGCTGGACCTCTATCGTTTTAGTCGAGCTGCCGTATTTATTGGTCGCGGTGAGACTGTAGCTGGTATCTGCGGTGGGTAGCAAAACTCTGCTTCCCTGGCGATCGACCACCTCGTCGTTTAGCTTGACTACCTTGGCGCGTTTTACTGCCCAGCCCAGCTTGAATTCAATCCTGTCGTCACTGGTCGCCCGGAACGTATTGATCACCGGAGGTTTTTCCAGCCAGGGTATGCGGGGCAATCTTATCTGGCGTATCGCCCGGTACCATGGTTGGCGGGCCAGTCTCCCGTCAATGCTTTGTACCCTTACACGCGAAAAGATCCGCCACCAGGGAACACGTACCAGTTTTCCTTCAATAGTGTTACCTTCCTCGGCTCCGGGGAACGTCGCGACTACCTGAAAATCAAATTCCTTATCGCCCCCGAAGAAGGCCATCCACGCCAGGCTTACCTCCAGGTTAGATTGCGCCTTGCCTTTGCCGGGTACGACCAAATCCTCAGGCTCGAGGTCAAAGCGCAGCGTCCCCTGAGGATCGCTGGCTTCAAGGTGCAGGTGGGCTTCGCCATCACTCGGGTTGTTGATAGTTATCTGGTAAACACCTCTTCTACCGGTAATACTCGGTGGGGTAAGGCTTATTTCGAGCTCCGGAAGCGCCTGAATTTCGATTTTCAGGTCCACCGCCGCGCTTTCATTCGGGTCTGCCTGAGAAGTAACTTTGACGCGAAATGGATAGGACCCTGCCTTGGTTTCGGCTGTTTTTGGCGGGGTCAGGATAATTTTTAAGTTGTCTTTATCGTTGGGGAACAGGGCGACGCTGGAGACGGGCAGGTTATACCAGCTATCATCGAGCCCCTCGATACTAAGGGTGAACTGGTCGATGCTCTGCCCCAGATTATGCAGCGTGGCGCTGGTCTCAACCGAATCCCCGGGAGTTGCCACTAAAGACTCGGGTGTTGCGGTTACCTGAATTTTGTCCGACATCTTTTGCTCCTATAATCTAGCGAATTACCAGGCTCAATCTTACTGAACGCTAACCGGACGTTTTTGTTGTCCGGCCGTACACCGCAATATTGGTGCCCATTTCGATACAATCACGGATAGCCTCCCGGGACAGAGGTTTATCCTGGTGCCCGCCCTGCCAGGCGCAACCGTAGTCACAGGCGCTATAGATCATACGGCCACCCTCAAGCAACATGGCCGGTTCCGCCCCCGGCGGGACTTCGGCAAAGACATGAACCGCCGAGAGGAGGGGATGGCCGCGCTGGACAATCTCCATTTTACACTTGAGTTGCGTGGCGAGTTGATTAAAAGCCAATCCAAAATCCTTGGCCCCTTTTGACGCGGTCTCAGGAGGCCCCTCCGTGCAGCCCTCGCCGAATATCACCCCGCCTGATTGCAGGTAACTGCTGAGGGCCGTCTGCTGTTCGGCAGTTAACTTGAATTGACTGTTGCCGGTTAAATATATCATGGCGCAGCGGTTGATTTTCTTATCGATTACGATGTTCTCCTCCAGCTTGACTTCGAGGCCGTCCGGCCGGTTTATTTCCTTGATCAAGTTCTGCAAACCGGAAACGTGTAAATCCTGGCCGGCTCCTTCGAGGGCGGCATGTCCGATAGTGATAGTTTCCACGGGGCGGGCCGGAGTTTCCTTGACCGGGGCACTGGGTTTTTCCGGGGCAACCGGTTTTTCTGCGGCAGGGGCCGGTGCCGCGATGGCCTGCTGCCGGAAATTGAGGTTGATCTCGTTCTTCCCCGGCTGGGAGCGATTCTTGGCGTTAGTGATCGCTTCAGTGGCGGGATCAAAGTCGAGGCGTGCCAGTTCAAGGAATGGTTCGTTAGGTAATTTATCCCTCTCCTGTATTCGATAAGCCTCCAGGATACGCGTCGGTTGGCCGCCGTCAGGCGGTTGGTACGGTTCCGTGGGTACCTCTCGAAACTGGATGATGATATAGATTGTTCCCTTATCACGCGTTTGAATGCTGTATCGCTGGGCCTTGGATACGATAATAATATTCCCCTCGGGATCGACCGCGATCCCCGGTTGAATGCTCACCGAGAGGTCGGTGGGTTTATTGGCGGTTACATCAAGCCCGCCGACTATCCCGATATTGTGGAAAGCGAGCATATGGAGTCTCTGCTGCTCGCGGTGATATTCGTGGGCGTCGCGCCAGATATCGGTATCTATCACCAGGCCTTGAAACGGATTGACCCTTTTAAGTTGAAATTTGATGATATCTTCAAGAGCCATTGCTACCTCTCTTTCTTATCCATGGCGTGGACTTAAACGTATTCGTTTCTGATCAGGCGTTGGTACAGGTCAACCGTTTCACGATCGGGCGAGATATCGAGTTCGGCAAGCATGGTTTTCCGACATATTTCATACCAGCGCAGGGAACGCGTTTTGTTTCCCAGCCGGCTGTAGCAGCGAATCAGACGACGGTAGGTGTCTTCCCGGCAGGGGTCTTTGGCCAGGATTCTTTGACAGTAGATAATACAGCTTTCATAGTCACCGGTCTCCATGGCGTAGTCAGCCAGTTTGCCGAGGATAATTAGGTAGATGTCTTTAAGTATCTCCCGACGCAGCGTTGTCCAATCGTCATAGGGCTTGTCTTCCAGGTAGTCGCCTTTATAAAGGGCCTCGGCTGACTCAAATTCCATGATGGCGGTGTTGATATTCCCTTCTCTCTCGAGGCGCCGGCCGTTTGCCCAATGCTTCTCAAACTGTTCGACATCCAGCCATAACTCAATCTCGGGATTAACAAGGTAGCCGCCCTGCAGAAAAAGAATACAGGGGTAGTTCTCTCTCTGATCCAAAAGCTGATTCAGTGCCTTCTTCAGGCTATGAATAGCTACCTTCAGATTATTGCTGGCTGTCTGGTGGTCATGTTCCGGCCAGAGGGCCTCCATAATCAGATCTTTGAGGATCGGCTCCTGGGGCCGGGTCATAAGATACTGGAGAATTGATTTGGCCTTGGAACTTTGCCAGCGTTCGGCTTTGCCGGTACCGGAACGTACTTCAAATCTATCGAGGCAACGGACTTCCAGTCGTAGTGTTTTGGGTATGGGTGCAATCTGAATTGATGCCCCCAGGAAGGTTTTACCGATTTGATTCACCAAACCGGTGCTGTCATACGGCATAAGGCACAGAGCCTGGTAACCCGATGAGACTAAAAGGGCGTGCTGAAGTCTTTGACTGGCCAGGCTTTCTCTTTCGGCCAGGGCCTGGCTGACGGTATCAATTTGTTTTCTGGCTACTTTATAGTCGCTTTGGACGAGTTTGAGTAGGTTGATGGTATCTTGCCAATCCTCGCTGTAGCCGCTAGTCACAAGTTCTTTCCCTCCGCGGGTACCACGCTATCGATTAGGTTATTACCCTGGTTAATGTATCCAATTTCGGAGGAAGCTCGTCAGCATTCAAGTGATTCGTCCCATATAAAATCCTACCCGGAAAAATAAAGATAAAGCAACTTGCCCAAAGTTTACAATACTATGGTCATTTTGTCTAGTGGGAGATACTTTGGGTTGTTGTTTGAATTTTAGCCAAGATGTCAGGGGAATGTATTTATTCAGGTTTATTGCCCGGTGTTTTAACGCCATGACCGGGCAGTAAAGACCGTAACCATTCGCGCTCGACCCAGAGGGCGCAGCCACCTTCCGCCTCGCTCAGCCGGCTATGATTTTCACGGATCTTCTTGAGGAAATCGGATTGCAGAGCGTTTTTAAGAGACATGTCTTTAAGATTGACATCGGAATAAGGGGCGAATGGACACGGCTCAACGTCTCCGGCCGCGTTAATGTGGACGAATCCCTTCCCGGCGGAGAGACAACCGCCGATCTCCTCTTCATCGCCGGGGATGGCAACAAAGAGTGCCCGGTAGCGAGAACGTAATGAGTCCCTTATACTCAGTAACTGCTCCCTTTGTTCACTCATGAGGAGCCAATCTTGAGTATCGTCGCCGACGGGGGTGTATTCGACGAAGAAAAACAACTTGCATCCCTGGTCATAAAGGTCTTTAATAAACTGCTCATCCATGAGTGTGGTAAAATTCTCCCTCGTCACGGTCATGGAAATGCTCCAGAATATGCCCTTGCTTTTTAATCTAACAATAGTATCTTGCAGTCCCCTGTATACGCCCTCGCCGCGGCGCCTATCGGTGTCCGTTTCGAAACCTTCCAGGCTGATCACCGGTACAAAGTTCCTTTGCTTTACCAGCCGCCCGGCGACGCCTTCGGTTATGAGGAGTCCGTTAGTAAAAACTAAAAACGTTATTTGGGGGAAATCAGCGAGGATATCCAGGATTTCAGGGCGGACCAGCGGCTCACCACCGGCAATCATGACGAATGAAATCCCAAGATCGGTTCCTTCAGCAATTATGCTTTTGATTTTAGTAGCGTCCAGTTCAGGACCAATAATTGGCCGCAAGGCGATGTTATAGCAGCCTTTACAATGGAGGTTGCACCTGTTGGTGATGCTGAAGATCAGGATCGGTGGTACGTCGAGTCCCTGTTTCTTCCAGCCGGCTCTGATGCGGGCCGCCTTCCGCTGCCACCTCACCGTCCTGACGAAATGATAGGCCTGAGAAGGATTGGTCAGGGCAACTCGCAGGGCGTCCTTGAAAAAGATGTTCAGGGAATCGTTGAGAACCTTTCGGAAATCGAGGCCATCCCGGTATTTCACGCTGCCCATTAGTGGCCGTGAACTTTCAGGTCTCATCAATCAGCCTCCGGGAGTATTGTGGAGCCGTCAGGGAACGGCTGCTAAATTATACCACTAATATGTTCGGGATTTGTTAAGTCTTTGCCCTATCTGACCTTCTTCATGCTCATTCGATGTTACTATTTTATACCGGGTTGGTCTGTTGACGTTAAGATGATATATTGCGAGGGACTTGAGATGGCTGGGGAGGAAGGATTCGAACCTTCGCTTACGGATCCAGAGTCCGCTGTCCTACCACTAGACGACTCCCCAGTGACAGATAAATTATAGCACGAAGCCGTCATGGTCACAATAATAAGGCCGCGCTCAATTTGACAGTCAGGTAGGAACTGGCTATTGTTATTACACAAGGAATAGACCAATGCCGGATATTAAGTCACTACAGGAGGAGCTCGGGGTAAGGTTTAAGGATCTCTCCATCCTGGAGCAGGCCCTCGTCCACAGCTCCTACATCAATGAAAACCCTGGATGCGCTTTCGGTCACAACGAAAGGCTGGAGTTTCTGGGAGACGCCGTCCTGGACTTCTTCGTAGCCGATAAGTTGTACCGGGAGTTCCCGCGGTTGAGCGAAGGGGAAATGACCAAGCTCAGGGCGGCGGTGGTGCGGAGGGATACTCTGGCTCGTGTCGGCCGGAGTGTGCGGCTCGGCGAGTATCTTTATATGGGCCGGGGGGAGGAGGTTACCGGGGGGAGGAACAAGACCGCCAATCTGGCCGGGGCGTTGGAAGCTATTGTTGCGGCGGTCTTTCTCGACCAGGGCCCGGCCGTAGCGGAACAGGTAGTCGAACGATTACTCCGCAGTGAATGGGAGGTAGTCGCCAAGCGTGGCATTGGCGTCGATTACAAATCGAGGCTACAGGAGGTAACGCAATCCCGTGTCCAGCAGACACCACAATATCACCTGATAGAGGAACGTGGTCCGGACCACGATAAGGTGTTCACGGTACAGGTCGAGCTCGGGAATAAAGTGCTGGGTTCCGGCACCGGTAAAAGTAAAAAAGTGGCCGAAACGGAAGCGGCACGGGCGGCGATGAAAAAGCTCGATAGGGGGTTTACGGAGGGTATTTGATTTGATAAACTTTTCCCCGTGTTACCTCACACGCTAGCGCGTGCTACCCCACCGCCCCTGTTACCCCGCCACCGTCCAACTAGCTTAAAGTATACCCGATTTTTGATGCCTTTAAAAACCGAAAACCGTATAAACCGGTAA
>DAOULX010000022.1:0-13415 GCA_034414775.1 Dehalococcoidales bacterium
CGAGATTCCTTGAAAGGTAAGGTTCAATGGGAAACATTGCTGTATCCAGCGCAACCGATGAATTGACTGCCACGAATCCGATGCCGATTTACCTATCGAATGAAAATTATAAAACGATTTTTGATAATTCAGCAGTGGCGATAACGGTAGTCGATCAGCAAGAAAGATTGGCATTATGGAACAAATTCACCGAAAAGCTACTCGATATGGAACCGGAACAGCTTAATCTTAAACCTATCCGAGAGCTATATCCAGATAAAGAGTGGCGTCGTATCCGGTCGGAAAATGTACGGCAAAAAGGATTCAACCACCATATCCAAACAAAACTGATAACAGGTTCCGGAAAGACTATAGATATTGACCTTTCGCTCAGCATTATTCGCCGGGAGGATGGCTCAATTCTGGGTTCTATCGGAATTATTCGCGATATTTCCGAGCGTAAGATAGTGGCAGATGCGTTAAAAGCCTCCGAGGCCAAGTTTCGCAACTTGGTGGAAAACGCTCCTTTGGGAATTTCGATTACTACTCTGGACGGGCGCTTTTTAAGCTGCAATAATGCAATGCTCGAGATGTACGGCTACGAGTCCAAAGAAGAGCTCATGCAGGCACCAATTACTTCCAGGTACGCCGACCCGGAAGATAGAAAACGTTTCCTCGACCTTATGGAAAAAGAAGAGAAGGTTAAGGATCTTGAGCTTAGAATGAGACGAAAAGATGGGGAGTTTATCTGGTGCTCCCTAAGTTCGGTCTTTCATGTATCCGAGTCTGGTGAAAAATATTTAATATCTGTGATCGAAGATATCTCCCAGCGACGTGAACTTGAGGAAACATTACAGAAAGCCAAGGAGACTGCTGAGTCCGCCACCAGAGCCAAGAGCGATTTTTTAGCCCACATGAGCCATGAAATCCGAACCCCCATGAATGCCATTGTTGGATTCAGCCACCTAGCTTTGAAAACCAAATTGACTCCCAAGCAGCATGATTATATTACCAAAATCCAATCCTCAGCCGGCTCGTTAATGGGGATCATTAACGATATTCTGGATTTATCCAAAGTTGAAGCCGGGAAAATCGAGCTTGAAACCGTAAATTTCCGTCTTGACCAGATATTAAACAATCTCGCCAATATATTCTCCACTAAAGCTGCTGAAAAAGGCATTAGCCTTAAATTCAAAACAGCGCCCGATGTTCCCTTGGCCTTAGTGGGCGATAGTCTGCGCTTGAGTCAAGTATTGACCAACCTCATAAGCAATGCTGTTAAATTTACCCAGTCGGGCGAAGTTGAGGTTTCTTCTGAACTGGTTAATCTGGTCTCAGATAAAGCAAAAATCATGTTTTCGGTGAGAGACACGGGAATAGGAATGACTGCTGAGCAAATGTCCCGGCTGTTCCAACCTTTCACCCAAGCTGACAACTCAACCACGCGTAAATACGGCGGTACGGGATTAGGATTAATCATTAGCAAGCAATTAACTAAGCTGATGGGCGGAGATATTAATGTAAAGAGTGCTCCAGGTGTTGGCAGCACGCTTTCTTCTACCGTTGTCATGAGAGTCCAGTCGTTAGAGGAACAGAGCAAGAACAAAATAGTGCCCGCCTCATTGAATAACCTTCGTGTACTGGTGGCGGATGATAGCGAGTCGGACGCACAAATCCTGCAGCAGATGCTAGCTGACATGACATTCGATGTGAAGGTTGTAGCTTCAGGACAGGCGGCATTAGCGGAACTGCACAATGCAGAGCATGGTTACGATCTAGTCTTTCTGGACTGGCGAATGCCGGATATGGACGGATTCGAGACCGCGCGCCGAATTAGGAATAAATTAAACTTACCCAAATCCCCTAAGATTTTCATTATTACTGCATACGGTCGAGAGGAAGTTGCCCGGCAGACTAAAATATTGGGGTTGGATGCATTATTAGTTAAACCAGTCAGCTACTCCATCCTCTTTGATACGATCATGGAGACTTTTTGTCAGGACAAAGATAAACATTCTGGATACTTCTCCCCCAATTTAGATACTCAAAGTCTCAAGGACAAGAGGGTCTTGGTAGCCGAAGACAATGAAATAAACCAGCAAATAGCACGCGAGTTACTTGAAGGACTGGGATTGACAGTAGAATTCGCCAATAACGGTCAGCAGGCCGTTACTATGGTTTCCGGGAATGGCCAAAAGTATGACGCGGTCTTTATGGATTTACAAATGCCGGAGATGGATGGTTACCAAGCGACTCGAATAATACGGGAGAGCCTGAATCAAGAGCAGCTACCCATCATCGCCATGACCGCTCATGCCATGCAAACTGAAATCCAGCAATGTTTCGATACTGGTATGAATGATTGTGTCACCAAACCAGTTGACCCAGATCAACTAAAATCAGTCATTACGCGCTGGATAAAAACCTCTCCGGAGTCACCTCAGGCAATAACCGAAGATACGACCCCGGTCCAATATGAGGGGGAAGGGATAATAGACGAGTCAATTCCAGGGATCGATGTACCGGCGGCTTTAAAAAGACTAATGGGTAACAGATCACTATTCGAAAAACTATTACGTGATTTTGCAGTCAACAATTCCGATGTCATCGAGAAAATAAGAAGCGAAATAAACCAAGGTGATTTTAATGCCGCGCAACACTTAGTTCATACCCTGAAAGGAACGGCAGGTAATCTGTCGATAGTGGAGGTATTCAAAATTTCTCAAGAGTTGGAGAACTCGTTCCGCCAAGGCGATGGACAGAACTCGATATCCCATCTAGACAAATTAGAAAAAGTTCTCGAGCCCATACTCGATAGATTGACTTCCAGAACCACCGAAGCCAATTTGATAGAGAAAAAAACAGCCGGAAACATGAAGGCCACTCCCGCGGACATAAAGAGCCTGAGAGGTTTATTTACGGAATTGGACGATCAATTAGGTAAAAACAACTTAAACGCCTTAAAGCTCTTCGAATCATTCAAACAAAAACTGGAAGCGAGCGGGGCTGCCCAACAACTGATTGAACGATTAGAGAGTAGTATAAGCCGGTTGGATTTTAAGGAAGCGAGAGAACAGCTACCCGAGGTATCCAGATGTATTCTTAGCGAAAAAACAACGTAGGAGATGAGCATGAATAAGATGCCCAAAGAGACTATCCTGATCGTTGACGACACGGTCGCTAATATTCAAATTTTAGACAGCATTCTCAATTCAGAATATGAGGTTCTTTTTGCTACCGACGGAAGGGATGCGCTGGAAATTGCGATGGAGCAAGTGCCTGACCTTATTCTATTAGATGTAGTAATGCCGGAAAAAGATGGGTATTGGGTCTGCCAGGAACTCAAGCAAGAGGATAAAACAAAAGACATACCGGTTATTTTTGTAACGGCCAATAACCAGGAAGAAGACGAGTCTAGAGGTTTCGAAGCGGGCGTAGTCGATTACATAACAAAACCAGTCCGGGCCACTATAGTTAAGGCTAGAGTGCGTATTCATCTCGAACTCAAGCGATACCGTGATCATCTTAAAACCTTATCCACTATCGATGGCTTGACCGGAATTGCCAACCGCAGGAAATTTGATGAAACCCTTGAAACCGAATGGCGCCGTTCTAGACGTAACCAGAGAGCACTTTCTTTAATAATGATGGATATCGACTGCTTTAAAGCCTATAATGACAACTATGGTCATTTGGCCGGAGATGAATGCTTGAAGAGATTGGCAGCTGAATTGAGCAAAATCTGCCGGCGACCGGCCGACCTTTTCAGTCGTTACGGCGGTGAGGAATTAGTAATACTCTTGCCAGAAACTGACTCCACAGGGGCAACATCGTTGGCCAATTCTATTCAAGAGAAAATCCATAGCATCAAAATACCACACGCTTATTCCCCTGCAGCAGATTACGTTACTCTTAGCATAGGGACGGCGACCATGATACCATCAAGAAATCAGACTCAGTTGGACTTAATCAATGCGGCAGACAATGCGCTCTATGCCGCTAAGCAAAACGGGCGCGATCAGATCATAGCAAACGCGCCGCACAAAAAGGAATCGCTTCTCGAAGTCCTGTGAATGCCAAGATGACAGTGCCCATGACCTTTCCTCTGTAAAAACTATGCCACTAATGGGGATTCTTCTATCAACGTGGGAGATTCGAACTCCAACTGAATGCATAGCTGAGTTATGTCTGGTTCAGAAATGTGATCACTGCAGGAACAAGCCTATCCCTTGAATCTCCCGAAAGATACGATATATATAAGAAAGTCCCATGTATTTCCCATCAAGTTCCCGATGTGAATCATACGGAGCAATATGTTAATAGCCCCGGCTTTTTCAGTACCGTAGGTTTGCTGCAATCTCATAACAGCCTCGATGCCGGGATGAGCATTGGAATCAGCCCAGTGCTGGGCATAGACAATGGCGATTGCCTCTTCAGCCGGACAGCCGGCGACATCTCCTGCAAGTAACCGGTTTATCTCATCAGAATCAATCCCGCTTTGCAACGCCTGTCTCGTATGGAAGTAAGAACAATACCGGCACCCATTAACCGCGGTAACCGCCAGCATGAGCCTCTCCCGAAAGGCAGCCGGTATCAACTGGCTGGCTTCTTTCAGACGTTTCCTGTTTCTGATCGGGTAGCACAGGTCCAGCAACAAGCTTTTCGGGTTCTTATAAAACCTTTTTCTAAATTTCATAGCCCGCGACGCCTATCCACGGCTGATTTTCAATACACTGACAGCAGCCGACCAAAACCCTCTATTTTTTCATTCACATGGGCCAGTCTTAAAAGGTGCCACATCGTTGCCTGGTTGCTGGAGACAACGGGCTTCTGCAAATCGATCTCCAGCGTTTCGACGATCTCTACAGTATGCAACGCGATGCAGCTGAGAAAAACAGCTTCAGTTTCAGGTTCGTTTACCTGGCAAGCCAAGTTATAAACCACTTCCGGCGGCACGCCCGCTATCTCGATCGAGTCCTGCAAGCCTAGCCACTTTATGTTGACGACTTCTATCCCGTGTTCCTCGACAAACTTCTTTTCCGCCATGGCTACTTCTTCCAAATAAGGCACGGCGAGCGATACTCTTTTCACCCCCAGCGTCTTGAACGCCTCAATCATGGCGGTGGAACTCGTAGTGGCCGGAGCACCTCCACTCTTTGATTCCATCTTTTCTATCAGCATTTTGTCATAGCCGTACCCGCCGGCAAAGCTACCCTCGGTACAGCACATGGCTACCGCCGCGGGCCGGGCGTGGGCGATTAATGCGGTTGCTTCCGGGACAAGCTTTTCTAGGTTCTTAAGCGCCGCAACGCCGCCGCCGGTAAATTCGAATTTTTGATAATGGCAGGAGACTCCATCAGGAGTCATAAGGGTATATTCCGGTTCGGTCACGATGTTTGAAGAAGGGGTTATTATTCCAAGCCTGGCGCGCCATCCATACATGTGTATGCCTCCACTGCAATCAAATATTTATAATTACAAACGAGCATTCCAGCGGTTTTATCACGACTGTCAGTAAGAAACCACCATCAACACAGGTGTCTTGACTTAAACAGAATATCATTTCACTTCGACACTAAGTATCGTTATTTGTTAATTTTTTCCGTGATATCCGCTAGTATGCCTTGAAAACGCTTTTTGTGTTCTTCTCCGGTGACCCGTTCCGATAAAGGATGCCAGTTCATCTTCTTCAGGTTTTCCATGATCATGGGCAGCTTCACCCATGGGATTGAGATAAGCGGCAATCCCTGCGGCAATACCTGTAATGTTTGCATACCCATGCTCATACCGGTGATGGTGTAGTTGACCTCGCCGCTCAGGTACGGATAGATATATAGCCACGAGCAGGCCAGTACCGGGGTACCCTTGGAACCCCAGGTTTCGCCGGTGGAGTACACGAGCGCCCGCATGATGATACGCGCCTGGTCCACGTCATCCGCGGTAATGACCAGCACATCCGGATCATAACTCATCTGGTCAATCGAGGCAAACGTCACGGTTTTGACCGAGCCTCTCAGCATCCTGGGGACCAGCTGGTAGATCTTCTGGTTGGCGCGTAGTTCATCATAAAGATCATCAATTTCCCCGACCATTCCACTTAAGAGAATCGGGTCGGGATCTTCCATACCCAGTGTCAATGGTTCGGTACAGTGAAAATCTTCCCTCTGGACATAGAACGGTTTGCTAGTCTGCGCTTCCTTGAACATCTGGCAAAAATACAGGCTTTTTTGGAGCCGTTCGATGCCATCCGGCTTGTACGGTAGGTACTTGATGCCTACAGGCTTCCTCTTAAAATTGAACCTTTCAAAGATGGAAAAATCCAACGTTTTCGGCTTCATGTTTACCTCCTTCATGTCGCAATAACATATGTTCGTCGGCAGAGGTAAGACTTCTGCTGCGGCTTAAATAATACTACCATTTTAAATGGTGAATCGACTATTTCGCGATTTCAAAGAGACCCCAAAGAGCAGTGACCTCGTAGTAACATAATCAAAAGCAATAGTCCATTTATACAGAATATACTTGCCGGACGGGGAGATCGACGGAGTCGAACTCCACCTGTAACAACGCTCTGCCTTATGTAAGGGCAAGCAAATTAACGTATTCCTGTGTCGACATCGATGTCAAGTCTAACTATCTTCCCAGATTCTACATCTACCTTCTTCGGCACATCACTACTTGAGTCAATACCAATCCTGTTGATATCAATATTATATGTCCCTGGATTCAATTTAACAGCGTATTTTCCATCGCAGTCAATATCAACCTGCTGGATTAATTTATTGCCAGACTTATCATAGACCATGATCTTCCTTGCTTCATATACTTCGCACGGAACTTCAACAAGCTCTCCTGGTCTAACGACCGGCTGAATGGGCCCAATAGACACATGCCCCTGAAGAATCCCTGGTTCACCCGGTGTCGAGCAAGAAAGTACCAGGCTCAAGGACATAACTAATATCGAAATTATCAGGGAGGTTGCTTTCATGTGTATTGATTATATAACTCTATCGTTATCTAACTCCACCTGAAACAACTTTGTATTTTACTTAACTTAGTGCATGTTATTTGTAGTCGCTGCTATTATCGATCTATGAGCCCGTTTCTTGTTTATTCGAACGTTCGAGAAAATCCAAGATTATCGGTAAGAAGGAATCAAGTCGTACGCGTTGAAAAGGATGAGGTGTGGCCGGAAGCACTGCCAATTCGCCTTTAGGTAGAGCACGTACTAGCCGAATGACTTCTTCAAGGGAAATAAGCTGGTCGTGGTCACCCACCGAAACGAGAATCGGGAAATCGGCTCCGGCTGCCTGTTCTATGGTTGGTCCTTGCTCCGGCATCGTCCTGATAAGATTGGCCGCCATACCGAGAAGCGTCCGCCAATATTCAGAGCCATATACAGTTCCGTGACTCTCTCGGAGTGCCCGAGCATACTGAGGATGTTCTTTAAGAATGGCAACGGGATTAAGGCTAGCAACCATATTAGATATAGAGGCTTCGTCCCAGAAGTACTTCACGGCATGCATAATCAGAGCTTTAATACGACCCGGCCTCTTCAATCCAGCCACCAGCCCAATACATCCCCCCAGGCTATAGCCAAGAATCGAGACTTTCTCAAACCCTAAATTATCCAGCATACCATTGAGGTCATTGGCCATCTCACTAATGTTTAACTTACCGGTACCCGCCTTCCTGGATGGAGCAGGATTATCGGTACGCCCATGGCCACGTAAGTCAACAGCGATAACGCGATAATGTTTCTCTAAAAACGGAATAAATCGCCGCCAATTGCTCTCGATAGTTCCCAGCAAACCCGGTAATAAGACTAGCGGGGGACCATCGCCACTGATTTCGTAATATATTGTCAGGCCATTAACTTGAATCTTGGACATTGTTCGAACTTCTCCCTGAGAATAGCCGCCCATTTGTAGCGCTCATCGTGTAATTTGTTTGATATCACGTGGCCGAAATCTTTCTGTTTAATACATGATGCGTTTTTCTAATAACCCGTAGGGCAGAGTTCCACGGGCTTGCCCCTGGGTATCTACTTTCCGGGGTACTTCACTACGTTCTTTAAGATCTATATGTTACGTAATCCCCACAAGAGTCGAACTTAACTTTCAAAACAATCACAAAGGCAAGAACTCAATTAATCGGTTTCTGTCTTTTCGAAATATCTTATCATCTCCGCGCCAGCATTTGGGAATTCCTTAAAGAACTTGTTGCCTTCTTTGAAACCTTCCTGGTAGTCTAACGAAGCACCATAGAATTTTAGATTTAGATATTGGAGGACCAACGTTCGGTTTTTCGTTCAGCTTGTTCTAGTTGATTTTTCATATTTCCTTTTTTCTTGACCATGTCAATATCCCATATCGTTTTTCCCTATTGTACCAGAAAAGAGCCAAATATCCGTTAACATATTTTCAATGAAAATTGCCTTGCTCTATAGCTTAAAACGCCTGGATTTTAATCCTGTGCGTTCTGGTATTGGGTTTCAACTATCACACCCAACGCTTTGTTTGTTGTTAAGCATTAATTTGACATTTCCTGTGCTAGGACTATAATTTACCTCGTACGTGAAAAACTGAGGCCGTACTGCTGCGTCTGTTTCACCATCTCGGCAGCCAGTTGCGCGCCGGAGACGCCACCGGAAAAACCGGGGTAGTTATCGATAAGCTCGATATTCCGGAGGTATCCGCCGGGAGTATCTTTATCCAGCAACAGGACCCGGAGATTGGCCCGGCCAAGGTACAGTCCGGCCGCCAATCCCGCCGGTCCATCCCCGACGATGACGACATCCCAGTCGAACATGTTAAGGCTCCTTTCAAGTGGATAAAAATATCATCCTGAATGAAGCGAGGGATATCGGGGATGTGGAAATAATCCCCACCCCTAGATTCTTCAGTAGCTAAGTTTACCCTGAGCGAAGCCGAAGGGCTCCTTCAGAATGACAACCGAAATTTATGGCGAACTCGGCCCCGCCAGTTCCGCCAGCCGGTCAAGAGTCTCTTGTAGAGCCTCCAGTTCGCTGCCGTAGCCCGCCCAGTCACCTGTTTGCAGGTACTCTTGAGCTTGCTCGTAATGCTGCTGGGCCTCCGCTACAAGGTCGGCGATTTCCGGCGGCATTCCTCCCGGTTCCTGAGGCTCCGAAGGTTCGCTCGGTTCGCTTGGCGGTGGTGGTGCCACCCCGCCCAGGATGGACTGGAGGCTCCCCATCAGGCTTTCCGTCATGGCGATCTTCTCACCTACCGCCACAATAACCCGCTTCAGCTCCGGTAGACCACCTGTCTCCGCCTGGAGGAAGACCGGCTCGACGTAGATGTTGGAACGCTCGATGGGAATGAAGAGCAGGTTGCCCCGCAGGACCTGGGAGCCGCCGCGTCCCCAGAGGGCCAACTGCTCGGTGATGGTAGTATCCTGCTGTATCCGGTTCTCGATCTGGCTGGGGCCGTAGACGAGGCGCTCCTTGGGGAAAAGATACGCCAGTAGCTTGCCGTAATTATCACCGTCGCAACGGGCGGCCAGCCAGCCTATGGTATTATTCTTGTTAACCGGCGTAAACGGCAGCATGAGGAGGAACTCTTCCATAGACTCGCTGGGGAGGCGCATAATCACGTAGTACGGGTCCATGAGCTGTTCCTGCCCGGCGTAAACCTCCCGTGGCACCGACCAGAGGTCCTCCTTGTTGTAAAAGACGCGGGCGTCGCGCATGTGATAGCTGCGGTAGACGGACGCCTGCACGTTGAACATACCCTCCGGGTAGCGTAGGTGCTCTCGGAAGGCATCCGGCATCTGCGAAGCGGGGACGAATAGATCAGGGAAAATGGCCTGATAGGTACGTATCAGGGCATCATCCGGCTCGGTGACGTACATGGTTACGCTACCATCGTAGGCATCGATTATGACCTTAACGCTGTTTCGAATGTAATTTGCCCCTCCCATCACCGGTTGGGAGTATGGATAGCTATCAGTGGTGGTATAGGCATCCTGTATCCAGAAAAGCTTCCCGTCGACGATGACGAGATACGGATCGGCGTCAAGCTGAAGAAACGGTGCCAAATGGTTCACGCGCTCACCGATTTGGCGGTAATACAGTAGCTGGCTTTCCAGATTAAGCTCGCTGCTGAGCAGGATGTTCAGGTCGCCGAACTGCCAGGCGTACACAAGACGGCGGAAAAATCCGCTGATTTTGATGCCACCTTCACCTTCGTAGCGGCCGTAAACGTTGTCATCGCCGCGAGGATAGTCGAACTCCTGGGTATTGGTATCGACGATAACGTAGTCGGTGGTCTTCTCACCGTAATATATCTGCGGTTGGGTGATATCAAAGGCGCCGATGGGCGGGATATCTTTAAGCAGCAGATTGGGCAGCCCTTCCGGCGTTATCTCATTGACCGGGCTGAGGGCGGCCCCGTATCCATGCGTGAACTGGAGCTTCCGGTTGACCCAGGTCTGCGCCTCACCGGCCAGCTTCTCGGCGGATAGCTCCCGGGCCGATAGCATTACCTGGCGGTAGTCGCCGTCGATGGTGTACCGGTCGATATCAACATCATTGAAATCATAGTACAACCTGATGGACTGTATCTGGTTGTAGGTATCCTTGAGCGGCCGGTGGTCCCAGAGACGGACATTATTAATCGTCACCTCGTTACCGGCGATGTCCTCGGCGGCCGGGGCTGGTTCGGCGGGAAAGTCCTGCTCCTCGATGCGGTCCAGCGCGAAGGCCTGACGGGTGAACTCTATGTTGTATTCGATATAGGGTCGTTCTCGCGCCAGCTCGTTGGGCTGTACCTGGAAACGTTGCACCAGGGCCGGGAAGATGGCGCTGATAAGAATCGCCGCGATAATCCATCCACCGAATCCGTAGAGGATCCAGCGTAATTTCCCTCGAAAAGCAGCGTAGGCGATAATCCCCATGACGCCCACGACCACTACGAGGAGGATCCACTGCGCCGGTATTCTGGCGTTAATGTCCGCGTAGCACGCCCCGAAAACGACGCCGTGCGGCGAGTAAATCAAGCCCCAAATACCGAGCCGGTAACCCCAGGCGAACATGACCAGGATGGCAATCAGAAGGACACCGAGATGAAGCAGGACCGGGCGGGAATAATCAAACTTGAGCCGTTGGACAGCGTATGAGAACAGGTAGGTCGCTGCCGTGGCTATGAGGACCATAATCAGCGCCCCCATCAGCCAACCCCTCACGAACTGCTGGAACGGCAGCGAGAAGACATAGAAACCAGCTTCCTGCTGGAAAATCGGGTCCACAACACCGAAAGGTTGCCAGTTGAGAAACCGCAGTATTATCTCCCAGTTTCCCTGGGCGACGGCCCCGAATATCAGGGAGAGAACGACCGTCCCCAGGACAACGTTCCACCTGACGACGCACTGGAGGCGACTTACCAGCGCCCACGGCCAAAAAACGGCCTGCTTCTGGGGCGTCAGGCGCGTAGCTATTACCAGATTGCCCAGTAAAAGGACGGCAAATGCAATCGCCGCCAGGAAAAAGACCAGCAGCCTCGTGCTGAGGATGGTAGTGTAGACGCTCCCGTAGCCCAGGCTGCTGAACCAGAGCCATTCGGTATAGTAGCCTTTGGCAATGCTGGCCAGTATGAAAAGCAGCACCAGCAAGACCACGGTGAGGACAATCCGCCCCAGGATATTCCGGCGCGCCTCGGGCGGTTTTTTGGTCTCTTCTGACCGGTCCTCGGGGAACCATCTCATCCAGTCACGCTTGAAGGCATCCAATCAAACTACTCCACTATCTCTCTGACTACTCTATCAGGATAACAGACGGTTGAAAAACGGTCAAATGTGGGCAAATGGCCAGTCATCAAACAAGGATGGCAGACGGCTACAATCCAATCAAATGCAGGGAAGTCATTCCCGGCGCCTTGACACTACCTCTACCGTCCCCGATAATTGGCGGGGAATTAACCTTTTACTGAAGGAGTAATCGATGAAAGTGCAGAACTACCGCGATGTCGAGGGCGTGGCGGCGGCGCCAGGCGTTGTCATGAACGTGGTGGCCGGTCCCGCCGAAGGCGCCCCGAACTTCGTTATGCGTCTTTTCGAGATACAGCCGGGTGGCGCCACCCCCCACCACGCCCACCCCTGGGAGCACGAGATTTTCGTAGTATCCGGCCGGGGCACACTCAAGAGCGGCGACCGGCAAACCCCACTCCGGGAAGGGGACGCCGCCATGGTGCTGCCCGATGAGTTACACGGCTTCGCTAACGCCGGCGAAGACATGATGCGCGTCATCTGTGTCGTCCCCCTGGTGGAAGGCCGGATGCCGGGTATGCCCGCCGCCGATTGAACCGACCCGTTGCCCTTTGTTATAGTTGGAGTAAGACCGCCTCGCTCGGGCCACCGGGCTGTAAAACCGATAAATCTGTTCAGGGGGAAACCATGACCATTACCGGAGGTGAACTGCTGCTCGACCTGCTCCAGGCGTGCGGCGTGGAATACGTTTTCTGCTCGCCCGGCACGGAATGGACGCCGGTATGGGAAGGGCTCATGAAACGCTGGAGCCGGGGCGATACCTCTCTGAAATATATCAACTGCCGTGACGAAATTCTGGCCATCAGCATGGCGCAGGGCCACGCAGAAGTTAGCGGCAAACTGCCGGCGGTTCTCCTTCACGCCGGTGTTGGCCCGTTGCACGGGGCCATGGCCATGCGCAACGCCCGTTCTGCCCGTATCCCGATGATAATCTTCGGCGGAGAGACCTGCGAGCACTGCGGAGATGAAGAGGTCAGGGCCCAGGGCTGGCACTGGCTAGGCCTCCTTTCGGACATCGGCGGGCCGGCCAACCTGGTCAGGAATTATGTCAAGTGGAGCAACGAGGTCAGGTCCAGGGACACTCTGGTTGATGCGGTCTACCGCGGCTGCCAGATAGCCCGGTCGTCTCCGGCGGGGCCAGTCTTCTTATCCGTCCCAACGGAAATACTATTAAGGTCGCAGGCCACCCCGGACGCCACCCGTCCCTACCCCTCCGCCTCCAGGTCGGAACCATCTTCAGATGACCTCAAGGAGGTAGCCGGGCGGCTGGTACGGGCGCGCCGGCCGGTCATAATCACCGAGCACGCCGGGAAAAACCCGGGCACCGTCGAGAAACTGGTGGAGCTGGCGGAGATGCTCAGCATCCCGGTCTTCGAGTCCTCCGTTCCCTATACCGCCAGTTTCCCCAAAAGCAATCCCCTATATATGGGCACCGTCGCCACCGAGGCCCTCCGGGAAGCTGACCTGGTATTTATCGCCGGCGCCGTCACGCCCTGGTATCCTCCGGCGGCGGGTCCTCCGGATAGCGCTAACGTAATCGTCCTGGATGAGGCTCCCCTTCACGAGAGGTTGCCTTATTGGGGCTACCGCGCAGACACCGCCATCGCGGCGGATATCAAGCCGGTCCTGACCTCTTTGGTAGACATCGTGCG
>DAOULX010000023.1:0-127866 GCA_034414775.1 Dehalococcoidales bacterium
CTCGCTCCTTTCTTCGATCAGTCTACTACCTTCCAGGAGCTTGCACCACCACCTGAACTGTACGGTTTTTGTGGCCCCCTTTGTGTCCAATTATCGCTGACGGTCTACACCACCATTACTACAGCCAAGATTATCAAGGAATAGGGCTATGTCCTGTCCTGTAACTTGTAGTCCTATCACACGGTTAGCTAGTCCAAGATAACCGTTGTAGAACTCGATTGAATTGGGACTCAGACCTTCCCGTCTGGACTTAAGGAAGTTGCTTACCAGTTGCTTACCATTTTGCTTACCACTTTCTGGGGAAGGCTGAGGGATTTTGTCCGAAATGACCTGATTTTGAAGCTGGTGCCGGGAGAGGGACTCGAACCCACAAGGATTTCTCCGGCGGATTTTAAGTCCGCTGCGTCTGCCAATTCCGCCATCCCGGCCCGCTTTGTTAAATTGTACGTGCTGCCTGTGAGAGTGTCAAGATTTATTTTCTTGCTTAACGCCTTGCTTAATAGCTTTTGGCTGGCGGGTCTTTTACCGTGGCGCACCTGTGATAAGTAGCTAGCTGTCACTCCCAGTTCCTCTGCCAGTTGCCGTAATGATTGCTGTTTCATGGTTGTACCTCCCTTATTATTTTGTTGAAGGCCAGCTTACCATAATCCAAAACGACATCGCAAGCAGGGCTTTGGGTAATGGGCCGTCGTAACCCGACAAACCCCGACAGCACATGACAACGCCTTCGACATTCAACCACGCTCGGCGTAGACTCGTCGAAAGCCATCGTACAGGTGGCTAAAAGGAGGTACACATGGCAACTAAAATCACAAGCGGCACCAACATCTTACCCAACAACCCTATGACGGAGCACGACCTAATGGCGCACCTTAAAGAGGTAAAGGGCAGCGCCGGGTGGTACGTGTTTAACCTCCGCTGCCTAGTGGCGGCCTACCCGGACGATAAGGTGTTTAAGGACGCCCTAGCCGCCGAGGAAGCCAAGCTGGCCGCCGCCACCCTTCCGGCAACCCCACCAGCTGCGCAGGGTACGACCGATAAGGAAACTAAGGCAACCGATGTCGCCACGGTCAAGGCCAGCACCAGCAATGGAAAGGCAAAGGCGCCCAGCGCCGCCACGGGTAAAGCCAACGCCAAGGGGCAGGCCAATGGAAAGTAGCTTCACCTCACCCTGTGAGGGGTGCCCGTACCACAAAGTACGACACCATGTCCATACATGCAGGCGCCGGGTGGTGGGCTTTAACTTTGGTAATAGTTGAAAAATGTGGTAATATGTGGTGAAAAGTATTGACAACGTCAATGCTTTATGTTATCTTTTATGCAAGGATAACTCGTAAGGGTTAGCGTATAGAAGGTAGTCCGAAAGGTCTACCTTCTGTATTTTATGCCCATGTTTATTCAAGCAGATATCTGCCGTAAATATTGACTTTCGGCTCGATAGCAGCATTCAACCGATTGGTAAAATCACTGGCCGGTTTATGGTAAGGCCTGCTATTATCGACGACTGTTTTTACCTTTTGCCCATATGCAACCAAGTCCGCAAGTTGGAGCCCAGCAACGTTTTGTAGCTTCGTTCTAAACTGGATTTCACGCTCAGGGAATGCTTCGCAATAACCCTCTGCCGTCCCATACCCGGTAAATCCGTTTTCGCAGATGTGTTTAAAGTCCCTTTGAAGAGTTGAATCCTCTGATTTACCACGAGCTTCGGCAACAATATCCGCATTATACCCATAGTAGTGTAAATATCCCCGAACTCGCCATAATAGAACAGCTAGTGAGTAGAAATAGGCGTCAAAAGTCTCGAGAGGGTACCGTTCGATATGTGCCTTCTTATCTATCACTACGGTAAATATTTGCGTTCGTAAGTCCTTAAAAAGGCTCAGTACCTCGGACTCCCACCTGCCCCTCACCTCGGGGTTTGCCAATACGCCGAACGCAGATTTGCGATATACAATCCTGTTCCTTACTAGTATTGGCGGATTATCAGGGTCATACTTGAAGAAACGTTTCTTTAACTCTTCCAGTGCGCTAGGTATAGTTGACGCATAATATTCTTTTTTAAACAGCAGCCCCGTTAACCCGAGGTATCTAGCTTCCAGTTTGTCTAGTTGCTTGTATCTGTGGTCACCAGTTTCATCAATATATAATCTGCGGCTAATCATAGCACCCTAGTATATCACTATAAGTCACAAAATGGAATACTATTCCATGCCAGATTCGCATTGTACTGCGAATGGTAAGGGCTAGAATCACTTTCGCACGAGCCATAACTTACTACTACTTTTTCTTTTCAGGGCCACTGTCATGCGACCTAGTGGGTGAAAACACCTCCGTCACCAAAACTCCATGGCGTAATACGGAGTATGAGTGGGTTCGGACTCATAACCTTTTAGTAAATGCGCCTGACCAACTGTCATAAACTTTTGCCAGTATTCCTAGTTGCGTGACAATAGCTTTTATGCTATAATATGTCAAGTGGTTTACTTCCAAAAACCATCAGAACGCCGCAAGGCTGGCAACCCCTGCTGAAAGCCGGAAACCGCCTAATAGAGCAGGGCACCAGGGCAGCGGCCTAGTGTTGGTAGGCGGTAGGCTATGAAGGGGTGCGGTATAGATAACAAAGAATGGCGGGGCGTGCCCATAGAGGTACTCCACAAGTACCTCGCCGGACAACCGACACATATCCATAAAATGGTTGTCAATGAACAGGGCGAGGTCGTGGAAACCAAGCAGGTGGACGGCCAGCCGCCGGAAGTTATTCAGCAGCCCAGCGAAGAATAACAGTGAAGGAGATTCAAAGCTATGGCTTTGGTTACATCAGACTTTTTATCTGGCCTTATGACCAATTTTAAGGCCATCTTTAAGGAAGCCTTTGTCAAGGCTACAGAAGCAGCCGAACACAAGAGCCTGGTACTGGAAACAACCTCTACTACCGCTAAAGAAGCTTACGGTTGGCTCGGTTCGCTACCCGCCCTGTCCGAGTGGAAAGATACCCGCAAGCTTTATGGCCTGAGGGAGTTTGATTACACCCTCGAAAACCTCAACTATGAAGCCACCATCGAAGTGGACCGAAATACCCTGGAGGACGACCAGTATGCCATGATAGCCCCCCGTATAAGGCAGCTGGCCCAACGTGCCATTGAGCATATGTCCAAGTTGGTGTTTGACTTGCTGGACGATGGGGAAGCTTCGCTTGCTTACGATGGTATAGCTATGTTTTCTGACACCCGTACTATAGGCGGAAGTGCCAACATAGACAACCTTCTTTCCGGCTCGTACTCCGGTAGTGGCGACGAAATAAGGGCAGGCATAGCCGCAGGCGTGGTGGCGATGCGTAACTTCCAGGACGACCGGGGCGTACCCATGAACTTGTCCCCGGATACCATCGTATGCAGCCCCACGATGGAGATACCCATCAAAAACGCGCTACTTCCCGCTGTAGCTGGCACCACCCGCGCTGAAGCCGACATCATAAAGCGCATTATCGTGCGGCCTGAGATAGACGCCGATGCGCTTGACTGGTATCTGCTGAGCACCGAGCGTATGGGGCTCAAACCCTTAATACTTCAGATACGTAAGCAGCCCGAGTTTGTCGCAGTTGATAAGCCGGATGCGCCGAATGTCTTCCTCTCCCGGTTACTCTATTACGGCATCGACTGGCGGGGTGCCGTGGGATTTGGTGACCCTCGGTGTGCGTTAAAAATCGTTGACGCGTAGCAAGGAAAAAGGTGACTTTCAAAGGGTTACCTTCCTGCCCGACACCGCCAACTAGGACATATAGGAATGCTAGACGCTACGCTAGGGTAAACTGCGGTACAAGTCGCTGGTTAGCCCTGTCCAATGCAGCCGCAGGCTTAATGGGCTTGGTAGCGTAGCGTAAAAATGGGGCCACCTCCTTGTGGCTGGCCTTGGCCCCAGCGGTATTTCGTCCCGTAAGCAAATGGGCCAGCTAATATGGCCGGAGTGCCTGTTACGGCCCGGAGTGCCCGGTAGCAGGTGCTCCGGCCACAATAATTTATGGAGAAGTAAGATGGATACTCACAATACAGGATTGTACCTGTTGAATGAACTACTACGAGACGGCTATTCCCAAACTACCCTGCCCCTCCCACCCGGCAAGCTCCAAGCTCTAGAGGACGGAGCAACGTTTACCGGGCCGGAGCTGGCCGCCTTGCAGCAGGCATATAATACCAGCTACAGGCAACCAAGACCCACTGTCGTTAGACATGGGGCTTGAGAACATGGCCCAAAGTAACTGGACACACCCTACGGCACTAACAAAGCACGCAAAGGCCCTGAAAGGCAATAAAAACTGGTACGTATTTTTCCTCGAATGTCTATTGGCAGCCTACCCTGAGGACGAGGTGTTTCGGCGGGCGCTGGCGGCTGAAACGGGCGGTGAGGTGGGCGGGGTGGATTGTATTCACTATTGGGTTATCGAAACGCCGAACGGCCCGGTCAGCCGGGGTATTTGCAAGTATTGTGGGGCTGTACGACTTTTTATAAATGCCTACACCGTTGCCCTTGAGGAAGTACCCTATGGTAAAATGCTTAACCTAGTGAGTAACCGAAGGAGAAGATAACAATGGTCAATATAGACGAAAAACGGTTTTGGAAGCCCGTACACCTTTCACAGCACATAGCACGGGGTATGCTTACTCTGTGCTGGGTGTACAGAAAGGAAGGCGAAACATACGGAACAATTACGGTTGATGGTGAGAAAACAGCTGCGCACGACTTCGCATGGATGCTAAAAGGTTGCGAGAAGCCCCCGAAAGGCTTTGGTCTGCATCATATGTGCCAAAATAAGCGGTGCGTTAATACAGACCACCTCGTTATGGCAACAGACAGTGGGCATAGGCGCCAGCTACACAAGGTAACCTTGAAGGCTATCTTCCCATGTGAGTGTGAGTTTGACGAAGACAATCCTCTGATAAACGCAGCTGGGTACAGATTATGCCCAATACATTCACCTATACCAAAATCGTGCGACACTCAAGAACAGAAAGATTACCTCGCCAAGGTTGCCAAACTAGCAAACGTGTATGGGCAGATGTCGCTAAATAGGTTACTTAGTAGCCCGACTGCTACTGTACCCAGTGTCGGACATTGGATAAGAAGCCGCCGACCAATACCGCCCGAATACTTTAAACGGATTAAGGAGCTACACAATCAACTTGACTAGGAGGTAACGTGCCACACAAAGCAAAAGCAAGGTTAATCTACCACACCATCAGCACCAGCGAACGACTGGCGGGGCTGGGAGTAAAAGGGGCTTTAATCTATACATGGCTGCTGGCCCACGCCGACGACCAAGGAAGATATGCGGGCAGCGCCAAGAAGGTAAAAGCCGAGGTCGTGCCGCTGGTCGAGGAGATTAGTGTTGAAGACGTTGAAAGCGCCTTGGCCGCCATGGAGGATACGGAGCTTATAATCCGGTATACCGACGGCAAAAACCAGCTGGTACAGATAACGGATTGGTGGGAGTTCCAGTCGGGGCTGAGGATTAGATATGAAAGCCGCTATCCGGCACCAGAGGGGTGGAATGACCGGATAAAGTCACCACCCGAGCGCAACGATATGGGCAGGTTCAGGCGGCTTGGCGGCAAGTGAACTGCAAACTCCGCTGCAAACACTCTGCAAACACCGTGGCGCACGAACTGTAAATTCAGCTGTTAACGCTCCGTTAACACTGTTTACGCACGGCTTGTAAATGTTGCGACAGCTTACCGTTAACGGTACCGTTACCGGGGGGAATAAGAAGTAGAAACAGAAACAGAATTGGAAGTAGAAGATAAAGAGAATATAGAAACTGAAACTATATACTATGGGTTATTAATATCTTTATCTTCAGTTCAAGCTTGGGCAGGGTTTGGAGGACGCCCAGCCCCACCCCGCTTCTGAAATATGCTGCCGAGACGAACTGCAACATCCTCTGCAACCTCTTTGCAACGTTGCATTTAGTGCCGCTGCCCCGGTACCTTGCGCCGCCGAACTGTTACGTCAGCTGTAACGCAAATGTAACGGTAACATTACCTCCCCTGCACCCTGCTCCTGACTGTATTCTTTGAGTTAAACATTGCCTATTCTAGGGATTTCGTTGTGAGCAATATTTGTGCAACTCCAAACTGTTTCCCCCCACATAGTGTTCAGTTTACAACTTGTATCAAACTGCCAGTATGCTTGTTCACGATTTTCTTGTTTATTACGGAGTTCGTCAAGATATTCGGGCTTTTCTAAGACGAACCAGATTTCAGCATTACTCGGCTTTCTAACTTTAAAAAAGGCGACAGATACGGGACTAGATAGCTTAATATCTCTACTAATTATTCTGGCATCCAACCGCGAGATTCCACCACTAAATGACTGAAGCAATGGGCTGGAAAACAGATTATTGTTTCTTACTTTGAGTTTCACAGTTACTTCACTTCGATTGGCATCAATAGTCAGTTCGGATACTTTCATTTCTAGATTTCTTACAATTCCATTTAATCTTGGATTGGCTATATTGCTCCAAAAGATAAGAATTAGTAAGAGGATTAAGACAAAGATGCCCATAACAATTATTGGTAGAATGCTTTGGGTGAGGTAGCTAATCACTAACCCCACCTCCAATCCTAACACTAAAAGGAACAGTGTTGTGATAATACGGTGTATATTCATACAGGCAAGGACATTCTAAACCGTCTGTCCACACCAATGCAAAGTAACTCTCTTAAAAAGGATTACGATAACTATCTGAGATACACTATAATAAACGATAGCCATAGGAAGCCTGTGGCTCATATTTGGGGCCTTCTTCCTCGGCCCCACCACCCTGCGTAATAAATCAGAACGCATGAGCTAACATAACGGACACTGTGCGCCCCAAATTTAGCTTTGTCGGGCACACAACCCACACGTAATGCGCACCATTCCAGCTGCGAAGTCAAGGGAAATTGCAGATTGTGAGGGGGTGTAGTCCAAGCTGGAGGGAGTACCATTTTTAAGGATAATCAATAGAATAATTGTACGTAATTATTTGATTAATACAACAATATTGATTTTATACCAAGAAGTGATAAACTAATTGCAGATATGCGACGGAGGTGGAAATGTAATGGACGTAAAAGAAATCGCAAAAGAACTTACAGAAGCTGCTTTGGCAAAGGCTACCCTTAACGACATAATGGGGCATGGTGTAAAAGTTGGTGATGCCCAAAAGATAGGCTCGAAAGTCGGAGAACTTTATAAAGGTATACTTTTGGGGGTGGTTGATGCAATAGATAGCACCCAGAAGAAGACGCCATCCGCCTAGGTCGGAAAGGCTATAAATAGCGTGCCTAGAAAATCGGTAAAATGCCGCAACTGCGGGTACTTAGCGTTGCGTATGCCCTTCCCCGCTATGCCCGTAGTTTTGCAGTCAATTCAGGACTATAAAGCAGCCGCAGAACTTGGATTCTATAGTAGCCAAGAGTGCACCCAGCGAGGACGACTCGGAATAACCAACGGCACGCATGCAAGCCCACACCTAATAACTTGTACAAGAAATGTCTGGAACGATTCAGATTTCACAGGCAAGCCTAATGAAACTGTGATTCAGTTCTTAAACTCAAAGAGAAAATGTTCCTACTTTTTCCCATACAACCCCAGTTTCTCACCCGCTGAACACAGAGAGCTTCAGCGAGAAGCTAAAACTCAAAGGCTGCTTATTACTGGCACTTTACTAGGTGCCGTAATCGGTGCGTTAGCCGCAATAATAGCTCAGTTTTTAACCGGCTAGGAGGTAAAATGAATACAACACCAAACGAGCCACCAGAATGGGAGATTTTTAACAGGGTAGAGCACCTTGAAAAGCTAAAACCTACCGTTGAAGACACCCAGAAAATAGCTACAGCTGCTTTTTTGCTTTTCTTTATGTACGCAGCAGTGCAAAAGCCTGCTGGCGCACGAAAACTTAAGGACTTAGCAATTGCTTGGCTAAAGCGAGCATCAGTAAGTAGAGAAACAATAAGTCAACTAGAAATCACGCTTCTTTTAATGTGCGATTTAGCTGAAAACCAGTAATAACAAGCAAGCCCCCCAAACCTTGTAGCTTAGGGGCTTCGGTTGCTTTAAGTAGCTGGGGACTAGCTTACTATCGGCGCATAAAACTTCATGCTGTCCTCAAACTTGACTGACCGGGTGTATCGCTCCACCATGGCCATGCTTTCCCACCTCCCCAGCCGCATTATATGCAGGCTATCCACACCCCGCTTGGCCAAGATGCTGGCAAAGGTGCGGCGGAATGTGTGGGCTGAAAAGGCAATGCCGGTCTTGGCACTTAAATCTTCAAGCATATCGGCAATGGTGCGGCCCCTGATGCACCACAAGCTACCTTCTACCGAACGCAGGGCCAGCCATTCTTTGAGCAGGGCTGCGGTGCGTTCACCAAACAGGGCGTACCCCTCTTTGCCACCCTTGCCCCTCACCTTTATCATGCGCCTGTCCCAGTCGATGTCCGGCAGGTTTATGCTGGCAAGTTCTTCAAGCCGTAGCCCGCTATCATTAAACAGGCTTATTATGGCCTTGTCCCTAATACGTTCCGCTTGGCCGATAATGTATTCAACCTGTTCCAGTGTAAGGCTACGCAGTATTTTCTTGTCCTGCTTTGGTGCTTCGACACCAAGTATGGGATTGTCTGGTGGCTTCAAGCCGTACCCTGCTTTGGGGGAATAAAACCAGTTGTAAAAGGTCTTCAACACCCTGAAATAGGCGTGTTTGCCGCCGTTGGTGCAAGGCAGGGTTTTTATGAACTGGTTTATGTCGTCGCTGGTAACGTTGAAACCGACGGCCACCTTGGAACGGCGCAGGTAACCATCGTAGAATTTCGTGGTGTTAGGCGATAGCCCTTCACGCCGGGAGCCTAAGAATTTGCTTAAGACCTCGCTAAACGCCGCACCCTGTGCAATAGACTGGCTGCCAGCCACTGGTATTTGGCGGGTTGGTTTTAAGTCCGCTGCGTCTGCCAATTCCGCCATCCCGGCGTACCCGACACATCGGAGGTAATTCTGGTTATTACTTGATGTTTGGCTTTCGTTCGCGACTGGTGGCAGGACCGTCCAGGAAAACCGCCATCTCCGATTGCATCCCCTCAATTATATGGCTGTAAACTTCCGTTGTAAAGGCTACCGGACTATGTTCCCGCGCTTTTTCGGATAGCTAAAAGCCCGATTTGCTTTCGGTCCGGCATACCCTACGGCGATATGACATAAATCACATACATATATTCAATGAATGCCTAAACTTATATTAAAAAGATTGGAGGATGAATCTATGAATGGTAAAACCCGAGTAATAAGCGTCATTATCATGGTGTTCGCCGTCGTATCGCTGGCTATGGGCGTTGTGTTTGTTCAGCAAGGATTTGCCAAAGAAGGGCTACTTGTTGATGCAATGAAACAAGAGCAGATTACATTTAACGGTGTGGAAGGTATCGTTGATAATGCTGCCAAGGCTCAACTTGCCGGTGATACGGTAAGAGAACACCGCCACGGAATAGCTCCGACATATGGTGACCTACTTGGTGGAGAACTCTTTAATCCTGAGGACCCTCAACAGCTTACCTATGCCCAAGCACTAAATCTTGAAAACTACCTTTATCTAGCAGTGGCATCTTTTGGACTGGTATCCATAGCAAAAGTGACCGGCGCTTTCATGGTATTGATGGGCATAGCTCTCGGTATTCTCGGATATAGTCTGTATAGTTTAAAAACGAGCAATCTGTAATAGCTATTCATTAATCCGCGGCGTCTGCCAATCCCGCCATCCCGGCCTGCACCAAGCTATTGTAGGGGTGGTGGGTGGGGTGTCAAGGATTTGTTCTCGGTTTCCGTAATTAGGATGACTCGTGGAAGCCGCGGAACCTCTTCATGCGGCGCGAGTGGGCATCGAAGGGTTTTTCTTCACGAACGGAGGGGTGCTCTTCTTGTTGCGGTTCAGGCACAGGATCGGAAGCCTTATCCAGTTGCGGCTCGGCATTCGACGCCTTGGGGACCTTTTCCGGCTCTTCGATACGTTCGGGTTTCATCTTCTCCGCCTTGGTCGATTTCTGGAACAGGCGGTACTTGTTCAAAGCCGTACCGATGAGTCCGCCGACGAGCATGGTCAGTTCCGGGGTCTCTTTCTTGAGGTGTTTCTTATTCCGGGAAGCTATCCCGAGGATACCATGAACCCGGTAGGTCATCAGGGGAACGGCAAGGAGCCACTTGAATCCGGCTTTTCGGAAGGGCTCCAGTCCGTAGGCCCCATCGGTGGAAAGGTCCGGAATAAGGACATGATGCCCCAGCCCGATTATCTCCCGGTTGAAGCGGTGGGCCATATCCATGGATACCAGTTCCGCCTGCATTTCCGAGGTGAGGCCCCTCTCCGCGGCCAGCCGGGCGCGCCGCATGCCTTCAATGGTCTGTATCCAGCAGCAGTCTACTTCCAGGACCTGAGAAAGTGTATCCAGGGACATATTGATTAATTGTCCCGGCTCGTTGGTCAGGGAAAGCGTTTCGTTGATCTCACGTATGGCAGTATAAACGCTCTTCTTGATGGTATTGTCCCCTTCGAAATGATCTTTTCCAATTATACCCAATCCCCGGTGCATAAGGATAGTGCCAGGACGCCAGGACATCAACCATTATTGTGAAAAAGCATTCAGATATTGCTAAAAATATTGACAAATAATCCCTTTCGTATTATTATGCGCAATTGCAGGCGAGGATGCGAAATGGAACCGAAGTATTCCGTAGGACAGAAAGTGATCATCCAGCCGTTGAGCGAGCCTGGCCCAACGCACCGGGAAAACGATATCAGCCGCTACGCCGGGCAGATTGGTGAGGTCACGGACTACTACTGGATCAGCCCGCTGGCCGGTCAACTATTCTACATCTATAATGTCAGAGTTGGTGACGGGAAAAAAGAGGTCGTCATCTACGAAGATGAGATGGAACCCTGCCGCTCCTGAGTGGAACTACCCCGGGGACACGCATCATTAGTGGATGCCCGGAAACAGATCTAGCCTCCGGCTACGACTTAATCCAAGAAAATTACCCTAACCTCATTGAATCAATGGGGGGTATTTGTTCGTGTAAAACTGGAGGCGACGGGCGGATTCGAACCGCCGAATAGGGGTTTTGCAGACCCCCGCCTTAACCACTTGGCCACGTCGCCAGGTAAGCCTTTTAATTCTATTCTAAAACGGAAAATCATGCAATACATCTTACCCTAAGGTATCGTTCGGTTATGGTGGACACTGCATAACCAGTGGTTTATACTTCTATCAAGGGGTGGGCTATGTTAAATAAAGTTCACCTCTGGACAGGAGAGAAAGCTAGGGTGTTTATATTAGGTGTCGCCGTTTGTGTTATTGGGCTTTGTTCAGCTATTTATTCTAGTTTATCGTCGGATATTCGACTTATTAAAAGCCGATTATTCAAAAATTTGCCCATCGCTCGTTTTTTTATTAATGCTTCTTTCGCGATCTCTAGACTTGAAGAAATGGAACCGGCAGAAAGAGGTTATTATGCTGATGCTTTGTGTGAACCAGTAGAGGAAAATGGATTTGTAGATGAGACCATAATAGGTTTTAAAGAGTTAATAGAATCAATGCGACAAAAACAGTTAATGAGTAATCAACCAATAAATATAATGCACCTTAAAAAGGTCACTAGCTTGGTTGATGGAAATATGGAGTTAACATTAGTGATGATGAAAAATGATGTGGTGATACAAACATTACCCCTAAAATCTACACAAATATTAAAAGATGCGGTCGATGAGTTGGTAAAGCATAAAATCGCTCTTTTTACTATGAGATTGGCGATTGGAGCTTTTGTTATAGGTATTATTTTAATTTTGATTGACAAATGGGGGTAGAGTAAAATGACAAATTACAAATTTACGCCCGAAGAAACAAGGAAAATTATAGACTCTCTACCGGATAAGCGAGAACTGGTAGCCAGTTTAGGGGAAGTCTCCTACACTCAGGTTATCACCATAACTTGTAAGCATTGCGGCTCAAAGAACGTGGTCAAATACGGTAAGAAGGGTGATACCCAGTATTATTTGTGCCGTGACTGCAAACGCACATTTTCGGGTAGCAATGCTATTTCAGGAATGCGGTTTTCAGCTGATACTATTTCAATGGCCGTAAATCTGTTTTATAGCGGACTTTCAATTGATGCTATACGGAGACAGATAGATAACCTTTATCAAGTCTACCCATCTGATTCTACCGTCTATGAGTGGATTGTTCGTTACTCACAGGAAGCTGTTATAAAGGCCAGACGTATTAAAGTCAAAGTCGGCGACCTTTGGATAGCCGATGAAACGGTCTTAAAAATAGGTGGTCGGAATATCTGGTTCTGGGATATTATAGACGATGAAACCCGTTTCCTATTAGCGTCTCACGTTTCTCTTACTCGCACGACTAGAGACGCACAAGTTCTTTTTGAGAAAGCGGCGAGACGTGCCGATAAAGCCCCCAAGACCATAATCACAGATAAGCTCTATGCTTACTTGGATGGGATAGAGCTTACCTTCGGTGCTGATACCAATCATATTCAATCACAGGGTTTTACCATCCAGCCCAATACTAACCTGATAGAACGCTTTCATGGGACATTGAAAAGTCGAACAAAGGTAGTGCGTGGTCTAAAGAACATTGAATCCGCTATTACTTTCACAGACGGATGGCTAGTCAATTATAATTTCTTCAGACCTCATGAAGGTTTGAGTAATAAAACTCCTGCTGAAGCAGCTAATTCTTCATTCCCATACAAGAGTTGGAAGGATATTGTTATTGGAGATATTCTAAATCCATGAATAGCTTATATCCATCTAAAACGAACAGAACCTACCCTAAGGAATATAATAGAAATAAGAGCGAGAGAGACCTTACCCCGAAACCGTTGCTAGTAGTTGTGTATAACGTAGTGCGTGGTCCCGCCGGTCGTGGTCTCACTCCGCAGGGAGAGGATGAGATAAACCAGGTTCCAGGCGTCGCTGCCGTCGTAGCCGCCGTCTGTCTCGGAGGGCAGGTCAAGGTGCGCTGTCGTATCCCCCGGTGCCACCAGAACCTGGCTGCTCCCATTTTCCCAGGGGATATTGAAAGTGTCCACATCGACGCCGTCAAAGGACATCCCGGGTGACTGCATGTTCCAGACGTTGTACCAGTAATAGGGGCCGTTGGTGAGGTACATATAGTTGCCGGACTGGCCGGTAAACTTCAGCTTATCTCCGGTGATGAAGTTGTCACCCTCACCGACGAAGCAGGTCATGTGGCCGGCATACGGATCAGGGTCACCTTCGATGGGGTCGGGGACGATGAATCCCCCGATATCGCCGCCCGGTGAACTGTCGAAGTCAAAGTCCAGGTTCTGATAGCCTTGATTGAAGGCGAACCGATCGAAAAGGTAGAGGCGGTGCCCGGCCGTTTCCGGGCTGGCATAGATGATTAGGATGGACCAGCCGCCCCAGGCAAGCTGGTCATTCAGGTTACCATCGACGTTCCCTACCGTATAGCTGGCGTTACCGTTGCCGGCGAGGTGTTCCGGAGAGCCATTAGGTGTAAAGGCCTGCACGAGCTTGGTGACGTCTTTCTTAATCCGGTAGGAGTAGCCGCGCCGGTTATCGACGAAGCCTTCTTCGGCCGTGGTGGCCGTCAGTTCCTGAAGTCCCTGCTGGGGATTACCTTCCCCGTCCAGGTAAACCTGTTGGCCGTCGATTTCGAACTTCGCCGAGGTGTCGGCCGTGGCGACATACCAGGATACGGCAATGTTATCCAGGTAACAGTATTCATCGGTGCCATAGGTTTCCGTGAAGCCCTTGAGGTAAAACCTGAGCTTGAAATCAGCGGCCCAGTAGTCGGAGGGTATGGGGGCGCTGAAGCGCTTCGAGGTCACGTCGATATCGTCCTCGAAGGCGGTGTACAGCTCGCTCCAACCGCCGTTGCCATAGAACTGGTACTGGAGCGCGTCATCGGCTTCCAGATAGCCTCCCTCCCACTGGTCCCAGCGTACTTCGACCACGCTTGCAGGGTTCAGGCCGCTAAGGTCTAACGTCTTCGAGGTCAGATACCGGGCCGGGTCGCCCTCGGCGGTGGCGGAATGGCCCTGGTATCGCCGGTAATGGTAACTGGCATACCACCCCGACCCATTATCCCAGTCGTTGTCCGTAAAATCTTCACAGTCCTCATCGAGCACCCTGTTATCATCGTACCAGGCCGCCCAGTAGAGGTAGGCCTGCGTCACGACGGCATTGGAGGGGATGGTAGAAACCGTAGCCGAGCTTTCGCTTAATAGGGTATCCCGGGTCCCGTACGAACTATGGTCGCACAGCATCAGGGAGTTACCGGTGGCCACATAATCGCCGGCGATAGCCTCGTCGATACTGCGCAATTCACAACGGGCAACATAGGCTTCGATCTCGGTGCCTCCGGCCGTCGATTCGATTTGATAGATGCTGGCATCGATGTCCCAGGTCACCGGCAGGATATCATCGATAATGAGATAATCATCGGTCTCGACCCAGGAGATAGCGGAGGGCTTGGTACCCGAAACATTGGCGGTATAGTCGAAGCCGATCCTGGTGGACTGAACACCACCGCCGCTGGTATAGTTCGGAAAATCCGTTATAGGGGGCTGCATCGCGAAATCCCAGACGACACCCCAGCCTCCGGCATGTTCGAAGACAGTCGGGATATCATAATACGGGGCAAACGGGTCATCCTCCAGGTCGCTCGAACCGGGATCATAGCTGAAACTATAGGGCAACCAGATACCTATCGATTTGATAGTGAGGTTATCGCTTTCTTCCGGAGTAAAGCTGATAGTGATTTCGTAGCCTGACGAGTTGTCAGCAGCACCGGATATCATCAACTTGTTGAGGGACATGGCAGCGGCCACCCCTTCGGGATCGGACGGTGGCTCGATCTCCGTTTCGGCATCTTTACGGGGGATCCAGACGTTTTTTACGGTCACCGTGGTGGTCAGGTCGTTAACGGGATTATCGAGGTCATATGACCAGTTGACAGTGTAATTATACTTGTGGTAGTTCTGCCCGGCCAGCACGTAGGGGAGCTGGTCATTCTTAACCTGACAGATGGCGTCTTCAATGCCGGCATCGGCGGCGTAAAGGGCTTCGGTCTTCTCCTCGTACCTGGCGCCGGTCTGGAGAGCGGTGCCGACGTTCGCCAGGGCCGGCAGGATCACCAGGCTACCCATCACCAGTAGCACCATCACCAAAATAAGGGCGCTGCCGGCTTCCTGGCGGAGAAATCTGGCGCCAATCGGCTCGATTCTCTTTCTCATGAGCGCTCCACAGCTATAAATTGGGCCGGGAAATTGTATCACGGGTCCGGGTGACATTGACGACCTTGTCACCTTCTCCAACACTGGCGGTGACTTTCAAGGACAATACCCCATTATCCGAGACGCAACTGGTCAGACCAGGGTCATCACTAATATATTGGGCGATGACCGTTTCCACCGGTTCGCCATCACCCACGAAAAACTGGCGTTTAAGCTCACCCCCGGATACTGAATAGACGACACGGTCAACCTCGTTTTCCCAGGTCGTCCAGGTGAAAGTAAGGTTACCGGCATCCGGAAAGACATCGGCCCCCAGGGTGATCTGGGCCATTTGAGCGTCCTGGCTGATCCAGTGAATAGCGTTCATGGCCTGGCGGCTGGCCGTGGTATAATCGGTGTTCCTGGCGGTCTCGTTGAGCACCTGAACGCTGGCCATGCTGGCCCCCAGACTGATCAGGGCGGTCAGGGCCACTGCTACCAGCATCTCGAGTATCGTAAACCCGCCCTGGCTTTTCAGGTGCCTGAATGCTCTGCGGTACATCATCGATTCGCCTTGTAGCTTTCCAGGGTAAGTACCACCCGTCCCCGGTGTTCGATAGCGGCGGTTACCTTCTGCAGACTACTGGCCATGATGCTCTCGACAGTCAGGTTAACGGTGTAGCTGTTGAACTCCGGCGGGACGGTGTAAGCGTAGGAGGAAGCGTAATCCTGTTTCTTAATGTCTTCGATCACGCTTTCGGCCAGAATCTTGGCGGTGGCCCGTTCGTCGGCGGTCACCCTGGCCGTCGAGGTGGTCGCGGTGCCGCTGAGCATTGTCACCCCGATTATCCCCAGGAGGGCCATGGCTACCATCACCTCAATCAACATGGTGCCCTTTTCATTCTTCATCGGCAGGCCTCACCATCACCAGGGATACTACTTTATAAACAGGCCCCTTTTCCTGCAGAAAAAGTTGCGTATAGTTCCCCCGACACTATTATTGTCTGAGAACTACTGCCGGTAAATAGTAAATTCGTAACACGGGATTAGTTACTTAGGTCACCGGAAGGGGCCGGGATGATTATTCGTCCTTCAGGGACTTAATAATCGGCGTTTTGAGAAAGGCCTTGACGACAGTTGGATCGAACTGGGAGCCGGCACAACGTTTGATTTCAGATACGGCCTTGCTGGCGGCCATGGCCGCCCGGTAAGGCCGGTCCGATGTCATGGCGTCAAAGGAGTCTGCCACGGCCAGGATCCGTGAGCCCAGCGGGATGTCTTTCCCGATTTTCGACTGCTTGGGGCCGCTCCCATCAAAGCTGTCATGATGATGTTCGATAATCCTGATTATCTTTTCATTGACCAGAGGCCCGACGATACCGGGGCCGATGTTGCAGTGCGTCAGAACATAGTCGTACTCCTCTGGCGTCAACCCGCCCGGCTTGTTCTGCACGCTGGAATCGATCCCGATCTTTCCGATATCGTGCAACAGAGCCGCCCAGCGGAGGTTCTCGATATCTTCACCCTTGAGACCCAGGATTCTGCCGGTGTCAATAGCGATCTTGGTCACACGCCGGGAATGGCCGGCGGTATACTTGTCCTTGGCTTCCAACGCACTCACCAGCGATTCCACAGCATCGATGAAAAGTTTCTGGAGCTCCCGGGACTGTTCCTTAACCTTACCTTCGAGAACTCGCCTCTTCTCTCTCAGACTGAGCTCCAGCCGCCTCTTCTCCAACACCATGCCGATATCGTTAATAAGCTGGCTGACGTCGAAAGGCTTGGTGATATAGTCCAGAGCGCCGTCTTTCATGCAACCAATGATCGTGTCCGGCTCGACAACGGCTGTAGCCATGACAACGGCAGTGTCCGGATGGGACTGTTTCAACCGCGGCAGGAAGTCCTTGCCGGTTGTACCTGGCATCATTATATCCAATATGACCAGGTCAGCCGGGTTGTCCTCGAGATAGTCCATAGCTTCCTGGACGTTGGCGGCTTCATCACAGGAAAAGCCGTTCATTGTCAGGCTTCGGTTGAGGCTGCGCCGCACCGCCTTTTCATCATCGACTATCAGGATTCTCTGCCCTGCCGTTGCTGTTACCATTACTCTTCCTTTCGTCGCTCAAATCACCAGCTATGATTGCGCCACAGGCAGTTCGATGCTGAATGTGGAGCCTTCACCGGATTGACTCCGGACGCTAATCCTACCACCGTGTTTAACCACAATTCCATAACATATGCTTAGTCCAAGCCCGGTACCCTTACCGATTTCCTTGGTGGTAAAGAACGGGTCAAAAATCCGGGGCATAACGCTTTTTTTGATGCCACAGCCGTTATCGGTAAAGTGTATTTTAACGCGGTCACCGGCTTTTTCCGTCGTCACGGTTAGTAATCCCGGGCGGTTGGCCTCCCTGATAGCGGCTTCGGCGTTGAGGATAATGTTCAGGAAGACCTGCTGTAACTGGTACCTGTCGATCGAGACTTCCGGCATGCCCTCAGCTAGATTCGTCGTCACCGTGATCTGGCCGACCCTTTGATCGTGCTCACGCAGCCGAAGAACATCCCTAACGACATCGTTGGCGGACGATCTTCCGTGTTCGTAGTTATTATTCCGGGCAAAAAGAAGGACATTTTTCACGATGCGAGTGGCCCTCTGGGCTTCTTCGTAAATGCATTTCATGTCCTCCTGGCTTTCCCCTGGGATCCCGTAGTGGAGGAGGAGCTGGGACAGCGTCAGGATTGCGGTCAGGGGATTATTAAGCTCGTGGGCCAGGCCGGCAGCCATCTCTCCTATCGAAGCCAGCCTGTCGGTGAGATACAGCTTTTCACTATCTTCACGTTCCTGGGACACATCGGAAAATATGAGCAGCATTCTGTCCGCTTCCATCCTGATGATATTGCAGGCAATGATCTTTTCGCGGCCCATTAGCTTATAGCGCAGTTCAATGGTGTTTCTGGTGGCGGTTTCCTGCTTTACAGACTTATAAAGGTCATGCAGGCCGTCCATTCGGATTAGTTCCTGGAGTGGTTTGGATTGCACCGTCTTTTTGGCGAGGTGAAAGATCCGGTGGAAGGCTTCGTTGGCCAGCACGATGCGGTCTTGGCCGTCGGTGACCAGCACGCCCTCCGGCAGGCTGGTTAAAATGCTCTCGATGAGACGCTTGTGTTCCTGGAGTTTTAACTCCATTTTCTTCTGTTCGGTAACATCGCGTTCGACATCGATATATGAAATAATCTTGCCCCCCTCGTCATAAAGGGGAGAGAGAAGGCAATCGCAGAGGAAGGTGCTGCCGTCTTTACGTCGTTTTGTCAAAACCCCACTCCAGACTTGACCGGAGTTGACCGTATCCAGGATTATGCGTCTCCTGTTTTTCGGAAGAGGTTTTTCACTAAAAAGACCCAATGACTTGCCGAGCGCTTCTTCGGGCGAATAGCCGAACAGGTTTTGCGCCGCCCGGTTCAGGTATATAATCTTCAGGTCGGGATTGGTGACAATGGTCGCCTCCGATATCTGCTCGGTAACCGAACTCAGCTGGCGCACCCGCTCCATGTCCCTTTGGCGTTCGATGGCGATGGCGGCGACCCTCGCCGACCACTCGAGCACGGCGAGGTTCTGGGCATCAGGTTCACCGACCCTGTTGCAGTAGTTACCGATAGTGCCCAGTAACTCCCCCTGGGAAGAGACGATGGGCTGCGACCAGCAGGCGACCATGCCATTACGCAGTAAAACCGGGATCACCTTGGATCCATAGTACAACTGACTGCTGGCAATGTCCGGGACGACCACTCGCTCTTTTCGGTATGCCGCCGTACCGCATGAGCCGATACCATCACCGATGGGCAAACCATCGGTCAAACATTTCTTATATGCGTCGGTCATACTAGGACCGGCCGCCTGTACTAGCATCCCTCTGGCAGAATCCAAAAGTAGTACCGAGCCTTTAATAGACGAATCACGTATCTCCACCATGTGCACGATGGCACTCAGTATTTCTCCCAGTTCGGCCCCCTCACTCAGGAGCATCAGTATGCGGTTTTCATCTTCCTTGAGCTCCTCAGCCCGTTTGCGCTCGGTAATATCGACGGAGTTGACGAGCATATACTGCATTTCTCCGTCTTTATATATCGAGTTCCAGTTCATGGCAAGCCAGTAACGCTCGCCGTTCTTTTTTACGGATAATACTTCGGCCTTGCCAGTGCCCTGCTCCCAGGCCAAGGGAGAATTTTCCATGAATTCATCCTTGAGTTCGTCCGGCCACCAGGGGTAAGGCGGTTTCACGCCAATAATCTCATCCAGCCTCCAGCCGTTAATCTCTTCCCAGATGGGATTGACATACCGTATGGAGGTATCCGGGTTAATAACGACGGTGGCGTGGGGGGCATTTTCCAGCAGGCTAGAAATGAATTCCTGGCTCTCTTTAAGGGCCGCCAGGGTCCGTTTGCGTCGGGTGATGTCCCGGCAGAACAGATAAGCATCGACGGCGCCTGTGGATGAATCACGTACGACCGTTCGGGTCAACTCGAGCCAGATCGGCGAACCGTCTTTTTTCTTGCCTTGCAGGACGACCGGGTCGGGCTGATTCGGGGTATCTGGATTCAGCAAGTTTCTAAGTCGCTCGGCGTCATCAGGATGAATACTCTGAAAAACCAGATCCGGGTTATCATAGAACTCCTCTCTGGTATAACCGGTAACCCTATAAACCGACGCATTACAGTAGACAACCTTGAACTCCGGAGATAGCCTGATCTGCCCTACCAGTTCATTGGAATTTTCCGCCAATACCCGGAATAGATCGTTGCCTTTCGCTGTATTACACCTGTAACGACCATTATTCTTCCGGTTGATGCCGGTCTTGTTACGAGTCGCAGGGTAGGAGCTCTTCAATAGGTACCGCCTTTCGGGGATAGTCGGTCAGGAACAGGCCCGTGACACCTTGAAGCAGACTGGCCTTCCAAGCGAAATATAGCATCCGTCGGGTAAATTTTTAGTTAATATTACGTACTGTTCCATAAACGATTCGTAAACATATCGTTCCATCCCAAGAGTAGAGTACCTTTCCTTGACATTAAACGGTGCTGTCTTGAATAATTACGGAGTAGTGCCCCCTAATAAACAGTGAGGGTATCACCCATGAAAGCATTAAGGTGGTCTGGCCGCAGGGACCTCCGTTATGTGGATGCACCGGAACCTGCCCCGGGGCCGGGCCAACTGAAGAGCAAGGCGAAGCTGGCGGGTATTTACGGCACCGATCTGAAAGAATACGCCTTCGGCCCGGTGATGATACTCCAGGACAAAGTCCCCCTGACTGTCGGACACGAGTTTGTCGGGGAAGTGGCTGCTATATTTACGTGGACGAAGGCCGTACCGCTATCGCCCTGCTGGCCGATGGGAGGCTGGATCCTTCACCCCTGATCACATCGGTCGTACCACTCCGAGACGCCGCCGAAAAAGGCTCCGGGGCACTACTGAACAACAAAGAAGCTAACGTCAAGGTACAGGTGAGTGTTCCTTGAAGACCTCCCCGCCGCTGGCATAAAATATTACGAGAATGCCTAAAGAGGAGACCGTGATAGATAGAGACATCTTCGAGTTCCCCATTATCTATACCAATCCCATTCCCCGGATAGCTCTCGGGTGGGGAGCTTACCAGACCGTGGGCGATGAATGCAAAGCCACCGGTATGAAAAAGGCCTTGATTGTTACTACGGGCCTCAAGGGGACCGGTGCTATCGATGAAATCAGGGGCATTATCGATTACGCCGGTGTGGCCACGGAAGTCTACGATAAAATCACTTCCAACCCCAAAGACCACGAGATTATGGATGCCTATAAGGCATTCAAGGATGCCGAATGTGATGGTGTCGTCGCCGTCGGCGGCGGGAGCTCGATAGATACCGCCAAATGCATCCGTGTCATCGATGCCAACGGCGGCAAAAACATACTTGATTTCAGCGTCTTTCTTGACCCCCCGTTCTCGGAAACACTCAAGACGATGAAGCCCTGCGTGATCCCCCAAATCTCGGTAGCCACTACCTCCGGGACCGGGGCCGAGGTCTCCTCGTGGGCGGCTATCAACAATACGCGGGCTAAAGCCAAAATACTGGTCAGCGGCCCCAATATTCACTCCACCGTAGCTATCGTCGACCCGCTGCTGGTCAGGCTGCAGCCCAGGAATTTCGCCGCCTGGTCCGGCTTCGATGCCCTCTCCCACGGCATCGAGGCGTTCGTGACCAAGGTACAGGGCCCCTACGCCTACGGAATGCTGCTGCGGGCCAACGAGCTTATCTCTAAAAACATCCGGGATTTCACCTACAACCGGATGGACAACAATGCCTGTGAGCGTATGGCCTGGGCATCGACTATGGGCGGTATCGCCATCGGCTTCGGGGCGGGGGCCGGCATCGTACACGGACTGGGCCACCAGATAAGCGCTCTCAAGGATGTCCACCACGGGCGGATCAATGCCGTCATGATGCTGGCCGGGGAGCGGTACAACCAACCCGCCTGCCTCGACAAGCTGGCCGCGTTAACCGCGGCCATGGGCGTCGATACGACAAACATGACTGTCTGGGAGGCGGCCGAGCGCTGGTTCATCGAGATCGAGCAATTGCTCAAGGACCTTGATATCAAGCCGGGCCACATCACCGAGCAGTTCGGCGTCCACGAAGATGACCTGGAGCATATGGTCAGCATCTATCATAACGATTTCTGTTCCCAGGGGAATCCGAAGAACTTCAACCATGACGAGGTCATCGCCCTGCTGAAGCGGGTGCTCAATAATCCGTATTGATACGGGTAAAAGCTATTGGCTTTTAGATACCCAAAGGAAGGAGAAAATGGAAAAAGATACACCGGTTAAGGCTGATAACGAGAAAACCGACGACGAGGAACCACAGGTAATCGAAGAGATTGTCGTCGAGGAACTCAGCATCGACGGCGTTTGCGGGGTCTACTAAAATTGGCCGGCCGCCTGGCTGACGGGGTCCAGGTCAGAAAAGAGGATTGGGGCCTGCTATTTTACGAGTCGTCACGCCACCAGGTATATTTTGTCCGCAGTGGCGACTGGCTCTGTCCGGAGCATTTTGACGGCACGTGGACATCGGCCGATATTGTCGTGGATATTGCCCGGCGTACCGGCACACCCGCGGAAATCATTGAACGCTCCCTGTCCCGCCTGACCGCCCGCCTGACGGCCAATAAAATGATCACCGATGAAGTACGCTGACTGGCCCCTGTCCGCCCCGATCAACCTAACCTGGGAGATTACCCATCGTTGCAACTTGAGATGCGTCCATTGCCTCTCGGCCAGCAGTGAGGAGTCCCCGGGAGAGCTGGCTCTCGACGAGTGCCGGGCCATTGTCGACCAGCTGGCAGCGCTCAAGGTCTTCGAAATCAATTTCGGCGGCGGCGAGCCGCTGTTAAAAGACCATTTTCTGCCCCTGCTGCGTTATATCCATGAAAAAGGTATCATGACCTGTATCAGCACCAACGGAACCGTGCTAACCGATGAGGCGGTTGCCTGTTTTGCCGGCAATCCGCTGGTTAACGTACAGGTCAGCCTCGATGGAGCTACAGCAGAAGTCAACGACCGCATCCGGGGGAAGGGGACGTTCACCAGGGCCATCCATGGCATCGAAAGATTGGCCGGCAAGGACATCCCACTGTCTATCAACACCGTAGTCACCTCGCTCAACTTTCAGCAGCTTGACCGGCTGAAAGGCATGGCGGCTTCTTTCGGGGCCAGATTGAGGGTCTCGCGGTTCCGCCCCTCGGGACGCGCCCGCGAAAGCTGGGATGAATTGAAACTGGCCTCAAATCAACTTCGTGAGCTCTCCGGCTGGCTTAACGCCGACCCGACCATCCTCACCGGGGACTCCTTTTTCTCCGTAACCGCGGGTGGGCGGCGGCAGATGGGGCTGGACATGTGCGGCGCCTGCAAGCTGACCTGCTGCATCGATCCCATTGGTGACGTTTATCCGTGCGCCTTCATGCAGGAAAAGGCCTTTTGCGGCGGCAGCCTCAGGGAGGCTTCGTTCAGGGAAATCTGGAGTCATTCACCGGCCTTCAAATACTTCCGCCAGCTGGAGCCGGCATCCTGCCGCCGCTGCCCCCGCTTCGAGTCGTGCCGCGGCGGTTGCCCGGCGGTGGCCTACTTCGTCAGCCGGGACCTCAACAGCGCCGATCCGGAGTGCCTGATCAACTGGAGTGCGGAAATAACAACACAGTGTCATTCTGAGGGAGCGTAGCGACGAATAATCTCGGGGTTGGAGGAGAATATAACCACCCCCGACCGAGATCCTTCGCTTCGCTCAGGATGACACCATAGTACTGTTTGCTTTCACGAACAGCCTTTCACAAAAGCAGCGTTTTGGCTGTATAATGCTCAGGGGAGTTATGCCATGTACGGACAGTTTAAATACCTCTTCTCACCCTTAAAAATCGGCCGCGTCACCGTTCCGAATCGCATTTCCTTCTCCTCCCACCTTACCAACCTAGCCGAGAACAACCTGCCCAGCGAGCGGCAGGCCTATTACCTGGCGGAGCGGGCCAAGGGAGGCGCCGGCCTTATCACTACCGAGGAGCAGTCCGTCCACCCCACCGACCACGCCTATGAGAAGCTCATCGACGCCTGGAAGCCGGAGGCTGTCCCCGGCTATCACCGCATCTGCCGCGCCGTCCACGAGTTCGAGACGAAGATATTCGCCCAACTCAACCACAACGGCGGCCAAGGCGACGGCAGCTACTCGCGCCGGCCGGTCTGGGGGCCCTCCCCGGTGGCCGATTTCATGTTCCGGGAAGTCCCCAAGGAGATGGAAATCGAAGATATTAAAGAAGTTATCGAGTATTTCTGCCGGGCGGCTATGAACGTCCGGGAGGGCGGTTTCGACGGCATCGAGCTGCAACTCGGCCACAGCTCGCTAATCCGGCAGTTCCTCTCCCCGCTGACTAACCTGCGCCAGGACGACTACGGCGGTAGCCTGGAAAACCGCCTGCGATTCGCCCTGGAGGTCATCGGGGCCGTCCGGGAGACAGTCGGAGTGGACTACACACAGGGCGTGAGGCTCTGCGCAGACGAGATGGTCCAGGGCGGCCTGACCCTGGACGACACCAAAGAAATCGCCCGCCATCTTGAGGCCAGCGGCAAAATCGAATTCATCGACCCGACGCTGGCCACTTTTTATAACCTGTACCTGGTAGGGGCTACCATGCACACCCCCCTCGGCTATACCATCCCGCTGGCGGCCGGAATCAAAGGCGTCGTCGGCCTGCCGGTCTTCTGTACCGGGCGCATCAACGACCCCGTTATGGCGGAACGTGTGCTGGCCGACGGCCAGGCAGACATGATCGGCATGGTGCGGGCCCAGATTTGTGATCCCGAGATGGCCAATAAAGCCAAAGAGGGCCGGCTCGAAGAGATACGCTACTGTGTGGCCGATAACCAGGGCTGCTACGGCCGGGTAGGCCTTAACAAGGACATTGGCTGCATTCAGAATCCCAATATCGGCAGTGAGAAAACGGAGGTGGCCGGCTCGTTAAAGCCCGCCCCGGTCAGGAAAAAGGTGTTGATTGTCGGCGGGGGCCCGGCCGGCCTGCGTGCCGCCGAGACGGCCGCCCGCCGCGGCCACGATGTGATACTCTACGAAAAAGCGGATAAACCAGGGGGTCAGGTCAACATCGCCGCCCTGGGAGCGGGCCGTGAAGAATTCGGGGCGGTCATCCGAAACTCAGAGAATATACTGAAACTCCTTCCGGTTACCATCGTCCTCAACCGGGAGGTCGACGCGGATTTTGTCATAGAACAAAATCCCGATGTCGTGGTTATCGCCACGGGATCGGTGCCCAAGGAGTGTCCCCTGCCCGGCGCCGACGGCCCCAATGTCTTCAACGCCTGGCAGGCCCTCCTCAATGAACCGGCCGTAGGGAAAAGCGTCCTCTTCATTGATGGCGACGGCCACCACCAGGCCACGGCCACCGCCGAACTCTTAGCCGAACGCGGGCGTAAAGTACACATCGTCACATCGTCACCCACGATTGCTTCGGAACTCGGGCCGACGCAGGACCAGTACCTCAGCCACCAGCGCCTCGCTCAGAAAGGTGTCACCTTTACCCCGGACTTCGCCGTGGTGGAGATTAACGGGCTGGAGGTCAAGGGGCTCAACTTCTACTCCAACGAGTGGCGGACGTTCAACGACCATGATACCGTGGTTTACGCTCTCGGTAACCGGGCCGAGGATGAGCTTTACAAGGCCTTAAAGGGACGTGTTAAAGAGCTGTACCGCATCGGGGACTGCGTGGCGCCGCGCAAGATAGACATGGCTATCTTGGAGGGGGACAAGGTGGGGAGGATGATTTAATTCCTTCGGCGGTATCCCTTTCAACCTGAACTAATGATTGGAAATCCGGACTAACAACGGAAATATGCTAAAAGAAATCTGGGTACTGCCGGAGCTGACCGGCGGCGAGGAACCAAGCAAGTTGAGCCCTGGCCTGTTGACCGAGGCCAGAATATTGGCGGAAAAGGTCGGCGGTAGAACCACGGCGCTGTTATTCGGCCAGGAGCCGGGGGACCATTCCACGCTTTTCGCAGAATCCGGGATAAATAGTGCGCTGGTCTTTAAAGACCCCCTCCTGAAAAATCCCTCCAGCGAGGCATATGCGGCGGCGCTGCTGCCACGAGTCGAAAAGGGTAAACCGTGGCTATTGCTCCTGGGAGATACCCTGCTCGGCCGTGAACTGGCCCCCCGCCTGGCCACCGCCCTGGGAACAGGCCTGGTCACTGGCTGTACCAGGATGGATCTCTCCGGGCCGAATCCGGTTTTCTACCGCCCTGTTTACGGGGGTCAGCTCTGGCAGGAGGTTATTTTCGCGACTGATAAAACGATGCTGGTGACTATGAATCCGGCCGTCCTAAATGATATCCCTGTGGCAAAAGCCGGTAAGGTCAAAACAGAGGTGTTCGAGCCGCAGCTACCCCGAGAGATTATGAAGGTGGAGCACCTGGAATACCTGCCGGCCGATTACCGGACGGTCGACGTTACCGAGGCGGACACGGTCGTGGCGGCGGGGATGGGGGCGGCCACCGGGGAGCTTTTGCCCCTGGTCAGCGAACTGGCCGATCTGCTCCAGGGCGCCATCGGCACGACGCGACCGGTGGTGGACACCGGGCAGATACCCCGGGAGCGAATGATCGGCCAGACGGGAAAGGTCGTCAGCCCCTCCGTCTACCTGGCCCTCGGTGTCTCCGGGGCCACTCACCACGTCGGGGGCATTCAGGAATCCGACACCATCGTCTCGATCAACCGCGACCCGCAGGCGTCTATCTTTCGAAGCTCGGACGTAGGGCTGGCCGTCGACCTCCGCGAGGTGCTACCAAAGCTGATCGAGCGTATTAAACAGGCCAAGGAAAATGGCAAAATCCTTTGACATTATCGTAGTAGGAGCGGGGCCAGCCGGCAGTATCGCGGCCCTCAAACTGGCCCGCGCCGGGCGCAGCGTCTGCCTGGTGGAGCGGGGCCGTTACCCGGGCGCCAAGAACATGTTCGGGGGACTGCTGCACAACACGCCCGTGCTCAATAAGCTATTGCCGGACTTCCCCGAGCGGGCGCCACTGGAGCGCCACGTTTACCGCAAGGTACTGGCCTTTATGACCGGGGACTCGGCTATCTCCCTCAGCTTCGATAATGAGAACTTCGACCAGCCTCCTCATAACGGCTACACCATCTTCCGACCGGCCTTCGACCGCTGGCTTGCCGGCGAGGCCGTCAGAGCCGGGGCATTACTGCTTACCGACTGTACCGCCGAGGACTATATTCATGAAAACGGGCGCATCGCCGGCGTGACGGTCAAGGGCCGGGAGGGGGAGCTGCGGGGAAATATTGTCATTGCCGCCGACGGCGTCCTGTCCTTCCTGGCTAAAAAAGCGGGACTACGCCGGGATTTCAATCCCGCCGCCATGGGCGTGGGCGTCAAGCTGCTGCTGGGACTCCCCGAAGCCACCATTAACGACCGCTTCCACCTGGTGCGCGATCAGGGGGCCGACTTCAGTTTCGTGGGGATGACGGCGGGGGTGCATGGTGGCGCTTTCCTCTACACCAACCGCGAGACAGTCTCGGTAGGCCTGGTTGTCCACCTGGACTCCCTCCGGGACTCTGGTAAGACCCCTTATGACCTGTTAAACGATTTCCTGAAACACCCTCAGGTAGCTCGTCTACTTATGGGCGCCGTGCCGCTGGAATACTCGGCGCACCTGATCCCTGAAGGCGGCTACAAGGCCATGCCGCAAATCTACACTGACGGGCTGATGGTCGCCGGGGACGCCGCCGGACTGTGCTACACCAACGGCATCAACCTAGAAGGCATCAACCTGGCGATGACTTCCGGAGCGATAGCTGCCGATACCGCCATCGCCGCCCTGGAGACCAAAGACTACAGCGCGCCCTCGCTAGCCGCCTATAAAAAGAAGCTCGATGACAGCTTCGTCATGAAAGATATGAAGACCTTTAAAAATGCCGCCGGGATGATGCACCTGGAGCGGCTATTCCAAGTCTACCCGCAGGTACTGGCCGGCATTTTCGAGCGTATGTACAGGGTGGAGGGCGTGCCGCGGTCGAAACTGCTGCGCCTGGCCCGCCAGGAAGCCTTAAAGGAGGTGGGGCTGAAAGACCTGCTTTCCGATGGCATTAAAATCGGGAGGTCGTTGTTGTGAATATCGAAGACCTGACGCAGCTCACGCAGTTCCAGACCGACGACCAGCCCCACATCATCGTCAACAAGGAGGTCTGCGCCACCTGCGACCATCACGCCTGCGTCACCGCCTGCCCGGCCAACTGCTATACCTGGGACGAGGCTACGAAGCTGCTAAGCGTCGTCTACGAGACATGCCTGGAATGCGGCACCTGCTATATTATCTGCGATAAGGGGGCGGTGAACTGGAACTACCCGCGCGGCGGCTACGGCGTCTGCTTCCGCCTGACTTGATGTGATGAAGATATTAGTCTGTTTGAAAGAGGCAACCGATCCCACTTTAGCCCTGGACTTCGGGCTGGAGAATTCGGTGCTCTTCCGGGAAGGGTTGCCGCGGCGTCTCGATCCTAACTCCGCCACGGCCCTGGCAAAAGCCCTCGACCTGAAAGCTGTGGACAGCAGTGCCGAGATAACGGTCGTATCTGTTGGCCCGGAGCGGGTGGAGAGCTACCTTAAGGACGCGCTGGCGCTCGGGGCCGATAAAGCCACACGCATCTACTATGATGATTCTGCTACGCCGCATCGAAAAGCCGTGCTGCTGGCCGGAGTAGTGATGAGGCGTAGCGTAGACATCGTTTTGACCGGCGCCCGCAGCCTGGACAGCGCCAACGGGCAGGTCGCCGTTTTGCTGGCCGGCCGTCTCGGCTGGTCTTGCATCGTCGATGCCGTCAGCCTGGAGTTGGAGTCAGACGGGAAAGACATAGTAGTAATCAGGGACATCGGCCGCGGGGCGAGAGAAAAAGTACGTTGCCCCCTGCCGGTCGTCATCGCCCTCAAGGGGGAGGGGAAGCTGCCCTACACTTCTTTGGATCGGCTCATCGACAGCCGGTCGGCCGAGGTTACCCGACTTGCCCCTGCCGACCTGGGGATTCCGTCGTCGGAACTGGAAAACGATCCTGTGCAGGTGGCCGGGCTGGTCTTTCCCCATCCGCACCCCAAAAAGGCGTCGCCGCTGGACAGCTCACTACCGGCCTTCGAGCGTATCCTCCAGCTACTTCAAGGGGGAATCTCACGGCGGCGGGGCTTGATGCTCACCGGCGACAGCGAGGCTATGGCCAAGCAGCTATTTGAACTGCTGAAAGAGGAAGGCGCCATCAAGCCGGCCGGCGACCGATGAAAGTCTTTTGTCCATCGATTATGCCGACCTTTGTTAAAGATAGCCCCGAAGGACTTCGTATAGAGATACACCACATATGATAGGATTTTGCCTGAGGCTGGCGGCCAACACCTCCCTCAAAGAAGGACCCGACGGCCATTTCCTGGTCTCCCACCTGCCCCTGAGGGTGCTCAAAGTTAATAAGACCCTTTTTCAGGTGTTCGAACGTATCCGCGACGGTGCCTTGTTTACCTACGATGACCACCTGCTGAGAGTCCTGCTGGGCCTGGTTTCTAAGGGCTATCTGGTACTGGAGCTCCCGCCTGAGCTTGGTGAATACCCGATGGTCTCCATTATCGTCCCGGTGAAAGACCAGCCGGAAGACCTGGGGGAATGCCTGGATTCCCTGCGACGCATCGATTACCCGGCGGACCAGCGGGAGATAATCGTCATTGATGACGGTTCGGCCATACCGGTATCCACAGCCAACAGCGATATCCGGATTTACCGCCAGGATACCTCGCTCGGCGCGGCCGCCGGACGGAACCTGGGGGCGCAACAGGCCCACGGCGAAATCCTGGCCTTCCTGGACGCCGACTGCCTCGCCGGGGAAGACTGGCTCCGGGAGCTGGTGCCGTTCTTCCAGGTGGCCGGAGTCGGGGCGGTGGGTGGTTTTGTGGCCGGCTACTTTAAAGACAGCTTCCTCGACCGCTATGAGGACGCTTGCTCTTCGTTGAACATGGGGCGGCGCCTCATCCTCGAGGACAAAGTGGCTTCAACCATGTACGTGCCCACGGCCAACATGCTGGTGACCCGGGCGGCATTCTTAAACGCCTGCGGATTCGAGGAAGGGCGTCGCGTTGGTGAGGACGTCGATTTCTGCTGGCGACTGAGGAAACTCGGCTACGGCCTCGTTTATGCCCCGTTCGGCCGGGTCGCCCACAAGCACCGCAACCGGCTCGGGCGAATGCTAGGCCGCCGGGCGGAGTACGGCACGTCAGAGGCAGAACTCTATCGTGCCCACCGGGACAAGAGGAAGACCTTCCTGGTCTCCATTTTCACCGGTCTTTCTTTCCTGGCGCTGTCCCTGGCCGTCCTGCTGCCCAATCCTTACCCGCTGATCGTTATACCCGTCTTCTTCGGTCTGTATATATGGCGGCGTTCAGCAGCTTTAAGAAAGTCCGCGATCAGATTTCCACTCCAACAGGTAACCGCTTCCACAATCAGGAGCGGGCTGTCTTTTTTTTATTTCGCCTTCTTTCACCTGGTCAGGTACTACCTGGTATTGATACTTATCCTGGGATTCCTGTGGTATCCGGCGTGGGCCTTCGCGGGGCTGGCGCTGCTGGTGACATCCATAGTAGACTTCTTCGTGAAAAAGCCGGCACTGCCGTACCCGGTCTTCCTCTTTTTCTACCTGCTGGAGCACCTGGCCTATCAGCTGGGCGTCTTCTGGGGATGCCTGAAGACGCGCTCGTTCGGGTCGTACCGGCTTTTGTTCCGGCGTAACTGAAAGCTAAGTCGATCCAAGCTCGGAAGTGCAGTTAGGGCAACGGGTAGCCTTGATCGGGATACTCGTAAAGCAGTATGCGCATTCCTTGGTACTCGGCTCAGGCGCCACCTCGGCTGCCTTCTGACGGGCGTGATATCGGGCTATAGGGCGAACCACAAAGAAGAAGACAACAATAGCCAGAATAAGAAAACTGACTATTGTGTTGACGAAAACACCATAATTGATAGTGACGGCCCCGACCTCTTGAGCCGCCGCCAGGGATGGATACGGGCCAGCTGCTGTACCCTCCTTAAGAACGACGAACATATTGGCGAAATCCACATTCCCAAGGGCCAGTCCGGCCGGCGGCATGATAACGTCTTTTACCAGTGAATTGACGATCGCCCCGAAAGCCACGCCGATGACGATACCTACAGCCAGGTCAACCACATTTCCGCGTAATATGAAAGTCTTGAAATCTTTTAGCATCCGCCCTCCCTTGATTTATACTTTATTGATTTGAAAATAGAGAATCCTAATTATAGCGTAGTAAATTATGCATCAACGTGAGGAAAATAACAAGCATATTTGTTACACCAATTAACCTCTGCTATATTGTTCCTAGGATGAATAACACCATTGAGTACCTGGGAGTAGCGGCGAAGTTGCTAGCCAAAGCCGCCAGGTTCCGCCTGGCCCGGCAACGGGGGGTCCCATTACAACCCGCTGCCCTCAGCCTGGCGGTGACCGGCCGCTGCAACTCCCGCTGCGTCATGTGCAACATCTGGAAAAGCTCCGGTGGCCACGAGCTTTCCGGCGATGAAATAGTCAGGTTGCTGACGCGGCCCCTCTTCTCACGGCTGGTAGAGCTGGACCTGACCGGCGGCGAGCCCCATCTCCGCAATGACCTCGTGGATATCGTCGTGCGCATCGTCGGGTTGAAAGGGAGCCACTTGACGAATCTAAAAAGTATCATCATTACATCCAACGGCCTGTTGCCTGAGCTTATCATCGCCAACTACCGGAAAATTCTGGAGAGTATGCGCGGCAGCGGTATTGACCTGGTGAGTGTTGCCTCTATCGACGGTATCGGAGAGGTACACGACCAAATCAGGGGGATTGATGGCGCCTTTGAGCGAGCCAATCGGACCATTGACGGTTTACTGAGGCTCCGAGAGGAATTCGATAACTACCACGTCGGCCTGAAGACGACCGTCCTGCCGCAGAACATCGACTCCCTTAATGATATTCTCGATTGGGCGCGGGAGCGGGACCTCTTTCACATCATCTCTCCGGTCTTCTTCACCGAATCCAGGTTCCGGAATATCGATAAACATGAGTCTTTGAAGCTCGCCCAGACCGATGAAAAAAAGCTACTGGATTTCTACAGCCGGATCGGGCTATACGCGAACTACGCTTATTCGAGGATACGGGATTTCCTGGGTACCGGCCGAAAAAGCTGGCGATGCACCGCAGGTTATAACTACCTGTTCATCGAGGCCGACGGCACCGTACACCCCTGTGAACTCAATGCCGCGTCTATCGGCAATATCAGAGAACAGACCATCGAAGATATCTGGAGTGGGGAAAAAGCCCGCGCTTGGCGCCGGCAGGCCGGGGAGACAGGACACTGCCGTATCTGCGTAGAGCCGGGGGCCATCCGCTACAGCGCCGCCACCGAGGGGCTGAGCTACTACAAATTTCTCAGGAGTCTGGGCTCAAGCCGCTTCATTGAAACCCTGCACGACGAGGGATATTCGAAATACCTATAGGCGAGTGAAATTCTACTAAATCCCTGGTTGCCCATAGCTTGATAGACTCCTCCTCTTCCTTGATGGGAGAGGACTAAAGTGAGGGTGGAATCCTGTTTGTTCCTCTCACTCTAACTCTCTCCCACCGGGGGAGAAAGGATTCATACTTGCTGTATCCCAATTAGGTGATGGCCCTTTATTCCGTGTCAAGATACTGGATATCCGAGTTCGGGTACACGGCGGCTTTCGTCCCCGCCCCCCGGCCCTTCTTCAGTAGTTCCATGACTTCGTCCCAGTCGTACTTCAGCAATACTTGACCGGATTCCACCAGGTAGCGCCGCCCAGCCAGTTCCGGGTACTCCGTGAAGACGATCAGCCGTTTGATGTGCTCCGGCGGCCGCATGCGGAGGCTGAGCTTGCCGCCGATGCTTTCCCCGAAGGGACCCATCAGGTAGTGAGTCATCTGCCCCTCCGGCGCGTTACTGATCAGGACGACGTCGCCACCTTCTTTACGCACCGAAGGGGTAGCCACCAGCAGGCCCGAGAGGGCCTCGTTGGCCTTGGCGAAGGTGTTGGCGATGACAATATCGCAGTCCCGGGCAGGCGGGGTCAGGTAGTGAGAGCGAGCTGCTTCGAGGGCGGCGGCGTAGGCGGGGCGGGGCGCCCCGCCGAAAAGGGCGACCGTATCCCCGCGGGAGTTGACCAGGGCATCGATCTTCATGTCCAGTCCCACAATCTCGGTGGCTTCATCAATATCCCGGCGGCGGGGATTGTTTTCGTAGACGCCCATTCCTGTCACCGTGCTCTCCTCATCCTTTTCCGGCGAGTGGAGGGCCAGGATGGTCTCGTAGGCGGCCACACCGGGCATTACGAGCTTGCCGCCGCCGCTGAATCCGGCCATGATGTGCGGCACAACAGAGCCGATGCCTATCTTTAAATCGCACTTCATGACCTCGGCGTTAAACAATAGTCTGGTGCCGCGCGTGGTCCGGCCCACGGGCACGCAGTTATCGAACGGGCAGTGGTTGTAGACGGGAAAACGCTTGAGTATGTCTTCACCGAGTTTCTTGGCGAAGTCGGCGCGGGTCATCGCCCCGTGGCAGCCAATGGCGGCGATAAAACGTACTTGGCTATCTTTGATGCCGGCGGCAGCCAGCTCGTCGATGACATGGGGGACGATATCGGCGGCGCGCGTAATCCGGGTCATGTCGTCGAACATTATAACGACCTCCCGCTTGCCGCGGGCGTATTCGCGCAGCGGCGGCATGCCGATCGGACTACCAACAGCCCCCTTTATTTCCGAGTCCGTCAGCCTGGGGCTATCGTGTCCGGCCATGTTACAGACCGTCACGTCCCAGTCTGCCGGGAACTCTACCTCGAGGTCTCTCGGGCCATGCCAGGCCATCTGGGGGAGTTTGACTTTCAAATATTACCTCCCGATTCAGTGTCATTTTAAGGAGCAAAGTGACGAAGAATCTCGGTGTAGGGTGGCGGTTAAATACTCCTCTCCCTACCGAGATCCTTCGCTTCGCTCAGGATGACATTTCATAAAACGTTCAGCCCCATATTGTAAATGGCGAACTTGGCGTGGCCAAGCGCCTCGGCGCGGGTCTGTTTGCCGGAGGCCACCTTAATTGTCTCCTCGAAGATACGTCCCCCAACCTCCTGTGTAGTCTCCTTGCCCTCGATGATATCTCCGGCATTGATATCGATGTTTTCGTTCATGAGTTGAAAGATGCGGTTATTGGAGGAAACCTTGATGACATCGTCTCCGGGCCGAATATCACGAAGCGCTAGCTTGTGCCCGAAAGGAATCGCTTCGAGGAGACTGATTTCGATCCGGCCGCCAACACCGTCTAGAGAGACCTGTTCACCGGCGGCCAGGGCGCTCACAGCCGTAGCCACGTTATCGTTGGGGTAGAGCACCAGCGCATTCATACCGCTAGTATACAGTTTCCAGCTTACAGTTAATAGTTCTTCTTCAGGTTGGGGTGTGGACTAATAACTATAAACTAATTGCCAATGACCGGTGGCGACGGCGCGGGGCCTAGAACTCGTCCAGCAGCGGTTCAAAAACGAGCGGGTCGAGGGGCTGATTGACTACCGGCCCCTTTTTCAACTGCGGCAGCCGGTCCTCGTAGGTCGGCCGTTCCTGCCGGTAAATAATCCCGATGGGAATCCTGTCACCCCACTCCTGGGCCTTGGTCAAAGCGGCCACCTTATCGGTTGGGTCGTAGCCTTCGTCCTCGACCTTGTAGACCCTCTGGCGGTACCACTGGTAAGTATTTTGGTGATTGAAAGAGACGCACGGCTGGAGGATATCGACGAGGGCGAAGCCGTGGTGGGAAATCGCCGCCTGGAAAAGCCCTGCCAGATAATCCACATCTCCGGCGAAGCCCCGCGCCAGGAAACTGACGTCCGAGGCGAGTGCCAGGGCCATCGGATTAAGCGGTTGAGGGGCGCCGAGGGGGGTGGTCTTGGTCACGAATCCGAGATCGCTGGTCGGCGAGGCCTGCCCCTTGGTCAGCCCGTAGACCTGGTTGTTGTGGACCAGATAGGTCAGGTCGATGTTGCGGCGCATGGCCGCCAGCAGGTGGCCGGCCCCCTCGCCGTAAGCGCCGCCGTCCCCGTCGATGGCGATAACGGTGAGGTCATGGTTGACCAGCCTGGCGCCGGTGGCCGCGGGCAGTGACCGGCCGTGCAGTCCGTTGAAGAGGTTGCCGCAGGTGTAGTGGGGGAGCTTGGGCGCCTGCCCGATGCCGGATACGAAGAGGACCTGATGCGGATCGATCTCCAACGCCAGCAGGGCTTTTTTCACCGCGGCCAGGATGCCGAAGTTGCCGCAGCCAGGACACCAGGCGATGTGTACCTCGCTTTCATAATCCTGAGCCGTTACCATGACTTGACCTCCTTGCGCAGCCGCGTGACGATATCCCCCGGAGAATAGGGGCGGCCATCATACCTTAAAATCGTAGCGTCCGCCTCCAGACCGGTCTCACGCCGGATAAGCCGGGCTAGCTGTCCGGTGGCGTTACCTTCGATGACGACATTTTTCTGGCCTTCCATGGCCGCAGTTACAGCCGCTGATGGAAACGGCCAGAGCTGAGAGAGATGAAGGGAGCTGACCGGCAGGCCGTCTTTTTCCAGGATGCCGGCGGCCTCCCGGATGGCACCGTAGGTACTGCCCCAGCCGACGAGCGTCACTCCGGCGCCTTCAACACGGTGGTGTTCCGGCCGGGTCATATCCCGCCGCAGCCCCGCCAGCTTACGCATCCGCTTATCGACCTGCTGGTTCCGCGTGGCGGCGTCCTCAATCATGTGGCCGGCCTCGTCGTGTTCGTCGGAGTCAGTGACCACCAGGGCCTTCCCCTGTCCCGGCAGCGCCCGCGGTGATACGCCGGAGCGGGTCGCGGCGTGCCTCTTGTATTCGGTCAACTTGGACGTTTCGCCATCGCTGAGCAGGTCGCCGCGGTCAATATTAACCTTTTTCAAATCGAACCTGTCCACGGTGACATAAGAGCTGGACAGATGATGGTCTCCGAGGATAATTACCGGGGTCTGGTACTTCTCGGCAAGGTTGAAGGCCTTGACGGCGACATGGAAAGCGTCCGCAACGGTGGCCGGGGCCAGCACGGCCCTCGGGAACTCTCCGTGCCCGGCGTGAAGGGCGAACCAGAGCTCGGCCTGCTCGGTGCGGGTGGGTAGACCGGTGGCCGGGCCGGGCCGCTGTCCCAGAAAGGCAACCACAGGCGTCTCGGTCATGCCGGCCAGCGCCAGGCCCTCGACCATAAGGGCGAATCCCCCGCCGGAGGTAGCGATCATAGCCCTGGCGCCGGTGAAACCAGCCCCGATGGCCATGTTAATGCCGGCGATTTCATCTTCCACATGGACGGTCACGACGCCGTAAGCCCGCCCCTTGTCGGCCATGTACTCCATGATAGAGCTGGCCGGCGTCATCGGGTAGGCGGCGATGAAACGGCATCCGGCCGCTAGAGCCCCCAGGGAAAGCGCCTCGTTGCCGTTGAGCAGCAGGCGGCGCCGGGATAGCGGCTTCCGGATTACGGGTACCGCCAGCTTCAGCTTGCTTTCCCGTACGAAATCGAACCCGGCCCTGGCGGCCGTCATATTATCCGCCACGATTTTCTCGCCGTGCTTCCCGAACTCATCCTGCAGCACCGGGGCCAGCAGCTTGAGGTTGTACCCGGCCAGCCCCAGGACCGCTCCGACGGCCACCGTGTTGGCCATGAGCTTGTTGCCGGCTTTCTCTCCGGCCAGCCTGGCGAGGGGTACGTTGAGGTATCTGACCCCTTCGGGACGTTCCGTTTCTCCCTCTTCATCGAAGATAATGAGCCCGCCCTTTTTGACCTCTTTCCAGTGCAGGTCGACCGTTTCCTTGTTCAGTGCTACCAATACATCCAGCCCGTATCTCAAGGCCAGCACTTTCTGGCGGCTGGCGCGGATTCTAAAGAAATTGTGGCCGCCCCTGACCCGGCTCTCATAGTCCTGGTCGGCGAAGATGCGGAGCCCCCCGCCGGCCAGGGTACCGGCCAGGATAGCACCGACGGACTGTACCCCCTGACCCGCCTCCCCACCGACCATGATATTCAGCTCATCTGTCATCTGGAGACCTCCCTACAATTCGGATTGTCCCACACAATATATCCGTTTTCAAGTTTGACGGCGCCCTTTGACACATGCCCGCGTATGTCAAATAATAGGTGGGTCTGAATTTAATTTTTATTACATTTAGCGAGAGTCACCCGGCGATACTCGCGGAGGTAAACCATGGAAACTCTGGCAATTATTCCGCAGGTGATACTACTGGCGCTGCTCCTGCTGTTTTCCGCTTTCTTTGCCGGCTCGGAGACCGCCTTGATGGCCGTCAACCGGGTGCATTTGCGCCGGTCGGCGAGACAGCACCCAAGAAGTGTAAAGCTGGTCGAGCGGGTCCTGGAGAAGCCGGAGGGACTGATAAGCACAATCCTTCTCGGTAATAACCTCGTCAATGTGGCCATGTCGGCCATCGCCACTGCCATCGCTATATCTGTCTGGGGGGACACGGGCATTATCTATGTCACGGTCGCCCTGACGGCGATTATCCTGATATTCGCCGATATTACGCCCAAAGTCTATGCCAAATATCACAGCGAGCGTATCTCCATCATTACCGCCCCGGCCCTCCGGATTATCATGACGATTTCCCGTCCGGCCGTAGCCGTCCTGACGTATATCTCGCGGAACATCTTGCTGCTCCTCGGCATCGATATCAGGAAAATCAAGCGGCCGTTGGTTACCGAGGAAGAGGTAAAGACCCTAATTGATATCGGCCGGGAGGAGGGTGCCATAACCGCTGACGAGAAGGAAATACTGTCGCGGGTATTCACCCTGAACGATAAGACCGTCGGCGACGTAATGATACCCCGGCGGCGCATGGTGACCCTGAGTTCGGATAGCTCCATTGACCAGGCCCTGAAGAAGATCCGCAAGTACGGTTATTCACGTTATCCGGTGAGAAAGGGCGAAAGTGGGGAAATCATCGGTTTCATCCACGCCAAAGACCTCCTGGGCAAAACGGGCCACCGGCGGTTCGGCAGCGTACCGCGGCTGATACGGCCGGCCTATTTTATTCGTGAAAACCGGAAAATAGATGTCCAGCTTCGTAACTTCAAGAGGCAGCGGCTGCATCTGGCCGTTGTCCTCGACGAAAAGGGCGAAGTTACCGGGCTGATTACGCTGGAAGATGTCCTGGAGCAGATGGTGGGCAGCATTGAAGACGAGTACGAGAGGGACTAACAGGGTACCGATAGCGGTCACCTAGCTAAGTTGTTATAATGGGCAGCAGAAGGCGAGGGTTATTATGGAAGAAGCTACCGTCCACCGGATAAAGGATACGGCCGCCCGGGTCAGGGAGAATGTAGAGCGCGTTATCGTCGGAAAAGGTACCGTGGTGGAACTGGCCGTCATCGCCCTGCTCTGCGAAGGGCACATCCTGTTGGAGGACGTTCCGGGAATCGGTAAAACGATCCTGGCAAAGTCCCTGGCAAGGTCGTTGGGATGTAGCTTCCGGCGTATCCAGTGCACGCCGGACCTCCTGCCTTCCGACATAACCGGCACCTACGTTTTCAATCAGAAAACGACGGACTTCGAGTTCCGGCCGGGACCGATAATGTCCCAGGTGGTGCTGGCCGACGAGATAAACCGGGCTACGCCCCGCACCCAGTCCGCCCTGCTGGAAGCGATGCAGGAGCGGCAGATTACCGCCGAGGGGGACACCCGGCCGCTGCCCCGCCCCTTCCTGGTGATGGCCACGCAGAATCCCATCGAGCTGGAGGGTACCTTCCCCCTCCCCGAAGCGCAGCTCGACCGTTTCCTGGTCAAGATAACCATCGGTTACCCTTCCACCGAGGACGACCGTCTGATACTGGACCGGTTCCGCAGCGCCGATCCCCTCGAGGAACTGGAGCCGGTCATCACCGCCGAAGAGCTCCTGGAAATGCAGCGGGCCTGCCGCCAGGTCCACGTCGCCGCCGATGTCGAGGACTATATCATAAGGCTGATCCACGCCACCCGCCAGCATGCCTCGCTGGAACTCGGGGCCAGTCCCCGGGCGATGCTGGCGCTTTATAACGCCTCTCAGGCCCTGGCGGCGGTCCGAGGGCGGGCCTTCGTTACCCCGGATGATATCAAGTACCTGGTCACCCCGACGTTAATCCATCGCGTTATTCCCAGGTCTGAAAGCCAGCTTCGCGGCCAGAAAGTCGAGCAGAGCCTCAAGGAGATCGTGGATTCCGTGTTCGTCCCGGTGGAAGAGGAACCCGCCACCGGGGAGGAATAGGGATGCGGGGCGACTACTGGCTTTTCATCGCGGTCGTGATCCTGCTGATCAGCCTGGCCTTGCAGCAGGTGGCCCTGGCCCTGGTCGCCCTGCTGTTCCTGCTGACCGGGGGCGTGTCCCGCCTCTGGAACCGCTATTGCCTCCGTCGCGTCGAGTACCGCCGGCGCTTGAGCCAGAGCCGGGCTTTCTTCGGCGACGAGATTACCTACGAAATCGAGCTAACCAACCGGAAACCGCTGCCGCTCCCCTGGCTGCAAATTCAGGACGAACTGCCGGAACAGGTGACCCTTCTCAAAGGCAAAACGACCTCCACCCGCGAAGAAAGGGTTATCCTCAACAACATGTTCCCGATCAGTATGTACCACCGGGTGACCCGCCGCTTCCCGATGCAATGCCGGCGCCGGGGCCATTTTATCTTCGGGCCAACCCGTATCCACTCCGGCGACCTTTTTGGATTTTTCCGCCGCGACATGTTCGTTGAGAAGCTGGACTCCCTCCTGGTCTACCCGCGGCTGGTACCCCTCGAAAGGCTGGGCATCCCCTCGCAGCAGCTTTTCGGGGACATTCGCCTGCGCCGGCACCTCTTCCAGGACCCGGTACTCACGGCCGGTGTACGGGAATACCTCCCCGGCGATAGCCTGAAGCGGATCCACTGGAAAAGCACGGCGCGCCTCGGCAGGTTACAGACAAGGATACATGAGCCAACCACCTCCATCGATATCAGCATCTTCCTGGATGTTCGCACCCTGAGGGCGCCCCTCTGGGGGAGCTTTCACCAGCTCCAGGAACTGGGGATAATAGCCGCCGCTTCGATTTCCCAGTACGCTCTCAAGTCCGGCTTCCGCGTCGGCCTCTACGTCAACCAGATAACACGCTTATCGGAAGGACTGGTCCGGGTACCCCCCAGCCAGCACCCCGGCCAGTTCGAGCGTATACTCGGGGCCCTGGCGCAACTGCACCAGGTGGAAACGATACCCGTGGCCCGGTTTATCCGTCAGGAGGCTCGGGGACTTCCCTGGGGCAGCACCTTGGTGGTTGTTGCGGCGCAAATCGTCGAGGACCTCCTGGCGGTACTACTTGACCTGAAAAAGGCCGGATGCCGCGTGGCGCTGGTCAAGGTCGGCGGCGAACCGCCGGAAAGGGAAGGCAACCTGAACACCTATCACGTCACCGACGAGATAGCCTGGGACCTTGTCCAGGAGATCGGATTGAACGAAGTTGGCGAGGGGCGCCGACTATGATAGACCGCCTCCGCAAGACCGACTGGCTGGCTGTGTTGCTCTATCCAGCCTCCGTAATCCTCATGGAGGCCTTCTGGGTCTCGCCCTGGCTGGCCTGGGTCGGGGGCTGGTCCACCTTCCGGGAACCTCGGCCGGCCCTTAGCCTAGGTTCGGTAGCAATCACTCTGGCGCTTTCTTTATTATTGACCAGACTGCTGCAACGCACTCAGTGGCCGCTGCGGCTGATACAGGCGGTGACAGTCGTGGCGGGGCTGGTGGTTATCCTGATGGTGCTGGGGGTAGAGTACCGGGGTGGCTACGCCTTCTTGAGCGGGGAGTGGTTCGCCTATTTCGGACGTCTGTTGGTAGACACTCTGGAGAGTCCCAGCACAGTCATACCCGGCATGCTGGTGCTGGTATATCTCTGGTGGCGGGGCACTATTTTAGGGCACACTACCGCGCTTTTCCGGAGCATCTACCGTTATTTCCTGCTCGGGCTGGCGGCACTCATCATGCTGCTGATTTTCTGGCGGCTCGGTGGGCCGGAGACCGGGCCCGGCCCCTATGTGGGATTCTACATCATGGCATTTTTCTTCTTCGGCCTGCTGGCCATCGCCGTTAGCCACCTTTACCTGATGCGCCGCTCGATGCCCCAAGAGGAGGCAGCCCTCACCTCAATAAAGCGCTGGCTGCCGGTAACGCTGGGAGTCATCGGTGGAATGGTGTTAATCGGCTTCGGGGCGGCTATCATCCTCTCCCCGGATGTATTCGAGATTATCAGCCGCGGGGTCGGAGTCTTTTTCGGGTTTGTCGGCAAGATCATTAACTACATCCTGATTCCGCTAGGTTATGTGGTTGAGGCAGGCATCTGGCTGGTGCGACTTATCATATCCTGGCTGCGCGTTGAACCGACGGAGCTGCCCGATGAACCCGGTGGGTCCCCCTTCTCCGATATGGAACCAACAACGTTGCGAGAGCTACCGCCTTTCGTGGCGACAGCGTTGCAGTGGTTGTTCATAGCTATTGTCGCGGCAGTAGTCGTCTATATCCTAGTCAAGGCGGTATCCCGGATCCGTGGCCGGGGACAGGAGGAAATTGAAGAAGTCCACGAATCACTCTTCACCTGGCAGGGGTTCAGTGATGACCTGGCTCAGCTCCTGAGGTCAATGCGGCAACGGTTCCAGCGGAAGCCTCATTTCCGCTCGGTAAGCTACAACGATGACGACTCGCAGCAACTGGACATCCGGGAGATTTACCGGCGTTTTATGTATGAAGCGACCCTCTCCGGACTGCCCCGTCGCCGCCCGGAAACCCCCTCAGAATACGCTCGCCGCCTGGAGCGAATGGTCCCGGAAAGCTCTACGCCGCTGTCCGGCATCACCGAGATGTACTCCGGCGTACGCTACGGCGAGAATGCCATGAGAGAGGAGCAGGTCAACGGGGCCAACACGCTCTGGAGGGCGCTGCGGGATGTGTTACGGCGGCTGCAGGGCTGAACAAAAGGCTTATTCCGGCCGCTCCCGCTTTTCCTCCAGCTCGTAGAGCCTCTGGATGACGAACTTGATGAACTCATCACATTTTGCCAACATACTAGAATCCCTGGCCCGCTCGAAAGCCGTCCTGTCCGATAAGTCCACACCCACCAGCTCGCGACAGCAGGTATCCCCGAATTTCGCAATGAATTCCCGCACCAGCTCGCCGGCCTCCGCGGACGCCGCATCCCGCTCCTTCAGGGCCTTGTCGCTGCCTGACATCGGGCTGATGTGCCGCAATCCCAGGCAGACCGCAGACGAAGCTACCGCGCCGCAGGTGGCCTTTTGTTCACCACCGATGCCTCCCCGTAATGCCATGCCGGCCCAGAGCAGATCTTCATTTGTCATTCCAAAGGCCTCCCACATAACTTGCAGGACGGAAGACCCTCAGTGGTAGCCCTGGTGCAGGTACTCCAGGGCTTTTCGTTGCGCCTCTTCAAGCGTGAATTTCAATTTCACAGCTATGTCCCTTTCATGTGGCCCTGGCGCGGAAACGCCAGGCGGCAATCAGCCCGAACACCACGGCGAATCCCAGCAAAGCCAGCATGTTCACCACGGCGGCGTCGAAATCGGCCCCGAAGACCATCAACTTGTTGAAACCGCTGGTGGCCCAGGCGTGCGGGGTTACTCTGGCGATGTTCTGGAGCCAGGCGGGATACAGGAAGAACGGCCACCAGCACCCTCCGAGGGGCGCCAGCACCAGTGATGTAATGACCGCCAGGGAGCTGGCACTGCGCTGCGTCCGGGCCAGGGTTGAGAGCATCACGGAAAAAGTTGCCGACATAATAATCATCAGGACGGAGAGGATCATGACGCCGGCCGGGGAGAGGCCCAGGTCGATATCAAACACCAGGATGCCGACGCCCCAGAAAATGATGATCTGAACGAGGCCCCGGATGAAAGTGCCGGTAAAAATCCCGCCCAGGATGGCCTCCCTCTTGACGGAGGTGGCCAGTAGCCTTTCCAGGGTGTGGTTGACACGCTCGCGCACGATCGATTCCGCACCGATGGCCGCGGCAAAGAAGACGAACATCACCAGATAGCCGGGAATGACGTAATTGGCCGGATTTTCCGCCTCAACTTCGCCGACCTGGTCGGTATTGAAGGAAAGGTAAGCCGGTCGTGCTCCATCGCCACCGGTGAGGGCTTCCTGAACCAATTTCTGGACGGCCTGCTCTATGGCAGCGGGGTTATTGGGAACAGAACCACCTTCGACGAGCAGTGCCACACTGGCCTGGATAATGACCTGATCGGTCCCGATGAGGGAAGAGATGGCCCGGGCCAGGCCGTTGAGGGCCGCCCGGGTATTAACGTTACCGGCGTCGGCGACCACCTCCAGATTGGTACCGCCGCCGGTCGTCAGCGCCTGCGTAAAGTCCGCCGGGAAAGCGATAAAGCCGGCCAGATCTCCATCCCCGACGGCCTGGCGGGCGGCGTTATAGTCCTCGTCCCAGATGATGACCGGCTCGCCGGGGCCGAGCAAAGCCTCGTCCTTCGTTTCCATGGCGCCGAGAATCTGGTAACTCAGGCCACCGGGCGGTTCCCGGGTAACCAGGTGCAGTTCCAGCCTCTCATCTTCACTCCCAACCCCGGCGAGGAGGAAGTTGAACATGATAATGAACATGAACGGGAAAACAATGAAGAAGAACACCGCCGCACGGTCCCGCGTAAATATCTTGATGTCCTTAACGGCGATGAACCAGGCATGCCGGAGCGATTTCATGATTATTTACCCCCCGGGACGGCCCGGAAAATAAGCCGACTGATGATCAGTCCCCCGACAATTACCCCAGCCATCACCACCAGCGGAAACATCGTGTCTCCCAGTGAACCTCTCTCGGTGATGACCGTCTGGAGGGCGCGGTTGGCGTAAGTGTTGAGGGATATTTTACCGATGAGCGCCAGCACCGAGCCTTCTTCGACCGGGAAAAAGGTGCCGCCCATCATGACCATGAACATGGTGAGGACGACGGCAATCCACGATGCCCCGTCCTCGGTGCGGGCGATGGAAGCGATAATCATGCCCAAAGCCGAGGCCGCCGCCGCGAAAATGAGGCCAATCACCAGCGAGGCCAGGAAGGAATAAGGCGTAAAAATCCGCAGCACTATATAGGAAAGGATGAGAAGAACCAGCGTCTGAACGAAACCGCGGGAGAGATTGGCCAGGAACTTACCGAAGAAAAGCTCGCCGACGTTGAGCCGCGTGGTAAGCAGTCTCTCCAGAGTGCCCCTCTTGCGTTCTTCAACGATGGTGCGGGCGCTGAGGGTGAGGGCGAAGAGGACGTACATCGTGATGATACCCGGCAGGTAGGTTTTCACTAAGTCCGGGCTGCCGCCGAGAACCTCCTCGGTAACGCTCACCGCCGGCCGGGCGCGCTCTTCCTCCAGGAACTGCTGGACAACGGCCTCGATGCGCGCTGATGCGATTGATACTCCGGCCAGGTTGGCCCGAACCTGTTGACGTACCTGGAATGCCTGGTTCATCTCACCGGCCACGCCGCGGATAATGCTGGCCAGTATCTGGCCTTCCTGCCCCCCGTTGCCCCTCTGCTTGAATATAAGCTGGGCCTGGCCGCCGGACTCCAATGTCTGCGAAAAGCCCGCGGGAATAATGAGGATCAGCAGCCGGTCGGACCTTTCCAGGTAAGTGTCCGCTCGGGCCGCCGTCAGCAAATCGACCTCAATGCCTTCGACACTATCGATTTGCTCGATAAACTGCGCCGCGTAGGGCCCGCCGTCTTCGTCGACGATGCTGGCGGTGGCCTCGAACAATGTTTGCCCGCCATAAGCCCCATACATCAGGGCGAAGGTAACGATAGGCAGGAGCAGGCCGAAGGCAAGGGCCCCCTTGTCCTGAAGGTAGAGCCTCACCTCATTCAGGGTAATAAATAAAGCTCTCTTCATGTCACGGTCAATCCCGCAGGCTGCGTCCTGTCAGGCTTAAAAAGACGTCTTCCAGGGTGACCTTGTCCGGCGAGCCGATCTGGGACTTCAGCCGGTGCGGCGTGTCCATGGTGATGATTATTCCGCCGTCCATTATGGCGACGCGCTTGCAGAGGCGGTCGGCCTCCTCCATGTAGTGAGTGGTGTAAAGGATCGTCATGCCCTGACCCTGGAGGCCGTGGATGGTCTCATAGATGTTGTTGCGTGACTGCGGATCAATTCCGACGGTCGGTTCGTCCAGGAAAAGTAACTGGGGAGTGCCCATCAGGGCGATGGCCAGGTTGATGCGCCGCTTCATGCCGCCGGAGAACTTGGCTACTTTTCCCTTGGCCCGGTCAACCAGCCCCATGAGCTTCAGGTTGGCCATGGCCTGGTCCCGGGCTTCCCGGCCACCCAGGCCGGCCATCCGGCCGAAGAAGACCATGTTGTCCAGGGCGGAAAGGTCTTCGTATAAGGCCAGTTCCTGGGGGCATACCCCAATGATATTGCGTACGGCTTCGGCCTCGTGGCGGACGGAGTGCCCTCCGACGATGATCTCGCCGGTATCGGCCTCGAGGACCGTCGAAAGCATACGGATGGTCGTTGTCTTACCGGCGCCGTTGGGACCCAGCAGGCCGAATATCTCGCCTTTTTCTATGGAGAAAGAGACGCCGTCTACCGCCTTATGTTCATTGAAGCTCTTATGCAGGTCCCGGACGACCAAAAATTCCTCGGCCATGGCCCTACCTCCCCGCTATTTTAAATGAACCGGGCGCGATTCGCACCAGGTATTATATACGGTCTGACCCCCTATTCACAAACACACTTTAGTTTTTTAAGATACTTGCGGTGCTTATTCGTAATGAATAAGTCGGTTTGTACTTATACAATAGTACAACTCGCAGGTAATGTATTTCCATTTCCACGCAATACGGGCGATAATTTGACACTTTATCACGGATTTGTATAATTTTATTAAAATTGATAGTATGCCAGTATAATAATATCTGAGACCGGCGTTCACGTTCTCTTTGTTGTAGAAGAACATCTTTTAATATTCATCAATTAACGAGGAGGAAAAAGCATGGCGAACGGCTTCATGGGAAAGATACTGTGGGTGGACCTTACCACGAAGCAGATGAAAGAAGAGGTCCTTGATGAGAAAATGGCGCGTGATTTCCTGGGAGGCTACGGGATCGGTGCCAGAATCATTTTCGACCGGCAGAAGCCCGGTGCTGACCCGCTGGGTCCGGATAACATCCTCGGCTTCGTTACCGGCATACTTACCGGCACGCAGGCTCTCGGCAGCTCCCGCTACGTCGTGGTGGGCAAGTCACCGCTGACGGGGGGCTGGGGCGATGCCAACTCCGGCGGCAACTTCGGCCCGTTCCTGAAATTCGCCGGCTACGATGCGGTGTTCTTTACCGGTGCCGCCGACAAACCCGTCTATCTCTACATCGATAATGGCAAAGCGGAAGTGCGCGACGCCGCCCATCTCTGGGGTAAGGACACCTTCGATACCGAGGACATCCTACGGAAGGAACTGGGTAAAGACGTCGAGCTGGCCTGTATCGGCCCCTCCGGCGAGAACCTTTCACTCGTTGCCGCGGTGATGAACAACAAGGGACGCGCCGCCGCCCGCTCCGGTCTGGCAGCCATAATGGGCTCCAAGAAACTCAAAGCGGTGGCCCTCAGGGGTAACATGAAGGTCCCGGTCGCCGATGAAACGGCCGCCAACGAGATGAGGAAGCGACACCTGGCCAACATGGGCCCGCGCGCCAGCTTCATGAGGGACTTCGGCACTTCCGGCTTGTTCGACAATGCCTGTGAGAGAGATGATGCCCCCTGCAAGAACTGGGGCGGCGTGGCGGTCATCGATTACCCGAACTATAAAAACCTGAATGGTGAAGCGGTGCTGAAGAAAAGGGCGCGGGGCTACGGCTGCTGGCACTGTCCCATCGCCTGCGGTGGCATCATGAAACCGAGCAATGGCGGGGACTATGAGTTCAGCGGCGATGCCCACAAGCCGGAATACGAGACCCTGGCCATGTTCGGCAGCAACATCGGCAACGACAACCTGGACTCGATAATCAAGGTCAACGATATCTGCAATCGCTACGGCCTGGACACAATATCCACCGGGGCCTGCGTTGCCTTCGCCACCGAGTGTTACGAAAACGGCATCCTTACCAAGGATGATACCGGCGGCATAGAGCTGACCTGGGGCAACCACAAGGCCATCGTGGCCATGACGGAGAAAATAGGCAAACGCGAGGGCCTCGGAGAAATCTTGGCTGACGGCGTCAAGATAGCAGCGCAGAAGATCGGCAAGGGCTCTGAGAAGTACGCCATGCACGTCGGCGGCGAGGAAGTCCCGGCACACGATTCGCGCGGCGGCATGGACTTTGCCACAGGCTATGTCTCCGAGCCGACCCCGGGACGACATACCCAGAACGGCCAGGGCCCTTATCCCGACGGCACCAGGCCTAAAAACGCGCCGCACAGGGAAGGCTCCTGTATCTGCCAGTCCTACAACGCCGCCGGTATCTGCATGATTGTCCTCGCCGACGGCTACAGTCATTTCGACCAGCTAATCGAGGCGTTCCAGGTGGTTACCGGCTGGGACTTTACCAGAGAGGAAATGATCAAGACCGGCGAGCGCATCAATGCCATCCGCCAGGCGTTCAACGCCCGTGAAGGGATCAGGACGCCCTGGTCCCTCCCGGATCGGATGATGGGTGTTCCGCCGAAGGCAGACGGACCCCGCAAAGGGATCGCCCTGAAAAAAGAAGACCTCTTTAAAGATTACTATGAGGCCATGGACTGGGATACCCAGACCGGCAAACCGAGTCAGAAGCGGCTTACGGAACTCGGCATGGCCGATGTAGCCAAGGCGCTATACGGTTAGAAATCTAAACAGACTGCAATGCTCTCGGGGCCTTCACTTATTGGAGGCCCCGAATTTTATCGCAAATAATTGACGTCATCACGTCGGAGATGTAAAATCAGTGCCGAGTGTAACCGGGAATACAAACGTTGATATATATCCCATAGACTGATTGCCGTTGTACCCTAGCCGGAAAGGGGGCGTACATGTCACCGGTACTGAAGGACAAGGTCGCCATCATCACCGGGGCCGGTCGCGGCCTCGGTAAGGCTTTTGCCCTGCGTTTCGCTGCCGAAGGGGCCAGGCTGCTTCTGCCGGATATCAGCCTGGAACGCGCTGAGGCCACTGCTAAAGAGATTCGCGATGGTGGTGGTGAAGCTTACGCCATGCTGACCGATATTTCCGAGGAACAAGACACGCAGAAAATGGCTGCGGAGGTCATGAGCCGTTACGGTCGGGTCGATATCCTCCTGAACAACGCCGCTATGTACTATGGCGTGGAGCGGCGTGAATGGGACGCCTGGAACGTCGAGGACTGGGACCGGATGTTCGCGGTCAACGTGCGCGGGACCTACCTCTGCTGCAAGGCCATCGGCCAGCTCATGGCCAAAGCCGGTAAGGGAAAGATTATCAATATCGCCTCGGACGTATTCCTGGTATCCGGGGCGGTAGGTCTGTTGGCCTATGCCGTCAGCAAGGCCGCCGTCCATTCCATGACACAGTTCCTGGCCCGGGCGCTGGGGCCTTCCGGCGTTAACGTCAACAGCATCGGCCCCGGTTTCACCGCCACGGAGGCCAGCCTGGGACAGGGTGGCAACGAGGCCGCCTTCGAAGCTACTATCGCCGGGCAGAGCCTGAAGCGTCGCGAAGAGCCCTCCGACCTGCCTGGTACGGCGGTGTTCCTGGCCTCGGCGGACTCGGACTTCATTACCGGGCAGTACATCATCGTCAACGGCGGCCACGTGATGGTGTAATAGCAGAACGGGGTGTCTAAGAGGGGCGCCGCCCCTCTTCTATAATACTTCCCCTTCAGGGGAAGGGGACTAAGGGGATAGGGCAAACGGATTAATCGTAGATTGAATACTAAAGGCGAAGCTACTGGATTCCCGCTTTCGCGGGAATAACAGCGTAGGAGGTAACCATGATCAAAGGTGGATACGCCGGTAAAATACTCAGGGTGAACCTGAGCGATAAGTCCTTCCGCGAAGAGCCGGTAACCGAAGAACTAGCCCGGAACTACCTGGGCGGGGCCGGCTTCGCCATCAAGCTCCTTTATGATGAGCTCGAGCCCGGTACCGATCCACTCGGCCCGGAGAACCGGCTTATCTTCGCCGTCGGCCCCCTGACGGCCACCGGGGCCAGCTGTTCCAGCCGCATGTCTGTCGCCGCCAAGTCACCCCTGACCGGCGCCATCGGCATGGCCCTGGCCGGTGGCTACTTCCCGGCCGAGATGAAGATGGCCGGCTACGATATGATGGTCATCGAGGGCCGCGCTGCCAGGCCCACCTATATCACTGTCAAAGACGGTGAGGTCCGGTTCCACAAAGCGGACCATCTCATGGGGATGATGACCACGGACACCCAGCTCTTCATCAAAGAGGAACTGCGGGACTGGAACTACCGCATCGCCTGTATCGGGCCGGCCGGGGAAAGACAGGTCCCCCTGGCCTGCGTCGTCAACGAGCGCCGGGCGGCCGGCCGCAAGGGGCTGGGGGCGGTCATGGGCTCCAAGAACCTCAAGGCCATCGCCGTTCGGGGCACCAATAGGCCGGCTATCGCCGATCCCGAGAAGTTCAAGGTTGCCCGGCAGGCGATGAACAAGTCCATGAAGGACAGTTCCGTCCTCTACCCCAAGTTCGCCAAAGCCGGCACGCCCATGGCCGTCGATTCCATGACGGATATGGGCATTTATTCCATTAAAAACTGGTCGGCCACCGGTGAAATCGACATGGTCCCGGGGCTGGGACGGGAAGCCCAGGACACTATGATTATCACCCGCAATCCCTGCCATGACTGCCCGGTCGGTTGCAGCCAGGTCAAGCTGGTAACCGCCGGGCCTTACGCCGGCTACCTCAGCGAAGGGCCGGAGTTCGAGACGACCTACTCGCTGGGGAGCACCGTCGGTGTGGACTACCTGCCGGCCGTAATCGCCGCCGACCGTCTCTGCGATGAGTACGGCATCGACACCATCTCGGCAGGAGTCGCCATCGGCTGGGCCATGGAACTCTATGAAAAGGGCATCATCACCAAGAAGGACACCGACGGCCTGGAGCTGAAGTTCGGCAATCACGCCGCCATGATCGAGATGCTGCGGAAAATCTCCTACCAGGAGGGCCTCGGGGCGCTGCTGGGACTGGGCACAAAAAAGGCCGCCGAAAAGATTGGCCAGGGGACCGCGGACTACGCTATGCAGGTTAAGGGGCTGGAGATGCCTGCCTACGATATCCGTGGCGCCAAGGCCCATGGATTGAACTACGCCACCTCTTATACCGGAGCCGACCACAACCGGGGTTACGCCTTCCAAGAAATCTTCGATGTGCCCGAACCGGAGAAGGTGGACAGACTGGCCATCAAGGGCAAGGGGCGGTTGACCAAATGGAACCAGGACGTGCGCGCCGTGACCTGCGACTGCGCCCCGATGTGCGCCTTCCTGCTCGATATGGCTGTGCATGGAATTGCCTGTAAAAACACCGCCGACCTGGTCAGCGCCGCTACCGGACTAGACATAACCGCAGAAGACATCGAGAAAGTCGGGGAGAGGCTGAACAACGTCGCCAAGTTGTTCAATATCGACGAGGGCTTTACCCGCCAGGACGATAACTTCCCGAAGCGTATCATGAACGAGGCTATCAAAGCGGGGGCCTCCAAGGGGGAAACGATCAGTCAGGCCGCTCTCGACGAAATGCTCGATGAGTACTACGACGTACGGGGCTGGGACCGGACCGGCACCCCAACGACTGCCAAACTGAAAGAACTTGGCATCAGGAAACGGTAAGGTCCTTAAAGCTCCCTTAATCCCTCTTTACGAAAGAGGGAAACTAATGGAATAATTTTACTATGCCTGATTTCGGCTACGCCGGTGAGATACTGAAAGTTGACCTCTCCGATGGCCGGGTGGAAAAGCTGCCCACCGATATTTATGCGGAAAAACACATCGCCGGGCGCGGCTTGGCCGCCCGGCTTTACTGGGAGCTGGTCCCCACACAGGCAAACGCCTTCGATGCGGACAACTGCCTGATATGCGCCACCGGCCCGCTGACGGGTTTCACCGGCTTCGCCGGCTGCCGCTGGACCATCTGTAGAAAAACCCCTCTCGATAACCCGGAATCCTTCTCTTATGGTAACCTGGGAGGAAGGTGGGGGCGTGGCGAGCTGTTTTATGACGTCTATGGGCTGGTGCCAGGCCCTGGCGAAGAAGTAGTTTCCAGGCCCGGGGCTGTTGTCGACAGGGAAAAATTCGAGGCCATGAAGACCGAGTATTATGACCTGAGAGGCTGGGATGCCGTCATCGGCCTGCCGACCCGAAAAACACTCACCGCTCTAGAGCTCGATGACGTCGCCGCCGACCTGACAACTCGCAGCCTGCTGACCTAGTCATAATCAGCTTGAGTGTTTTTCACAAATCCATTGAAAAGCCTGAGCCCTCATCAGCTACGACGCCCCTTACCCACTGCGGCCAGGGGCGCCACCGCCAGCCACAGAGTTATCGTGATCAACATGGACTTTACATAGGTTATAGTAGCTATTCCAAACTCGGGTGAAATAGCTCCCCAGAGTAACATCAGGAAAAAGGAACTCAAGAAAAAGCCGGGAATAGCTGCCAGTATCCTGAAATATCCCACGTTATTCCTCCTTGTTAAGTTGTCGCGGTGACAGCAGCCACTGCGATCTAGCGTATTTTAGTGCTGGCATGCATTTTTTAATGTAATTGCGAGCCGCTTTTTATTCGGCGAATACCTTTACCCTCTCTCCGTGGCGGCCGCCTTCGACATCAATCTGCATATCACCCAATGCGTCGATGAGCTCCTCAAGGTCTTCCGACTTTATCGAGCGTAAATCGAAGTCGATCCCTTTTTCCTTCATAGCCTCATTGACCTTATCGTAGACATGGGGTGGGATCAGCGAAGTCATCTTCATACCGGCACGTATCAAGCCCAGTGGTACGCGGATATTGACGCGGTCGAAATTGGCCGCCTCCGGACTTTCCGGGTTGGGCAGCACAGTCACGCGCAGGTACTTGGGTTTGGAGACAGACCGGGACTCGGCCATCGGGGTAGCCCGGGGCTCTTCCTCTCCGGCATTGATGGCGTTGAGTAGTCGATGAGCTTCCTCGGCGGTGATTTTGTTCTGGGCCAGCATTTCCAAGATTTTTTTCTGTGTGTCTGGCATGGCAATAATCTCCTTTCAATCCGCCTAGACGACGGATACGTATACATGATTGTTACGATTTTTAAAATCCAACTGGAGCCCTCGTATGGAGCAGAAAACGGAGAAGGCCGTTCCCAGCACCCGCACCGCCCAGGCACCCCAGCCGCTCGGCCAGAGTACCAGCACGGCAATCAGAATCAAAGGCGAGAGGATGATAAACACGACCAGGGCCAATGGCAGTAGCAGGAATAGCGGCAGCCACAGCCCGAAATCCGTGTCTTTTTCATCGTTCCGAACGCGCAGGTGCATTAAAAGCGGTGGACGTTTCATGGGGTTAACCTCCTTATGGCTTCCTCGGCGGTGATGTCGCCGCGCTCGAGCTGATCGATTACTTCATCACCTGGAGGCGCCTTGACGATCTCGACCAGCTCGAGCTGACCGGCGATGCGGTTAATGCGGTTCTTGACGGTGGGATAGCTTATCCCGAACATCTCTTCCATGTCCTTGATGGAACCGTGGCAGCGCATAAAGGCCATTACGAAAATCTGGTCCTCGGCCGAAAGATTGGCCAGGGGTGGCAGCGAGAAGCTCCCTTCGATAGCGATGCCGCTATCCACCAGGCGGACGCGCTCTATCGTCACCGGTTTTCCCTGGGTCATCCTGGTAAGTTCGTGCCATTCTTTAGTCATTTTTCATCACCCGATTAATATTTTCAACTTCATCATTGATTATTTTAATATATTATAACGATTAATATTAACTTTGTCAATACCTTTTTAAATAATATTTAGAAATTATGGGAAAATACTTGAAAAACTTAATGCTCGCAATAACATATATTGCACAAAAGAGTATTGACGCATTTGCGCAACTACGCTATAATTCGTTTAAAGACTTCTCGTTAATGACAGTCATCTGCATCGCCAATCAGAAAGGCGGCGTCGGTAAGACCACCACGGCGGCCGCCCTGGCCGAGGGACTCAGCCAGCAAGGTAAAAGTGTCCTTCTGGTGGACTGGGATCCCCAGGGCAGCCTTACGATCAGCTTTGGTATCAACCCGGACGGCCTGAATCTCACCGTCTATGATGCCCTGGGCAGCGTCATCAGGAACACCAACAGTCTTTCTCTGCGGGATGTCACCGTACATACACATAATCCGGGCATTGACATCGTCCCGGCCAACATCGAGCTCTCCCAGGCCCAACTCGATCTGGTCAACGCTCACACCCGCGAGTTGATGCTCAAGGGGATGCTCCAGCCGGTACGCGGGAAGTACGATTATGTTCTGGTGGATTGTCTGCCGAGCCTGGGCCTGTTGACGGTCAACGCCCTTTCCGCGGCCGATAGCGTTCTTATCCCCCTCCAGGCGGATTTCCTGGCTATGAAGGGACTGGCCCTGCTGCTGACCACCATCATCCGCGTCCAGGAGAAAATTAATCCCTTCCTGGAAATTCTGGGGATACTTTTTACCATGACCAATACGCGTACCCTGCATAGTCGCGAGGTCATCGAGGTCACCAAGCGGGCCTTCGGTGATAAAATCAAGGTCTTCAGAACGACCATTCCCTCCAGCGTCCGGTTCAAGGAAGCCCCGGCTGCAGGCATGTCCATTCTGACCTACGCTCCGAAATCGGACGGGGCCGAAGCCTACCGACTACTCACGGAAGAGGTGCTGCATGAAAAGAGCTAGGATAACCGAGGAGCTTGCCTACGGAAACGCCCTGGACCGCCTGACCGGTGGCGACCGGCCGGAAGCGGACCCGCGACGTGAAGAGAGAGAATCACCGCCTGAGGTCCCCAAATCGTCCATGATCAAGTTATCCGTCTTCCTCAATCACGGCGAGGACGCTTACCTGGAGGGTCTGTCCTCGACGGCCAAGTTCAGCGGGGGGAAGAAGCTGAGCAAGACCAAGCTCATCGAGGCGATGGTGCGGGCTTTCCGCGAGACCGACCTGGACATGAGAGGCGTTAAAGATGACCAGGAGCTTTTCAGAAGGATCGCGGCAAAGGTGCGGTAATGGCTGTTCTCAGCGATGATATAGCAGGATTAAACGCGTAGATTTTGATTTTGGGGCTTCTGAAAGGGATTCTAGAGAAAAACCGGATGATTCATTCCAGTGATGTTACAACTCAAAGGAAATTGATATGACAGTCAAAAGACACCCGAAACCTCTGCCGGCGCTGGCAAATTTAATATCGTTGGAAGGGAAACGGGTATTGATTACCGGCTCGGCCGCGGGCATCGGGCGGGCAATGGCCCATCGCTTTGCCGAGGCCGGCGCCGACCTGGAGCTTATTGATATCAACGCCCACGGGCTGACGGCCGTAAAAAAAGACCTAGGGCAGTTCGGCCACGAAGTCAATACCCACAAGGTGGATATATCCTCAGGGGACGCCATCGACGCACTCTGGGACGGTCTCCGCGGTCAGGAACCGGATATCCTAGTCAACAATGCCGGCATCTACCCCTTCAAGGCCTTCCTGGACACGGATGAAGCATTTTTAAAGAAGGTAATGGACATTAACCTTCAATCGGCCGTCCGTATGTGCCAGCGGATGATAAGGGCGAGGCTGAGGAAAGGCGGGATTATTATCAACGTCAGCTCCATCGAGGCGATTATGCCCTTCGCCGAGGGGCTGGTGGCCTATGATATCAGCAAGACGGGGGTTATCGGGCTGACACGGGGCCTGGCCAGAGAGTACGGGCGCCGCGGCTTCCGTATTAACTGCATCATGCCCGGCGGCATCGTCACCCCCGGCACCCGGGCCGTAGCTAAAGAGGTTTCCCAATTCAAGTTCAACCTGCTGAAGACCGGCTACGATTTCCGTTCGCGCCTGCCGATGTCCCGGGGCGGCCAGCCGGATGAAGTGGCGCGGGTGGCCCTGTTCCTGGCTTCAGATTTGGCCAGCTATGTTCACGGGGCTTTGGTGGCTGTGGACGGGGGATTTTTATCAGCGTAGAGGTCTGCTAGGCTACTCTAATCCGCCCCGCCGGTTCCGCCAACGCCTCTCCTATTATCGTAGCCTCGGCCACCCCGGCCGTTTGAAGTGCCTCAAGAAGCATCCAGGCCTTCTCCCTCGGCACGGATATGAGTAGCCCTCCGGAAGTCTGCGGGTCCCAGAGAATGTCCGCCAGATATCCGGGCACGCTATCCGCCATGTCCACCATATGGCCGCGGAAGTCCCGGTTGCGGCCCAGGCCGCCGGCCTTCATGCCCGCCTCGGTCAGCTCTTTCGTACCGGGGAATACAGGCACGGCCGCCGCATCTATCGCTAGACCCACATCGGCGCCTTCGACCATCTCGGCGGCGTGGCCCAACAGGCCGAAGCCGGTGACGTCCTTGCAGGCACTGACGCCGACCTCCAGCATTGCCTCCGAGGCCGCCCGGTTCAGGGTGGTCATGGAACGGACGATAGCCTCTATAGCCTCCGGTGTCGCCTTGCCGTTCTTTATCGCTGTGCTGACGATGCCCGTACCCAGCGGCTTGGTCAGGATAAGGCGATCACCGGCTTTCACTCCCTGGCTGTGGATAACCATATCCGGGTGGATGATGCCGGTAACGGCCAGCCCGTATTTAAGTTCGGGGTCATCGATGGTGTGGCCGCCCAGAAGGACCACTCCGGCCAGGTGCATTATGTCCATCCCGCCCCGCAGCACCTCCTGCAGTACCGAGATATCCAGCTTCGACTGCGGGAAGCAGGCAATGTTGAGGGCGGTCAGGGGCTTCCCGCCCATGGCATAGACATCGCTCAGGGAATTGGCCGCAGCGATACGCCCGAAGTCATACGGATCGTCGACAATCGGTGTGAAGAAATCGACCGTCTGCACCAGGGCGATTTCGTCGGTGAGCTTATAGACCCCGGCATCCTCGGCTTGCTCCAGGCCCGCGATAATATTGGGATCGGACCGGAATAGCAGGCCAGCCAGGGCTCTGGAAAGGTCTCCCGGACCTATCTTACAAGCTCAGCCGGCGCCGTGTACAGTCTCGGTGAGGCGTAACCTCGCCTCATCGGCCATTTCTCACCTCCCCAACTTGATGCCCGGCAGCTTATCCCCTAGAATATTCCCGGTAGATTATAACATAATTACCGGGGCCGGAATATCCAATGGATATACAATCCCTCGATATTAAAACGAAAGACGTGACGAGCTTCTGGCTGAACGTAAGTGGCCACCGGGTGCATTGCCTGAAATCGGGCAGTGGCCCGGCAGTTCTCCTGCTGCACGGTGGTGCCAGTGACGGACGTGACTGGCTCAGCACGATGGCCGCCCTCCCCGTCCACTTCACCTTTTACGCTCCGGATATCATCGGCTTCGGAAAGAGCGACCGCCGAGAGTCGGGCTACTATGTCTCCGATTTCACCGACTTCGTGGTCAATCTGATCGACCAGCTGGAAATCGAACGGCCGGCCGTGGTGGGACATTCCTTCGGGGCGAGGGTGGGCCTGGACCTGGCCCTGCAATACCCGGAGAAGGTGAACAAGCTGGTCCTGGTAGACGCTGCCGGGCTGGGCAAGGTAACCCGGTTCGGGACGATACTACTGACCGGCTTCTGGGGGTTACGTCAGATACTGCGACGGCCCCAGCCTTACCCCCGTTTCCTGACTCGCGATGGTGACGACCCCAACTTGGCCTGCCTGGAGGAGCTACAGGCATTGCAGACGCCGACGCTCCTCGTCTGGAAGCGCTTTGACCCATACGTACCGCTGGTCAACGCTCGCCGGGCTGCCAGTTTGATACCACGGGCGCGCCTAGAAATAGTGCCGGGCTACGGCCATGCGCCCCATAAACAGGAAACGCGAACCTTCGTGCGGCTGTTGCGGGGTTTCCTGGAACAGGATTGAACGGCCAGCAGCCTATAGATTCAGGACGAACACCTGCGTGCTGATCGGCAGGTTAGATTTGCTGATATTCAGTTTGGGACGGGGCTCCACCTGCCCCATGCCCATCTCCTTGAGGAAATTGTCCACCGGCTCGAGCTCGCGGCTGATGGCCGGGGTCTTGTAGTGCATGGGGATCACCGCCTTCGGCTCCACCTTCCGGATAATACCGGCGGCCATGGCGGGATTGATCGTAGATACACCTCCCACCGGCACCATCAGGACGTCGACGTTGCCCATCTCCTCGATGGCCTCGTCGCTGAGAAGATGGCCGATATCACCGAGGTGGCAGATCGCCACGCCGTCGACCTCCATGAGGTAAATGGTGTTCTTGCCTCGGGTCTGACCCTTTATCGAGTCGTGATAGGTGGCCAGACCGAGTATCAGCACCCCGGCAATCTCGTACTCCCCGGGACCTTTAACGAGCCGCGGCTCGCCCTTGATGCCCTGGTGGTACGAGTGGGAAGGGTGCCAGTGGCTGATAGTGACGACATCAGCGGTAGGGTGGCCAAGGGAGTAGCCCAGGTCGGGGGGAAAGGGATCGGTAATGACGACGGCCTGACTGCCTTTAATACGAAAGCAGGCGTGACCGAGCCAGGTAATTTCCACGTATAAATTTTATCACACCAGGCTGGTTACGTTCAAATATAAAGGTGCGAAGGGCGACCAATAACAAACCTGGCCTGAATTTAAACACAGTGTAATAAAATCACGCCGAACGAACAGGATTCAATGGAAGAAGCAGATAACACCTTTTCCGGCAATCGCCGGCCAGGACGGAAAATGTAGACCAGTCTCTTTATGTGGCCGGCAGCGCAGCGCCACTCTTTTTCAAAGCTTCGAAATACTCCGTTACTTTCTTTAACAGAGCGTTTAATTTATTGATATCCTGTTCGCAAGCGATGTTCTCAAGTCTTAAAGTATTAACGGTATCTTCCAGTTTCCCACGGTCGGACCAGTATTTAATCAGCAGCGTATGACCCTTGGTCAATTTCTCCCCCGCGTTTATGGTTCCCAGACCCAGGGTGGTGACAAGCCCGGCAATATTGGAGAAAAGACCCGCCAAGACCACGGCGATAACGGGAATTACTATAGTAAAAGATATGTCTACAAAAAAGGCCCGGCTGGCACGACGGTTGTATTTATCAACAATAGACTCGTATAAATCGATGGCCTTTTCAACACTTTGTTTCTTTTGAAGCACAATACTGTTTTCCATGATTCAACTACTCGTCCTTTTCAGATTCAAGTAATTCGTCGATCTCAGCCTGGCTATTACCGGTTTCCTGCCATAATATACGTTGTGATGCGGAGGACAGTTCGATGTTTTGCGGTTCGATTTCACTCCTGGCAATCTTGCTGAGCAATTCTTTGGCTTCTTCAGGACTTAGTTCCTTAAGCTTCTTTTTATCGATTTTCATGGTCACCTCGATTACGTACGATGAAGTGACAATATTATGTAATTAAAACCCCGTTTTGTCAAGTTCCGGATACAGCGTCCTGGCGGCTGTTATCGTTGTATATTGACCCTTGACAAACGGACTCTTAAAGTGCTAAATTATAATTAGCAGTCTAAGGCCGGGACTGCTAATGAGGCTATTAGTGCTATTACCCAGAAGCGGAAAGATACTGAAATACATCGTCGGGGAGTACATCGACCGGGTGGAGCCCGTGCCATCGCAGGATATCGCCGAAAATGCCGATATCGGCGTCAGCCCGGCGACTATCCGCAACGAGATGGCCTACCTGGAAAGGGAGGGTTACCTCATCCGGCCCCATACCTCGGCGGGGTGTATACCTTCCGATGCGGGCTACCGCTACTACGTTCAGGAAATCCAGAACGCCATGCTTCCCTGGGAAGAACGCCGACGTATCAGCCATACTTTCCACCAGGTGGAAAAGGAAGTCGAGGCCTGGGTAAGCCTCACCGCCACGCTGCTGGCCCGGTCGGCGCAGAACGTGGCCGTGGTCAGCCTGCCCAAATCGACCGACTGCAAGCTGAAGCACCTCGAGTTGATCGCCGTCCACGAAAAGCGGGCGCTGGCGGTCGTCGTACTGGACGGCGCCAGGGTCAAGCAGAAACTGGTCACCTTCGACGAGGATGTGACGCAGCCCGAGCTGTTCACAATCAGTAACAAACTCACCGCCGCGTACGCCGGGTTGACCGCCGACCAGATTACAGCTAAAGAGCTACAGCTCGAACCGCTGGAGAAACAAGCCGCCGATTTCCTGGTGGAGATCATGCAATCCGAAGACAGCCGCGAGTTCCAGGAACCCTACCTGGAAGGCTGGCATTTCATGCTCAACCAGCCGGAGTTCGCCCAGAGCGAACAGATGCGCACCCTCATGGAACTGGTGGAGCACCGGGGCCTTTTGAAAGTGATCATACCGGCCAAGCTCAGCAAACCGGGCGTCCACGTCATCATCGGCCGGGAAAACAAAGACGAAGCCATTCAGAACTGCAGCGTCGTCATCTGCCGGTACGGCCTGACGGATGAGGCCACCGGAACCATCGCCGTGGTCGGTCCCACACGCATGCCCTACCAGCGTACCATACCCACGGTGTACTACCTATCGGCGGTATTGAGCCAGCTCGTCGCCGGTCTCTACGGCCGCGAGGTATACGGAGACCAGGAATCCGACTAGAGGACCGGTATTTCTATAATGATGCCAAGAGAGCCTGAAGAACAGAATAACGACGCACCCGAGACCGCCGTCGAGGCGACTGAGGAACCGGAAGAGGCCACGGTCGCCGAAGATGAAAAGGCCGCCGAGTACCTGGCTAGATGGCAACGGGCCCAGGCGGATTTCATAAACTATAAGCGGCGCGTCGAGCAGGAAAGGCAGGAGTTCGTTCAATTCGCCAACGCCGAACTGGTCAAGGCATTGCTGCCCGTCATGGACGACCTGGACCGTGCGCTGGAACACATCCCGCCCAAATTCGCCAGGAACGATTGGGTACAAGGCGTCGAGGCCGTAGCACGCAAGTTCCGTAACAGCCTGGAGGCGCGGGGCGTCAAGCCCATCGAAGCCCTGGGCCAGCCTTTCGACCCCAATTTTCACGAGGCCCTGCGGCAGGACCGGGGTGAAGAAGGCATCGTAACTGAAGAATATCAAAAGGGCTATATGTTACACGATAAACTACTTCGGCCCAGCCGGGTCGTGGTGGGTAACGGCGAAGAAGACAAACTTCAGACACCGGAAGAGCCTATTTAGAAAATTATCACATCTTTTCAAACGGAAATATTGCATGATAACGCTTGGGTGATAACAGGAGGAAAATAGAATGGCAAAAGCAGTCGGCATAGACCTGGGTACCACATTCAGCGAGGTGGCGGTCCTGGAGGGCGGGGAGCCCGTAGTTATCACCAGCACCGAAGGCAGTCGTCTCGTACCTTCGGTGGTGGCCGTTAATAAGAACGGCGAGAGGCTGACGGGCCAGATCGCCAAACGCCAGGCCATCACCAACCCGGATAACACGATTTACGCCATCAAGCGTTTTATGGGGCGCAAGTACGGCGAGCCAGCGGGGCGTGAGCTCCCCGTCGAAGAAGACGCCAAGCGCAAGACATATAAAGTAACCCAGGGCCAGAATAACGAGGTGCGCGTCGTCATGGGCGATAAAGAGTACAGCCCGCCGGAAATCTCGGCCATGATCTTACAGAAACTCAAGGCCGATGCCGAGGCCTACCTCGGCGATAAGGTGACCGAGGCTGTTGTTACCGTGCCGGCTTATTTCAACGATGCCCAGCGCCAGGCCACCAAGGACGCCGGCGCCATCGCCGGTCTGAACGTGCTCCGCATCATCAACGAACCGACGGCCGCTTCACTGGCCTACGGGCTGGACAAGAAAACAGACGAGACCATCGCCGTCTACGACCTCGGCGGCGGCACCTTCGATATTTCCATACTTGAGCTGGGCGAGGGGACCTTCCAGGTCAAGTCCACTAACGGTGACACTCACCTCGGCGGCGAGGACTTCGACCAGCGGATTATGGAATGGCTTATCGCCGAGTTCAAGAAGGACCAGGGCATCGACCTCAGCAACGACAAGACGGCCATGCAGCGGCTCAAAGAGGCCGCCGAAAAAGCCAAAGTCGAGCTATCCAGCGTCCAGCAGACCGAGGTCAACCTGCCCTTTATCACCGCCGATGCCAGCGGGCCCAAGCACCTGGCCATCACGCTGACCCGCTCCAAGCTGGAGCAGCTGGTCATGGACCTGGTGGAAAAGACCATCGAGCCCTGTCGGCAGGCCCTTAGTGACGCCGACAAGACCTCGGCCCAGATTGACGAGGTCATCCTGGTCGGAGGGCAGACACGTATGCCCCTGGTGCAGCAAAAGGTGCAGGAGTTCTTCGGCAAGGAGCCTCACAAGGGCGTCAATCCGGACGAGGTAGTCGCCATCGGCGCCGCCATCCAGGCCGGCGTCCTCAAGGGCGAGGTCAAGGATGTGCTGCTTCTGGACGTAACGCCGCTGACGCTGGGCATCGAGACCCTGGGCGCCGTGGCCACTCCCCTCATCCCGCGTAACACCACCATCCCCACCGCCAAGAGCCAGATTTTCAGCACGGCGGCGGACAACCAGCCGAGCGTCGAGATTCATGTCCTCCAGGGCGAGCGCCCCATGGCCGCTGACAACCGGACGCTGGGGAGATTCATGCTCGATGGTATCCTGCCGGCGCCGCGCGGCGTACCCCAGATCGAGGTTACCTTCGATATCGACGCCAATGGCATCCTCAACGTGCGGGCGCAGGACAAGGGCACCGGTAAGGAGCAGAAGATAACCATCACCGCCTCCAGTGGCCTCTCCAAAGAAGAGGTCGAGCGGATGCAAAAGGAAGCCGAGATGCATGCCGCCGAAGACACCAAGCGGAAAGAGGAAATCGAGGCCAAGAACATGGCCGATACCCTGGCGTACCAGGCGGAAAAGCTGCTGCGTGACAACAAGGACAAAATACCGGCGGACCTCAACTCCGAGGCGGAGACGAAAATAGCCGCCGTCAAGAGCGCCTTACAGGGAACGGACACGGCCGCCATCAAGCAGGCGACCGACGACCTGAACCAGACGATGCAGAAGATAGGCTCGGCGGTCTACGGCCAGCAGGGACAGCAGCCCCCGCCCGGTGGCGAACCGCCACCCTCCGGAGGTGAAGGCGGCCAGGGCGGTGAAGAAGGCACCGTTGAGGGTGAGTTCCGGGAGGTGTAGCAACTGCGCAGTTGCGCAATTAAGGAATATCCAAGGGGGTCAGAAATGGCCCCCTTCTTTTTTGTGGTACAATTTACTTTAGGAGAAGATATATGAAAATTCAAAAATATATAGGTGCATACTTTACTGCAGGATTGGGTACGTTAGGTTGTTCTTTTCTACAGGGAGTGTCCGTTCCGATATTTATACGTATTGTGGGTATAATCTCACTCTTAATTTGTTGCATGTTACTTCTCTCTTTTAGAGTCAAATGGCCCTGGCTGGTGAGAACAATAGATGATCTGTATATACCATCCATACCTTTTTTAGCGTTATTTCTCTCCGTATATGGATTTTCAAAGACACTGATTCAGGCTAATTATATACTCGAGGGTCTCATCGTAGTCTTACTTGCCTATATTGTCTTTGGATATAAGAACGGAACAGAAATCGGTAAAAGCCTAAGGCAAATCTGCAACAAGTTGAATATTTTCATTCCGTCGATGAAAATTCCTAAAGATATCTGATGGTTAAGCACTCTTAGGGGCCATTTTCAGGCCCGCTCCTTTTTTACCCTCGCTTTCCATCTCCATCATTCCAGCGAAAGCTGGAATCTAGACGGGGGCGGGGGTTATTCTCCAAAATCCCTCTCCCGTCTCCCTTTTAAAAAGGGAGAGGCCCGTGGGGTGCATTACCAATTTCCCCCTTTTGTAAAGGGGGATTAAGGGGGATTTTGTTATGAGTAACTGCGCAATTCCTCATCTCCTCTTTTCCCCACCCCGAGATTCTCCGCTTCGCTCAGGATGACAAGGAGATACCTGGATTCCCGCTGGAGTTTACCCCGTACTCGATACGGGGCGGAAATGACACCGCGTCTATATAACGGGGCATCTAAGAGGGGCGCAGCCCCTCTTATTGAATTCCGCCCCCTCTCCAAACAAAAGACTTATCGGGGACAAAAACGTGGCTGTTTGGAGAGGGGGACACAGAGGGTGAGGTATTAAAAAAACCTTGCCTCAGCCACCATAACCATCTATACTATTCCTAAAAAGCAGGAGGCCCATATGCCCCCTTCGGTCTACCCCACCGGCACCACAATCTTCAATCCGGTAAAATGCTGTAACGGATATACCCTTTTCCAGGCGGAGATGCATAGAAAGAACGGCCGCGGCGCCGTCCTGATCGATATGAACGGCAATGTGGTCAACTGCTGGCGGGGCCTGGACGGTATGCCCAATAAGATGCTCCCCGGCGGCATGATCATGGGGAGCACCGGCGTGCGTAACCCCAGGTATGGCTACCAGGACATGCTCGACCTGGTCCAGGTGGACTGGGAAGGCAATATTACCTGGAAGTTTGACCGCTACGAGCGGATAAAAGACCCCCGCCAAAAGCCCCGCTGGATGGCCCGCCAGCACCACGACTACCAGAGAGAGGGCAATCCGGTGGGGTACTATGTCCCCGGCCTGGAACCTCGGACGGACGGCGGGAACACCCTCATCCTCTGCCACAAGAATCTGAAAGAAACCCGGATCAGTGATAAACCGCTGCTCGACGATACGATTATCGAGGTGACCTGGGAAGGTGAAATTATCTGGGAATGGGTATGCAGCCACCATTTCGACGAAATGGGATTCAGCGAGGAAGCGAAGAATACACTCGCCAGGAACCCCGGCCTGAAACCCTCCGGGGGCGGGGTGGGAGACTGGATGCACACGAACTCGATGTCCACGCTGGGCCCGAACCGCTGGTATGACGGCGGCGATGCCCACTTCCACCCGGACAACATCATCTGGGATGGGCGCCAGACCAATATCATCGCCATTATCGATAAGCCAACGGGCAAAATCGTTTGGCAGCTCGGCCCGGACTTTACGAGCGCCCCTTCACCGCAGAAAATGATCCCCGACTTACAGTCCAATTTATGCATCCTACCGGCTATCCCCGCCCATAAGAAAATGGGCCAGATAATCGGCCAGCACCATGCCCACCTGGTGCCCCGTGGGCTCCCCGGCGAAGGCAACCTCCTCGTTTTCGATAACGGCGGCGCCGCCGGTTACGGCTCCCCCAATCCGGGGGCGCCGACAGGGCTGGACAACGCCCGCCGGGACTTTTCCCGGGTGCTGGAGCTCGATCCATTGACCCAGGAGATAAAGTGGCAGTACCCCAGGCCCGTCATGGGCCCGGGTAGTAACCGGTTCTTCAGTAGCTTTGTTAGCTCCGCACAGCGCCTGCCGAACGGCAATACCCTGATTACAGAGGGCAATAGCGGTCGCCTCATCGAGGTGACAGCGGAACACGAAACGGTCTGGGAATATGTTAGCCCTTACCCGCACCGTAGGCTAAAGACACCACTGGTCTACCGCGCCTACCGGGTGCCCTACGAGTGGGTCCCTCAGGTGCCCAGGCCGACAGAAACATCCATTCGGCGTATCGAAAATAAACAGTTCCGGGTACCGGATTCACCCCCGAGGAAAAAGGGGAAAGTAACTTTCATCAAGGTGTAAAGACTCGAGCTACCGCTATTTGTAATAAGTACGTAGTTACGCAATTCCTCAGTTACGCATCATAATACCCGATTTGCGCCCCGACGTACCCAAACACTATAATTTATACTTCGGAGGTACGCTTGTTCAATAACGAGATCCTGCACCAGGTCAACCGCCCCGCCCGTTATACCGGCGGTGAGTGGAACGCCATCGTCAAGGATTGGAACACCACTCCTTTAAAAATCGCCCTCGCCTACCCCGACACGTATGAAATCGGGATGTCCAACCTGGCCATCCCCATTCTTTATGACTTGCTTAACCGGCGGCCGGACGTCCTCGCCGAGAGGGTCTACGCACCGTGGGTGGACATGGATGCCATAATGCGGGAGCGGCGTATCCCTCTTTTCAGCCTGGAGTCCCACCGTCCGTTAAAAGACTTCGATATCATCGGATTTTCGCTCGGATATGAGTTGACATATACCAACGTCCTCAACATGCTCGACCTGGCCGGCATCCCCGTCCTGGCCGCAGAGCGTGATGATTCTTACCCCCTCGTCATCGCCGGCGGCAGCAGCTGCCTCAACCCGGAGCCGATGGCCGACTTTATCGACGTTTTTGTTATCGGCGACGGGGAGGAAGTCGTCTTCGAGTTCATCGATGTCTATATAGAAAGCCGTACTGCTGATAAAAAAGACCTGTTAAGACACCTGGCGGGAATCGAGGGCGTTTACGTACCCTCGCTTTACCGGGTCGAGTACCAGCCCGACGGTGTTTTTAAAAGCCTCACCCCGACCTTACCGGAGGCCAAGCCAGTTATTAAACGGCACCTGGTGGAAAAGCTGCCCCCGCCCCCCACCAGCCCGGTGGTACCCTTCATCGAGGTCGTGCATGACCGTGGCACCGTCGAGGTCCAGCGTGGTTGCAGCCGGGGCTGCCGCTTCTGCCAGGCCAGCGTTATCTACCGGCCGGTACGCGAACGCCCCCACGAAGAGGTGATCTGGGCTACCGGCGAGCTTATCTCCAACTGCGGCTACGACGAAGTTTCGCTGGTATCCCTGAACACCTCCGATTACCCCGGCGTCGACCGGCTGGTGGCCGAGTTGGGCCAGCGATATCCCAATCTCACGCTTTCGCTGCCGAGCCTGCGCCTGGATGATTTCTCCGTCCGGCTTGTGGGTTCGCTACCAACACGGAGCCGGACCGGTCTGACCTTCGCCCCGGAGGCCGGCAGCGAGAGATTACGCCAGGCTATTAACAAGCCCCTTTCCGACGCGAACCTGCTGGACACAGCCGCCACCGCTTTCGAACGTGGTTGGTCCGGCCTCAAGCTCTATTTCATGGTCGGGCTTCCCACCGAGACGGTCGAGGACGTTGATGGCATCGTGTCGCTGGTGGAGAAGGTCCGCGCCGAGGGTAAAAAGGCCAGCGGCAAAAAACCTATGATCAGGGTCAGCGTCTCCACCTTCGTGCCCAAGCCCCACACCCCTTTTCAGTGGGCGGCCCAGGAAGACCGGGCCACACTGACCGCCAAGCAGGAAGTCCTGCAGCGGGGGCTCCAGTACAAGGGAACACGTCTTTCCTGGAACGATCCGGAAGTCAGTCGGCTCGAAGCTGCTTTGTCACGCGGAGACCGGCGCGTTGGGAAGGTTATTCACCGGGCCTGGCAGCTGGGTTGCCGTTTCGATTCGTGGTCGGAGCAGTACCGGCCCGATAAATGGCTCCAGGCCTTCACTGAATCCGGTCTGGATCCCGCCTTCTACGCCGGACGCGAGCGCGCCACGGACGAGCCGTTGCCCTGGGCACACATCGACACCGGTGTCACAGCGGACTTCCTCAAGCGGGAATTGGAGAGGACGCTGGCAGGACAGGAGACCCCGGATTGCCGCAGCGGACCATGCAATCTTTGCGGGCTGGAGGGGACGGAGACCTGCCGCAACAAGCGCAAGTGAGGATTTGCGCAACTGCGCATTTACTCCCTGGAAATACGCCTCTTATTAACCTGGATTCCCGTTTCACGGGGAACGGAGCATTGATTGGCAGGCCGGCTGGCCGCCCTGGTTATGCCGTGACTCCTGGCGATGTCGGACGAAATTCAGGCCAGATGTCGGACGAAATTCAGGCCAGCGGCAACTGTTTGTTGGTCTCTTCGAAGGTGGTTATCGCCACCAGGCTATCGCCTTCCCTGAGGTCCATGACGCGAACTCCCTGGGTGCTCCGCCCCTGGGTGCTGATACCGTGTTTGGGGTCCTTCTCTTTGACCGGGGTACGGGTCATCATGCCGTCCGCGGATATAAGCATGACCTGCTGGGCCGGGGTGACCACCCTGGCGGCCGTTACGTCCCCGGTCTTGGGGACTATCTTGAAGGTCCGGACGCCGCTGCCGCCGCGGTGCTGCCGAGGGTAATTAGAGACCGGCGTCACCTTGCCGTAACCATTCTCACTGATAACCAGGAGGAATCCTTCAGGGTCCACACGTTCCATGGCTATGACACTATCGTCTTTCAACAGGCGTATGCCCCGGACACCACCGCTGGTACGCGAGGCCGCCCTCAGGCTGGATACGGAGAACCGTATCGATTGGCCGTGCCGCGTTATGAGGATGACGTCGTCTTTATCCGTAACCAGAGACACGGACACCAGCTCGTCGCCGGGCGGCAGGTCCGTGGCGATCAGGCCGCTGCTCCGCACGGCAGCGAACTTGTCCGCCGGTGTCTTCTTGACCTCGCCGAGTCGGGTGGCCATCACCATGTAGGTACCGGGAATCAGACCGGGCGTCGAAACCATGGCGGTGACCTTCTCTCCCTCGGTAATGGAAAGCAGGTTGATTATCGCCAGGCCCTTAGAAGTACGGGTGCTGCCGGCCGGTATCTCGTGGCACTTCAGGTAGAATACCTTACCGCGGTCGGTGAAGAAGAACAGGTCGTCGTGTGTATCGGCCACGCTCAGTAACATAACCGCGTCTTCTTCCCGGGTTACCTGTCCGATAATCCCCTTGCCCCCCCGGTGCTGCACAGAGTAATTCCGCGCCGATATGCGCTTGATAAAGCCACGGCTGCTCAGCGTTACCACGACCCTCTCGTGAGGGATAAGGTCTTCCTCGGTGAACTCGACACCGCCCTGGTCCACGATCTCGGTGCGGCGCGGGTCCCCGTGCTTCTTTTTCAACTCGCCGACCTCTTCCGAGATAAGGAACATGATCTTGCGCGGGTTGGCGAGGAGGTCTTCTAGGTAGGCGATGGTCTTGACCACCTCGGCGTATTCATCCTGGATCTTCTTTCTCTCCAGACTGGCCAGGCGCCGCAGCTGCATGTCCAGAATGGCCTGCGCCTGGAGCTGGGACAGCTGGAAGCGGCTCATCAGGTTCTTGCGGGCGGCCTCGGCTGTCTCCGACTCACGGATGGTCTTGATGATGGCGTCGATGTGGTCCAGGGCGATGCGCAGACCTTCCAGGATGTGGGCCCTGGCCTTGGCCTGCTTGAGGTCATAGCGGGAACGCCGGGTGATGACCTCACGGCGGAAATCAATGTAGTGCTGCAAGGCCTCTTTTAGGCTGATGACCCGCGGCTGGCCGTCCACCAGCGCCAGCATGTTGACGAAAAAAGAGGACTGCATGGCGGTATGCTTATAAAGGTTGTTCAGGACTTGCTGCGGCTGGGATTCACGTTTAAGCTCGACAACGATGCGCATCCCCTGCCGGTCTGACTCGTCCCGCAGGTCGCTGATGCCTTCGATTTTCTTGTTCTTGACCAGGTCGGCGATGGTCTCAACGAGGGCGGCCTTGTTGGTCTGGTAGGGGAGCTCGCTGACGATGATCTGCCGCCGCCCGGTAGTGCCAACGGTAGAAATATGGGCCTTGGCCCGGATGACGATCTTACCATGGCCGGTGGCGTAGGCGTTGAGGATGCCTTCCCGCCCCTGGATAATACCGGCCGTGGGAAAATCCGGGCCCCGGACAAATCTGACCAGGTCCTCGATGGTGGCCTGGGGATTATCGATGAGGTAGGTAACGGCGTCGCAGACCTCGGCCAGGTTGTGGGGCGGGATATTGGTGGCCATGCCCACGGCGATACCGGCGGCGCCGTTAAGGAGGAGGTTGGGCATACGGGCGGGGAGCACCACCGGCTCCTGGAGGCTGTCATCGAAGTTCGCTGTGAAGTCAACGGTATCCCTGTCTATGTCCGCCAGCATCTCTTCGGCGATACGGGCAAGGCGGGCCTCGGTGTACCGCATAGCCGCGGGAGGGTCGGCATCCACGCTGCCGAAGTTACCCTGGCCGTCCACCAGGGGGTAGCGCATGGAAAAGTCCTGCGCCAAGCGCACCATGGCATCATATACCGAGGCGTCGCCGTGGGGATGGTATTTACCGAGTACCTCACCGACGATACGGGCGCTCTTGCGATGGGGACTGCCGGGGCGTAGCCCCATATCGTTCATGGCATAGAGGATGCGGCGGTGTACCGGTTTGAGACCATCCCGCACGTCCGGCAGGGCGCGGGAGACGATCACGCTCATGGCATAATCGAGGTAGGAACCCTTCATTTCATCTTCGATATTAACCGGACGTACCGTACCTGAAACCATAATTGACTATATCTCCTAATCGTTATCTGAATCCAAATCGTCATCGACGCCCAGGGACTCCTCAGGGAGTACCTCTACCTCCGCCCCCCCGATTATCGTGTACCCGGACTCTTCTTCTTCACCATCTTCCGAGTCCAGCTTGAGAATCTTATCGCTGGCGTAGGGGCGGAACTCCTCCATACCCTTGGGCGGGAAGGACAACTTACCGAATTGGGAGGGGTGCTGGTAGGCCTCCCGGATAATGACCGTCATCGTATCCGCAGTGGATTTGACCACCGAGGCGGTGTACTGGTTGCCGCCCAGTATCAGGCGGACCAACCGCAAGGCATATTTCGGGTCTACCTTGCCCATGTACTCACCGCGGCTGCTTTCGACAACCAGAATAGAGCCATCCGCCTTCAAATGAACCTTATCGCCAGCCACCAGGCGGGCCCGGTCCTCTTTGGGAACCAGGTCATACAGCGAGACAATGCCCGCCTTGCCGATCTCCTCGATGAACTGGTGCGGCTCGACCTTATCCGTATCGACGATAGCATCATCCGTGTCTTTAAGGTCATTCAGCCGTCGCAGGTTCCTGGCGGCAATGGCATTGTAAGGGTCGATCTCCACGGCCCGCTGGTAGGCCTCTCTGGCTTGCGTGTACCGGCCTAGTTCAAGATAGGCCCGGCCGAGACGGTTGTGGGTTTCAACGTCGTCCGGAAAGCTCTCGATAATCTCCTGGTTGACGTCCACGGCTTCCTGCCAACGCGCCTGCATGGCCAGATCGATGGCCTCCTTACTGCGCTGCTGCTTGAACCTCATCAGTCTCTCTTCGTCACGCGTCATCGCCTTCCCCGAAACCAGGTTATTAAATTACATAATTTTACAACAACAACCCAGGTCACACAAGGGGATTTCAGACCGATTTTGCGCTGGTTGACAAATAGCCCCGGCGGTCGATAGAATCATAGCAGGACTATACAAATTTTAAAGGAGAATACTTAAAAATGCAAGATAAAGTTAAAGAGGTGCTGGATAAGGTACGCCCGGCATTACAGCGGGACGGCGGCGATGTAGAGTTTATCGGCGTGACCGACGGCACCGTAAAGGTCAAGCTTACGGGCGCTTGCGCCGGCTGCCCGATGTCCACGATGACACTGAAGAACGGCATCGAGCGCATTCTCAAGGAACAGGTGCCCGAAGTCAAAGAAGTAGTGGCGGTCTAGGCGACACCTTAAAATGTCATTCTGAGGGAGCGGAGCGACCGTAGAATCTCGGGGAGATGGGGAAAGAAATCCTCTACTCCGAGATCCTTCGCTTCGCTCAGGATGACATTTTTATTGTTCCCCTAATCCTCTTTATCCAGCTCAAAGGCGCGATGCAATGCCGCGATGGCGTCGGTCACCCGCGCCTCTTCTATAATGCACGTAATCCGTATCTCCGAGGTCGTAATGAGCTGGATATTGATGTTCTCCTTGCTGAGAGTATCGAACATGCGCGCCGCATATCCAGGAGCGTGCTGCATACCGGTGCCGATAATACTGACCTTCCCTAATTGTGAATCGCTGACACATTCCCGGGCGCCGATGGACTCGGCAATGGGCCTGACCACGGTCATAGCCGCTTCCAATTGACCGTGCGCTACGGTAAAGGTGAGGTCGGTGATATTCTCCACGCTGGCGTTCTGTACGATGGTATCGACGCTGATGCCGGCCTGCGCCAATGGTACGAAAATACCCGCGGCGATACCGGGATGGTCCGGGACGCCGACCACCGTTATCTTGGCCACGTCGAGGTCATGGGCGATGCCTCTGACTTTATTGCGTATCTCCATAGTCACCTCTTTATGAATCAGCGTACCGGTCTTTTCGTAAAAGCTGGAGGCCACCAGGATGGGAACGCTGAAAAGCTCGCCCAGTTCCACGGCGCGGGGGTGGATCGCCTTGAAGCCGTAGCTCACCATCTCCAGCATTTCTTCATAGCTTATGTCCGCCAGCTTGCGGGCTCCTTTGAGTAGCCGGGGATCGGTGGTGTAAATCCCGTCGACGTCCGTATACCTCTCACATGCCCCGGCCTTGAGGGCGGCGGCCAGCGCCACAGCCGTGGTGTCCGAGCCGCCCCGTCCCAGCGTGGTGATGTCCATATCTTCGTTAATGCCCTGGAAGCCGGCTACGATGACGATGTTACCGTGCTCCAGCTCCTGGAGCAGACGGCGGGGCTCGATGTTGGTGATCCTGGCCCGGCTGAAGGCCGCGTCCGTCCGGATACCGGCCTGGGCGCCGCTGAGACTGATGGCCGGGTATCCGAGACCGTGGAGGGCCATCGCCAGGAGGGTGCTGGAAACGACCTCGCCGGTGGAGAGCAGGACATCCAGCTCCCGCATATCCGGCTTTTCGTTTATCTGGTAGGCCGCTTTGACCAGGGCATCGGTGGTATCGCCCATTGCCGAGACGACGACCACCACCTGGTTACCGGCCTCTCTGGTCTTGATGATACGGCGGGCGACATCCTTGATCTTTTCCGTGTCCGCCAAAGAACTGCCGCCGTATTTCTGGACTACTAATGACATATCAATCCTTTTGTTAAGTGATTACGGATATGCTCATTTGCGCAATTACTCATTTTCGTAGTCAAACTTCCTTTAGCAACTCCCCCATTATTCTATATCCTTCCTCGATGAAAACGCCAGTACCGGCGGCCCCGGCCTCGGTAAAGCGCCCGGCCCCGTTCGACTTAACGCCTTTTCCCCAGATCATAAATGGCACCGGGTCGGCGGTGTGGGTGCGGAACTCGATAGGCGTATGGTGGTCCGGCAAGACCAGCACCCTCAAGTCGTCTTCCTGCCAGCTACGCAATCGGTTAACGACCTCGCTATCGATTTTTTGAATAGCCTCGACTTTTTGATCTATGGAGCCGCCGTGGGCGGCCTCGTCAGGCGCTTCGATATGAACGAAAACGAGGTCACGCTGCTCTAAGGCTGCCAGTGCCCCTTCGACCTGGGCCCGGTGATCGCTGTCCGGCCCGTCCGTCACGCCCTCTATATCCAGCACAGAGATATCAGCCAGGCGGGCCAGGCCGCGTAACAGGTCAACCCCGGAGGTCAGCACCGCATCAAGTCCGTAAAGTTCCTTAAATGACGGCATCGCAGGAAGCTTACCGCTGCCCCAAAAAAGCCAGATGGTATCAACTGTCGGCTGGCCGCGGGAAAGACGCGTCTCGTTGATTTTATGGCCTCTGAGAACATCTTGAGAATGCGCCATGAGGTCCCTGAGGAGTTCAGTACCCGGGCCACGCGGCAGGTACTCTTCGATCGATCGGCCGGGGATATCGTGGGGTGGAGTGCAAACAGCCTGTAGCGTCTCCTCATGGCCCCTCAGTTTGAGTATGTGACGATAGCCGACACCAGGGTAGAACACAACTTCTCCACCACCAAGCTCTTTGTTGAGAGAATCGATAATTTCCCCGGCTTCTTCGCTGGAAATATGCCCGGCCGAGTAGTCATACATTTTACTGTCGCGCACAGTAACCAGATTACAGCGGAAAACGACCTCGCCCGGCCCGACATCTACACCCAGGCTCCGGGCCTCTATAGAGGCACGACCCCGGTAATATACGATAGGGTCGTAGCCCATTACCGACATGCAGGCGCAGGCGCTGCTTGGTTCCATACCGGGCGGCACGGTACGCACCAATCCAAGTTGTCCTTCCTTCGCCATAGCATCGAGATTCGGAGTTATCGCCAGTTCCAGGGAGGTGCGGCCGCCACGCTCCGGCAGCGGCAGCCCGGCGGCGCCATCAGCTATCAGAACGAAATATTTCATATTCCTATGAAGAAACCAGTCGCAATTGCTCAATTACTCATTTGCGTCGATGCGTATGTTTCCCCCGACTCCTGTGTTTTATTTGCTTAACCTAATCCTTGCCACGGCAGTGCCGCTGGCCTTATAATAATCCCATCGGGGCGTAGCGCAGCCTGGTAGCGCGCCGCGTTCGGGACGCGGAGGTCGGCAGTTCAAACCTGCCCGCCCCGACCACTTCATATCCGTACATATTTGCCCCCGCGCCGCATACCACAATTCTATCCACTCCTCTATTGCCCATTTTAGAGTTGGCTTCATACTATGTCAATTCAACACCGCTTCCCGATTAATTCATAATTGATTGCCCGTACCAGATTTAGAGTATAATTCAGAATATCGGGTGTAAAGATGACGGCAACCGCGAAAATACCGGAGGAAAGGCCCAGCAGTCCCGACAGCAAGTCGTTCACGGAAGCGCCGACCGGCTGTCTCCTGGGCAAGTTCGGGCTGCTGGTCATCCTGTCCGGGCTGTTGCTGGCCGCCTGGTTCGACCAGGTGGTGATCGTGATTGTGCTCGGGCTGACACTGTCCGCCGCCGGCCTGTCCTGGCTGTGGAGCCGCCTTTCGCTGTCCGGGGTCACCTGCGAGCGCCGTCTCGACGAGCACCGCGCTTTTCCCGGCGAGCACGTCGGCCTGGCGCTCCGCCTGGTCAACCGTAAACTGCTGCCGCTGCCCTGGGTACAGATGGAGTTCGAAGTACCCGTCGGTCTGTTGCCCCCGACGAAAACGTCCACCGGCTCCACCGGCGCTCCCGTGATGAGCAAAGCCGCCGCCCTGCTCTGGTACACGGGCGTGAGTTGGAACGACCGCCTTTACTGCGAGAAGCGCGGCTATTACCGCTTCGGGCCGATCACCCTGTCCTCCGGCGATATTTTTGGCTTCTACCCACGCTCGGTCACCGGGACCGAGACCGACCACCTGATCGTTTATCCCAAAATCTACCCGGTGGACCGGCCGGGCATTCCCTCCCTGCATCCCATCGGCGAGACCGCTGCCGAACAGCGCATCTTCGAGGACCCGGTACGTGTTATCGGTGTGCGCGAGTACGACCCGCGCGACAGCCTGCGACACGTCCACTGGAAGGCGAGCGCTCGCCGGCAGGCGCTCCAGGTCAAGGTCTTCGAGCCCACTACCACGCTGAAAGCGGCCATCTTCCTGGCCATCGATACCTATCTTCACAATGGCCCGGAGGACGAGGCAGAGATGGAGCTCGGCATCAGCGCCGCCGCATCTTTCGCCAGCCACCTGATCGAAAACCGCAGCGCGGTGGGCCTGTTAGTCAACTCGCGCCTGGCCGATTCCGGGCAGCCGGTCGGTCTTTTACCCGGCAGCCGTTCCGGACAGCTTGTCGATATACTCGAAGCCCTGGCCAAGGTCACGCCGATGGCCAGCGCCCCCTTCGAGGAATTCCTGACTGCCGAGCGGCCGCGCCTGCCCTGGGGGACCACCCTGCTTTTTATCCTCTCAAGGGCGTCGCCCTTATTTAAACGGATGATCTCAGGCCTGAAGGAAAGCGGCCACCGGTTGGCGGTGTTCCAGACCGGCGCCGCCGCGGACGGCGATATGCCGGAGGCGGTCCCTTGGTACTATATCAGGCGGCCCGGTGACCTGGCTGATATTCGGGGGAGTTGAAATGAAACCCGATTGGCAGAAGACTGTACTATACATTACGGCCTTGGGCATGGAAGGCTGCTGGCTCTTCGGTGGACTGGCCCTGGCGAACCAGGGCGTGTCCGGCCGGCTGCTTTCCGTCACCGTGGTCATGGCCATCTTTCCACTGGCCTTCATCCTGAACGTCTACCTGCGACGGCTGAAATGGCCACGGATCCTCCCGTGGTGCCTGAGCTGGCTGGCCTGGGCGGCCGCGCTGCTTTTGACCATCAAGTTCCAGCTATGGGGGAGCACAGCCTGGACGGATACGGCCTGGCTACTGGCGGTGCCACGGGCATTCGCCGATATCTTTTACGCGTTCCGTCCAGAATTACTGGCCCTGCTCGCCACGGCCATCCTCTGGTGGCTGGCCCGCCGCCTGACCCGCGTTAACCCCGTCTTCAACACGCTGTTCGCTGAGTTCCAGTTCGGGCTGATACTGATAGTCGTTATTTTCTTCGTCGCCTACCAGTTCGATACTACTTCGATAAATCCAATACCGCTAGCACTGGCCTTTTTCACTTTTGGGCTAACCGGCATATCATTGGCCCATGCCCGGGAAGGTAACAGCTGGCTGTCCGGACTGCACCGGGGGCACTGGTCGTGGCTGCTGGCGGCCAGCATCGGCGTCATCCTTATACTGGGGCTGCTCGTCAGCGCGATCACCACGCCGGGCCTGCTCCAAACTATCGGGGACGCCCTCAGATGGGTCTGGGACGCCTTCTGGTCCCTGGTCGAAAAAATCATGTCTTTAATCGCCGGGCTTTTTCCCCCATCCGGCACGGAGCAGCTGCCGCCATCGGAGCCGGTTCCGCCTGCTATACCCTCGGAAGAAGATTTCAACCTGACACTCCCTGACTGGCTGAGGAGTAGTCTTCACCTCGGCTGGGCCATCCTCATGGCGGCGCTTTTCATCTTCGCCGTATGGCGGATATCTTCGGACGTTGTCCGCTGGCTGCGCCGGAAGCTGGCTGGCGCCGCCGGGGCCCAGTTCGAGTCGATGCCGGGGGCGTTCCGGGCCGACCTGCTCGGCTTATTGAAACGCCTCCTGCACAAGCTCGCTGGCATCAGATTTCCGTTCCGGCGCAGGAAGCGGGGCGATAATGTCCCGCCCGGTACCGCCCCGGTCCGGCAGGTCTACCGGCAGCTCCTCCGCTGGGCAGCCGCCGCCGGTTGTCCCCGGGACGTCTGGCAGACCCCATTGGAATACTGCGGCCGGCTCGGAGAGCGGCTGCCCGAGGCTGTCGCGGACCTGGACTTGGTCACGCAGATGTACGTCAGGGCGCGTTACGGCGCCCGGTTTGCGACCCCGGACGAGCTGGACGGACTGAACCGGGCGTGGCGCCGCTTAAAACAGGCCCGGCTCCGGAAAACGGACACCGGGCGCATCGATGACAAGGAGGTAATCGAGTGAACAGGGCTAGCGAAAACGCCGGTAAGGACATATCCCGCGTCAAGGAGGCGGCCGAAAGGTTGATCGATAGCGTCGGCAAGGTAATCGTCGGCAGGAGAGAAACCATCGAACTGGTCCTGGTGGCGCTGCTCGGCGAGGGGCATGTCCTGATCGAAGACGTACCGGGCATCGGCAAGACGATGCTGGCCAGGGCGGTTGCCCGGTCGCTGGGGTACAGTTTTAAGAGGATACAGGCCACCCCCGACCTGCTGCCCTCGGACGTGACCGGTGTTAACTATTTCAACCAAAAAACAGCGGATTTCGAGTTTCGGCCGGGGCCGGTCTTCGCCAACATCGTGCTCATCGACGAGATCAACCGCGCTACCCCGCGGACTCAGTCGTGCCTTCTGGAGTGCATGCAGGAGCAGCAGGTCACCATCGACCTGGAGACGATCCCCCTGCCGCGCCCCTTCATGGTGATCGCGACGCAGAACCCCATCGAACTGGAGGGGACGTTCCCCCTGCCCGAGGCCCAGCTCGACCGTTTCCTGCTGAAGGTCGGGCTGGGCTATCCCGCCTCTAAAGATGAGGAAGGTGCCATCCTGACTCGTTTCGAGCGGTCAGATCCGCTGGAGAGTCTGGAGAGCGTAGTCACGGCAGCGGAGCTGCTGGATATGCAGAAGATATGTCGGCAGGTCTTTGTCGATGGGTCGGTGAGGGACTATGTGACGGCCGTCACCCGTGCCACCCGCTCTCATGAAGGTGTGAAGCTGGGAGCCAGCCCACGCGCCTCGTTGGGGTTGCATCACGCGTCGCAAGCGCTGGCAGCGTTACGGGGTCGTGACTACGTCATCCCGGACGACGTTAAGTTCCTGGCCGTACCTGTCCTAGCACACCGCCTGGTCTCCAAGATAGAGGCCAGACTGCGGGACCGGACCCTCGAAGCCATCGTCGATGAGGTGCTGTTAACCGTGCCGGTGCCGGTAGAGAAATAGCTGGTTGTTAGGCTCTGCCCCATGACCCTCAGGCTGGAAAAACAATGCCGGCATCAGTACGCGGAGGTCGGCAGTTCAAACCTGCCCGCCCCGACCAGTTTTATACTTGCTTTTCCGATTTGCTCTATTTTAAATCCATAAACCATATAAGTTGGACTTCATCAGCACACTGCGGGTTATTGTAATAGGCATAACGGTTTATCCCGCCTAATTTACAGCCTTGTTTCAGGTAAAACCGGCAGGCCGCTACATTTACGTTCTGCGTTTCGACACATATTTGTTGGTAACCTTCATTCCTCGACCATTCAACGGCTCTTTGAAACAGCTTCGTTCCGATTCCCTGGTTTCTATATTCAGGTCGTACTCGTATATCCCATACATCTGCCAGGTCATTCCTTCCGCCCAGTATGAATAGTTCGGCAGTCTTGCAGGCTATAGTTAAGCCACCGATAGATTTTTTACCTACATGAATCATGAATATGATCCAATTGTCGGTTTTAAATTCCTTGGGCCATTTCAGGGGCTCATCCGTTTCCCCGTAATATTTCTTATACGGGCTGGCTACTGGCTGTTCCCGGATAACTATCCCGTCAAAGCTGTTGAGCACCTTAATTTCAAGTTCTAACCTTACGTCAAACCAGGCAGGAATATCGCAATACTTGACCAGTGTTTCGGTGTTTACCGGGAGCATTTCTACTTCCATTGCAGCCACTACTCCACACCCCTTTTCGCTTCTTCCCAGAGGTCATCCCACTCCGATAAAGAAAGCGTCTGAAGTTCTCTTCCGCGCCGGCGGCATATTTCTTCGATGGCGGAAAATCGCCGGCAAAATTTGGCGTTGGCCCCCCGCAGCGCCGCCTCCGGGTCGGTGCCTTCCTGGCGGGCCAGATTGACCAGCGTGAATAGAAGGTCGCCATACTCACGTTCCTGGGTCTCCGTACTGTCCGCTTCCCGGTACTCCCGGACCTCCTCGACCAGCTTATCAAGCACGCCGGCGGTGTCCTCCCAGTCGAAGCCGACTCTCGCCGCCCGGCGCTGTATCTCGTAAGCGTATCCCAGGGCCGGCATATCCTTCGGGACGCCCTCCAGCATGGACGTGCCCTCGGTACGCTCGTCTTTCTTCAGACTCTCCCAGTTGTGCATTACCTCTCCGGCATCCCTGGCCGTGGCGGCCCCGAAAACATGAGGATGGCGGCGGACGATTTTTTCGGAGATACCCCGGATGACGTCTCCAATCTCGAATTCGCCGCTGTCTTTACCGATCTGGGCGTGGAGCACGATCTGCAAAAGCAGGTCACCGAGTTCCTCGCAAAGCTTTTCGGCGTTACCTTCATCTAGGGCCTCGAGTACTTCGAAACACTCGGACAGAAGATTACCACGCAGGGATGCGTGAGTCTGCTCAAGGTCCCAGGGGCACCCGTTCGGGCCGCGCAGCCGGGCGATAATGGCCGCCAACGAGTCGAATTTATCCAGGTCCTCTGGAGGGGCATTGTTTTCGTCCATATGATGATTATACAAGGGGAAATGAGAATTACCAAGTAACTTGTCTGGTATCCCGGTTATTTCAAATCGTCTCCGATGAAACCCCGCTGCCCTCGCAGGAACTCGGCGGCCGTCATGGCCCGCTTTCCTTCCAGCTGAACCTGTAGAACGCTCAAGACGCCTTCCCCGGTACCTATACCAAAAGCCGCCCCATGGCCTGCCAAGTCAATCACTTTTCCTTCTCCCGGGCTTTGCTTTTCGGTTAGCACCGCCGCCTCGAGGATTTTCAATTGCCGGCCCCGCCAGGTCGTATAGCCGCCGGGCCAGGGATGAAAGGCCCGGACCTGCCGCCAGATATCGACCGCCGGCCGGTGCCAGTCTATCTTCCCGGCGTCTTTATGGAGTTCAGTGAAATAGGTAGCCTTACTGTCATCCTGGGGCTGAGGCGTGATTTCGCCCCGTACCCAGCCGCTCAAGGCCTCCAGGAGCAGGCCCGCCCCGACTAAAGAGAGCTTTTCCGTCAGCGTGCCGGTTGTATCACGCGGCGATATGGGAATCGACCCCACTGCCAGTACTGGCCCGGCGTCGAGGCGTTTTTCGAGTATAATAATACTGACGCCGGTAAGCTCGTCCCCCGCCAGTATTGCCGCCGCCACCGGCGCCGCCCCGCGGTACCACGGCAACAGTGAGAAATGAATATTTATACAGCGATACGGTGGAATATCCAGCATATCCTGCTGCAATATCTGCCCGTAGGCGCAGACGACGATTATCTCAGGCCTCAGATCCGCCAGCCGGGTGACGGCTTCGGCGGAGCGCATACTCTCCGGCTGTAACACCGGTATTCCCATCTGGAGAGCCGCCTCTTTAACCGGAGGGGCTACCGGAGCTTTCCCCCTCCCGGCCGGCCGGTCCGGTTGAGTATAGACGACTACGACCTCGTAACCAACTTGAACCAGGCGCTCCAGAGAAGGGATAGCGAAGCGGGGCGAACCCATGAAAACAGCACGCAAATCGGCCTCCAGACCGCAAAATTTTAACATTTATAACATTTTTCTACAACCGGAATTTATACGCTGCCAACCCCCAAAAACCGCCAATAAACGTAGTATATAAGAGATTTTACAGGGGGTAATCCGACAGAAATCCTTCCTTCCCGCCCCCCAAAAAGTTGCCCCGCCATAACCACCGGTTGTATGCTAGGTGATGTCATCAACTTAATCAATTACCTGTTCTTCTCCTTATGTCCCGCCCTGCCAGGCGGAAAGTCCGTCAGCTAACAATGTGAGGGTATATTTGTGCTTTTTTTGGAAAGGGAGGTCGTTTTTCGCTTTGCGGAATGGGCACCACCGGACAGCGGGCGAACTGCATATAAATGAATCCTAACCAGCCGCGGACGCCACAAGAAATCTGGGATATCGCCCTGGGAGAAATACAGGTCCAGGTTAGCAAGACTAACTACCGCACCTGGTTTAGCAAGACCAGAGGGTTGTCCCTTCGGAACAACCAGTTCGTCATAGGTGTCCCTCATACCTTCGCCGCCGAATACCTCGAGAAGAACCAGCGTTCGCTCATCGAGAAGGTGCTCTTCGGCCTCACCTCGCCTGATATCCGGGTTTCCTTCCAGGTTAACGGCAACGGCCACCAGATTCGCGTGGGCGAGGAAATCCTACCGGCTTCACCGCCTAATTTCGCCAGGATAAACCCCCGTTACTCTTTTGAGTCCTTCATCGAGGGCGGCAGCAACCGCCTGGCCCGGGCGGCTGCCCTGGCCGTATCGGAGAATCCCGGCCATACTTTCAATCCGCTGTTCATCTACAGTGGCCCGGGACTTGGCAAGACACACCTGCTGCATTCCATCGGCAGCGCGGCCGTTTCAAAGAAGATCAATGTCATCTGCACCAGCGCCGAGCAATTTACCAACGAGTTCGTCGCCGCGCTCCGCGAAAAGTCCACCGAGGAATTTCGTAATAAATACCGCAGCATCGGTATGCTCCTCGTCGACGATATCCACTTCATCGGGGGAAAAGAGCAGACCGAGGAGAGCTTTTTCCATACCTTTAACGTCCTTTACAACACTAACCGCCAGATTGTCATTACCAGCGACCGCCCTCCCAAATCCATGCCTTTGCTGGAAGAAAGGCTCCGCTCCCGCTTCGAGGGTGGCCTCATCGTTGATATCCAGCCGCCCGACTACGAAACGCGCCTGTCCATTATAAAATCCAAGTCCCTTTCAAAAGGTGTCAGCGTCCCGCTTGATGTGCTGGAACTTATCGCCCGGACTGCCCAGAGCAATATCCGGAGGCTGGAAGGTTCTCTAAACCGAGTAGTAGCCTACGCCAAGTTGCTGAGAGTTACTCCGACCGTCGACATCGCCTCAAAGGCCCTCGACGACATCGCAAATAGAGAAATCTCTTCCGAGGATATAACTCCCTCCTTCATCATCAATGCGGTGGCCGTTTGCTGCCAGGTAAACCGGGAAGCACTTATCGGCCGAAAGAGGGACAAGGAAACAGCGCTGGCGCGCCGGCTGGCCATGTATGTCATGCGCCAGGAGACCAACTGTTCTCTTACTCAGATTGGCCAGGAGCTCGGGCAGCGTGATGCCGCCGCCGTGACCACCGCCTGTAAAAAGATGGCCGCCGACATCAAGAATAACCCTTACCTGAAGCGAAAATACAGCGAAATACAAAGCCAACTTCACAAGTCTTAGTTCATTACTTTATTATCCCGCCATAATCGCATGATTCTATTGTTTTCTATCCGTCATCGTTCTTGGCACCGGCAACTATTTTCCAATTTTTTTGTTTATTTTTTGCGGATTTTTTTCGAACATCCGCTCTTTCAGACGGCTATGTTCTGAATCTCAAAAACAACATCCTAAAAGGCCTGATACTGGTGTTACTGATATACCAATAAACAAATTATGAATCTGTTGTATAATCGAAATACCAAGGTTTTTTATTTATTTCATTGTGTACGATAAAGTTGAGATACAAGTGAGAGCCGGAAGCGGAGGGGATGGTGCCGTCAGCTTCCGTCACGAGAAGTACGTGCCGTTCGGGGGGCCGGACGGTGGGGAAGGCGGCAGAGGTGGGAATGTGTTGGTGCGCGCCGAAGCCGCCACGGACACTTTGCGGAGGTATCGTCGAAAAAGGATCTACAACGCTGAAAATGGTAGGGCTGGTGGAGGTAGTCGAAAGCACGGCCATAACGGAGCGGATTGTGTTATTGAAGTCCCGGCGGGAACGGTAGTTACGGCTGTTTCAGGAAATGATGTTACGTTCCTGGCTGACCTGGAAAAAGCGGGAGATGAGGCAATAGCCGCCAGGGGTGGTCGGGGAGGGTGGGGTAATACCCATTACGCTACATCGACGAACCAGGCACCGAAGATTGCCCAGCGGGGTGAAAAAGGCGAAGAGACCGTATTGCGTCTGGAGATGAGACTGATTGCCGACGTCGGTATCATTGGATATCCCAACGCCGGTAAATCGACCCTGCTGGCGGCTGCATCGGCGGCCAGGCCGAAAATCGCCAGTTACCCATTTACGACCCTGGAGCCAGTGTTGGGAACAGTGGAAGCAGACGATGAAAATTTCGTTATGGCCGAGATCCCCGGTATTATCGAAGGCGCTCACACCGGCCGCGGGCTGGGGCACGAGTTCCTACGCCACGCCATGCGCACCAGGGTCCTCGTACATATCGTCGATGGAAGTGTAAAATCACCTGCCGACGACCTGAAACGAGTCAACGAGGAAATCGCCAAGTTCGATCCCTCACTGACTCGTAAACCACAGATAGTTGCCGTAAACAAGATAGACCTTCCCGAGGTCCAGGGTCGACTCAAACAACTGAAGCGTGAGCTAGCTGGGGCCGGCATCACGGCGTATTATATATCCGCAGCGACCGGCCAGGGGGTGCCTGGCCTGATGATGGAAGTCCTTAAAGTTTTGAAGGCAGTCGCCCCGGAGCCAAGCCGTCCCGAAGCGCCGCTAAAAGTGTTCCGTCCACAACCTTCCGGAACGAGTTTTGCGATTAATCGCGCCGGTGGTGAGTTTGTTATCAACGCGCCGGACCTGGAGAGAATTACCGGCGGTCCGAACGTAAGCCCCGGAGAACTCCGCTGGCAGTTGAACTACCAGCTTAAGCGATTGGGAATAAACAAGGCGCTGGAAAAGGCCGGTGCCAGGCCGGGTGATAAGGTTCGCCTCGGCGAGATGACCTGGGAATGGTCGCCGACTGGGGGTGGTAAGTGAAAATTGGTGTGCTCGGTGGTAATTTCGACCCCGTCCACCTCGGTCACATCATGATGGCCGAAGAGGCAAAAGAAAGACTGGACCTGACCCGAGTACTTTTAATGCCGGCCGGCCGGCCGGTGTTCAGAAAGGGACACCGTGTGACCGCCGCTAAACATCGTCTTGCCATGGTGCGGCTGGCAGCGGAAGGACATCCCTGGCTGGAGGGATGTGATATGGAGACAAAGCGACCGGGCCTCTCCTACACCGTGGACACCATTACAAACTTAAAGGAACAACTCGGCAGGAACGACGAAATTTTCTTTATTATTGGTTGGGACAGCCTGACTCAGCTACCCGGTTGGCGGGAGCCGGCACGCCTGGTCAGCCTCTGCCGTCTTGTAGCCGTCCCCCGCCCCGGCGAGGTCCGGCCGGATATCAAAACGCTGGAAAAAGCCATCCCGGGCATTTCAGGGAGGGTAATCTTTTTGGATAAACCCTGCGTTGATATCAGCGCCTCGGCCATCAGGTTGGCGGTGCGTCGTGGCGAATCAGTAAGAGACCTGGTTCCTGAAAAGGTGCTCGCCTATATTAAGGAGCACAAGCTATATGTTAAAACAGGAGGTCAGCGTTGAAAGCAGTCGGAATTGTCGGCAGTCCCAGAAAAGGGGGCAACACGGAGATAATAACGGCCCATTGTCTGAAGGCGATCGCCGAAGAAGGGCTGGATACGGAGCTGATTCGTCTGGCGGGACTCAATATCACCGGCTGTAACGCCTGCGGCTATTGTTTCGAGCACGAAGGGTGCTCCATAGAAGACGACTTCGCGCCTATCTTTGAGAAGATGGTCGCTGCGGATGCCATTGTCGTCGGGGTGCCGGTCTATTTTAGTTCGGCGCCGGCCTATATCAAGGGGCTCCTGGAGAGGGCTGGCTACGCGGGGCGGGGGCGTTTCGTCGGCAAGGTTGGCGGGCCGCTGGTGGTCGCCCGGCGGGCCGGACAGAACTTCACTGTCGCCGAGCTGCTCTTCTGGTTCCACATCACGCAGATCATCAATCCGGGCTCGACTTACTGGAACATGGCCTTCGGGCGGGAAAGGGGTGAGGTGGAGAAAGACGAGGAAGGCCTGAGGACGGCCTGGAACTTCGGCAAGAACGTTGCCAAGGTGTGTAAAAAAGTCAGGGGATAATCGACTTATCCGGCTGGAAATGAGGCGATATATCCGGCTATAATAATTAGCGGCGCTAGTGCAATGGAGGTAATTTTTGGACGAAGAACCCGTCATCAGTGAAGAGCTGGAAAGCCTCCTTAATGTAACTTTCGGCCCCGAGGTCTACGAGATCGAGAAGGGGATGCTGAAGAAGTTCGCCGAGGCCATCGAGGATCCGAATCCTCGCTGGCTCGGTGAGGCGCCCCCTACCTTCCCCGCCGCCCTGGTGCCGACGGAGATGCTGCACCGTCTCTTCAACGCCAGGACGCGTCTCACCCGGCTCCTCAACGGCGCCAGCGAACTGGAGTACTTTCAGCCCATCCTGGCCGGGGATGTTATTTCCGTAGCCGGTACCCTGACCCGGCTCCGCCAGACCCAGGGCAAAGAGGGGCCGACCCTTTTCATGTTCACCGAGGTGACCTATACCAACCAGCGCGGCGAGGTGGCGGTGCGGGGAAAAAATACTTATATAAAGTACTGACGGGAGAAAATGGCGGGGCAGATATTTTTCGAGGATATTGAGGTCGGCGGCGAGCTGCCGGGGCTGGTTAAGTTCCCCACCACCATGCAGTTGGTGAAGTACGCGGGCGCATCCGGGGACTATTACCAGATCCACTACGACAAAGACTTCGCCATGGCCAGTGGCCTGCCGGGCGTCATCGTACACGGGTGGCTGGCGCTGGCCTTCCTGGGGCAGCTGGTCACCGACTGGCTGGGGGAGGAGGGGAGGTTGGTGAAACTAAACGGCAGCTACCGGGGGATGAACAACGTTGCCGAGGACATCATTTGCAATGGTAAAGTGACCAAGAAGTACGAAGAAGACGGCCGGAAGCTGGCCCGCCTGGAGGTCTGGGCGGAAAACCCGGAAGGTGAAAAGACCGTAACCGGCACGGCGGTGGTGGCGCTGCCGTCGCGCCCATAGCTATTACCGCAGATGAGTAATTGCGCAACTGCGCACTCAACAGTAAATAATGGAAACCGATCCCAAATACTCACCAGGCCAGCGCGTAAGAATGATCCCTCTCATTGACGGCTTCGGGCGGCCGGATCCGCGGGTGAACGATCTTATCGGTAAGACCGGCGAGGTCGTCAAAGCCTACTATGTATCACGGGATGAGGTCTGGGAAAAAACGTTGAAACTTCTGGACGTCTACTGCTACGACATCCGCCTCGATAACGGGGACATGGCGCGGGGCATCCCGGAGGTGGGTCTGGAGGCCCGGCCTTTCTAAGATCTTGACATAAATCGGGCGAGTGTCCTAGAATTGTTCGACCGTACCCTGTAAAGCTAGATGGAGGTGGACTATGTTGCTCGCTTCTCAGATTGTATTGATAATAGCTGGGATACTATTGCTGTACGACGCAATTCTCATGATTACGCACCGCCCCAATCCCATCAAATCCTGGCCGTTACCATGCCCGGTAACATTATTTTTGCTGGGAGTGGGAGTAATTCTCATGAGCATCGCGGGCTTCTAGGATGACCGGCCATTGTACAGCTGCGCTGGATTAGTCCCTGATTATTTTATCCTCTTCCTTCACGTATTTTGACGCCAGTGTGCAGTGCACGAAAAGGATGGTCTTATGCAGTTAAGGGTAGAGTAACTTCTCCACCTCCCTCAACCTCTCCAGCCCTTTGACTTCCTGAGGGAACATCGGCAGCTCCAGGATATTCAGGTTACCGTATTTATCGTAGATTTCCTCAAGGTACCGTCTCTGCTGCCGGGCTCTGGTTCGTAAAAAGTAAGAGTCCTCATATTTCACAACATTGTTGATGATCATACGCGAGACGCACAGACCGTATTTATCGAGTTCCCGGAAAATCCCCTCGAGCTGCTGCACTGCCAGTGCCTCCGGGATGGTAACCATAGTGAACTCCACCTCTTCGCGGAGGAAGGCCATGTTTTCCACGGAGAGCCTCTCCCAGCGCCTCAGGATTTCCAGCACCGGTTCCTGGCTGCTCCTGCCGAGCTTGAGCCGCGAGTAGACACGTGGTGCCAGGCGCAGGTGGTTGCCGAGCAAGGCCGGTGTCTCTATCAACCCCAGCGTCTGACCCAGGGGCGCCGTGTCCCAGACGATATTGGCATAGTCACCATTTTGCGCCATTTCCCGGATGTAATGGACGATGAACTCCTCGCCCAGTCCCGGTAATACCGAAATCATGAATTCCACAAAGGATGGGTAATCGATGTCCACGAAGGCGGAAAAGACTTCGTGGACCTCCTTCCCGAACCGGGCGTCCCACATCTGGCGGACTTCTTCCTCGCCGATTTCATTGACATAGAGCTGAGGCAACACTGGCGCCGGCCTTGGCTGACCATCTACCTCGAAGATATGCGAGAGCGAAGGTGTAACGTCCGTCGAGATGGCGAGGGTATCCCCCGAGGCTGTATAATGCAATGCTGTGGCCGTGGAGCAGGTCGTTTTGCCGACTCCCCCCTTACCGGTGAACATAGCGACGCTGGCCACGACAATATTCAACAACAAGCGGGGTGTCGCTTGCAAGGTCTCAAGGCGTGGCGGTGATGAACCGTTTTTTATCTTTGTGGCAGATAAGCTGGAGGACGTGACGCCCGGTCATCGGGCCGCAGGGCAGCCCGCCCCCGGGTGACACCCACTGGCCGACCATGTAGAAATTGTCCAGCCCGGGGAGCGTTTTCTTCATGTACAACATCATTGTCTCTGGAGTGATGAACCAGCCCTCGAAGCTGCCCTTCCAGTTACACGTGTAGCGCTCGAAAGTCACCGGCGTCGCTACATCGGTCATCTCTACCTGTTCCGCCAGGCCAGGGAAACGCCGGTCAAGTATACCAATCAACGCCTGGGCCGCCTTTTCCTTCTCTTCCTTGTAGCGGGGCAGGTCTTGACGGAGTGTCTTCCAGTATTGGTAATCGGTGTCCAACATGCTGATCAACACGGTCTTACCTTCGGGGGCCAGGGTGGGATCGAAGTTATAGACATGAAAAGGTATTATTCCGTATTCCCGGTCGGCGATACGCACCGGCCTATCCAGGGCCGTGTAGGACATCGTGACCATCTGAGGGAAATCGTCAAACTTTCGGCGAACCCCCAACCCGATGTAAATCAGCGGATTGAAGGTGGCCAGCTTATCATAGTAGCCACGGATGGTGTCGTCGATATATTTGCCCCCGAGCATATCGAAAATGGTGGCATGGCCGTCCGCCGCTGAGATAACGATATCGGCCCTGTGCTCTTCACCGTTCTCCAGGCGGACGCCCGACGCCCGGTCGTTTTCCACCAAGATCTCGGTTACCCGGGACTTGTAGCTGATATTCCCCCCGAGGTCGAGGTAACGTTTTTCGACCGCCCTCGCCAATGGCATCGAACCCCCGATGACATAACCGGCGGTTTTAGCGTGCAGCCAGCCCAGGGTCATTAACAGGCCCATGCCCGCGAACTGGTCGCCCCAGAGCCGGAAAGCCTCCTGCAGCACGGGATTTTTAAACTTTGCGGAGATATCGGCGACGGTGAGCTTGCCCCAGCGGCGAAAAACGCCCATGGCGGGCAGAATTTTGGTCAACATTTTAAGTTTATCGAGTATGTTGGACAGCTCCGGCGGTTTATCCTGACTCATTTTCAACCGTGAACACTGCCGCACGGCCTGGCAGAGTTCCCTGATCGTGGTAGCGTCTTGGGGGGCCAGCTCCAGCATGTGCTGCTCCAGGCGGCCGACATCCGCGTGCATGGTAAAAACCCGCCCATCGGCGGCCTCATAGCGGGAAAACTGGTCTAGGTCAATGACGGTCTGGCCCTGGATCATACCGAGTTCTTGCCAGTAGTCGTAAAGGCTACTGCCCGGCGCCGAGCCCACCAGCCAGTGCAGGCACCCGTCGATGGTATAGTCCTGGCGTTTCCAGGCGGTGCAGAGTCCACCGGGCTTATCGTGCATTTCAAATATCCGGGTCTGGTACCCGTTCATCTGGGCGTAACAGCCGGTCGAAAGTCCCGCGATTCCGCCACCGATGATGATAATAGATTTTGGCATGGTGCCTCCCTCTCTTTCAGGTGACTGCAAGACCAATGAGTATCATACCATAGTTCGTCAATTGACGTATCAACCCGCCGGGAAGATATAATATGCGTAGGGACTACTTTGCCGGGGGTTTGTAATGAAAGGTTACCGGCTCTATCTTGTTCTGGGGCTCGCCTTCATGGCGGCTTCGGCTTTGCTTTACTATATCCACTACCTGATTTTCCACGATACCCATCACATCTTCATCTACCTGCTCGGAGACGTGGCCTATTTGCCACTGGAGGTCTTTCTGGTGGTCATTGTGCTGGAGCGCGTACTGGCCCGGCGGGAGAAGCAGGCCGTTCTCCAGAAGATGAATATGGTTATCGGGGCCTTTTTCAGCGAAATCGGCAACTACCTGTTGGCCGACCTCGTCAAATATTTCGATAACCGCGACGAAATTTCCCGCAACCTCGCCGTCAACGCCGATTGGAAGTCGGCGGATTTCAAACGAGCGGACGTTTTTGCCTACAATCTGAAGATAGACCTGGACATAAGTAAAATAGACCTTGAAGAGCTCAAGCGATTCCTGGCCAGCAAGCGGACCTACTTGCTGACCCTGTTGGAAAATCCAAACCTTCTCGAGCACGACCGTTTCACCGACCTGCTCTGGGCGACCACTCACCTCGATGAGGAACTGGAGGCCAGGGTCTCTCTCAAAGACCTGTCGCAGGCCGACCGGCAGCATCTGGCCGTCGATATCCAGCGCATGTACGACCACCTCGCCAGCGAATGGCTGGACTACGTCCAGCACCTGAAAGGCAGCTATCCCTTCCTCTTTTCACTGGTACTCCGGACGCACCCGTTCCAGGCCAAGCCCGGGGCGGAGTTCGCTTGAGGCGGTTCATGTACCGGCATATCGATACCCACGCCCATCTGGACGAGATAGAGGATCTGGAGGCCGTTCTGACGGCGGCGCGGCAGGCTGGGGTCGTTGCCATTGTTGCCGTGGGATCGGATATAACCTCGAATCAAAAGGTGCTGGAACTGGCCGCGGACTATCCGGGCTTCATTTACCCGGCCCTGGGCTGGCACCCGTGGTATATCCGGGAAAAAGACATCGAAGCCAACCTAGGCTTCATCGCATCTCATATCGCTGAAGCGGTGGCGGTCGGGGAGGTGGGATTGGACTATCACAAGCGTGTCAGGGCCGGGGCCGATAAGGACTTGCAAAAACGTGTACTCGGTGAATTACTGCAGCTCGCCAAAACTTACAACAAGCCGGCGCTGATTCACTCCCGCTATGCCTGGCGGGACGCCTTGGAGGCGGTCAGCGCGTCCGGACTGGAAAAGGTGGTGTTCCACTGGTACACGGGCACTTCGAGCGTGCTGCGTGATATCATCGCCCAGGGATTTTATATTTCGGTGACCCCGGCCGTGGAATATCACGAGGAGCACCGGCGGGCGGTCCGCGAAACACCGATTGAGAGGCTGCTCCTGGAAACGGACTGCCCGGTGATTTATGCCCGGGGAAGAGAAAACGAGTTCACCTCCAGCCCGGCGGACGTGCTGCGTTCTCTTGTAGGGGCGGCGTCCCTGAAGGGCGTGAATGAGGCAGAGCTGGCGGAAGTGACGACGGGAAATGCGCAAAGACTTCTGGAGATTAACTTCGTAGGATAATAGGTCAATCCTCTATTTACCCAGGATACCGGCCACGTCGTTGATGTTTATCTCCAGCATCCGGATATCCGCCAGGATGCGGTCGGCGTTGCGGTCTACCGCCTGGATCCCCCCGGATATCTCCTTGAGCGCTTCGGCGTTCCGCCGCAAGGCCCGGACCTTGGCTGCCATAGCTCTAATATTATATTCCTGAGCCATTGTCTGTCTCCTGAGCCGTGATTTGATAACCTCTAATGGTGCTGTCTCATGTCCTGGAACCGCCGCGTCTTGGCCTGGGACCGCGGCAGGCTGCCGAACTCGCAGCATTCGATGTTGTAACCGAGGTTAGTCTTGACTCTGAGCTGGTCCGTGAGCACCTTCTGGATGGCGGCTTCGTCTTTACCGCAGTCGGGACGGACCTCCACCTTGATGGCGATATCGTCGATGTCGCCCTTCTTGGTTACCGTCACGTAGTACTCGTCGCCGAGCTCGGGGATGCTGCGGACCACCTCTTCGATGGCCGTCGGCGAGAGCAGGACGCCCTTGACCTTGGTGATATCGTCGGACCGCCCTATAATGCCCCCTTTGAGCAGCCGGAAAGTCCGTCCGCACTCGCACCGCTCGGTATTCCACTGGATGAGATCCTTGACATCAAACCGGATGCATGGTTGGGCCTGGCGGTTGAACGTGGTTACCACCATCTTGCCCCGCCGCCCCGGTTCGGTAATTATCTCTCCGGTATCTACATCTTCAATCTCTACCAGGAAGAAGGCCTCGTTGATGTGCAGGCCGGCTTGGTAGCGGCATTCCCAGCCCCAGTGGCCTATCTCGGTACTGCCAACCTGGTCGTAGACTTTGGCGCCCCAGGCTTCCTCCATCCTCTTCCGGGTGGCCGGAATGCTTCCCCCCGGCTCCCCCGCTACCGTGATTTTCCGGACGTACAGGTCTGTCGGGGGATTGATGCCCAACTTGCGGGCCGTCTCGGCCATGCCCAGCACATAGGTCGGGGTGGCGCCCATGGCGGTGGCCTTTAGCTCCTGCATTTTCAGGATACGCGCCTCGGTGTTCAACACGCCACCGGGAATAACCTCACAGCCCAGCTTCTCTCCGGCGTAGTGATAGGCCCAGAAGGCGATAAATATATTGTAACCGAAGGGTAGAAAGATGCGGTCCGTATCGCGGTAGCCTTGGGCGTAAAGTGCGTAGCAGTAGGCCTCGGTGCCGAACTCCCAGTCCTGCCAGGTATCCGCCTGGTAGATAGGCTGGCCCGTCGTACCGCTGGTCTGTCGATATTCCGTCACCTGCTCGATGGGTACGCAAAGGATGTCGCCATAAGGAAAGTGGTCCTTGCCCGCTCCCTGGACGTCCCGCATCATGGCCTTCTCGATTTTGGGGACCTTGCGGATATCCTCGAATTGTTTGATATCTCCGGGCTCGATGCCGGCGTCACTGTAAAGCTGGTGGTAAAATTTGGAACGGTCGTATGCCCAGGTAAAAATCTCCTTGAACTTTTTCAGCTGGAGCTGCTCAAGTTTCTCGTGGGGCAGGGTTTCCAGTATAGGATTCCAGTATTCGCCGTTTTGCACAAGCTTTTCTCTCCTGAACAGACTGGCGGGTAATCGGGTACATATAATATAATCAATGGCAGCCTTTCCATGCAAATTCCGGGGTATGGTGGTGATTATTACTGATGTTTTTCTAATAGCCCGAGGCTATTGTATTATTCTACATGGAATAATTTCCCCCGAAATATAATGGCCTGATAAAGGATATCGACTGTAAAACGGTGTTGACAAGCCGGGATAAAGGTAATAATATGATTCTGCATGGAACATTTCCTCAACTTCCCGAAAATCGTTCGGAGAGCCGCATGACGCTAAACGAAGAAAGCAAGAGAACAGACAAGACCCCCCTGGGTACCCTTTTATCTATCCTTACATCCTTTGAAGTGCTGGCCAGGTATCTGGAAGTAGAGCTGAAACGCTACGAGGTCAGCCTTATCCGGTTCAACATCATGAGCACCCTCTTCAAGAACGGTGGCGAAATGATGCCCTCGGAAATCGCCGAGAGCGTCTTCCGCGAAAAGAACTCCATAACCGCTGTCCTGAATACCATGGAGAAGCAGGGTGTTATCCGCCGCGAGCCGTCCGAGAATGACCGACGCTGTGTGAGAGTCGTCATTACGGATAAAGGCTGGAACGAGGCCAACCGCCTTGCCCCCATTGCCCAGGAGATGAGTCGGAAGGCCCTTTCTTGCCTGGAAAAGGAACGGGTCGAGGAGCTCGTGGAAACCATGAGAACCGTCCGGGAGAGCCTGCTGCCCGGGGTTTCCCGGACTTAGCCCCGGCCGGTTGCCGGGATGGTCTCGAACATAGGCGGTTTACAGCGCAGCCGGGATGAAACCGCGCTGAATACGAAGAACGAGGGGATTATGTAGCTGTGAAAGAGATTAGGATTCACGGAAGGGGAGGGCAGGGGGCCGTCCTAGCCGCCAGGATGCTTGCCAGTGCCTTCGTGGCGGAAGGCAAGTATGTTGCCAGCTTTCCCATGTACGGCTTTGAAAGACGGGGAGCCCCGGTAGTGGCTTTTACCCGCATCGACGACAAGCCGATACGGGAAAAGACGCAGATTTATAATCCGGACTGCCTGATAGTAATCGACCCTGGCCTGTTGGATCTGCCGACTCTTTTCACCGGTTTGCGGCCGGAAGCGGTGTTCATTCTCAACAGCTCGGAGAAGCTGACCAAACGGCCCAATGAAAATCTCAAAACCTTCGGTGTGGTTAATGCCACCCAGATAGCCGTTGATGAAATTGGCCGGGACATTCCCAATACCTGCCTCCTGGGCGCTTTCGCCGCGGCCTCCGGCTGGCTTAAACTGGAGTCCGTGCTATCCAGCCTTCCGGATTACCTCAGCGGCGATATTCTCCAGAGAAACCTCAAGAGCGCCGAGAGGGGCTACCGCGAAGTGGAGGTAACCAGATGGTAATCAAGCACAAGAACATTTTTAAGACAGAAAATCCGTGGTCCAACGCCGACGAACTCATGCTCTGCCTGGATACCGGTTCCTGGCGCACCGAGAGGCCGGTGCTGGATAAAGAAAAATGCAACTACTGCGGGTTATGTGCGCTTTACTGCCCGCCGCAGTGTATGAGAGACAAGAGCGACCATTACGAGGCCGACCTGGCGTACTGTAAGGGCTGCGGCATTTGTGCCACGGAATGCCCGCGGCAGGCTATCACCATGGTCTCGGAAGGAGAGTTTAAAGATGGCTAAAACAATGACGAAAGCTCGAAAAGGTCAGGTCCGGGTAATCACCGGTAACTACGTAGCCGCCAACGCGGCCAGGCTTTGCCGTCCCGAAGTCGTCGCCGCCTACCCCATCACCCCCCAGAGCGAGGTGGCCGAGCAGCTTTCGGCCTTTGTTGCCGACGGTGTCCTGGACGCCGAACTGGTGGAAGTCGAGGGCGAAAACTCGGCGATGAATGTCTGCCGGGCGGCCAGTATAGCCGGCGCCCGCGTTTTCACCGCGACGTCTTCCTATGGTCTGGTCTTCATGTACGATACGCTGCTGGAGACGGCCGGTTTCCGGGCGCCCGTGGTGATGGTAAACGTCAACCGGGAGACGCCCGGCATACACGCTGTCTCTTCCGGCCAGCAGGACCTTATTTCCACGCGGGACTCCGGCTGGGTGCAGATAATCGTGGAAAACAACCAGGAAATTATGGACCAGATTATCATGGCCTATCGCCTGGCCGAGGACTATGATATTCAGCTGCCGGTAATGGTGAACTATGACGGCTTTTACCTGTCCTACCTGGCCGAGTCAGTGGAAATACCGGAGATCGAGGACGTGGATGCCTTCCTGGCGCCATTGAAGGAGCAACCGGCTCGCCAGAGACTGGTCCCGGGTGTTTCCATCGGCTGTGGTACTCATGGTATCGAGATGGGCTATGTCGAGGCCCGCTACAAGCACTGCCAGGCCTTGGAACGGGTCAAGGATAAGGTAGAAGAAATAGACAAGGCCTTTGGAGAATACTTCGGGCGTTACTATGGTGGTCAGGTCGAGGAATACCGTACCGATGATGCCGATATTGTCATCGTAGCCTCGGGCAGTGCCGCCGGAACCGTCCGTACGGTCGTGGACGCCAAACGGGAAGAAGGGGTAAAGGTCGGTCTGGCTAAACTGAGATTGTTTCGTCCCTTCCCCGCCGAGAGACTCGTCGAGGTCCTCCGGGGCCGGAAGGCCATCGGCGTTATCGACCGCAGCGTTTGTTTCGGCTGGAAGTACGGCCCTATGTGTATGGAATTGAGGGCCCTTTCGCCGGAAATCGGCACGGCCCCCATATTGAGCTATATCGACGGCCTGGCCAATCTCGATATCACCATTCCACATGTCCAGCGGGTTGTCGAAGAAGCCGATGCCGCCGCCAAGGGCCTGCCCTATCAGGATGTAACCTGGATACCGATGGAGGAATAGAGACGATGGCAGAAGCAATGAAGAAACGAAACAAGATTTTTGATTACTTTTGCACTGAGGAGAAGTTCTCCGGCGGGGTCGCCTGGTGCGCCGGCTGCCCCCTGGAGCTTGCCGCCAGGGTTACGGCCAGGGTAATCGGCGATAATATGGTGTTCGTCGGCACACCCTCCTGTTCGGCGCCGGTCCTGCACGGTCAGAATATCGGTGCCTGGCACAAGCTGCCTTACCTTTCCTGCGTTATGACCGGCGTGGCCTCCAGCGCCACCGGCCTGTCCCGGTATTTCAAGAAAACCGGCCAGGATGCTACCGTGGTCTGTTTTACGGGTGACGGTTGTGCCTCCGACATCGGCTTTCAGCCCCTCAGCGGGGCCGCCGAGAGAAACGAGTTGATTATTTACCTTACCTACGATAATGAAGGATATATGAATACCGGCAACCAGAGGAGCAGCCGGACGCCGATCGGGGCCGCCACCTCCACTACCCCCATAGGCAAAATCGGCCGGGGAAAGCCCACGATTGCCAAGAACATGCCGCTGATAATGCTCATGCACCGGCCGGCCTATATGGCCACGGCCACTTTAAGCCACCTCGAAGACTTCGCCAAGAAACTCCAGAAGGCCCGGGAAAAGGTGAAAGAGGGTTTCGTCTATCTTCACGTCTTCTCCCCCTGCCCGGTCGGCTGGCGCATCGATTCCAATCGGGTAATCGAGGTATGCCGTAACGCCGTCAGGACCAACTATTTCCCCCTCTGGGAGGCGGAGAACGGCCGGCCGAGGTTCACCGTCGAGGTCGCCAGCCCCAAACCGGTCGCTGAGTTTACCAAACTGATGCGGAAGTTCTCACATCTCAAGGAAGATGGTTTGGCCGAGCTACAGACCCAGGTGGATGACCGCTACAAGCAGCTCAAGAGCCTCGTCGAGGCGAGCAAATAGGGGATGGATTTATCGGAACAAATGTGAAATAACGAAGTCCCGAGCCGGCGTGGAGCAAAACGACCTTTCCGATTTCACCCGGTCTTTCAACAGGAAACGGAAAAAACCGGTGAAAAGGCCGTACAACTCAGGAGGTGGCTATTTCAGATGACAACACCAACCAAAGGTAAGCAAGCCCAGAGCGAGCCCATTAAGGGCTTGTCGGTAAAGGGGAACCCGGAAATCTGGGAGGACGTATGGGTAAAGACGACCTGTGGCGGCTGCTACGGTCAGTGTTCCATCCGCGCCCACCGGGTTAACGGAGTTGTCGTGAAAATCCAGGGTGAGCCTGATAATGACTTCGGGCCGCGGGGAGGGATATGTGCCAAGAGCGAAGCCATGATACAGGCCCTTTACGACCCCAACCGTTACGACTATCCCGTGCGAAGGACCAACCCGAAGAAGGGGATTTTTGAAGACCCCAAGTGGGAGCGGATCACCTGGGATGAAGCCCTTGATACGATTGCCGAGCGGCTCAAGAAAATCCGTGCTGAGAACCCCAATAAGCTTCTTCACGGCGGCACCCCCGGACCGGGCAGTGGGCCGGACCTGCCCCTGGGCTTCGGCGTTTTCGGGGCGGTCTTCGGCACCAAGAACTGGCATGTCGGCGGTGGCGGACTTCACTGCGGTAGCGGGTCTCATATGGGCGCCGGTCTTTACCATGCCTCGTGGTCTATCGTGCCCGACTACAAGTACTGTAACTACGCCATTCAGATGGGTTCTAATAAAGGAACTGCCTCGGGGCACTCCATGGGCTTCAATATGAGGCTTTCGGCGGATGCCCGGGCCAGGGGCATGAAGAACGTTGTCTTTGATCCCATCTGTAACTTCGGGGGCGGCAAGGCCACCGAATGGATACCCATCCTGCCGGGTACCGATGGGATCGTTGCCCTGGCCATGGTCAATATCATCCTGAACGAGCTGAACGTCTACGATGCCGAATTCATTAAATGGAAGACCAATGGTCCCTACCTCATCGGACCGGACGGGAGATATGTCCGCGATAAAGAGACGGACAAACCGCTGGTATGGGATGCCAAGGACGTGAAAGCCAAGGTCTTTAACGATCCTACTATCGGTGAATATGCCATTCTCGGCGAATACGAGGTAAACGGCGTCAAGTGTCACCCCTCGTTTCGGCTGGTTAAGAACCATGTGAAGCAGTACACGCCGGAAGCGGCCGAAGAAGAAAGCACCATACCAGCCGCCACTGTCCGCCGTATTGCCAAGGAATGGGCCGACGCGGCCATGATCGGTGCCACTATTGAAATTGAAGGAGAAGAGCTTCCCCTCCGGCCGGTGGCGGCCGTCATGTTCCGTGGCGGACAGGGGCATACCAATTCGGCGCAGAGTTACTGCGCCATGTGCCTGCTTAACGCCATCGTCGGCGCTATGGACGTCCCCGGCGGTACTCTCGGGTGGCCCGCCTACGTCGGCGGATATCCGGATACGGGCAGGTTCACGGTTAAACCTTACCCCTGTAAAGACGGCATGCTCACGGCGGGGACCTTCATGGAGCATAGACCCTGGCCGATAGAGAAGCCCGAAGTACCAAATACCTTTATCATGAAGGAGTTAACGCCGACGGCCTCTTTCTCTCCCCACCCGATGACCTCTGACTTCGATAAATACTGGGACAAGCTGGGACGGCCCTACGAGATAGAGATGGCCATGATCTTCGGCTCCAACATGGTCCGCAGCTCCCAGAACCGTGAAATTATCGCGGATTTCTTTAAGAAAATACCCTTTATTGTATCTTTTAATATTCTGCCCAATGAGTTCTGCGAAGGCTTTGCCGATATCGTGCTTCCTGATTGCCATCCCCTGGAGGCTTACTGTCTTTTTGGAACGCATGGCCCCTTCTTCAACCACCCGATAGGTATGGAGGGCTGGAGCTTTCCGATACGCCAGCCCGTTGTTCAACCGGCCTACGAGCGGCGGAACAAGCTGGAGGTCCTCTGGGATCTGGCTGACAGAATAGACATGAGAGAAGAAATGAATAACTATTACAATGTCTATTTCACCAGCTTCGGAGGCGAGGCACTTATCGGTGGCGACCTGCACAGTATCAGGGGTCTGAAAGACATTGACCCGAAGAAGGTTGTCCCACTGATAAAGCCCGGTGAGAAGATCACTTATGCTGATTTGGTGGATCGCGCCTTCAAGTTCTACTTCGGCGAAGAGCATGGTCTGGAGTACGTCTCGGAGCACGGCTCCGTTGATTGGCCTAAGCGTGTTAAGGAGGCTTACTGGCGCTGGTACGTCGATGTCAGAATACCCATCTATATGGAGCACATCGCCGAGATCAAGGAAGATGTTATGAAGAATGCCGAGAAGGCAGGGATAGAGCTTGATTGGGAGCAGTTTACCCCGCTCATCAGTTACTTCCATCCACAGGTAGGTAAGGAAATTACTGATGAGTATGACCTATACAGCTTTTCCTATCGCGATATTCTGCACAACGGTACCTACACCATGGAAATGCCCTGGCTCGACGAGGTTAGCCGGCTCAATCCGTACACCTACAACATCACCATGAACGTGGACACCGCAAAAAAGAAGGGACTGAAGGACGGCGACCTTATCTGTCTTGAGTCGCCCTACGGACGGAAGACTACCGGCACCCTCAAGACGATGCAGGGCCAGCACCCAAAGACGGTAGCCATATCCGCGTGCTCGGGCGCCTGGGCCAAGGGTGCGCCCATTGCCTATGGTAAGGGTACCAACTTCAACATCCTGCTGGAATCCGACTTCAAGCACGCCTGCCCGGTATGCTGGAGCCAGGAAACCGCCAGTACCGTCAAGGTCTATAAAATTGACCGTAGAGTAGAATTTGATGGAGCGGGAGGTGACAAACTGTGAAATGGGGAATGGCAATAGAGCAGAAGAGGTGCATCGGCTGCTATGAATGCGTTCTTGCCTGCAAGGCGGAGCACTTTCTGCCGCCCAATATCTTCTGGAACCGCGTCCTGATCGGCGAGAGCGGCAAATACCCTACCGTCACCAAGCTCATCTACAACGTACGCTGCAATCAGTGTGCCGACCCGGCCTGCGTTAAGGTCTGTCCCACCGGGGCTACCCAGCAGCGGGAGGACGGCATCGTCTGGATCGACGATCAAAAGTGCGTCGGCTGCCGCTACTGCATGGTCGCCTGCCCCTACCAGATGCGGACTATGTACGAGGACGAAAACGCCGAGTACTTCCCCGGGCAGGGACTGACCCCGCACGAGGAGATCGGCAAGGAGCTGTACCCTCACGTCCCCGGTGTGGTCCAGAAGTGCGTCTTCTGCAAGGAAAGGATTGACTCCGGCTTGGCTCTGGGGCTGACCCCCGGCGTCGATCGGGAAGCCACGCCGGCCTGCGTCATCAGCTGCCCGACCAAGGCGATACACTTCGGCGACCTGGATGACCCCAACAGTGAAATTAACCGTATCATCAAGGAAAAGCACGCCCATCCTTTCCATCCGGAATTCGGTACCGAACCGTCGATTTCCTACATTGACTGATCGAGAAATTAAGGGGAGACATAAGGAAATGGGTCAGACAAAACCGTATGAATTTATGGTAAAATACACCCCCCAGGCGGACTGGATCGAGGGGCACGGGATATTGATTGCCTTTGCTTTCTTCTTCGGGGGCATCAGCGGCGGTCTGTACCTGGCCTCGTTGTACTTCGATAATCTGCTGGGTATGTTCATCGCCTGGCTTTTTGCCATGGTAACCGGGCTTATTGACATGGCGCACCTCACCAAGCCGATGAGGTTCTGGCGGATGCTGCTAAAGCCGAAGACTTCCTGGATAACCCGCGGCTTTATGTTGATCATCCTGTTTATTGGCGCTGCCGCGATACAGCTGGCTCTTTCTTACTGGGCGGCCGGGACGGCCGCCGAGACGGTGTTTATGGTGCTCGCCGGTATTATGGCCTTTGGGGTGGCGATATACACCGGCTTCGTCGTGGGCTACGTTGGCGCCGTCAGGCTATGGAACTCGGCTATTATCCCGATGCTGTTCGTCATCGCCGGGCTCGTCGGCGGAATGTCCGTCCTGCTGTTGATCAGCGCGGGTGACGCCACCCTCGGGGCCAGTGTCGCTGCCGTGATGCGTTTTGTCGTGGTGGGCTACGCCATATTCCTGGCCATATTTATCTGGGTAGCCACCTACGAGAGCTCCGCCGCGCGGGATTCGGTTTCGCGGATGGTCCGGGGTGAAGTCGCCCCGGTCTTCTGGATTGGAGTTGTCCTGCTTGGTATCGTTGTTCCGGTAGCCTTGCTCTTCGCCGCTCCGTCGGCTGTTGGGGTGTTGCTGGCCGCAGGGATAAGTGCGATTATCGGTGGGGTTGCCCTGAGGTTTTCCATCCTCAAGGCGGGTGTCTACGCCCCGCTACTACCCGCGGAATAGGATAAATGTAAAGCCCGGCAATAGATTTACTCTGGAATCCTCGTTGACGGGCCTTGCTATTGGAAGAAACCCTCTCCCTCGATGGGAGAGGGCAGGGTGAGGGTGGAAATCACGTAGTCCCCCTCACCTTACTCCTCTCCCACCAGGGGAGAGGAGATCTGGTGGGGAGTAACAATGAAAGTAACCATCATCGGGGCCTCCGGGAACATCGGGTCAGCGGCCGCTTTTTACATAGCTGTTCAGGAATTGGCTGATGAGATCGTCATGATTGATACCCCGCGTCCCGATGTCCTCCGCCAGTACGTCGATGATCTTACCGCGGCCGTCAGCCACCAGGACGTGCTGGTCCGGGCCGGGGCCGACGCCGATATGAAGGATTCGGATATCGTCATCAGCGCGGCCGGCGTGGGCGTGGCCGGCGCGGTGAAGTCACGCCTGGAGTTCCTCTCCCAGAACCTGCCAATCATCAAGAGTGTCTGTGCCAATATCCGACGGCATTGCCCGCAGGCCGCGGTTATCACGGCCAGCAATCCGGTCTGCCCCCTCAACTACGCCATGTACCGGTGCTCCGGCCTGGACCGTCACCAGCTTATCGGCTACTCGGCCAACGATTCCATTCGCTTCCGGGCCCTGATGGCCAGGGAGTTGAACGTAAAGACCAGCCGTGTCGAGGCCTTCGTCATCGGCGAGCACGGCAACAGTCAGGTGCCATTGTTCAGCTCAGTGCGGCTTGACGGTCGGCCGGTTGCCGTTGGTGAAGACGTCAAGAAGAAGATACGGGAGCAGATTGCAGAGATTCTGGCCAGCCTGGAAGAGCAGAGGTTGGCCACGGGACGCACCGCCGCCTGGACTACGGCGATCGGGCTGGCGGCCCTCTGCCGGGCCATCGCCAGGGGCGCTGCCAGGGTGTACCCTTGCTCCGTTGTCCTCGACGGCGAGTACGGTGTGAACAATATGAGCATGTCGGTACCGGTAGTCCTGGGTAAAGCGGGTGTACGGGATATTCTGGAGTGGGAGCTAGCCCCCGACGAGCGCGAGTTGCTCCAGAAATCGATAGATACCCTCGAACCGGCGATGCGCTACGTGGAAGAATTTCTGGAGAAGGGGCATTGACCCTTTTTCCCCACCCCGAGATTCTTCGGCTGCGCCTCAGAATGACATTGCTTGGCGAGGTGAATTATGAGTGACAATAAATTTCAAAGGCTCTTGGAGCCGGGTAATATCGGGAGAGTGCGCACCCGGAACCGCATTATCAAGACCGCCAACGGTACGTCGTTCATCGAGCCGAGCGGTTATGTGGGTGACCGCGCCCTGGCCTATTACGAGACGATGGCCGCCGGCGGCGTAGGCCTGCTTATCACCGAGTCCTGCGGTGTTGAGTACCCCCTGGGCGTGCAGCACCCGCCCGTACAGTTCCACCTCGATGACGATAAATACATCCCCAGCTACGCCGAGCTGGTTAAGGTTATTCACAACCAGGGCTGTCCGGCCTTCATTCAGTTCCAGCACGCCGGCCCCTGGAATCCGACCGGACTGTTGCCCAAGCGGGATACCAAGGCGGCCTCGGCGATGACCCAGGAAGAGTTGCCCGGGCCGGCCTTTGCCATCCCCCGGGCGATGAGCAACCAGGAGGTCAAGGAGTACGTCGATATCTGGGCGAAGGCGGCCGAGCGCGCCGCCAAGGCCGGCTACGACGGCGTCGAGGTCAACGGCGGCACCTGCCACCAGATAAACACCTTTTTCTCACGTATCTGGAACAAGCGCGACGATGAGTACGGCGGCTCACTGGAGAACCGCGCCCGCTTCATGTGCGATATCGTCCGGGAGATTAAAAAGCGTCTCGGCAGTAATTATCCGGTCACCTGCCTCATTAACATCGTCGAGTACGGCCACCCCAAGGCCACCACTATCGAGGAGGGTGTCCAGTTCGCCAGGTTTCTGGCCGAAGCCGGCGCTGACGCCATCCAGTGCCGGGCCCACAGCTATCACCACCGGGACGGGCTCATTCAGCCGGAGAAGATGTTCTATCCCGAGCCCCCGGAACACCTGCCGGCAGGATTGGACTGGAGCCGCCAGGGAAAGGGCGCCTTTATCCCCCTCACCGAGGCGGTCAAGAAAGTCGTCCCGGTGCCGGTTTTCGCCGCCTGCCGTCTTGATCCCTTCCTGGGCGAGCAGTTCCTGCGGGAGGGTAAGTTGGACTTCGTCGGCATGACGCGGCGGCTGCTGGCGGACCCGGAGCTCCCTAGAAAGGTCACCGAGGGCAGGCTGGAAGACATCCGGCCGTGCACCGGCTGCCTCACCTGCATCGATGTGCGCAATAAAAACCAGCTCCTCCAGTGCCAGGTGAACGCTTCTCTCAGCCGGGAGCGGGAATATGCCCTCAAGCCCGCTGATAAAAAGAAAAAGGTCATGGTGGTCGGGGCGGGCCCTTCCGGAATGGAGGCCGCCCGGGTGGCCGCCCGGCGGGGGCATCAGGTGAGGCTTTACGAGCAGGGCCATCGAACGGGCGGATTGATACCCCTGGCGGCCATGGTCAAAGAGCTGGACCTGGACGAACTCTTGAATCTAATCGGCTATTTCAAGACTCAATTGCAAAAAGGGGGTGTCGAGGTCGTCACCGGGAAGACGGTTGGCCCCGCTGAGATAGGCACCTTCAAGCCCGACACTCTTGTTCTGGCGGCCGGGGCCGTGCACAATAAGCTGGACATCCCGGGAATCGGGAGTAAGAAAGTCATCGCCGGGGCGCAGCTTCACAAGCAGCTCAAGTTCTACCTGAGGTTCTTCGGCCCCAAGATGCTGGAACGCCTGACGAAAATCTGGATGCCCGTCGGGAAAAAGGTCGTTATCGTGGGTGGTAATATCCAGGGCTGTGAGCTCAGCGAGTTCCTTTTCAAGCGCGGCCGGCAGGTGACCATCGTGGAATCGGGCCCGGAACTGGGGGAAGGGATTACTAAAGAGGACCTTTTTCGTTTCATGCCCTGGCTGGAGAGAAGGGATATTCCCGCTTACGCCGGGGTCACGTATGAAGAGGTCAACGATAAAGGCCTGGTTATTACCACCGCCGATGGCGAAAGAAAAATCCTCGAAACGGATTCCATCGTGGTGACCCTGCCGCTTTTACCGAACACCGCCATTGCTAAAGACCTAGAGGGCAGGGTCGCGGAGACCCACGTCGTCGGCTCCTGCGCCGAGCCCGGCCTCATCTATAACGCCATCGCCGACGGGGCCAAACTCGGCCACTTGGTCTAGCGGTTATTCGTTGTCATCCTGAGCGAAGCGAAGGATATCGGCCGGAGCAGGGGCTAGTATAATCACCGCCCCACGCCGAGATTCTTCGGCTGGCGCCTCAGAATGACATATCCATGGCGGTGTAAAAGTTCGCCGTATTTTCGTATAATTACCCTGGAGGAAGCTCATGCTCCCTGGCCAGGGTATATATATCGGAACGTCCGGGTGGTCTTACCCCAAAGGCGAAGGAACCTGGAAGGGCAGCTTTTACCCGACCGGCAAAATCGACGAGCTGGAGTTCTACAGCCAGTACTTTAACACCGTAGAGGTCAACAGCTCTTTCTACCGTCCACCGGACTTCGGGATCGCGCATAGCTGGGCGCGCCGCGTTCCGCCGGGATTCCTTTTCTCCGTCAAGCTGTGGCAGAAGTTCACCCACCCCAAGATGTTTGAGGCGGCCACCGGTGAAGAGGCTATTATTGCGGCAGCGGATGTCGATCTTTTCCGCCGCAGCCTGGAGCCTCTGGCCGGATCCGGCAAGCTGGGCGCCCTGCTGGCACAGTTCCCGCCCAGCTTCAAGAACGACGAAACGGGGCGCCGGATACTGGCGGCGGTTGCCCGGGCGTTCGGGGAATATCCCCTGGCGGTTGAGCTGCGGCAGCGCTCCTGGAGCGATGATGACCGCACGGCGGACTTCCTCCGACAAAACAATATCGCCTGGGTGCAGATTGACGAGCCCAAGTTCAGCACATCCGTTGCCGTTGAGCTGCCGGTAACTTCTTCTCTGGCCTATTTCCGTTTCCACGGTCGTAACGCCGCCGACTGGTGGACGGGTGACAACGAGACCCGCTACCGCTATCTTTATTCACCGGATGAGATTGCCCAGCTTTCGGAAAAGGTAAAAACTGCCGCCGCCGGGGCGGAACTTCTCTTTGCCTTCTTCAATAACCACTGGAAGGCCTGGGCGCCCCGCAACGCCGGCGACATGAAGAAGGCGCTGGGCATACCTTCACAACAAATACCTATGAACCTGGATATTGCTGAAGAAGAATCGAAATAGACTGGAAAGGAACGCGGGACTTGCTGGATGAGTTGACGGTCAGGGATTTCGGTATCATCGAAGAGATAACCTGGCGGCCGGGCCACGGACTGAACGTGATTACCGGGGAGACTGGCGCCGGTAAGTCTCTGGTGGTTGACGCGGTCGAGGCATTACTCACCGGCCAGGTCCGGCCGGAAGATATTCGTCATGGGTCAGAAGGTGCCTGGATTGAAGGCGTTTTCCGTTTCTCCGGCCTTGGGAGTAAAAAACCGCTACCGGAATTACTGGCCGAAAAAGGCCTGGCCGGTGAAGAAGACACCCTCGTGTTCACCGGCGATTTCCCACGGCAGGGCCGCACCACGCCGCGGATTAACCGGCAGGCGGTGCCGCGCTCGCTGCTGCGGGACATCGGCGCCGCCCTAGTGGACATCCACGGGCAAAGCCAGCATCTTTCCCTGCTGCACGAAGAGCACCACCTGGACTTCCTCGATGCTTTTGCCCGCACCGGTGAATTGCGGCAGGATTTTGCGGCCGGGGCGGCCGAACTGCATCGTGTCGAACGCGAAATCGAGGCGCTTTCCCGTAGCGAGCAGGAAATCGCCCGGCAGATCGAACTCCTCGGCTTTCAGGTGGACGAAATCCGGCGAGCGGAGCCAGCGTTGGGTGAGGACGATGCTCTGGAGAAAGAACTGGCCCGGCTGGCTGCCGCGGAGAAGCTGAAGGCATCATCTTATCAGATTTATCATTCCATCTATGGCGATGACAGCGCCGGCGCGGCGTCATCGGCGGTGGACAGCATAAATGAAGCTCTTCCCGTGCTGAGGGGAGTGGTCGAAACAGATCCCTCCCTTGGGGGGAAGCTTGGCTACCTGGAGGAGACTTTGATTGGGCTGGAGGAGCTGGCCCGGGAGGTGCGCTCCTACGGCGAGAATCTCAGCTACGACCCGCAGCGCATCGAGGAGGTGCAGAACCGGCTGGAACTCATCAGAGGTATGAAAAGGAAGTACGGTGGCTCCATCGAGGCGGTGCTGGCCTATCTGGAAAAGGCCGACGCAGAATTGAGCGGGCTGACCTCTTCCGGGGAGCGGCGCGAACAGTTAATTGCTGAAAGGGAGCAGATGCGCCAAAATCTGGGCGCCCTGGCCGCCCGGCTCTCCGACAAACGCCGGACTGGAGCCGAAAAACTCACTTCTGCTGTGAAAAAAGAGCTGGCTGATCTGGGCATGGCTCAGGTAGATTTTTCTGCCACCGTTGTCCGTAAGCCTGAACCGGAGGGGCTCCCCTTGCCTGACGGTGATAGCTATCACTACCGAAGCAGCGGTGTCGATGATGTTGTCTTTATGGCTTCGACCAATCCCGGTGAGCCGGCCAAGCCCCTGAATAAGATCGCTTCGACCGGAGAGCTCTCGCGCTTCATGCTGGCTTTGAAGACCGCCCTGGCCGGGGCGGATACCGTCCCGGTGCTTATTTTCGATGAGATTGATATCGGGGTGGGGGGCCGCAGCGGCGAGGTAATCGGCCGCAAGCTCTGGAACCTGGCCCGCCGTCACCAGGTCATCTGTGTGACCCACCTACCGCAGATCGCCGTTTTTGGTGACGCTCATTTCAGCGTCACGAAACAAACCTCGGGCGCCCGCACCACCAGTACCATCGCCGTCCTCGAAGGCGAAGCCCGCCTCAACGAGCTCGCCGTGATGATCGCCGGGCCGGCTTATACCGCCGCCTCCCTCAACGCCGCCCGGGAGCTCGTCGCCGCGGCCCAGGCCTGGAAGAATCAGCCTCGGAAGTAAACCGGATCTCCAGGCCGAATTTCGCCACGCCAATAACGCTTCTCTGGAGGGAATGATATGAAAGAAGGCGAGCATAGGAAGATAATCGATATCTGGCCGGTCATTCAGGAAGACTTTAAAAAGTTCATGTCTGACCGTCCAGGCTGGCTCATCACCACGCTGCAAAACGCCCACCATAAGAAGGGCAGACGCGGCTGGCAGGAAGTCGAGAATGTGATCAATGTCCTTCAGTTTCTCAAGGACACGGAAATTGAGTACTACTAGGACCTTATCGACGTTTCAACGACGATCCACCGGAGATATCCGTGTCGCCCAGCGTAGGATTCCCACTGTAACGCAAAGTAGAGGCGCCACTTAGCTCGACGTCCAGTCTACCGTTGATCTCCAGGCTGGCCTCACTGGCACCGCTGAAGTGGATTTCAGCATCGTTTACGGTGAAGTATTCCAGGTCGGCCTCGCTGGCGCCGGAAAAATCGAGTCTCGTATCTCCACCGGAGCCCTCAAGCTCAATCTCGCTAGCCCCGGATAGTTCGAAGTTCGAGCTTGCCACAGTCAGTCTGCCCGCAAGCTCGCTTGCCCCCGATAGTTCGCCATCAAAGGCACCCGTTTCTAAGTCCATTTCGAGCTCGCTGGCCCCGGAAAGCGACAGATCGAAATCATTCGAGGATTTGAATCCCGTGACAACACCTTCGCTGGCTCCGGACATATGTAGCCCACGTAGTTCGGGCATAGTGATTATTGCTTTCGGGCTCCGGGGGAAGTGAAAAAACAGTTTGTTCATACCGATTTCCAGTTTATTGCCCGTCAAGGTGACCTTGATGTGTTCGAAGTCACTCTCATTGGCAACAATAGAAACACTGTATGTGTCCGAAGGGGTTACCTCAAGTTTGAAAGCATACCCGATATCGATAGTATCGAAGCCGGTAAAGTCATATTCCCTGGTTACCGCCGGGCCGGCGGTCTTTTCAACCACTGCCGCACACCCCGTCAGTAGGATGCCGCTTATCAGCATTAGCGTAAGCCCGATGGCAAATATGCCTCTTATCATGTTGTCCTCCCGGATTTTCACTCCTATTCCCGCACGAGCATGATTTTAGCCAGGGCGCCGTGCAGCCTGCCGGCAGCCTTAGCTAGGTGCATCGTGGCCGTAAACAGCAGGATACCACCGATTATCGTTAGAGGCATTACCCAGCCGGCCAGGTAGTAATAGACGTAATTTCCCTGGCCGAAGGGGATGTCAAAACCGAGCTGTAGAATGGGCATCACAATGCCCCAAAGAGAAACGGCGATAAGGGTGATGATAACCGTGAAATAGATAATACCCAGCGGCATCTGGAAGATCATGTAGAGCATGGCTGTCCAGGTATGTCGTTGGGTAAACAGGCCTCTGAGCTTCTGCCAGAATCCCAGATCCCGCCGCGTAAACAGCGAGCGGCGCGGCATCCTGACGCCGAGCAGGGCTTCCACGAGGCGGCCTTCCACTAGGGCAATGCCGCGTACTGAGAGCAGGAATAGGAAGAAAAAGGGTATGCCGATTATAAGTACCAGGAAGCCAATCGAAATCGAAAGACCGGTAACGGCCCAGGTGAAATAGATGATGCCCGTGGCCAAGGCGAAAAGGAGGTAGAGGAGCGAGGCCCAGGCCCTCGGTTCGGCGAAGACGCCGAAGAATTTCAGATAGAATGGCCGGGTATCAATCGGGGCCGGGACCGATGTAGTTAGTTCCGGTGGTTCGATGTCCTTATAGACTGAGCGGGTGAAAGCGGGAGGGGTGCGGGCTTCGATATCACGATAGGCGGCGGCCACTTCGGTGGGGGAACCGTATTTGGCCACAATATCCTCCAAAGTAGCCTTGGGCGGTTGGCTCGGGTCAGCCTCCGAGGCGCTGTCCAAAGCCGTCCTCAGGTATTCTTCGGCGTCAGACAGAGCATCTTGGATGGTCGCCCGGTCGCTGCCGGAAAGCGCTTTTTTTAGTTCGGCAAGGTATTGCTCGATGCTGCTAATCATTTTCCCCTCCTCTTAGGACGGCGTCCACGAAGCCCTTGGTCTGCCACCAGATTTCCGCCCATCTGGCGAGGGCGGCACGGCCGGATTCGGTTATCCGGTAATAGCGCCGGGGAGGCCCGGTAACTGACGGCTCCACCTCACTTTCGAGCAGGCCGGTGCTTTCCAGGGAACGCAAAACAGGATACAAAGCGCCCTGTTTCATGATATCGACGTCGGCGGTCCGGCCCTCGATGAGCTTGGCAATCTGATAGCCGTACATCGGGCTTTCGGCGTCATCCAGGACCTTGAGGAGGACGAGGGCCGAAGTGCCGCCGTTCAGCTCCTTCTGGAACTTCTTGATGACCTCGTTCAATTCGTCCAAGGCATCACCTCCACCGCGAGCGTCAGGTACTGGCGGAGAATTACTGCGGGTTTATTCAACACTCTTGATATACAACCGACAAGGCCGATAAATTGATAATATAGATAAATAAATAATATAATTAAGTTAAGAATAGTAATAAATATATAATATGTCAAACTTGCTTATACCGGTCAGAACGAGAAGGCAGTGTCAGGGGAGTGAAGGAAATTGAAAAACTAACGAATGTGTTTAGAAATCTCTCTAATTATTCAAAATGCTTGCCACTAAGCGGTTAGCTTGACTACTTCTGCAAGGCCTTCCTGCCGACGACCTGCTGCTTGTGGTACCACTTCTCGACAGCGTCGACGACTTCTTCCGGGGTATCGGAGACACGCAACAGGTCGAAGTCTTCCTCGGAGATAGCGCCGGAGGTCAGCACCGTCTCCCGCAGCCAGTCGAGAAAGCCGCCCCAGTAATCGCTGGAGAACAATATTACCGGGAAAGGCTTGATCTTCTGTGTCTGTATCAACGTCAGCACCTCGGTGACCTCGTCGAGGGTGCCCAGCCCGCCCGGCATAATGACGAAGGCGGTGGCGTATTTCACCAGCATGACCTTACGGACAAAGAAGTGGTGAAAGGTTATCGACCTGTCCGCGTACACGTTGCACGCCTGCTCCTCGGGGAGCTGGATGTTCAGTCCCACCGATTTAACGCCCGCCCGGCGCGCCCCCTTGTTGGCGGCCTCCATTACCCCGGGGCCGCCGCCGGTCATGATGGTGAAGCCGGCCTTGCCCAGGCGGTAAGCGATTTCTTCGGCTTGTGCGTAAAGGGGCGTTTCCGGTTTAAGCCGCGCCGACCCGTATATGGTCACCGCCGGCGCGATATCCCCCAGGCTGTCGAACCCCTCCACCAGCTCCCCGATAATGCGGAACATCCGCCACGACTCTTCCTTCTCCAGTTGGTTAATCTCGTACATATTGTTGTTCATGGCCGTCTCCAAAGTTATTCGATAAAGTCGTTCAAATCAATCAAGCCTGACCCGTGACCGGTAGGCCGGAACGGTCGTTTCACAGCCGGTCTTCTCCCGGAGGTACCGGCTGAAAGACTCGGCGGCCCGCTTTTCGCCATGGGTGACGAAGATACGCCTCGGTTCGGTAGTGAGCTTGGAGAGCCAGCGTATCAGACCGTCCCGGTCGGCGTGGGCGGAAAAACCCTGTATTTGCGTTATCCTGGCCCGGACGGCCCGCGGCTGGCCGTGAATCCTGACGCTCCTGGCCCCGTCGATGATACGCCTTCCCAATGTTCCCTCCGCCTGGTAGCCGGTGAACATGATGGTACATTCCGGCCGCGAGATATTATTCACCAGGTGGTGTTTGATGCGTCCTCCGGTGCACATCCCGGAACCGGCGATAATCATAGCGGTTCCCTTAACATTGTTCAACGACTTTGACTCATCAACAGTCTGCACCATTTTCAGACCGGGAAAATCGAAGGGGGAGAGATTGCGGCGCAGCAGGTCTTTCATCTCGCGATCGAAGAGTTCAGAGTGCCGCTTGAAGACCTCGGTGATCCGGATGGCCATCGGGCTGTCCAGGTAAACCGGCAAATCGGGAATGCGGTCTTCAATGCGGAGGACGTTGAGGTAATAAAGGATTTCCTGGGTGCGCTGGAGAGCGAAGCTGGGAACGATGATATTACCGCCGGCGGCGATAGCCTCCTTGATAATTTCTTCCAGCTCCGTGTCTATCTCTCCGGTGCCCCGGTGTTCCCGGTCGCCATAGGTGGACTCCATGACGATGTAGTCCGTCTTGCGGAAAACTCTGGGGTCCTCCAGTATCGGGCGGTCCCAGCGCCCGATGTCCCCGGAAAAGATGATACTCCGCTTTTGCTCCCCCTGGCTGATGACCAGCCGGATCATGGACGAGCCGAGCACGTGGCCGGCATCGTAAAAGGTGGCCTCGATGCCCTCCCCGAGGGCTACCGGCTCATCGTAGTCGGTCGGATCGAAAAGGGGTATCACCGCCTCGGCATCTGCGACGGTATAAAGCGGGATTTCCGGGTAGGGGCCCTGCCGGCCTTCCCTCAAGTGGCGTTTCTTCTTGTATGCAGCGTCTTCTTCCTGGATCTTGGCGGAATCGAGAAGGATGATCTGTGTGATATCGGCCGTGGCCGGCGTGCAGATAACACGACCCCGAAAGCCTTCCCTGACCAGCTTGGGGAGCAGGCCGCAATGGTCCAGATGAGCGTGGGTCAGCAGCACGGCGGAAATCTCGCCGGGCGGGACACGGGAAGGTTCCCAGTTGCGGTACTGAAATCGCCTTTCCTGGTAAAGGCCGCAGTCCACCAGAATCTTTCTGCCGTTCGCTTCCACCAGGTAACGTGACCCGGTCACGTTTCTGGCGGCGCCCATGAATCCCAATCGGATATCCAGGGTACACCTCCTCGCCGTCCATGATACCACCTGCCGGAGCATCAGGACAATCAATTGATAGAGGGATATATACAGCGATGTCTGGGCAAGTGGAACTCTTCCCGCGTCGGCCGTAACTCTGAGGAGATTTGGTGCTTTTTATTTCGGACACTTTTCTGTGAACATCTCCTGTACCCCTCTTGAACGGCTACGTGTAAGATCCCCGAATCGTCATTTGTTCAAGAGGGGACAAAAGGGAGAGGTTTAAAAACCAGCCAGGGTTAATATTAACCCCTTTTTGTTGACAAACTCCCCGGCCGGTGTTATCCTATAAATGGACATACATATATATGAATATATTAATATAATTGGTGAGGAATGAATGGCAGCAAAATATGATGAAGAGCTTTTTAGATTAAAGGCTGAAATGTGCAAGACTTTCGCCGATCCGAAGCGGCTGATGATTATCAGCGAACTCCGCGAAGGCGAGAAATCGGTAGGGGACCTGGTGGCGGACCTGGACGCGCCGCAGGCGCTCATTTCGCGGCACCTGGCCGTGCTGCGGAACAAGGGTATCGTCACGGCCCGCCGGAATGGTGTCAACGTTTATTATAGCTTGACCAATCCACGGATTACCGATGCCTGTGACATCGTTCACGGCATCCTTCTCGATCAGGTAGCCAGGAACCGGGAGCTGGCAGACAAGTTCCTTTAAGATTGGAGACAATAAAGAATGGACAAAAAACACGAAAATTTCCTCACGCAGCAATTCGGGCACCGCGTATCGACACGCCGGGTGGAAAGGAAGCTCTACGGGCATGATATCGCCACTCTGCCGGGCATTATCCGGCCCGTCGTCGGTAAAACGCTGCCGGATGCAATCGTGCAGCCGAAAAACGAAGATGAACTCGTCACGTTGGTCCGCTGGGCGGCGGAAAATAGTGTACCATTGACTCCTCGCGGTAAAGCTTCTTCCGGTTACGGTGGCGTCCTGCCGGTAAAAAAGGGCGTCGTGGTGGACTTCTGGCGGATGAACAAGGTCAAGGACATCGACGCCAGTGGTCTCACCGTGACGGTACAGGCGGGCGTCGTCTGGGAGAGGCTGGACCAGGCGCTCATGAAAAAAGGCCTCACCCTGCGGCTTTACCCTTCCAGCTATCCTTCGGCGACAGTCGGCGGCTGGCTGGCCCAGGGTGGCGCCGGCATCGGCTCCTTCGAGGCCGGCTGGTTCCGCGACAACGTTGTCAGCGCCAGAGTGGTCCTCCCAAACGGTGAGGTTCGCGAGTTCCGCGGCGATGAGCTCGACGTCATCGATAGCGCCGGGGGCATTACCGGCCTCATCAGCGAGGTAACCATACGCGTTCAGCCGTTGGAAGACCTGGAAGTCGCCGCCATTGCCTGTACCAGCGCGGACAGCCTCCAGCGCGGCGTCGAGAAGATAATCGAGCAAAAACTCCCGATATGGTCGCTGGTCTTCATTAATCCCCGCATGGCCGAGCTCAAGAACGAGGCCCCCCTCCGGGAGCACCTGGGCCTCCCGGCCGAAGAGCGGGTGACGTTGCCGGACTCCTATATCACCACCATCGCCTTCCGCAAGAAAGACCTCGAGGCCGTCATGGGCGCGCTGCCGGCCATAATGTCTTCCTGCGGCGGGCAGTTGCTCAGCGACGAAATCGCCCGCCACGAGTGGGACAAGCGTTTCAAGATAATGCTCGTCAAAAGGCTCGGTCCCAGCCTGGTACCCGCCGAGGTCGTGGTGCCCCTCTCCAGCCTTGGCAGAGTAATGGAAGAGATTGAGGGCAAGGTGGACCAGCCCGTTGTCAAAGAGGGCGTGGCCATCCGTCAAGGCCGCGACGGCCAGCCGGAAGTAGTCATTCTGGGCTTTATCCCCAGCGACCAGCGCAAGTTCAGATATAACTTCGTCTTCGGCCTGACGCTGACTATCATGAAAATCGCCGAAAAGTACGGCGGGCGTCCGTATTCGACAGGTCTTTATTTCGCCGGCCAGGCGGACCGCGTTCTCGGTAAAGATAAAGTTAAGCGGCTGAAAGCCTTTAAAGCCAAGATAGATCCCCGCGGCGTGCTTAACCCCGGCAAGGTTATCGCCGGTGGTATAATCAACACCTTGATGTCCGTAGCCCGCACTTTCGAGCCCCTTATCAGGCCGCTGGGCAACAGTGTCGTCACCCGCCTCGGGGAGCGCCCGGATAAACCCGTCCGCGGCATCCCCGCCGATGTCGCCTGGTACGCCTACGGCTGCTCCCAGTGCGGCTACTGCGTCGACGGTTGCGACCAGTTCTACGGGCGCGGCTGGGAGAGCCAGAGCCCCCGCGGCAAATGGTACTGGCTGCGGGAATACATGGAGGGCCGCGAGGAGTGGGACCAGTTTATGGTGGACACGATGATTGTCTGCACCACCTGTGAGGTCTGCAACCTGCGCTGCTCGGCTTCCCTGCCCATCGAGCCCTCCTGGATGAAGCTTCGCGGTGAACTGATCCAGGAAAAGAAGAAGATGACTTTCCTGCCCTTCGAGATGATGGCCGAGTCCCTGAGGAAAGAGGGCGATATCTGGGCGGCCTACCGTAAGGACCGCGACGCCTGGTTCCCCGAAGACCTCAAGGAGAAGCACGGCCCCGGGCACAAGGCCAAAATCGCCTACTTCGCCGGCTGCACTGCCAGCCACGTCGAGACGGACATCGCCCAGGCCTCGGTCAGGCTGCTTGACGCCGCCGGAGTGGACTTCACCTATCTCGGCCAGAAGGACAACTGCTGCGGCACACCGATGCTCATGGCCGGCCGCTGGGACGTCTTTGAGGAAATCATGCGCGCCAACATCCAGAACATGAAGGACGCCGGCGTCGATACTGTAGTGACCTCCTGCCCGGCCTGCGACATGATGTGGCGGCATTATTACCCCAAGTGGGCTAGGAAGCTCGGCATCGAGTACAATATCGAGTGCAAGCACTACAGCGAGGTCCTCGCCGAGAAGATAAGAAGCGGCGAGTTCAAGTTCCCCAAGAACGGCCACGAGAAGCAGACGGTTACCCTCCACGATTCCTGCCACATGGGCCGTGTCTCCGAGGTCTACGACGCCCCGCGTGAACTTATCGGGGCCATCCCAGGGGTCAAGATGGTGGAAATGGAACACTGCCGGGACAATGCGCTCTGCTGCGGCAGCGTCATGACTCTCATCAAGGATCCGGAAGTGGCCGCCGATATCGGCGAGACCCGCCTTGAAGAGGCGATGGCGACCGGCGCCGAGAAGTTGCTGGCCCTGTGCCCCTGCTGCCAGTTCCAGTTCCGCGTCACCGCCGAGAAGACCGGGCATCCGGTGGAGACGGTGGACCTGGCCCGGTTCGCCGCCAGGGCCCTGGGCTATGACTTCCCTGATCCCAATCCCGAGGTACAGAGGCAGTGGGCCGTTTTCGAGGCGATGATCGCCCTGATGACCCCGGAAGGCTTCGCCAGGCTGATGGGCACCATGTGGCCGGAGCTTATCAACGCCATGCCGTTAGGGATGGGGCCGATGATGCGACTGATGGGTAAGATACCGGGCGCTCTTAATCTGATGAAGCCCATGTTCCCGATTCTGTTCCCGCGCCTGCTACCGATGATGATGCCCAAGGTGATGCCCGTGATGCTCGAACGCGTGGCGGCGGCCATTCCCATGCCCGACTACATGAAGGAGCAGATGCCGGAGCTTATGCCCAAGGTCATGGACAGCCTGATGCCCCACATGATTGGGGAGGTGGTGCCGCTGGTCACTGACCCGATGATTGCCTACCTGAAAAACGGCAAGAAGAATTAAAGCGGGAATACGTCAGCGAGAGGGGGCGCAGCCCCCTTTCAAAATCATTCCCCCTTCCTTTGGGAAAGGCTTGCCCCAAATGTCATTCTGAAGAAGCAAAGCGACTGAGGAATCTCGTGTTCGCAGAGCTACGAGATCCTTCGCTTCGCTCAGGATGACAATGAAAATACACTTTTTAGGGCAAACCCTTTGGGAAAGGGAGGGGGCCAGGGGGATGGATTTCGGGGAGGGGCAGGTTTTATCTCTTCCGTTTCCAGACCGTGCCCCGGGGCGTGTCCTCCAGGGCAATGCCCAGCCCATTGAGCCCGCTCCTTATCTCGTCGGCGAACTGGAACTGCTTGGCCTTACGGAGCTCTTGACGGGCCTCGACTAATAATCCAATGATAGCATCTGCTTCGGCTGGTAAACTCTCCGGAATCACCGTATCCAGATTCACACCGCTGAGTTTCTCCTTCACGGAAAGCGCCAGCTCTCGAAATGGCGCGGCGTCAAGTGCTGGCCCCTCCGGTGCTTTGAATGTCAGGCCCAGCACACCTCCAAGCTCTTTAAGCGCCGCGCGGGCCGGCGCAGCGTCCCGACCTCCCTCTTCAATGCGATTGACCTCCCGCGCCAGGTCGAACAGCACGGCAATCCCCTGGGCTGTATTGAAATCATCGTCCATGGCCTCGGTAAATCTCTGGTAGTACTGCTCCATGCCTTCGCCTGGACCGGTTTCAGTGTCTACTCGCGCCGCCTGTCGCAGTCTTTCGGCGCCTCTTTCCGCTGCCTCCAGTGCCTCTTCCGAAAAGGTCAGCGGGCTCCGGTAGTACGAGCCGAGCACGAAAATGCGCAGGGCGTCAGCGCTGTACTTTTCCAGGGCCTCACGGATGGTTATCAGGTTGCCCAGGCTCTTGCTCATCTTCTCGGCACCCATTTGAAGGGCTCCGTTATGCATCCAGTATTTCACGAAAGGCTTTTTCCCGGTAAAGCCCTCCGATTGGGCTATCTCGTTTTCATGATGGGGAAAAACGAGGTCCTGGCCGCCGCCGTGGATATCGATTTGCTCGCCCAGGTGCCGGATGGACATGGCGCTGCACTCGATGTGCCAGCCCGGCCTCCCCGGGCCCCAGGGACTGTCCCAGGCCGGCTCGCCCGGCTTGGCGCCCTTCCAGAGGACAAAGTCCATCGGGTCTTCCTTTTCTTCCCCCGGCTCGATGCTCGCCCCCGTCATCATATCATCGAAGCGGCGCCGCGACAGCTTGCCGTAATCAGACACTTTCTTGACGCGGAAATAGACACTACCCCCGGCGGGATAGGCGGTCCCGTTATCGACAAGACCCTGGATGACCCGGATAATCATGGGGATTTCCTCGGTCGCCCGCGGGACGATGTCCGCCGGCATAATATTAAGAGCTTCCATGTCCTCGGAGAAGCGTGCGGCGTATTTCTCGGCCAGTTCTTTCGCCGGTACGTTGAGGCGATTGGCCCGGTTGATTATCTTGTCATCGATATCGGTAACGTTCTGGACGGTTTTCAGTTTATAGCCGCGGTATTTCAGGTAACGACGGACGACATCGAAGATGATGTAGCTCATGGCGTGGCCGAGATGAGCGTCGTCGTACGGTGTCACGCCGCAGACGTACATCTTAACGGTGTCGCCGGCGGGGGTGAACTCCTCTTTCTTGCCGGAAAGGGTGCTGAAAATCTTCATTCTTGACCGCCTTCTATCAATGTTACCGTTATTGCCGCTATTCCTTCGCCCCGCGCCACCGCCCCCACCCCGTTGCTGCTGCTGGCCTTAATGCTTATCCGGCCGGTATTCATTCCCAGCGCCCCCGCCAGCTTCTCCCGCATGACGTCGATGTACCCGGCGAGCTTGGGTTTTTCGGCTATCACGGTAGCATCGACGTTCACGACGTGATAGCCACTCCCCTTTAACATCTCCGCGGTCTTGGCTAGCAGGGCCAGGCTGGAGATGCCTTGGTAGGCCGGGTCGCCGGGCGGGAAATGCCGGCCGATATCCCCCAGCGCCGCCGCCCCCAGCAGCGCGTCGCAGACTGCATGAGTCAGGACGTCGGCATCGCTCCAGCCATCCAATCCCTTTTCATAGGGTATCTCTAAGCCGCCCAGTACCAGCTTCCGCCCGGGGACGAGGGGATGGACATCGTAGCCGATGCCGATACGCATCTATTTTCCACGTTCCCGCAGGATGATTTCGGCAAGGGTCAGGTCGACGGGCGTGGTCACCTTGATATTTTCGTAAGAGCCCATGTATAGCTTGACCTTGTGACCGAGCCTCTCTACCAGCGAAGCGTCGTCGGTGACGACGTCGGTGTCCTGGTGGTGGGCGATCTGGATGACATCGAACCGGAAGACCTGCGGGGTCTGGATGACCCTTAGATTTTGACGTGGGAGCGTCTGACGGGCTACACCGGTGGCGTCGGTGACCTTGATGGTATCGGTCACTGGGACGGCCGCCGCCGCGGCGCCCGTTTCTTTGGCCGCCTCCAGCCCCCGCTCGATAAGGTCAACGGTGACGAGGGGTCGGGCACCATCGTGGATGACGACCCAATCGAACGCCCGGAGACGTTTCAGACCGGCCGCTACCGAGTCCTGCCGGCGGTCGCCGCCGAGGCAAATATCGGTTACCTTGGACCAGTCCGGCCCGGCGACCAGGGTGCGGCACTGCTGTTCTCTCGCCCCGCTCACCACCACGATGATCTGGCTGATGGCCGGGCACTGCTGGAAGGGGCGGGTGGTCCGCAGCAATAAGGGTTCACCGGCGAGGGGGACAAGGGCTTTATCAATGCCCTCCATCCTCTTACCTTCCCCGGCTGCCACGATGATAGCGGCGACCTTCTCCGGCGGTTTTCTCATACTACTCTATAATACAAGATTCCAGAGGAAACAGGAAGGCAATTTTCTGCCTTGCCCCCGGTTGGCTGGTGTAATCAGAGACTGCTAAACCTTGCCGATAATATCCCGGTACTGGTCCTCGGGGAATGCCTTCAGCGTCTCCGAGCGGACCTCGCCCCGGCTGGCCGTTTTCAGGATGCCGATAGCGGCCACATCATCACCGGGAAAATCGCAAATGGCTACCATGTCGTATCGACCCATGGTGAGATAGAAACCGTTCACTTTTCCGCCGGCCGCCTCGACCGATTGTTTAAACAGGTCCAGGCGGTGGGGTGACTCTTTAACATTGGTAATTCCCTTGTCCGTCCAGTTGACGAGCAATATGTAACTTGGCATGGCGTCCTCCTTTTAGCGATTTTTATTGAGAGGGCGGCGCCCCTCTTAGACGCCCCGATTTTTAAATTGTTGAATAGACATGTTTAGTACTCTCAAATCCGATTTTACTTTTTCAAAGAAATTCAAATCCTTATTTAATACTTTATCGTCAATCGGTTCAGTAATAATATTATGGTCTTTTTTATAAGTTATTTCAGGTCGATTATTGGTAAAACCTAAGTCCGCATGTGCATATTTATCTCTTTTGTTTACAACTTCGTGGACATCTCTCCTTAATTGCTTAGTCTTTAATTTAAAACTGGGGATTCTATTAAGATAAGCTCGCCATAACTTCCATTTATCCATGAAATCCGTACCGGGTTTGCTCGCGGGTTCTTGTATATCCAGAGTATTAAAAAAATGATCCAATTCAGAGATAATAGCTAATGATTGCTCCAATATTTCTCCGCGTGTATAAGTGAATTTGTCTTTAAAAATAGCACATGATTTGAAATCCAAGTTGATGGTATCACCAGCCTTGTCTCCAGTTTTTAAGTGAATATTCCTCAACTCGACTTTCTTCAATTATTTCGGCCTTTAAACATTTGTCTTGTAAACTTTGTAAACGGACGCTTATTCCACTTCTTTGTCGCTATGATATAACTTTACTTATACCTTTTCACCTCGAATCGGTAAAGCTGCACCGGCTCCCCCGGCCCGATGCCCCCCTTCTGGCAGCATATCGCAATCTGTTCCTCCGCCTTATCCACACCCTCCAGGTCCGGCAGGAGCAGGCCCCGCCGCCAGCCGCACTCGACGATGACGCCGTACTTCTTCGGATCAAGCTGGTTAACGTCGTCCACCGGCTCCGGGTTTGTGAGCACGTCCACGCTGTAATCGAGTTCCGGAAGCTCCCTGGCCGTAATCGCCGAGAAGCGGGGATCGCGTGTGGCGGCGCTAACGGCGTTGGCGATGATCTCCTCGGCCACGTTCTCCTGCTGTGGCTCGAAGGTACCGATGCAGCCCCGCAACGCCCCGCGCTTGTGTATCGAGACAAAGACGCCGGCCTGTTCCTTCATCTCCGGGGCCGGGGATTTCGGCGGGGGGGGTGTTTTCCCTTCTTTGACGTACATCTCCACCGTTCCTTTGGCCAGTTCCACCAGTGGCGGCAACGTGACCTTCTTAAAGATGACCCCGGCATAACCGACCACGGCGCTGAAATCGCCGGTGGTGTCGCCGCTGGTCATATATTTCACCAGCTCGGCAGCGTTGGCCCCCAGCTCTTTGGCCGCGGCGATAAGGCAGGCCGCCGGACCGTAGGCGCACATCGTGATATGGAGGCCCTTATAGCGCCGCGTCAGCTCTTCCTCGTCCAGGGCCAGCATGGCCTCGACCGCTTGCATGTCTTTGTCCTGGGCGGTCTTTTGTGGTTCGTAGTGGGTCATGTCCCCGCTGGCCAGGATGACCGCCTCGCGTTTCACTTTACGGATGGCCGCGGCGATGCCCTTTCCTATCTTCTGATATACGTCGAGGGAGCCGCCGCCGAGGATAATGGGTACGATACGGATATCCGGCTTGAAATACTGTAAAAAGGGGAGCTGCACTTCGACGGCATGTTCCTCCAGGTGGGCGAGTTCGTCCGCTTCTACGTACCCGGTTAGATTGATAATAGCTCGCGCCAGCTCGGTATCGACCTCGACGTTCCCGAGCGGGGTCTGCCAGGTTCCCTCGGCCATGACGCTGTAAGGTTTGCCACGCCCGGAATGTGTCGGCCCCATGATAATGAAGGTATCCTTGAGTTTTATCCGGGAGATGGTCGCGCCGGTCACCGGCCCGGAGTACTGGTAGCCGGCGTGGGGCACCAGCAGGCCGATGGCATCCTCCTTCGGCGCTTTTTCATCGACCAGTCCGGCCAGCATGGAATGGAGCTCGACGGCCTGACCGGGGTAGAAATAACCTGCCACGTACGGATTTCTTATCATTTACCCCTCCTTCGAGCTGGAAACCCTGAAATTGAGTTCCGCCCCGCAATGCCGGCACTTCGAGCCGTTCAGACCGGTCACCTCGGTGTTGTAGCCGAGCCGGCGGACCACGTTTTTACCGCAGGAATAACACCGGGTGCTCTCGCTCTCGTGGCCGACGACGTTGCCGGCGTAGACGAATTTAAGACCGGCCTTCCTGCCGATCTCGTAGGCCCGGTCAATGGTCGCCAGCGGCGTAGAAGGCAGGTGTGTCAGCTGGTGCATGGGATGGAAACGGGTCACGTGCCAGGGCGTTAACTCACCCAGCTCATCTCGAATCCAGTTGGCGATTACCTCGAGTTGTTCATCATCGTCGTTCATGGTAGGGATGATATTGGTAACCACCTCGACGTGCATGTTCCATTTGTTCTTGGCGCGCTTCGTCACTTCCAGGATGTCCCGCCAGTGCGGTACCCCGGCCAGCGACTTGTAGAAGGCGTCGGAGAATCCTTTGATATCAACCCGCCAGGCGTCCAGATAAGGCCCGATGGTATCCAGGGCGGTCTCTGTGGCGTAGCCGTTAGTAACGTACACGGTATAGAGGCCGGCTTCTTTGGCAAGTTTGGCCGATTCAAAGGTGTGCTCGAACCAGATGGCCGGCTCGTTGTAGGTCCAGGCGATCCCATGGCAACTGTACTTTTTAGCTAGCTCGATGGACGGCGCCGGAAGGAGCTCCCGGCAGTTGTTGATCAGGGAGGCGGCATCGGCGGTGGAGATTTCCCAGTTCTGGCAGTGGCGGCAGTGGAAGTTACAGCCCAGGGTTCCCAGCGAAAAGCAAAGTGTACCGGGATGGAAGTGAAAAAGGGGCTTCTTTTCGATGGGATCGGCGGCAACGGAGGATACCCGGCCGTAGTTCAGGTTGTACAGCTTGCCGTCCCGGTTCTGGTACATCCCGCAGGCGCCATACTTTCCTTCGTTAATCCGGCAGCGCCACTGGCAGGTCTGGCACCCTACCCGCGAGCCCGGCAACCCCTCGTAAAGCAATGCTTCGTGCATGAGCCGTCACCTTCCACGCACCTTGCATTGATAATTATATCACCGGGGTAAAATCAATTAAAATCAAGAGAAGAAAAGGTGCTCCTCATCCGATGATACGTGAAGTAAACACGGTTTAGCTCTTGAGTGTGTGGGTGAAATGACGAACAGTAAAGTCTAGACCGAAACGTCCCGAGGCACCACGCGGCACTTTTCCGCCTTGATGATGGCGTAGACGTCCTCGACAGCCTGGTTCAAGGCGCCCCGGCGATTCAGTACAATATAGTCGAAGAGATGGAGCTTTTCGATCTCTTCACCGGCGGTCTTTAGGCGCAGTTCCAGGTCCGCAGACGATTCGGTGCGGCGGCGGCGCAACCGCTGGGCGAGGTCCGCCAGCGATGGTGTGGCCAGGAAGATGAGGACCGCCCCGGGGACGGTCTTTTTAATGGTGGCCGCTCCCTGGACATCGATTTTAACGATGGCATCCCGGCCGGCCGACAGGGCCTCCCGCACCGACTGGCGGGGTATACCGTATCGATTTCCGTAGACATTGGCCCACTCCAGTAATTCGTCGCCGTCGATCAGTTCCTGGAAGTGTTCGCTGGAAACAAAATGGTAGTGGACGCCTTCGCGCTCTTTGGGGCGTGCCTTTCGGGTGGTAACCGTCACGATGAATTCCAGCGGCAGCCGGTACCGCCGCAGACCGTTCAGGACGGTATCTTTCCCCACCCCCGACAGCCCGGAAAGGACGAAGAGCATGGGGCCGGCCGGTTGGAGGATGGGGGAATTGTTCATGGCTCTTCGGCGCCGTCGGCTGACTCCGCTTTTGAGGCGGCGACCGGCCGGGGGGACTGGAGGCGGCTGGCAATGGTCTCCGGGGCCAGCGCCGCTAGGATGATGTGGCCGCTATCAGTAAAGATAACGGACTTGGTGCGACGGCCGCTGGTCATATCGACGAGCTTGCCGTTATTCCTGCTTTCGTGAATGGTACGCTTGGTGGGGGCGGAGTTGGGGGAAGCTATTGCGATGGCCCGATTCATAGCCAGAATGTTGCCGAAACCGATGTGGACCAGTTCGATGTTCATAAGTAATCACCTCGTCCTTTATTCACAACAACCTGCCGGCAGGCCTGAATATTTCCACTCGGGCAGGTTGCTAAAAGACGTCCATATAGGTGGGCGGCCTCTTTAGTTCCGGACACTGGCGTAAGCAGGGCCACCGGGAAAGTTACACCCGTGGGAAAAGCCCTCAAATACTATCATTTGTACTGAAAGTTGTCAAGTGCGGTATGGCGCCAACGGCCAGTGTTTCCTTCGGACAATAGCCATCCGGTCGGTTCGATATATACGAAATATTTAGGACTAATATATGAAAAATTAAGGGTTTACCCCTTTTCATAAATAGGGCGTTATGCTAGAATTGGGATGAAGCTATTGAGTCGGCCCTTAACAATTTAGACTGAATTTGAAGACTTGCCTCCTGGTGGTTAGAGCGGGGTGGCACCACCCGTTCCCATCCCGAACACGGAAGTGAAACGCCCCAGCGCAGACGATACTGAGGGGACGACCCTTTGCGGAAAATATGCCACTGCCAGGAGGCTAATATACAATTAAGCCTTGGTGGCTCTGAGGGATGGCTTCACCCTCTTAAATATGGAAACACCAGGCGTAAAGGCGGGCGGTCGGGCACTTTTCAATCCAAATTCTGCTTGCTTTACGCTCAACGTTGTTATAAACTTAAGGATGGAGGGGTCTCGGAGTCCTTCCGGGGATACCAGTATTTCGGGAAGAGAATATGGCTAGCAGGTTCGAGAAATTTTCAGAACGGGCGCGCCGCGTCCTGACCATTGCTCAGGAAGAGGCGCGCAACCTTAATCATAGCTACATCGGCACCGAGCATATTCTGCTCGGTCTGGTTCGGGAGGACGAAGGCGTGGCCGCCAGGGTCCTTACCAACCTGGGCATCGGCCTTGGCAAGGTACGCTCCGCCGTCGAGTTTATCATCGGACGCGGTGAGAAACCGGGCACCGGTGAAACCGGTCTAACCCCCCGTGCCAAGAAGGTCATTGAGCTTGCCATCGACGAGGCCCGACAGATGGGCCACAATTATATCGGCACCGAGCACCTCCTGCTGGGCTTGTTGCGCGAAGGTGAAGGCGTCGCCTCCAGCGTCTTGGACAGCTTTGGTATCACTCTGGAGCGCGCCCGCACCGAGGTCGCCCATATCCTGACACAGGGTACCCCCAAAGCTAGGCTCTCCCGCGGTACCAGCCGCACACCGGCGCTGGACCAGCTGGGTATCGACCTGACGGCTGCCGCGCGCGCCAACAAGCTGGATCCGGTCATCGGGCGGCATCGGGAAATCGAGCGGCTTATCCAGATACTGAGTCGCCGCACCAAGAACAATCCCGCCCTCATCGGCGAGCCGGGCGTGGGTAAAACGGCCATTGTCGAAGGCCTGGCCCACCGTATCGTCTCCGGGGACATCCCCGAGACTCTGGAAGACAGGCGATTGATCGCTCTGGACATGGGCTCGCTGGTAGCCGGTACGAAATACCGCGGTGAGTTCGAAGAGCGACTCAAGAAAATCATTGACGAGATAAAGACAGCCGGCAACTGCGTCATCTTTATCGATGAGTTCCACACCATGGTCGGGGCCGGCGCCGCCGAGGGCGCTGTGGACGCTGCCAATATCCTCAAGCCCTCCCTGGCGCGTGGCGAATTGCAATGTATCGGCGCCACCACCCTGGACGACTTCCGCAAGTACGTCGAGCGAGACGCGGCCCTGGAGCGCCGCTTCCAGCCGGTACTGGTCGAGGAGCCGTCGGTGGACGATACCATGGAGATCCTGCGCGGCATCAAAGAAAGATATGAAGAGCACCACCGTCTGAAGATAAGCGACGAAGCACTGGCTTCCGCGGCTAACCTGGCCTCCCGCTATATACCTGACCGCTTCCTGCCGGATAAGGCCATCGATCTCATCGATGAGGCATCATCGAGGGTTCGGATACGGCACCGGACGATGCCGGTCACCCTCAAGCAGGTCAAAGAACAACTGGAGACCGTCCGGCGTGACAAGGACGCCGCCCTGGCCACCCAGCAATATGACTACGCCGCCGAGCTCCGGGAGCGTGAGGTACAGCTGGAGAACCGGGAAAAAGAGGCGGAGGCGGAGTGGCGCGGCGAGCAGGAACAGGAAGATGTCCTTGTTAAGAAAGAGGACATCGCCGAGGTGGTCAGCATGTGGATCGGCGTGCCGGTGGTACAGCTGGCCGATGACGAGACGAGCCGCCTGCTCAATATGGAAGATGTAATGCATAAGCGCATCATCGGTCAGGACGAGGCTGTGGTGACGATTTCCAAGGCCATCAGACGTGCCCGGGCCGGCCTGAAAGACCCCCGCCGTCCCATCGGCAATTTCATCTTCCTCGGCCCGACGGGCGTTGGCAAGACAGAGCTGGCCAGGACCCTGGCCGAGTTCATGTTCGGCAGTGAGGATACCCTTATCCGCATCGATATGTCCGAGTTTATGGAGAAGTTCGCCGTGTCCCGGCTGGTGGGCGCGCCTCCCGGCTACGTCGGCTACGATGAGGGCGGCCAGCTCACCGAGGCGGTCCGGCGTAAACCATACTGTTGCATCCTGCTGGATGAAATCGAAAAGGCGCACGAAGATGTCTTTAACCTGCTTCTCCAGATCTTCGATGACGGTCACCTGACGGATGCTAAGGGCCGCCGGGTCGATTTCCGCAATAGTATCGTTATCATGACGAGCAATATCGGGGCTCAGGACATCCTCAAGAGCACGTCCATCGGCTTCGCTTCCCACGCCGACGAGGTCAAGACCCGGGAAAAATCGTACGAGAGGATGAAGGAAAACCTTCTGGATAAGCTCAAGAAGGCGTTCAAGCCGGAGTTCCTCAACCGTATCGATGCCCAGGTCGTCTTCCATCCGCTGTCCAAGGAACAAATACGTAACATCGTCGACCTGATGATGAGCAACGTGAGCCACCAGCTCGGCGAAAAAGAGATCAAGCTCGAGGTGACCGACGCTGCCAAGGACTTTTTGGGCGATAAAGGTTACGACGAGGTCTACGGGGCCCGGCCGCTGCGTCGCGTTATTCAAAGTATGATCGAGGACAGGCTCTCCGAAGCGGTGCTCCGCGAGGAGTTCAAGGTCTTCGATAGGATTTTCGAGATAAAAGCTGACCCCAGGAAACCGGAGATTGTCGAAGCGGCGCTCAAGGCCATCAGGGAGCTTCCCGATGTCCTGGCGGTTGAAAAAAGAGGTGATGATATTATCATGTTCGCCACCAAGAGCCGCAAGTTCGAGGTGGAGAAGGTAATCAAGGACCTGCTGAAAGAGACCAAGGGTGAAGCGGAGGCCAAGCTAAAGGACTGGGAAAAACCGCATATCGAGGAGAGCTCCTACGTATCGTACGTCGTTATCGACCTGAAGGACACCGAGATCGCGGTGGAATCGAGGGACAAATTCCCCGTTCCCAAAACTCCGGTCGGCGCCGGTACGGGCTAGTGACTTAATCAAAGGACTTGTGTATAATAGGGCGGTGGTAATACAAACCACCGCCTTTTTAATTGGCTGGACTTGTAAATACGGTAACGCCGACGTCCCCCGCCTGTACGCAGGCAGGGAGGCCGGTGCCGCCAGGAGGTAAAAGTTGGCACAGGAAAAAGTCGAAGTCCCCATTACCGGTCATATTATCAGCGTGGACGTGAAGGTGGGCCAGGCCGTTAAGGAAGGGGACCTTATCTGCACGCTTGAGTCGATGAAGATGGAAAACCCGATCCTGGCACCGGTGGACGGGACCATTCTGGAGATAGGCGTTAAGGAGGACCAGGTCGTCAAACCCGGCGATGTCATCGCCGTTATCGAGTACTGATGCCGGCCTTTTTAAACAATGCAACTCAATCCCTGGGTATTCGCCATATTGGCCTGGGTCATCGCCGCGGTTATCGCTGCGTGCGTGACCGTTATCATAAAAATCATCGCATTCGCTGTCCAGAGGAAGAAGAAGGCGTTGAATAGCGCCGAGCCGGAAAGTTAAAGGCAATCTTGTCCCATGAACTTCCTTGAGCTTTTCCAGGGAATCTATACGTTCTTCGTCACCGAGCCCGCCTTCGCTATCGCGAGAATCGGCCTGGTGGCACTGGGGCTGTTTTTTATCTACCTGGCCTACCGCAAGGTACTGGAACCCCTCATCATGCTGCCGCTGGGCATCGGCATGGTTTCTGTCAACGGCGGCCTGATGATCCTGGAAGCGGGCCAGGTCGGTAATCTTTTCGTCAATCCGCTGGCCGGTAACGTTGAGGAGGTAATGTACTTCCTCCAGATCGACTTTCTCCAGCCGGTCTATAATTTTATGTTCTCCAACGGGCTGATTGCCTGCCTGGTCTTCATGGGCATCGGTTCGATTACCGATATCGATATCCTGCTGGCGAAACCGGGCATGAGTCTTTTTCTGGCCGTTTTCGCCGAGCTGGGAACGATCGCCACACTGCCAATTGCGATGGCCATGGGCTTGCTGCCCAACCAGGCGGCGGCCATCGCTCTGGTCGGCGGCGCCGACGGCCCGATGGTGCTCTACGGCTCGCTCATCATGGCCCGCGACCTCTTCGTACCCATCACCGTGGTGGCCTACGTTTACCTGGGCATCGCCTACGCCGGATTTCCCTATCTGGTGCGCATCATTCCCCGGCGGATGCGGGCCGAGGAGATGGACTGGCGGACCATCCCCCAGGTCTCGGCCGGCTCCAAGTTCGCTTTTTGCATCGCCACATTGACCCTGCTGAGCTTCCTCTTCCCCGTGGCGGCGCCCCTGTTCGCCTCGTTCTTCCTGGGGCTGGCCATCAAGGAAGCCGGCGTTACTCGCTTCACCGAGTTCCTTTCCGGGCCGCTACTCTACGGCGCGACGCTGTTCCTCGGCTTCACACTGGGGGCGCTGCTGGGGGTGGACATCATCCTGGATCCCAAGGTGCTGCTGCTCCTGGCGCTGGGTGTCATCGCCCTGGTGCTTTCCGGACTGGGGGGGATAGCCGGGGGGCTTATCTACCGGCGGTTCAGCAAGCAGCCGTTCAATCCGCTGCTGGGGATCGCGGCGGTGTCCTGCGTGCCGACGACGGCCAAGGTGGCCCAGAAGTGCGCTATGTCCGTGAACAAGAAGGCGATGATCCTGCCCTTCGCCATGGGCCCGAACGTAGCCGGCGTTATAACTACCGCGATTATCACGGGGATTTATATCTCGGGGCTGGAGTTACTGGGGTAAAGGAGCGCTACTTCTTAGCCAATAATACCGATCTGGCGAATCTTACCACCGGCCTTCTACGTATCGTGAAGCCAACCGCTCGTGCTTCTTGAAGGACTTGCTCGAATTTGGACTTACTGACGTGTACTTTCGGCTCGGTCAGGAAAAACAAACCTTCGGCCTTGAGCAGCGTGTAGAGTTCCTCCAGGAAAGCGCCGCTGTCCCGTACTTCATGAAGCATGAAGAAGGCCAGCGCGAAGTCTACCGGGGTATCCACGCCGATGTAGTCCAATGCGCATTGATGCAGGCGAATACGCCGGTCAAGTCCCGCTTTGGTGGCCCTCTTTTTAACCTTTTCGAGCATCTGTGGCTGGAGGTCTGCCGATATTACCAGACCCTCTTCGCCGACGAGCTCCGCCAGCCCAACGGAGGCGAATCCGGCACCGCAGCCGACGTCTAAAACGGTCATCCCCACTCTCACATATGGCCTGAAGAGTTCAAGAGGATTATGAATAAGTTTACGCAGTGAGTTATCAAATAGAAAGGCGATTTGCCACGGGCAGACCATCTCCTCCCCACGATTCCTGGAACGGGTAGTCATTTTATAGTTCATTACCTCCTCCTCTTTATTGTTTAGCTACTAAACTATATTTATCGAAAAAAAGAGACTAGCTTCTTTTATTGAACCTCTTTTCGTATTCATCCACGATCGCGTTAAAGTCTGTCATCACCGCTTCCATGGCCTCCAGCTTGTTCTTCAATTGGTCACCGAAATAGCCGCGGGCAATATCCAGGGCTTCCATGTGAAATTTCTCGTGATTGAGGTAGCCGACCCGGCCGAGTTCCGTTAACTCTAAAATAACCTCTTTGGCGTTGCCGGGAACGTATGTCTTCCGGACCAGTCCTTTCCTCTCAAGTTTCTTAATGACCTGTGATGCGGCACTCTTGGTGACTCCCATGAGTTCCGCCAGGTTGGTAATATTGATTTCAGGGTTTTTCCCGATGGCCTGAATGGTATGGATTTCCTTCCGGTACATGGTAACGCCGGTACCAAAACTGAGCGACGGCGAGTGCATTGACTCCATGGCCATGACCACGCGGTCGAATTTGCTCATAATCCGCTCGTAGGTATCGTCGATAGAACTCTTCTCAGGCATCAATTATAGTTTAGCACCTAAACAATAATTTTGTCAATACATGCGGAAAAAG
>DAOULX010000024.1:0-108114 GCA_034414775.1 Dehalococcoidales bacterium
GATATAATTCGATAATATATTGAGTATCAAGCCCATGAAGCTGACTTCATACAAATTTAACATATTTAACGATAGTCTTTGATGATCCCCCCAGCTTGTTGAGGGGGTTATTCCCTATCTACTCTATATGCTGGATAAGTAAGGGTTGAAGAGTCCCGATTTTTATTAAATGAATTTGTACATAATAGATATGGGGCACTGTTTTCTATGCCCCATATCTATTATGTTTGGCGTTTTATTTGTATTTTTCCATTAATGTGAGGAAATCGGCTAAAACTTCTGAACCTGGCAATCCTTTGTCGTCCATTTTCGCAGCCCATTCATCGGCTACAGAACTCGTGGCAACTGACCATCTGTCTCTCTCCTCAGGTGGGAGAACATAGGGAGCTGAGATCCCGGCTTTAGCATCAGCCTCTAGCAACCCATTTAGACCCCGAACATTATCTGAAATCCATGTATTTCCCTGGTATGTACAAATATCCTGGTTCATGAACACTTGTTGGAACGCTTTCTGGTTCTCTGGACCTAAATCGTCCCAAGCCTGACGATTCATTAAAAAGAGACCGATATTGGTATTGAAATTTACCTGCGTGCGATACTTGGTTACCTCATTGGTCTTAAAGATAGTGGAAGCAGACCAATCGTTCCATGATCCATCAATCAAGCCTTTGTCTAGAGAATCATACATCTCGGGGATTGACATTGACACGGGAATCGCACCCAGGGCCTCGACAGCTTTAATCTGGGTCTCACTTTCGGTACCAATTTTCAGACCCTTCATATCTTCCATTGTTTTTACTTCCCTGGGCTCTACAAATAGCTGGGTCGGATTAGTAATAAGTGGACAGAGGACGACCACTTCCTTATATTCTGTGTCAAGCATGTATTTTTGTATTAAGTCCCAGAATACAAGGTTCCCTTGGAGCGGGTTGCTAATCGTCAGAGGTAATGACATTACATCTGTTAACGGAAAGACGCCCGGCGCCCAGGGCGGAACCACCCAGGCGATATCAGCCGTACGGGATAATACCAAATTGTATTGGTCTGGTCCTTTGCCTAAAACTTGGTTGGGGAACCAAGCAAACGTTACCCGACCATCGGTAAGATCTGTTACAGTTTTAAAAGGGGCAATTGAGTCTACGGCGATTGGTTTTTCAAGTGATGACCAATGCGAGAATTTAAGCTCTATTGTCTTACCAGTGGGTGGGGCTGCAGTTGTAGTTTGTGTTGTGGTAGCTGTAACTGTGGTACCAGGGAGCGGGGGTGCAGTTGTAGTTTGTGTTGTGGTAGCTGTAACTGTGGTTGCTGTTGTACTGGTGGTACAAGCCGTGAATGTTAGCACAATGAATAACACAATTATGCATAAAACGTAACAACCACTCGACCTAATTAGATTCTTCTTTTTCATCGTACCCTCCCATTATTTTGATGACAATACAATACGGAAACGAGACAATCAGGATCTAAAATTAAGCCACGCTTTAAGGGGCCATTGCTGATTATTCCGCTTCCCTAAAACGAGCTTCTTCTTGTTGCTAATGTCCACCTCCTTCCATGTTTCTCGTTATTAAGGGCTTGCCAGTATAAACATCATATGCGTGCTAATCGTATATTTATTCCGGTGGCCGGAACATAATTCCCATCATAAAAACGCATCTAATATATAACATATTGCAGGGATAATGTCAAGCGTATTTTCTCAGGGGTTATTTTAACAATCAGGAACGGATTATTGACGATGCTTGATCGCTATTACATTGTATCCTGAGAATATGGCAAAACGTAAGAATAAGTAACATGATTTTGCAATAATCGCCTTTCGAGTAGTCCCAGAAGCTATGGGGCAGACTGAACCTGAAACCGAAGAAGATGAGCACCTATCCACTGAAGGGAACTAAATCTAAAGAGCCTGCGACTTTTCTCTAAATAATGTCTGACTCCCAGGGCTTTTCATTCCTTATATCATCGCCAGCGCAATGCGTCATCCGGTGTTGAATCCCAAATGTGACGCTCTTCTTCAAAAGGCGACTCCTCAACCCAATATTCCTTATCAAGCATTACAGTCTTTCGATGCATTCTATAGGCAGGCCATACTCCCAGCGTTTTACAAGAAGGATTGCCGCTATGTGTGAATGCAAGCCACGCTTCCTGCATATTCGTTGAGAGCACATTAACTCCTGAGTTCAGGCCGAAGGAATCAACCTGATAGGCATTCCAAATAAAGCCGATATCAATTCCGTGACATGCTCTTAAATTTCCGCCTTGAAATGGCCATTTCCAAGCTAACATATAGTTATAAACCGAATTACACCAGTGCCCTTGTGCTTCGAGCATCCTGAAAGTTGGTATCCAAAACAAGCGCGCCGACATCAAACGTAAGTAGATTTCAGATGGAGTAGGAGTTACTCCTTGATGAACAAGTAACCTCCTGTACTTCTCTACCATCCCAGCTATATCAGAGTTCGGCATCATTCTATTTAACCGCTTTAACATGTGGGCTTCATTCAGGTTTCTCAGCGCTGGATCAATTATTAGCCAGGCCCTCCATTCATCTAGTGTTGTACCAGCCAATAAGGGTATCCCATCTGCCGATCCGGCGTTTATACTTTCGATCGGTGGTTTTAGGAATATCTCACCATCAACTACCGGAAACGGACTGCGTATGTCTTTTGGAAGAGGAAACGAATTTATATAGGCATCAAGCAATTGTTCCGAGGTTAGTGAACGTATTGCCTTTGCCTGGCTGACATCCAGATTAAGCCGGTGAAGTAAATATTCCGAATATCGATTTGCTTCATCTAATGTTACGAAAGAGTTATAAGAACCGCTTTGGCAAATAGCCTTATTAAATATTCCTTTCGTTGAGGATAGGCCAAGCAATCCGGAAATACTGGCACCCCCCGCTGATTGTCCAAAGACAGTCACATTGTTTGGGTCACCTCCGAAAGATTCTATATTATCGTGAATCCATTTCAAAGCGGCAATCTGATCCAGGATTCCCTCATTACCAGTAGAGGGTATTCCACCTTGGGTAATATCTTTCAATCTTAAAAATCCGAAAATATTTAACCTATAATTAATAGTAACTACCACGACATTTCCGCGACCAGCCAGTACTCCACCATTGTAAAGAGCTGATGATCCCGTGCCGGTACTGAAACCTCCTCCATGAATCCAAACCATTACGGGTCTACGGTCGTTATCTAATCCTGAAGACCAAATATTTAGGTAAAGGCAATCTTCGTTGCCTGCTGGCTCCGTACCGAGACTCATGTCGATTTTATAACTTGCATCCAGAGGATTTTCCATGATTGAAGTATCTTTTATCTGAGGAGCAACAGGACCAAAATTCTCCGTAGCTCTTATCCCTGTCCACGGAGCAACAGGTTGCGGAGCAAGCCAGCGCCGATGGCCAACAGGAGGGGCAGCAAAGGGTATTCCTAAGAAAATTTTTAAACCTGACCTTTCGAAGCCACGGACTTTACCAGTGTTTGTTTCAACAACAGGGTTCATAAAATCCTCTTGTAATAGATTCTAAACAATATAAGTCAACTGCCTAGTGGACGACGGTTTGCCTGTGCCGTATACTGCATGGCCTGAATGCCTTGTTTCCATGTACCTATTATACGTTATCTCACCGCCTTCTTCATTCGTCCATATGTAAATTCGTGGGTTTCTGCCCTTCGGTATTACTTAAAGCGCCAAATTGTGAAGCAACTCCGGCACTCATTGTTGTTCCCAATTATTCTGCTATTCATAATGCTCGTTTAAATGCTAGTGGAACGGACCGGTTGATTGGAAGGGCATAAGAATTGAGATTGATGACCTAATATTCGACGACCGATTTTTTACGTTGATATCTGGATTCTTTTGCCCCTTAATAGGTTAGCGTCTATAATTTTAAGCATTATATGATAAAGAATTCATCGTATCCTAATATTCCCAATTGGCCCTATTATTGGTTGACTGATTATGTTCCATAAAAGCTTAATCAAGGGAGTTTGGCTTATTGACAACGACATTCTGACACATGTTATAATTATTGAAATGTGAAATTATTATTCCTTCAGGTGGTATTTTTTTATTGTTTTTTATAATCCAAATATTTAATCGACCCCCGGAAATTGTTAGATTTGTTTATCCATAGGATAACATTAAATCAGATTCCAATAATTTGTTAACCTTTGTTATATAATAATGTGACAACTAGCATTTCTCCAATATTGAATTTTCTTATTTTAGGGAGAAGCTTGGTAGAAAACGGAGTTAGGGAAATGCAGAAACAATCAGAATTTTATAGTGTTTATAATATTGAAATATTAAGATAAGATCACAATATAATATTACATATCATTTTACTTAATGTATGGCAAAGAGGTAAGAAAGATGGCAAAAATCAAAATACTTGAAGGAATCAGAGTAGTCGAATGCGCTTCTGTGTTCAATGGACCGGTAACTGCGTATATGCTTGGAGATTTAGGTGCTGAAGTCATCAAGATAGAGCCACCGGTTATTGGTGACCAAAGTCGTGGTATGTCTTCCATTTATGATGTCCAGATGGTCCTTCCGGGAGGAAGAAATAGTTCTTTCGAGGCGGCTAACCGAAACAAGAAAGGTATGGTGTTGAATCTTAAGAGTGAGGAAGGACAGGGTATTTTCTACAAGCTAATACAGAAATCAGATATCTTCATAACAAACTACCTCCCGAAGGCATTAAAGAAATTAAAGATTGACTGGAATACTTTGAAGCAAGTTAATCCCAAATTGATTTACGCTAAGACCAGTGCTTTTGGTAGCAAGGGTCCTCTCCGTGACAGGTCAGGCTATGATATGTCAGGTCAGGCATATTCAGGAGCTATGTGGATCAGCGGTGACCGAGACTACCAAGGTCCGTCTGTGACAGTTGGGTCATTGTTTGATCAGATTTCCGCCAGCATGCTTGCATACGGAGTCCTAGCGGCCCTTGTGGCGAGGGAACGTTATGAAATCGGTCAAGAGGTGGAATGTTCATTATTAGGAAGCGCTATTCATATGCAAGCTATGAATATCTCTCCTTTTCTTTGGGCTGGGAGGGGTATGGCCCGCTTTTCGCAGAAAAGGTGTCGTAATCCGTTAACTAACTACTATCAATGCGCCGATGGTAAATGGATTCTGCTTACTGAACCGCAATCAGCAAGGTATTGGCATGAATTTTGCTCCGTCATGGGCATGAAAGAAATGGAAAAAGATTCTCGATTCATCAACTCCGAGTCAAGAAGAAAAAATTATGCTGAACTTATTGCAGTGCTTAATCGCCAGTTCGCCATTAAGCCTAGAGATGAGTGGTTAAAGGCTTTTAATTCGTGCGATTTTGCTTATGCGCCTATTTATGAATATGCAGATGTGGTTAATGATCCTCAAGTTTTAAAAAATGGGTATGTGGTTGAAACAGAGCACTCCGCTATGGGCAAGATAAAGGTAGTTGGATCACCAGTTCGGTTCTCAGACACGCCGACCTCAATCCAGAGTCGGCCACCAGAGTTCGGGGAACACACCGAGGAAGTACTTACTGAACTTTTAGGCTATTCGTGGGAAGAAGTTGAGAGCATGCGTAACAATGGTGCTTTAGGTTAATGCATGAATAGCTTTAAACGAAGGTGTTAGATTCACAGCACAGACCATGCGTGTCCTGGCCAGGTACGTCCTGGGCAAGCAATTGCATCTGAAAAGCCGCCTGGTGAGTCGGGCGGTGGCCGGCGAGGGGGTTAAAAGCTTGACCCCCTCTAAAAATTTCCTATTCCCCTCCTTCTATTCAAAATAACCCACTACCTTCTTATCCTGCCTCTTTACAAACATCGCTATTTGTATTATAATATATCACGTTATATCGTAATAATTTTAACACCGGCTATCTATGAAAACGATTCTAAGGTTGCTGTCATTCGTTCAGAATGGCTGGAAACGGCTGGTTATCGCATTCGGTTGTCTCCTCATCGCCACTGCCTTCGGCGTTGTGATTCCCCGTATGTTAGGCAGCGGCATTGATACCGTTATCGATATGGGCAGTCGTGGCTATATCATCATTGCCGCGGCTGTCATTATCGGCGCTGCTGCCTTACGCGGGATAGGTGGCTACGGACAGCGCTTTTTCAGTGAGGTTGTCGCCCAGAGGGTCTCCTACAATATCCGCAACGCCCTCTACGAACGACTCCAGCGCCTGAGCTTTGCCTTTCATGACCGGAGCCAGACGGGGCAGTTGATGTCCCGCGCCACCGTGGATGTCGAGGTGGTGCGCATGTTCTTCGCCCTGGGATTGCTCGGCATGGGCCAGGTGTCTCTCATGTTCCTGGCTATATCAGGGATGTTGCTGTCTATGGAATGGAGGCTGGGCCTGTTAACCCTGGCCATCGTCCTGCCTGTCGCCTGGGTGGCGGTCAATTTCGGCCGGCTTATCCGGCCTATCTGGCTCAAGGTCCAGACCGTGTTGGGTTATATGGGCAATACCCTTGAGGAGAGCCTGGCCGGCGTCAGTGTGGTCAAGTCTTTCTCCCATCAGCCAGAAGACAGTCGCGTCTTCTCCGGCCAGGCGAAAGCTCTATATAATGACCAGGTCCACGCTGCCCGCCTGATGGCCATCAACCTGCCCACCATGGTGGCCCTGGTGACCGTATCCACTATCGTCATCATGTGGTACGGGGGACGCCAGGTACTGGACGGCCAGATGTCCATAGGCGATGTTACCGCTTTTATCCTCTACGTGGGTCTTTTGATGATGCCGATGAGGCGGCTGGGCATGCTGGTCAATCTCATTTCGCGAACCATCTCCGCCGGGCAGCGCATCTTGGAGATATTGGATACGGAGTCCGTGGTAAAGGAGAAGCCGGGCGCCATTGATATTGGCCGGGTGCGGGGGGAAGTCCGTTTTGAGAACGTCAGCTTCAGCTATGATACCGTCGGACCGGCCTTGAATAATGTTAACTTCGAAGTTAAACCGGGCCAGCTCGTGGCCCTCCTCGGCGAGTCGGGGAGCGGCAAGAGCACCGTCGCCAACCTGTTGGCCAGGTTCTACGATGTGAGCGCCGGGAGGATACTTATTGATGGCACCGATATCCGCGACGTTACTTTGTCGTCTCTGCGTAAAAACGTCGTCACCGCTCAGCAGGACGTCTTCCTCTTTTCAGCGACCATCCGGGAGAACATCGCCTACGGCGCCGTTAATGCCAGTACCGAGCGGATTATCGAGGTCGCCCGGGCGGCCTACCTCCATGACTTCATCCAGACGCTGCCGGAAGGCTACGATACCTGGGTGGGCGAGCGCGGCGATACCCTTTCCGGAGGGGAGAAACAGCGGCTTTCCATTGCCCGCACGCTGCTGGTAAATCCAAGTATCCTGATTCTGGACGACTCTACTGCCAGCGTTGACGCTTCGACGGAAAGGCTCATCCGACGGGCCCTCGACCGGCTTATTAAAGGGCGTACGACATTTATCATCACGCACCGGCTGCCCATTATCCGCACCGCCGACCTCATCCTGGTGCTCCAGGACGGCGAGCTGGTGGAGCAGGGCAACCATGAAACCCTGATGGAGCGGGGTGGCATCTACAAAGGGCTTTACGAGGCACAGCTCCAGATCGACCAGGAGGCGGCGGAGCACGGGGAGGGGAGGGCCTAGCCAGAATGGCCATGTTTCACGGGGGTATGGGAGGTGGCTTTCACCGTCACGGCGGGCCGGGAGGTCCGGGACGCTTTGACTCCGAGGAAGTCCTGGGTAAGGTATACGATAGCAAGGTATTCGCCCGCCTGCCCCGGTATATGGCGCCCGTCAAGAGGTGGCTGATAATCGGAGCCAGCGGTATGATACTCCGCTCCCTGGCCACGCTGGCCCTGCCGCTCCTGGTGGGCATCGCCGCCGATTTCATCATAGCCGGTGACCTGGGCGGGCTCAACATGATCGTCCTCTACCTAGCGGGCGTGGCGGTAGTGATGTGGGGAGGCCAGTACCTGGAGCATATGTACCTGGCCTACGCCGGCCAGTCCATTATCTTCCGGATGCGCACCGAGATGTTCGATCACCTTCTCCGCCTGTCAATGAGTTTCTTCGACCGCAACCAGGTCGGCAAGCTCATGTCCCGCGTCCAGAACGATGTCCAGCAGCTCCAGGAAATTATCACGCAGGGCATCCTGGCCCTGCTGACGAATGTCCTGACGCTGGCGGGTATCGCCATTATTATGATCACGTTGAACTGGCGACTGGCCCTGCTTACACTTACCGTGGTGCCTGTGTTGATGCTGGGGGTTTTCATCTGGCAGAAATACGCCCGGCAGGCCTTCATCCGGGTGCGCCGGGCCATCGCCACCGTCAACTCGCAGCTTCAGGAGGACCTCTCCGGGGTGCGGGTCGTCCAAAGCCTTTCCCGTGAGGAGGAGAACCTCGGCCAGTTTGACCAGGTCAATCGGGCCCATTTACAGGCCAACGTTACCGCCGTCAAGCTGGAGGCGCTGATGATGCCCTCGGTGAATATCCTTACCGGTATCGGCTTCGCCATTGTCATCATCGTCGGCGGCTTCCAGGTATTGGACGGCTTCATGACCGCCGGCGTTCTCCTGGCCTTCCTGCTCTATATCCAGCGCTTCTTCGAGCCGGTGCTGGAGCTGTCCATGCAGTACACGGAGCTGCAGCGGGCCATGGCCTCCGGCGCCCGCATCTTCGAAATGCTCGATATCAAGCCGGAAATCGAGGACCGGCCGGACGCCACCGAGCTGCCCCAGGTAGAAGGGGAAATTCGCTTCAATCACGTCAGCTTCGGCTACGAACCTGGCAACGATATTCTCCACGACATCAAACTGGCTATTCAGCCGGGAGAAACGGTGGCCATCGTGGGTCAGACCGGTTCGGGGAAGAGCAGTCTGGTCAACCTGATCGCCCGGTTCTACGAGGTTGAGAGGGGTGAGGTGACCGTTGACGGCCACGATGTCCGGGACGTTACGCAGGAGTCGCTGCGCCGGCAGATCGGCATCGTGCCGCAGGATCCTATTCTTTTCTCCGGCAGCATCGAGGAGAACATCAGTTATGGTAAAATGAACGCCACTCGTGAAGAGGTGGTCGAGGTGGCCAAGATGGTGGGGGCCCATCACTTCATCAACCGTCTGGAAAAAGGCTACGAAGCGCCGGTAGGGCAGCGGGGTGGTAATCTCAGCGCCGGCCAGCGCCAGCTTGTCTGCCTGGCCCGGGCTATTCTGGCCGACCCGCGTATCCTGATCCTGGATGAAGCGACATCTAACGTAGATACCAATACGGAACGCATTATGCAGCGGGCGCTGCGTAAGCTGACTCGCGGACGTACTTGCCTGACTATCGCTCACCGGCTTTCCACGGTGACCGGTGCCGACCGTATCATCGTCATGGAGCACGGCCGGATTGTCGAGGAAGGGTCCCACAAGGAACTACTGGCGAAACAGGGTTTGTACGAGAGGATGTACCGCACCCTCAGTTCGCCGGACCTGGTGGCTTAGCTACAAATTAAAGACGCCGAAAACTATCGCTGCCAGGGCCACGCCCCAAACGCCGATCATCAAGCCGGCGGTCATCTGATCCCGCGCCTTCTCCCGGCCCCCGTAGAGAATAACCAGTCCCCGGCTCCAGAAAATGATTGCCAGTATGGCAGCAATCGCGACAATGGCAAAGGTCACTAAATGGTACATAAGCGGGCGCTCCTTTCAAGCGCGGCTACATTGTCCGCGACTATTTTCTCTATTAGTCTGACCGCCTTATCAGCCGCCCGTTGTACCGGCGGCGATAGCTCGGTGCCCCAGGTCAGATTTTCCGGCGGTGTCACCAGGAAATAGACTTCCGGTTCGTGGTCCAGGAGTCCCCACATCTGGATTAGCTCCAGGACGCCTACCTGATGGAAGGATATGATCCGCTTGCCGGGCTCTCCAAAGTCAGGTCCCGGCTTGAAGAGGCGTACTTCGCCGGGGGGAACGTCGGTGATCATGACATCGACGACGATAAGCCGCTCGATCCCTTCCAGTGAGCCGAGCAGGTTGAAACCGCCAACTCCCCCCTCTTCGGCCCTGACGCCAGGGGGCAGGCCGGCTTCTTTAAGACGAGCAATAACCTGTGGGCCGAAGCCTTCGTCCCCGAGGATGATGTTTCCCACGCCGAGCACCAGGGTTTTAGCGTTATCGTTCAACTGCCGGGCTCCTTGACTGTTTCTGGCTCTTCGGCCGTTTCACTGGCGTAGAGGTGCATTTGCCGGATCTCATGGAATTTCTCGCGAATGGTCAGGTAGAGGTGGACCATGACGAACCAGATGAACAGCCAGGTCACCACGAAATGGGCCATGCGGACCTCGATGGGGTTGTTAAACCAGCCATAGTTAAACCAGCTGAACGCGTATACATACTTCAGTGCCAGGCCGGAGAGAATCTGAAACAGCATAAGGATGAATACGGCGGAGTAGGTCAGCATCTGCAAGGGGTTGTATTTTTTGGTGAGCATCGGCTCGTCACTGATATAGGCGTAATAGTTGATTGTCTTCCCCAGGATCTTGAAGTCCGAACCCATAGGGATAAACGACCGCCAGTCCCGGTCCCGACCGATGAACATGGCCAAGATCCGCGTCACGGCGGAGACAATGAGGATGATGGCGAACAGGTTGTGCACCCCCCTGGAAAAGGACATCAGGAATCCCCCGCCTTCGATGAAGGGGCGGTGGATATAGAAACCGGTGAGCGCCAACGCAACGATGGACCACATGATTAGCTCGTGGAGGATCTTGAAAGAAACCGGGTGCCTTACTTCAGTATTTCGTGAACTGGCCATAGCAAAACCCCCTATAATACCTTGAATATCTTAATATCGTTGGTCTGCGGATCGATGAGGTGGATAGCGCAGGCCAGGCACGGGTCAAATGAGCGCAGGATGCGTACCAGGTTGATCGGATTATCCGTGTCCGGCACCGGTGCACCGATTAACGATTGTTCGTAAGGACCGCGAGCGTCATTTTCGTCCCGGGGGGAGGCGTTCCAGGTGCTGGGGACGACAAGCTGGTAGTTCTTGATGCGGTGGTCCTTGACGTTTACCCAGTGCCCCAGGGCGCCCCGGGGTGCATCCCAGTAACCCATACCGGCGGCGGTTCGCGGAACGTCGCTGTCCTTCATGCCTATGATAGGCCCGGCTGTCGCCAGCTCGATAAGGCGGTCGATCCAGCTGAGCCCGGCCTCGCCGACGAGCTTGGACTCAACGGCGCGGCAGAAATGCCGGCCGACGACGCCGGGTTTGACACCGGCGTTTGAGATCAGGTTCATAAGCTCGGGATAATGGTTGACCAGCCCGCGTGATAACGGGCCGACCTCCATCGGCAGGCCGGCGTAGCGCGGCGCTTTCACGAAGGAATAGGCGCCTTCTTTCCTGACATTGTACTCGGTCACTCCCACACTGGGGTGTAGTGCGTTGACGCCGGGAGGATAATCGTACCAGGAGTAGCGGACAGCTTCGGTGATCTGGCCGTAGTCCACCGGCTGAACGGCGTTAATATCACCGCCGGTAATGACACCGCCTCCCACCAGCGGGTTATTGCCGCCGAGAGAGTAGTCCGCCGGAGTTCCGGCAGGACCCTGCGGCAGCATCGGGTAGCAGAGGTAGTTCCCACCCGTGGCGCCGAATCCGGTCTGGGCCAGGGGCAGCAGGGGCCCGGTGCCGACTGCCACTACATCCGGCAGATAGACGTTATTAACGAAGTCGACTTGTTCCTCCCAGAGGGCGCGTAACTCAAGGAGCTCCTCCCGGGTGGGGACGGCCGTGCAGCCGCCGTAAGTTATGCTGTTGGGATGAGGCTGGACGCCACAGAGGATATTCAGCATTTTCTGTGACTTGGCTTTCATCTCGATGGATTTTACATAATGGGAAACCAGGGTGGTTACCGTATCCGGGTCATTGACACTATACTCGTCCGGTTCGTAGCGCGGCGTGAAAGGCGAAGTATCGCCCTTCTGCACTAGGGCCACGATCTTGTCGCGAAGGGCCACCAGTCCCGGGTCGCTCCCTTTATAGCCGGCCACGGCCATAATATCCAGATAGTCCAGCGCCGAAAGCACGTAGAAGTGGATGAAATGGTCGTGCATATACATACCGCCGCAGAAAAGGTTGCGCATTATGCGGCCGGCCTCCGGTATGTCGACGCCGAAGGCATGTTCCAGGGCCTGGGACGAGGCGATGGCGTGGACGCCTTCGCAGACGCCGCAGACCCGGCTGGTAACGTACGGGGCGTCCCGGGGGTCACGGTCACGGAGGAGGATTTCCCAGCCGCGGGCCATCGTGCCGGACGACCAGGCGTCCGTGACAACGCCGTTCTCTACCTCGACCTCGATCTTGAGGTGGCCTTCGATGCGCGTGATGGGGTCAATCGTGATACGTGTCATCCATTAACCATCCTTCTCCGGCTTTTCCGGTTTATTGCCTTCCGGGGTCTTCCAGCGTCCCGTCGCCTTGCTTATGGCCATATCAAGGCCGACACCGGCCGCCACGGTACCGCCGATGACTCCCATGACTTTATCGATATCGACCCTGCCGATGCCGGGGAGTTCGGTATCGAACTGGCGGATGTACATCGGGCTGACGGATTCGTAGAACTCGGGATCGGAGCAGGCGACGCAGGGGATGCCCGCCCGGATACAGTAGTTGGAGCGGTTGTTCCAGAGGCGTTTCCAGCAGTCCTGGTAGGCCTACGGGCCTTTACATCCCTTCAGATAGAGGCACCAGCCGTACTGGTCAGGATTACCGAAGTCGGTAACAAACTCGCCGGCCTCAAAATGAGCGCGTCGCTCGCAGTTCTCGTGCTGGTTATAGCCGTAGAACGCGGTAGGCCGGTGGAACCGGTCGAGTTCGGGTACCGTGCCGAAGGTCAGGTAATGGATGACGACGGCCGTCAGGCGCTCGTTGTGCAGGGGGCAGGTCGGCAGGTTAATGACCGGCTTGGGGCCGACGTCGTCATAGTAGTGATGCAGCTCGGTTCCGCGGTAGAGGTATCCAACGGCGTCGGTAGGGCCGGAGCGAGGTATGCCGCCGAAGGAAGAGCAAGAACCGACGCAGATGATGGCGGCGGCATTGCGGGCACAATCCCGAACGATGTCCTTAAAGGGCCTGCCGCCGATGGTGCAGAAGAGCCCGTCCTCGGCCAGGGGTATGGAACCTTCGATGATCAGGATATAGCCGCCTTCGGCCACGGTATGGTTGAGCGCTTCCTCCGCCTGGTGCCCGGAGGCGGCCATGGCGGTCTCGTTGTAGCGGAGGGAGATGGAGTCCAGCAGCAGGGTAGTCGCCAACGGTTCCAGGTTGTTCAGGAAAGACTCAACGCAACCAGCGTAGTCCTGACCTTCTAACCAGATCACGGCCGGTTTGCCGGCCGTGTTTTCCAGGGCCTTGACCATCTTGGGAGTTAAGGCCTGGCTAAGTCCCAGGAGGGCCGCGGCAGCGCCGGCGACCTTGATGAAGTCCCTACGCGTCAATAGGGGCGATCTCAGTTCAAAGGTGTCCATGTCAACTCCTTCCGGACGCAGTCGGCTATGCTGCGTGTAATGTAATTAATGGGCAGTTGGATAATCAAAACCGGCACCGGAGATATCTGAAAGATTGTGACCATGATATATCCAGATGCCGATTATTGACCATGCTTGACTTGAATAATACGTCCCCGGTATCCCTTTTCAGATACAGCTCATAAAAGATAGGTACTTCTACCCGTATAGCATGGGTACAAATTCTTAATTCAATAGATATTTTACCCTATAGTATTTTAGATATCAACCTCCTTGAAAAGGAGCGTACTGACCTTCGAGGAAAACGTAGCACCGGTAACACCGGGCCGACCAAAGACGCCCCCGGAACTTCACGAACTTGACGCTCGATCACTCCGCCGCTTACGGCAACCTCGGCACCACCGACAACAGCCACCGTCGAACCCATCAAGCTAACTCTAACGAGTTTCCTGCCCGATATCCCGCCTGGAGCGAACCGGCTGCCGGGAATGTCAGCGAGATAGCAGGCTGGCGAGGCAGGTCTAGTACCGGGAGACTTCTATCTCCTCCATCTTGCCGGTGACCATATAGACAACGCGCTCGCAGATATTTGTGACGCGGTCGGCGCTGCGTTCCAGGTTGTGGGCGACCCAGATGAGCCGGGTGGCCCGGGTGATGGTCTTGGGGTCCTCCGCCATGAAGCTGAGAAGCTCGCGGAAGACCTGGTCATAAAGTTTGTCCACCTCATCGTCTTCAGCAGCGATAACACGCGCCGCCTGAGCGTCCCTTTTTATAAGGGCATCGAGGCTGCGGTGGAGCATGTCATTAACCTTTTCCGCCATACGCGGGATATCGATCAGTGGTTTCAGGGGAGGTTCGTCGCCGATCATTACCACTATTTTGGCGATGCCCTCGGCGTGGTCGCCGATACGTTCTATCTCGGTTATGATAGATAGCACACAGATAATGGCCCGCAGGTCGCCGGCCATCGGCTGTTGTGTGGCGATCAGCTGGACACACTCTTCTTCAACCGAGAAGCGTTTTTGATTAATCTTGATATCGTCGGCGATTACTGTCCGGGCCTTTTCGATATCCCTTTCCTTCAGTGCCTCAATGGCACGGGCAGTGGCCTTCTCCACCATGCTGCCCATGACAAGGACTTCGTCCTGGATTTCCTGGAGCTTCCTGTGAAAAGCCGCCCTGATTTCTGCCATGATGAACCTCCCCATCGGACAGGCCAGATAGTATTAGTCTCCGGTGCCGGCCCTGCCTTTTGTTTTTCCTCCAATCAAACCATTTCCTTGACCAGTGCCTCAACCCTGGCCCGGATGGTATCCCGGATTTCCCGCACCTTTTCCACAGACTTGCCTTCCGGATCGTCGAGCTGCCAGTCCTCGGTGGGAACGAAGCTGGCCGGGCAGGTCTCTTCGACGTCGCAGCCCATGGTAATAGCCCGGTCGGCCTTTTCCATCATCTCGAAGTTAAGCGCCTTGGGCCGCCGCTGGCTGATATCCAGGCCGATTTCCTTCATCGCCGCCGCCACCGTACTGTTGACATGCTCGGCCGGCTGGGTCCCGGCGGAAACGGCCCGGGCTTTGCCACCGGCCAGTTCATTGAAGAAGGCTTCCGCCATCTGGCTCCGGCCGGAGTTATGTACACAAACGAATAGTACCGTTTTCATAAACCTCCGATAGATACCTTTATATTAACATGATAGGTCAGTAACTTTAACAGGATTTTAAGGAATTGTTAAAAAATGACGAATATACTTTAGGGCGGAGATAATATGAGCGGGAACCCGGTGCTGAATATGCTAGCCTTCTAGCTTATAACCGAGGCCGCGGATGGTGATCAGGTGGCGGGGTCTCTGGGGGTCCTCTTCGATCTTCCGGCGTAACCAACGCACATGTACGTCTATCGTGCGGGTATCCCCGGCGTAATCGTAGCCCCATACATTTTCCAGAAGCTGGTCACGGCTGAAAACGAATCCTTTGTTCTTGGCCAGGAATGCCAGAAGGTCGAATTCTTTGGGAGTAAGGCCGAGGGCTTCCCCGCTGCGTGTCGCCCGGTGACGGGCGGGGTCGATTTCGATATCGTTTATTTTCAGGGGCGGTTCACTTTCGGTGGGAGTTGGCCTGGTCATGTCGGCCCTTCTTAAAATAGCGCGTACCCTGGAGAGTAGTTCCCTGATGCTAAACGGCTTGGTCATGTAGTCGTCGGCGCCTATTTCCAGGCCGATGATTTTATCCGTCTCCTCCACCCGGGCGGTAAGCATGAGGATGGGGACGTTCATCTCCCGGCGCAGGATGCGGCAGACCTCTAGGCCGCTCAACTTCGGCAACATGAGGTCAAGGACAATGAGGTCCGGGTTTTCGCGGTGGGCCGTTTCAAGGGCCTGCTCGCCGTCAGCGGCGGTAGTTACAGCGTAGCCTTCCTGGCCGAGGTTATACGCCAGTGCGTTCAGCAGGTTGGGATCATCTTCAACAACAAGGATTCGGGCACTCATGGCAGACCCCATTAGTATAGAACTATTTAAAAGTCGTGGCAAATCCGGCGGGTAAAATTTTACGCTCACATCAAATAATTAAAGAGTTGAGTTATTAATTTTATGTTTGTTCCACATATGGTAAAATGCAGATAGATGGCAATAACGATGTTCGAATGCGTTATCCCGATGTACGGTCTGCCGTATGAAATAACCACCCTCCGCGAGATGAAGGTCAAACTCGAGGATAGGGCGGGCATGGAGGCGGTCATCGCCGCGATGAAGGCGGCAGTTCCCGCATTGGAAGGGAAGGTGTTTCGCCCTGGCGAGGACCGCCTGGAAGACAATTACAAGTTCAACATCAATGGCAGGTTTTATTTCGACGGCGAGGACTTCGAACTTCACCCCGGCGACCGCATCGCTTTGCTGATGCCGGTTATCGGGGGCTAAGAGATAAATCCACCGGAGTTCCCGCATTCCCCAAACCACATGAGGCAACTATAAGCCCTATGACAGGATTTTTATATAAGTAATTAAGGCTTTCAAGTCAGGCGGCTTTGGGTTTTCCCACTGAGGTTCTATTGTGACTTATATCGTAGTGTTTTGATTGGTACTACAATATGATGTTTTTGTAGGACTAATGTTGAGGTTCATGCCATGGATACGGAGTTAGGGAAGGATGAGGCTGGATCGGATAGAAACGTTAGAGACAAAAATGCCAGGTGCATTTATTGCCGGAAATGCTATAACTCCGGAATATGTATGATGCCCTGGCCGGGGTTTCCCTCTTCAAACCAGAAGCAAGATATCCAGGCCGGCACAGGCAATCGTGAAAAAGACTGAGAATCGCCCCGCCTAATACCTCACATAGTTAGGCACCAGATTCTTGTATTTGGCTACCAGCTTTTCCCAGTTCTTGGGCAAGTCGATCTTCTGGATTTCCTTTTTACCGGGCGTGGCGCCGCCACCGGCAAGGTGGGCAATGAAGGCCCCCGGCCCGCCGCCGACGATGACCTTGATGTACCGCGGATCTCCTATCTGCCGTACCATGCCATCTGACGGAAGGGAGTCGACGTTCATACGTGCGACGGCCAGCCCGGAGTCGGCCCGTGCCCGGATACGGGAAGCGGGGATGAGCTTATTCTCCACAATATACTGCTTGATCTTCTCCTTGGTGTAGCCCTCCCGGCTCAGATTTTTCGCGTGGGGCGGCGTTAAAACCAGAGTGTAACGCATGCCCCGGGGTATATTATCCACCACGGTGTCCAGTATCCTCTTGGCGTCCGAGCCGTAAGGCCAGTGCTGGAGATAGGTCTGCGGGAAGGAGAGGGTGATGGTGCTATCCTCTTTTTTATAGCCGAGCTCAACGTGCAAAGGCTCCCAGGGACTATCCTCTTCGTTCTCGGCGATGACCATGGTATATTTCATCGGGTTTCCCATGACGCCCATGTCCTCGACGCCTTTGCGCACGCCGCCGATGTTTTTGATGATGAGTCCCATGGCCCTCCCGATGGCGGCATTGGCGATATTGCCGGGGCTGAAAATGCCGGAGCTATTGTTAACATTAATCTGGTTGCGGATGGGACCGTTGATAATCCAGAAAGGCGCCCAGGAGCCGGTGCTGAATCCAAACGTGGTATAACCTGCGAATCCCGGTTCCGACTCGATTAGGTTAATGGTGCCGGCGATGAGTACCGGCATGTAGGTCGGCAGGCAGCCGGCCATGACGGCGTTGACGGCGATTTTTTCGATGGTGGCCTTGCCCAGGCGTGACTGGAGCTTGCCGAGTATATGGTCCGGGGGCAGGTCCGTCCCGGTGAGCATCTCGGCAACAGCGGCTTCGGTGGGGGGAATAATGGGCAGGCCGTCCGTCCATCCCCTCCGGTAGAAGAAGCGGTTGACCTCTTCCAGGTTGCCTTTGAAAATAATCCTGACCGGTTTTTCCGGTTCCTTGGCGCGGGGTATTTTTTCCTCGACGGTGAGGGATTTTGTCAGTGCTGTGATTATCTCATCGAGCGCATCGTCAACACCGGCCTCAATGTCTTCCATGACGCTGGCCTCGCAGGGGACTTTCGTCGGGACGTAGCGTAGCGACGGGTAGCCCTTACTGCGGGAAGCCGACTCAGCGTCGTTGGTGAAACCAACATTGACCAGAGAAACGGTTGGCTTGCCCCGCTCCTCAATGGAAACTGCATCGTACACAAGGTACTTGGTGCAGGCCCCTCAGTCCCCGTAGGCGGCGATGACCGCGTCCACCTCCTTGAGCCAGTCCTCGAACTGCGGTTTTTCAGGCAGGTCGACGAGGGCCTCGTTTGGTGTCAGGTTGGAAAACCAGTTGAACTCAGCTGTCGGGTACGTCTCCTTCAGCCGGTCCTCGACTATTTTCAGAGTGGGCTCGGCGGCCCGTTTGCTATTTCTCAGCAGGCCTATCTTTTTATCCGCCAGGTCAGCCGGCCTGGTGTTGATGCCCCGGAACTTTACCGGGTCGGCATCCGCCCACGGACTTAACACCTCATAAGCGTCCACATTTTTAACCATTTTTCCAGTCTCCTTTTGCCATGATATTCAACTCCGACTAGTCCGGAGTGTTACCGATCCGGGAGTACTTGTCAGTTACGGCGATGTTGAGGAAAAGGACCGGCCGGTCTATGCGGAAGAAGTTCGGGGGCCCAGGGAATAGCCCCACGGCAATGTAGACGGACGTGGGACAGGTGATGACGTGCTTTTCCTGCTCTTCTCCCAGGGAAAGCCCTATCTCGGCATCGAAGTCCACGGGATATCTGGGTTGGAGGAGAAAAAGCCGAGGTACTGCGCAAACTCGTGCTGACGGGATTGGGTCAGCATCAGGGGTGTGGCTGATGTAAATAGCGTCGACGGAAAGCTCGCCACCCCCGAAATCCTCGAGGTGCCGCGTGCTGGTGATGAAGGCGCCCGGGCGCTTGGTGATTTCCTTGACACATTCCGTGGTGATATATTTATCATATTTCATGGCTGCCACATTGGTTTCCTCCTTTTCAGGCGGAGTTCCGGGTTATCTTGATGATGCCGGTATCGGCATCGATTCTAATCCTGTCTCCGTTCCTGATGACCTTAAGCGGGTCCTTATTCAGGCCGGTCATGGCCGCGGCGCGGTAGGCGGCGTCGCAAATGACACTGTCGGTCAAGGGAACGATATTTAAATTTTAACAGTATCATCGAACCGCAGGCAAATGATTCAGTCTTGTTCATGTTTGATGTCCGGTACAAAATAGCTAGTAAGGACTATTGACAAGATGGTATCGTCCGTGCTTTAATGTTTACTAAGTTGATAATAATAGTCAACAATATATCCGACGAGGCTGTGTTATGAAACTTTCGACACGGACCCGCTACGGCATGAGGGCCCTCCTCGAGCTGGCCATGCACCAGGGCGAGGGGCCGGTCATTCTCCGGGACATCGCCCGTGAGCAGGAGATTTCCCTGGCGTATCTGGAGCACCTGATCGCTCCGTTGATTGCCGCGGGCATCGTGCGGAGTACCAAAGGCCCCCGGGGCGGTATCTCATTGGCTCGTGATTCTGCCCATATAAAGCTTGGTGAGATAACTCAAGTCCTGGAAGGCTCGGTGGCTCCGGTCGAGTGTGTCAACGATCCCACTATCTGCCGCCGTTCCGCCTCCTGTGTCACGCGGGACGTCTGGACCCAGCTCAAAGACGTCATGGACGGCGTTCTCGATGCCACGACTTTGCAGGATCTCGTCGAAAGGCAGCATCAAAAAGCGGAGCTGGACCCATCGATGTACCACATCTAGCCCGGGGGATTAACGAAACAACATTCGGAGCGGAAAAATGGAAGTAAAAACTAAAAATGTTGAGCGATTGAAATACAAGACGGTCAACCTGCCGAAACTGACACGTGGTATTGCCGCCGACAGTGCCGAACTGATTGGCAACACGCCGCTGGTCCGGCTGAACCACATCACCCGGGGGCTGAAGGCCGAGGTGGTCGCCAAACTGGAGTCCTTTAATCCCCTCTCCAGCGTCAAGGACAGGATAGGCGTGGCCATGATTGTCAGCGCCGAGGAAGCGGGACTTATCAATAAGGATACCGTTATCATCGAACCAACGAGCGGCAATACCGGTATCGCCTTGGCTTTCGTCTGCGCCGCCCGGGGCTACCGGCTGATACTGACCATGCCGGACACGATGTCGCGGGAAAGGCGGGATCTCCTCTCCATTTTGGGGGCTGAGCTGGTACTAACCCCCGGGGCCGAGGGGATGCCGGGGACGATTAAAAGGGCGGAACAGCTTGTTCTTGAACATAAAAATTCGTTCATGCCGCAGCAGTTCAAGAATCCGGCCAACCCGGAAATTCACCGTCTGACCACCGCCGAGGAAATCTGGCGGGATACGGCCGGCCGGGTGGATATCGTGGTCTCCGGGGTCGGTACCGGCGGTACGATCACCGGTATAGCCGGAGCTATCAAGGAAAGGAAGCCGGACTTCAAGGCCATCGCCGTCGAGCCGGCCGGTTCCCCGATGATTTCGGAAGGACGGGCGGGCCCGCATAAGATACAGGGCATCGGGGCCGGATTCATACCGGACGTTCTTCAGCGTGACCTGGTAGATGAGGTCGTCACGGTCAGCAACGAGGACGCCGGGGAAACGGCCCGGAGACTGGCCCGCGAGGAAGGCATCCTGGCGGGGATATCCTCGGGAGCGGCCGCCTGGGCGGCCCTGAAAGTGGCCGGGAGACCGGAGAATGCCGGCAAGCTCATCGTGGCCATCCTGCCGGACACGGGGGAACGCTACCTGTCCACCTGGCTATTCCAGCAGAACGGGTAAATGTCGTTGCAGGGGAATGAAACTATCGTGTCAACCTTATCTGCTGTTTACTCTTTAAATAATATCAGCAGGAGCGGTGACGGAATCACTTTCCGGGACCTTCGCCGTGAGGGGGTGATGGCGCTCTTATGTATCATGCGCCGCCCTTCCGGGGAAGGGCTCATCAGTTACGTGTAAGAAAATATCACCGGAAAGGTAAGATAAAAGAAAGATGAAAACAATCGCTGAAATCAACGAACGTATCAAAAAAGGCCAGGCGGTCGTGGTGACCGCCGAGGAAATCATCGATGTCGTCCGGGAAAAGGGTGCCACGCAGGCTGCCCGCGAGGTGGATGTGGTTACTACCGGCACCTTCGGCCCGATGTGTTCTTCCGGCGCCTACTTCAATACCGGCCATACCAAACCGCGCATCAAGCTGGGCGGAGGCAGGGTCTATCTCAATGACGTCCCCGCCTACGCCGGTTTTGCCGCCGTGGATGTCTTCATCGGCTGTACGGCGCTACCGGATGATGACCCCAGGAACCGGACCCACCCCGGCGAGTTCCGTTACGGCGGTGGCCATGTCATCGAAGAGCTGGTCGCCGGCAAGGATGTCCGGCTGGGGGCTACGGCGTACGGCACGGACTGTTATCCGAAAAGAAAAATCGAGACATTGATTAATATCGAAGGCCTCAACGAAGCAGTCCTGTTCAATCCACGCAATGCCTATCAGAACTACAACGTGGCCGTGAATCTCTCGAAAAAGACAATCTATACTTACATGGGCGTACTTAAGGCCGACCTTGGCAACGCCAACTATTGCAGCGCCGGACAGCTATCCCCGCTGCTCAACGACCCGGTCTACAGGACCGTAGGCATCGGCACGAGAATATTCCTCGGCGGCGGTACCGGCTACGTCGTCTGGCAGGGCACCCAGCATAATCCGGGCGTGCCGCGTACGGAAGACGGCGTCCCCAGGAAGCCGTCCGGAACTCTGGCCGTCATCGGCGACCTCAAGCAGATGAAGTCGGAGTGGCTGCGTGGTGTCAGCATGCAGGGATACGGCAGCACGCTGTCCGTCGGCCTGGGTATCCCTATTCCCGTGCTGGATGAGGAAGTCCTGCGACGTACCACGGTGACCGATGCGGACATCTTCGCACCGGTGGTCGACTATTCTCAGGCCTATCCTGAGCGGAAGCCGGACACTCTCGGCGAGGTCAGCTACGCACAGCTCAGGAGCGGTCATATCGAGGTTCAGGGCCGGAAGGTTCCCACGGCTTCGCTTTCCAGCTATCCCGGGGCGGTAAAGATTGCCCGGACGCTGAAGGAATGGATACAGCGGGGTGAGTTCACCCTGACGGAGGCCGTGGCGCCGCTGCCCGGTGCCGAGTCCGGTATAAAGTTCAGGAATCTTGAAGAACGCCAGATAGAAGAAGCCCTGGTGTAATGTGTTGACGTACCGGTTTCACCGGTAGTATTGGTCACAGCATGGCAAATACTGTAGACTAGGAAGAACAGCAAGTAAAGAGATTCAGGGTGGGGCGGGTTGTCAATCCACCCCTCCCAACCCCGAATATGCAGAGGAGTGAGATGGGCAGGACATACCTGGACTACGCTGCGACCACGCCGGTGCATCCGGACGTCGTCAATACTATGTTGCCGTACTTCACGGAATACTTCGGCAATCCTTCCGCCATCTATTTTTACGGCCAGGAAGCCAAGGAGGCCATTGAAGCCGCCCGGGCCAGTGTGGCCGCTCTTATCGGTGCCCGGCCCGATGAAATATGCTTTACCAGCGGCGGCACCGAGGCTGATAATTACGCCCTCGAAGGCGCGGCCTTCGCCGCTGACGGGCGTGACCACATTATCACTAGCGTCATCGAGCACCACGCCGTGGGGGAGACCTGCGCCTTTCTGGAAAAGAGGGGTTTCCGGGTTACCTACCTTCCCGTGGATAAGGATGGCCTGGTGGATCCCGATGATGTCAGGAAGGCCATTGAACCGGGGACTTTTCTGGTTTCGGTGATGCACGCCAACAACGAGATGGGCGCCATCCAGCCCATCGTTGAAATCAGCCGCATCACACGGGAGGCCGGCGTCCTGCTCCACACCGACGCCGTGCAGACGACGGGGCATATCCCGGTAGACGTCAATACGCTGGGTGTCGACCTTCTTTCCATGTCCGCCCACAAGCTTTACGGGCCAAAGGGGGTCGGGGCGCTTTATATCCGCCAGGGGACGGAGCTGGTATCGTACCTCCACGGGGGCACCCAGGAAAGCGGGCGGCGCGCCAGCACCGAGAACGTCCCGGGCATCGTCGGTTTCGGGAAAGCAGCCGAGATTACCGCAGCGGAGCTTGAATGCGAGGCGCTCCGGTTGACCGGCCTGCGGGACAGGTTCATCGCCACCATACTGGAAAATATCGACGAGACCCACCTCAACGGTCACCCCACCCAGCGACTCCCCAACAACGTTAATATAAGCGTCAATTTCGTAGAAGGGGAGGCAATCCTCGTCCACCTGGACATGGCCGATATCTGTGCCTCGACGGGCTCAGCCTGCTCTTCCGGGAACATGGAGGCCTCCCACGTGCTGCTGGCCACCGGCTGTCCCGCCGAACTGGCGCGCGGCTCGATAAGATTTACCATGGGCCGCTGGACCACTGAGGCCGATATCGAGAAGGTGCTGGCGGTCTTCCCCGGCATCGTCGCCAGACTGCGGGAAATGTCGCCGCTGTTGAAGCGTAAGTAGCGATGTCATTCTGAAGGAGCGCAGCGACTGAAGAATCTCGGAGAGGTGACCAAGACCTCCCAACCCCTAGATCCTTCGTTGCACTCAGGATGACAAAATGTAGTGGATTTAGAGTCTTGACCTTTATTATTCGGATGTACGATGGAAGCTAACGATATGCCGGAAATCGGCAAGATATCCCCGGAAATCTTCAAGGAGCTGATATTCCCCCGGCTGGGGGCCCGGAGCGAAAAGATTCTGGTCGGGCCGCAGCACGGGGTTGATGTCGGCATTGTGGACATAGGCGGCCAGGCCGTTTCCTTCACCACCGATCCCGTTTTCATAGTGCCGGAATACGGCTGGGAGAGGGCTGCCTGGTTCGCCATCCATATCATCGCCTCGGACTCGGTGACCAGCGGCCTCAAGCCGAAGCTCCTTTCCATCGACCTTAACCTGCCCATGGAAATGACGAAAAAGCAGCTGGAGATAGTCTGGGAGGTCATCCACCAGGAGTGCCAGAAGCTGGGGGTAGCCGTCATCACCGGTCACACCGCCCGCTACGAAAATTGCCACTATCCCATGGTCGGTGGGGCAACCATCACCGGTATCGGCGGTCTGGACGAGTACGTCACTCCGGCCTTCTGCCGCGCCGGCGATAAGATAATCATCACCAAAGGGCCGGCCATCGAGGCCACCGGCATCTTTGCTGCCATGTTTCCGGAGATTATTGAGAAAGAGTTCGGGGCGGACTTCAGCCGGAAGGCGGCGGAGATATTCTACAAGATGTCCGTGGTGGAGGACGCCATGACGGCGGTCGGGGTGGGCGTTCGGGAAAATGGCGTTACCGCCATGCATGACGCCACCGAGTGCGGTATCTGGGGCGGCCTTTACGAGCTGTTCCAGGCGGCCGGGCTTGGCGCTAGGGTAGAGAAAGATGAAATAATCGTCGAGGAAGGCGTCCTGGAGGTCTGCCGGTTCTTCGCTATCGATCCGTACGCCTCTATCAGCGAAGGTACCCTCATCATCGCCTGCAAAGCTCCGAAGGCAGGCGCGGTGGTCACGGCCCTGGCTGCAAAAGGTATCAAATCATCCGTCGTCGGCGAGCTGACCGAGCCGGAAAAGGGCATGGTCCTGGTGGAAAAGGACGGCGAGAAAAAGCTTGAGCACCCTGTCGTCGATCCGTTCTGGAGGGCTTTTTATGATGCCCTCGGGAAGTACCGTTCCTAGTCTCGGTCGTTTTCGAAACGATGAGATATAAGTCCTTTCAGACCTGCCTTGGGGATGATATATTTTTCAATAGTGATGTGCTATGATGCAACGTGTTGAGGTTGCGTCCTGAAACAAGGAGGCCAATATGAGGCAGGTATATCTGGACAACGCCGCCAGCACGCCCCTCCTTCCCGAGGTGCGTGAAGCTATGATGCCTTTCCTGGGAGAGGTCTTCGGGAACCCGTCCTCGCTGCACGATTGGGGAGATGGAGCGAGGGAGGCCGTCGAGACCGCCCGGGAACAGGTGGCCGGTCTCATTGGCGCCAACCCGGAAGAGATAATTTTCACAAGCTGTGGCACGGAAAGCAACAACTTCGCCGTCAAGGGGCTGGCGCTGGCCCAGCAGGCCAAGGGCAAGCATGTCATTGTCTCCGCTATCGAGCACTTCTCTGTCTTGCATTCGGCCAAGACGCTGGAGAAATGGGGCTTCGAGGTTACCGAGGTGCCCGTGAATAAATACGGTCTCGTCAACCCTGAAAAAGTGCGCCAGGCCATCCGTAAGGATACGGTTTTGGTCTCTATAATGCATGCCAACGGTGAGATCGGCACCCTCGAGCCGATCAAGGAGATCGCCAAGATTGCCCGGGAACACAAAATTAGTTTCCATACCGATGCTGTCGCCACCGCCGGAACGATACCCGTCGATGTCAACGAACTGGGGGTGGACGCTCTGAGCCTGGCCGGCAGTGCTTTTTACGGCCCGAAAGGCAGCGGCGCCCTCTGGCTCCGCAAAGGAGTGAGGATTATGCCTCTTCTCGATGGGGGTGTCCAGGAGGGTGGCCGGCGGGGCGGCACCGAGAACGTGCCGACCATCGTCGGGCTGGGCAAGGCGGCCGAAATCGCCAAGGCTAAAATGGCCGACCGGGCCGCGCAGCTTTCACCGTTGCGCGACCGGCTTCTCAAGGAACTGCCGGAAAGGCTGGAACACGTCATCGTCACCGGCCACCCCACTGATCGTTTGCCGGGACACGCCAGCTTCTGTGTCCGGTTCGTCGAGGGAGAAGGCATGCTGATGCTGCTCAGTAGCAAGGGCATCGCTGTTTCCAGCGGCTCGGCCTGCACGTCTCGGGCGCTCAAGGCATCACACGTGCTTATCGCCATCGGCCTGTCCCACGAAATCGCCCAGGGCTCGCTGCTCTGCACCCTGGGACTTGATACCACCGACGAAGACATCGATTACGTACTGGAGACTTTACCGCCGATTGTGGAACGGCTGCGGCAGATGTCCCCGGTCTATGACAAATTCGTCAAAAGCGGCAAAGGAGGGCAGTAGATGCCGGTATATAATGAGACAGTAATGGACCACTTCATGAATCCCCGTAATGTGGGTGAGATAGAAAATGCCGACGGTATTGGTGAGGAAGGGAATCCGGTCTGCGGAGATATGATGACCTTCTACATCAAGGTCAAGGACGATCGCCTCGAAGACGTTAAGTTCAAGACCTTCGGATGCGGAGCGGCCATCGCCGTTTCCAGCATGGTCAGTGAGATGGCCAAAGGCATGACTCTCGACGAGGCGATGAAGATTACTCCGGAGTCCGTAGCGGACAAACTCGAGGGTCTGCCCAAGAACAAGTTCCATTGCTCCAACCTGGGGGCTCAGGCCTTGCACAAAGCCATCGAGGCCTACCGGGGCGAACAGAAAAAGGGAGGCAAGTAGTTATGGTGGAAAAGACGGATATGACAAAACCACCTCACACCTGTCCGTATTGTGATGCCGAAATAGCTGAGGCAGCATTTCCTTACTGCGATGCCTGCGGCTTTAGGACCGTTCCCTGTCCCGGCTGCGGGCTGCCCGTAGCAGCCACGCGGGAAGACTGCCCGCACTGCGGGTGTACCCTGGAGGCAAAGGAAACCAAGTAATGGCAGAACCGGAAAAGGAGAAGATGACGATAGTCGTCTTCAGTGGCGAGCTGGACAAGGCGTTGGCGGCCTTCATCATCGCCACTACCGGCGCCAGTATGGGCATGGATGTCACCATGTTCTTTACCTTCTGGGGTCTGAACATCATCAAGAGCGGTAAGGGTGGTGTGAGGGGGAAGGGATTCAAGCAGAAAATGTTCAGCCTGCTGAACAAGGGCGGCACCAGGGGGCTAAAGCTTTCCAAGTTCCACATGTTCGGACTGGGCACGTGGATGATGAAGCTGGTCATGAAGGAAAGCAAGTACCCATCTATTGAGGAATTCATCACCATCGCTAAAGATATGGGAGTTAAGATGATACCCTGCTCCACGACCTGCGGGATGTTCGGCCTGACGGAAAGCTCATTCCAGGATGGCGTGGAAAGTATCGCCGGCGCGGCCTATTTTCTGGGCGAAGCCCGCCAGTCGAAGGTAACCCTGTTCATCTAAATCCTTTAGGTCATTCTGAGCGTAGCGAAGAATCTCGGAAGGGTGTGCCCCACCCTGATATCCTTCACTTCGTTCAGGATGACAGAAACGAGGGATAAAGAATGATGAAAGCCGATAGAAGCTTGGACTGTATAGGACTTTACTGCCCGATGCCTATCGTCAAGACGGCGCAGGAGATGAAAGAGCTCAAGAAGGGTGAAGTACTGGAAGTGGTGGCCGATGACAAGGGCATCAAACAGGACATGCCGGCCTGGGCGCAGACTACCGGAAACGAGTTCTTGGGTGTTGAGGAGGAGGGTGGCGAAATCAAGGTCTATGTTCGGAAAACACAAGAATGAGGGGGGCGACCATGGCTGATCTTAAGGATACCATCGATAAAACCCTCGATGAACATCATGTCATCCGCGACACAGTAGAGCTTAACGGGGGCCCGGTATCGGATTTCGAAGCACTGTTTGCGCTCCGGCAGGCCTACGCCGGCTGGAGCCAGTGCACGCCGGAGGACCTCGCTGCCAAGCACGAGCAGCTATTGAAAACCCTGGAACTGGTCGACCGTGGGTTAAAGCAGCACTGGGGCTACGAAGAAAGGGCTATGCAGGATATCCTGGGTGGTCCGCTGATGAACGGATTTCTCTACGAGCACCACAATATCGCCAAAAAAATCGAGGATGCCTTGGGACACATCGGAGCGGAGAAACTGGAAGGGCTGGAGCCGGAGGAGCTACTCTCGAAGAAAACGGCCATCCAGGATATTGTCAATCACATCATGCAGGCCATCGAAGAGCATTCCACCCACGAGGACATCATATTCAATATGATCAAGAAGGGCATTAAAACCGATTAGTTAATCAAATCCACGGCTTAGCTAATAATCGTGGGCTTGTCGCTTACTGATTACTTGCTACTCGGTATTTACCCGGTGAGCTCCCAGAAGCTCCGCAGGCTGCTGAAATCCACCATGCCGCTCTCGGCGACGTTTTCTACCTGGATTCCCGCCTCGACGGCGGCCGCCACGGGATTCAATCCCCCTAGCTGAATGAGCCCGACACGGTTCAGGGCTACCGGTACCTGGCAGAGTGGCTCGCTGGTCTGGCCGATGGCATAAAGACCCTTGATACCCGCCTCCCTCATCATGGCCGCCTTTTTCTCGACGACCTCACGGGCGGGGGCCGGGATGGTGCGGAAGGCGCCGAGGATTTTCCCGGTGCCGGTTCGCGCCGCCTGCCCGACGCTGGTCATCTTGGCCTGGATGAACTGCTCCGATGGGTCCGTAGAAGTACCGGCATACTCGGTGATAGCCACAAAGCGCTTTGGGATTGAGTCCTTAATTTCCAGCACACCGCCGAAACGGAACTCCGTGGGCACCCCGGCCTTGAGCAGGACCCCGTTGATGGTAGCGCCGCAGACCGTGGCGAATCCGACCTTGCCAGCGGGGACGACGACCGCGCCGAGTTTCTCTCCTTCGGCCGCCGTCGCCACTAGATCGCTGACACAGATGCCCGCTTTAAAGACTTCACCCATGGCGGTAATAGCCTTCTTAAAATCACCCAGGTCGAAGAGCGAGGTGTTGATGGCAAGCTGGCCGGTACGTCTCTCGGGTTTGAAGGTGGTCAGATAGGCCAGTAGCTCAAGCTTGTCCCGGACGAAGCCCAGCTGCTGCGGGGCCAGAGCTTCCTTGACCTCCTGCCTTCCTTTGGGGGTAATCATACGGCCGTCGCGGCCGCCCGGCTGGGTGAAGCCGCGCTCGTCGGCGATTTTAAGGTGGTACCTGACCGCCCGCTGCCCGAGGAACACGCCATCCTCTTCGAGCTTGCGGGCGATGGTGATGGAGCCCAGCGGCTCGGAGGACTCACTCAACACTTTGAGAATGGCGATCAGCTTGTTTTCGGCGTCGGTGCCGACGGGTTGGTCCATCTTTTTCAGTCCCGGTTAAAACGGTTGGTGATCGGCAGCCGCCTATCCCGCCCGAAGGCCCGGGGGGTAATCTTGATACCGGGGGGCGCCTGACGCCGCTTATATTCACTGGTATCCACCAGCCTAGCCGCCCGGTGGGCCGCTTTTTCATCCATTCCCAGGGCTATAATCTGGGCGATGCTTTTGTCTTCTTCAACGTAGGCGGTAAGAATGGGATCAAGGACTTCGTAGGGTGGCAGGGTATCGCTGTCCTTTTGGTCCGGCCTGAGCTCAGCCGAAGGCGGCTTGGCCATAACCGAAGCCGGGATAACATCTTTGCCGGTCCGGTCATTGCAGCAGGCCGCCAGCTTATAGGCCATTGTCTTGGGGACATCCTTAATCACGGCGAAGCCCCCCGCCATATCCCCGTAGAGAGTGGTATAGCCGGTGGCGTACTCGCTCTTGTTGCCGGTGGTGAGCACCAGCCAGCCGAACTTGTTGGAAAGGGCCATCAGGAGGTTCCCCCGGATGCGGGCCTGGAGGTTCTCTTCGGCTACACCGGTCTCCGTTCCCTTGAACGGCTCCTCAAGTGTGTCCAGGTAGGCCTGGAAGACCTTTTCGATGGGAACAGTGAGAAACTCGATGCCCAGATTTTTGGCGACGAGCCCGGCATCTGAGAGACTGCCTTTTGAAGAGTAGCGGGACGGCATGGCCACACCGATAACGTTCGATTTGCCCAGGGCGTCGACGGCAATGGCCGCTACCAGGCTGGAGTCCAGCCCGCCGGAAAGCCCGATGAGTACTTTTTTAAAGCCGTTCTTCCGGACGTAGTCCCGTGTACCCAGCACCAGGGCTTCGTATATCTCGGTGATGAGATCGCAGGTATCCAGGTTGCAGGCGGAGAGGGGAGGTTTGTCCGTGCTGAAAGGAGTTTCCGACACGATAATGCTGTCCGGCAGGCGCCATCCCTGCTCCTGCCGCTGCGCCAGCCCCTGCCGGAACCTGGGATCGTGCAGTCTGGTCCGGAAGACGTTTTCGACATCCAGGTCGGCCAGTATCAGGTCTTCCTCGAACCGCTTGCCCCGGGTAATCAGTTGTCCCTTCTCGTTGATGATAAGTCCGTTGCCGTCGAAGACCAGCTCGTCCTGCCCGCCGATCAGGTTATTGAAGGCGAAGATGGCCACGTTGTCCGCGGCGCGGGTGGCGATCATCCTTTCCCGGAAGCCCGTTTTGCCAAAGTTGTACGGCGAGGAGCTGATGTTGACGATGACCTCCGCCCCGGAATACGCCTGGTCGGTGGCCGGCCCGGACTCGTACCATATGTCCTCGCAGATGTTGACGCCGACCTTGATACCGGCGATTACGTAAACAGGGCATTGGCCGCCCGCCCGGAAATAGCGGTTCTCGTCGAAGACGCCATAGTTGGGGAGGAACACCTTGTGGTAGGTGCCGACGTGTTTCCCATCGTGGATAATGGCGGCAGCATTGTAGATGTCTTCGTTCGCGTCCACGAAGCCCACCACCAGGGTAATACCCTTCGAGGCCTGGACTATTTTGTCTAACGACCTCAGGTTCTCGGCGATGAACTGTGGCTTGAAAAGGAGGTCTTCGGGCGGGTAGCCGCAGACGGCTAGCTCCGGGAATGTCAGAAGGTCCACACCCGAAGACCTGGCTTCCTCGATTGATTTGATTATCCGGCGCTGGTTACCGGCAAAGTCACCCACCGTGGCATTGATCTGCGCCATGCCGATGCGCAGCCGGCGGGTGTCCAGCCATTTTACCATCGCGTTCCCGACCTCCAGTTAGAGTATCGGCAAATATCTCGAAAGTTCGTATTCGGTTACCTGCGTTCTGTAGTTGTCCCACTCGATCTTTTTATTTTGAATGAAGGCTTCGAAGACGTGGTCACCGAGTGCGTTACGCACAAGTTCGCTTTTCTCGGTGAGCTGGATGGCTTCGAGCAGGCTGGCGGGTAGCATGTCGATGCCCCGCTCCTTCCGCTCTTCGGCGGTCATCTCGTAGATGTTCTCCTCGATGGGATCCGGGACCTGGTAGCCTTTTTCGATTCCTTCCAGACCAGCGGCCAGCATGACGCTGAAGGCCAGGTACGGGTTACAGGCCGGATCCGGCGAGCGGAACTCGATGCGGGTGGCCTTTTCCCGGCCGGGCCGGTACTCGGGAACACGTACGAGGTCGGACCGGTTGCGCCTGGCCCAGGAAAGGTAGACCGGGGCCTCATAACCGGGTACCAGCCGTTTGTAGGAGTTGACCCACTGGTTGCAGACGCCGGTAATCTCCTGGGCGTGCTTGAGCAGACCGGCGATATAGCCCTTGGCCTCTTTGGAAAGGTTATAAGAATCGCTGGCGTCAAAGAAGGCGTTGTGTTCCCCTTTGAAGAGGGACTGGTGCACGTGCATCCCGCTGCCGTTGATACCGAAGACCGGTTTGGGCATGAAGGTGGCATAAACACCGTTTTTAAGCGCGACTTCTTTGACGACGAGGCGGTAGGTCATGACGCTATCGGCCATGGTCAGGGCGTCCGTATACCGCATGTCAATCTCGTGCTGGCTTTCGGCGACCTCGTGGTGGGCGTATTCAACGCCGATGCCCATCTTCTCCAGATGGATGACGGTATCACGCCGTAGCTCGATGGCAGCGTCCCGGGTCGTCAGATCGAAATAGCCGCCCCGGTCCAGTATCTCGGTGGTGTAGTTATTCGGGTGCTCCGGGTCAGACTTGAAATAGAAGTATTCCAGCTCCGGTCCGACGTAAAAGGTATAGCCCATATCGGCGGCCCTTTTCAGGTTGTTCTTGAGGACGTATCTCGGGTCACCCTCGAAAGGCTGGCCGCCCGGTCTCAGGACATCGCAGAACATGCGGGCCGTGGCGCGGTGTTCCGGCGGGGTCCATGGCAGCAGACACCATGTGTCCGGGTCCGGCATGGCCACCATATCGCTCTCGTCGATGCGGGCGAACCCCTGGATGGAAGAGCCGTCAAATCCCATCCCTTCTTCCATGGCGCCTTCAAGCTCCTCCACGGTAATCGCAAAGCTCTTGAGGATACCGAGGATGTCCGTAAACCACAGCCAGATGAATTTAACATCATGCTCTTTAGCCATCTTGAGGACATACTCTTTGCCTTCTTCTCTGCTCATCGTTGACATTCAATTACCTCCTGTGCTTTATTTTAACCTTTCTGCGGTCGTTTGTCATCACTGTTTTACATCAAATCTCCCCTTACTGCTTTATATTGCGCTTTCATTTCGGTCACCGGTACGGACGCGCACCACACCTTCGACGGGGAGGATAAATATCTTGCCATCGCCCGCTTCGCCGGTGCGGGCGGTCCTGACGATGGCATCCACGGCCCCGGCCACGTCCTCATCGAGCAGGACCAGCTCTACCTTTATCTTGGGGAGCAGGTCAACCCGGTATTCACCTACCCGCCACTGGAGGAGTATGCCCTTCTGTTTCCCCCGGCCGCTCACTTCGCTGACGGTCATCCCGTAGTAGCTGTGCTCCTCCAGAGCCTTTTTAACAGCATCCAGTCTCTCTTCCCTTATAATCGCTTCTATCTTTTTCATCGTAACAGGCCTCCGTAAGCCCTTTCTCCATGCTGTGAGAGATCAAGTCCGACCGATTCTTCGGACGGAGTGACCCGCAGTCCAATAGTAATGTCAATTAGTTTGCCGAGCACCCAGGTAACGCCGAAGGCAAAGGCGGCCACGGTAACGATGCCGATGAGCTGTGTCAGCACCTGGTTGAAGTTGCCCTCGAACAAACCCGCCGTTCCGCCGACGGCCGAGCTGGCGAAAATACCCGTGGCTAGGGCCCCCCAGATGCCTCCCATGCCGTGAACAGCGAACACGTCCAGGGAATCATCGAAGTGCAGCTTGTTTTTCATCAGGATGATACTATAGTAGCAGACCACGGCGACGATAATTCCGATGGGGATCGCGGCGATGGGGTGAACAAAACCGGCCGCCGGGGTAATGGCTACCAGGCCGGCGACCGCCCCGGTCACCGTCCCCAACAGGCTGGGGCGGCGGGTTATCCAGCCGAGCATCATCCAGGTGAAGCCGGCGGAGGCGGCGGAAAGATTGGTGGCGACGAAAGCGTTGGCTGCCAGCCCGTCGGAGGTCAGGGCGCTGCCGGCATTAAAGCCGAACCATCCGAACCAGAGCAGACCGGCCCCCAGGGCCACCAGGGGGATATTGTTGGGCTCCATGATGTCCCCATCGAAACCGCGGCGCCTGCCCAGCACCAGGACGAGCGCCAGTGCCGAAACTCCGGCGTTAATATGGACAACGGCGCCGCCGGCGAAATCAAGGGCGCCAAGCCCGCCGAGCCAGCCGCCGCTTCCCCACACCCAGTGGCATATCGGGGAGTAAACAACGGTCATCCAGAGTGTGGAGAAAATCATCAGGGCGCTGAATTTGATGCGTTCCACCACAGCGCCGGTAATCAGGGCGACGGTAATAATAGCGAACATACCCTGGAAAGTCATGAAGGCCAGGTGAGGCACGGTGGAGGCGTAAGTATCCGAGGGCGCCATGCCGACACTGGCCAGGCCGATGAAATTGAGTCCGCCGATAAATCCGCCCTTGTCCGTACCGAAAGCCAGGCTGTAGCCCCAGAGCGCCCAGAGAGCGCCAATAAAGCCCATAACCGCGAAGCTCATCATCAGAGTGGATAGCAGGTTTTTACGCCGTACCATGCCACCGTAGAAAAGGGCTAGGCCGGGTGTCATCAGCAGCACCAGTGCCGAAGACATCAACAGCCAGGCAGTATCACCTGAATTTACGGGCATTTCTCTTTCCTCCCGACTATTACTTCATTGATATAATAGCCGGTTATTGTTTCCGGTAGATTACAGATGTGTTACAAACGTGTTACGTACGGGTGGAATCTTTGTTAACGGAGCAGGCCTCCGTAAGCCCTTTCTCCGTGCTGGGAAAGGTCCAGGCCGACCATTTCCTCGGACTGGCTGACCCGCAGGCCTAACGTCAACGCCACCAGCTTGCCCAGGACCAGCGTAATGACGAAGGCGTAAGCGCCTACAGCCGCCAGGCCAAGGGCCTGTCTGACGAGCTGCATCCCGCTCCCTGAGACAAGACCGGCGGCCCCGGCAGGGTTCACCGCTAAGCTGGCGAAGATGCCGACAAAAACCATCCCCAGGATGCCCCCAACCCCGTGCACGGCGAACACGTCCAGCGAGTCGTCAAAACCGAGCCGGGTCTTTAAGAACAGCATGGCATAATAGCAGACGCACGCCGCAACGACGCCGACGGGAATAGCGGCCAGCGGAGTAATATAGCCGGCGGCGGGGGTCACCGTTGCCAGCCCGGCCACGGCCCCGGTGACCATACCGAGGATAGTGGGGCGCCGTTGCCGCCAGTTTAGCATCATCCAGGTAAAGGCGGCGGCCGCGGCGGCGGTATTGGTGGTGACGAAGGCGCTGGCCGCCAGGCCACCGGCGGTCAGGGCGCTGCCGGCGTTGAAGCCGAACCACCCGAACCAGAGCAGCCCCGCCCCGAGCACTACCAGCGGTATGTTGTTGGGCTCCATGGAATCCTGGGGAAAGCCGCGGCGCCTTCCCAGCAGTAATACCAGCGCCAGGGCCGAGACGCCGGCATTAATGTGAACCACTGCACCGCCAGCGAAGTCGAGGACACCCAGATTGGCCAGCCAGCCGCCGCCCCAGACCCAGTGGGCTATCGGGCTGTACACGAGGGTCAGCCATAATGCTGAAAAAACCAGCAAGGCACTGAACTTGACTCTTTCCACTATAGCGCCGGTGAAAAGGGCAACGGTAATGATAGCGAACATTGCCTGGAAAATCATGAAGGCCAGGTGCGGAACCGTGGAGGCATACAGCGGTGAGGGATCCTGGCCGACGTTCGTGAGGCCGATGAAGTTCAGTCCGCCGATGAAGCCGCCGTAGTCGGTGCCGAAAGCTAGGCTGTAACCGTAAATTACCCAGAGCAGGCCAACCAAACCCAGGCAGACGAAGCTCATCATCAGGGTTGACAGGAGGTTCTTGCGCCGCACCATACCCCCGTAGAAAAGCGCCACACCCGGCGTCATTAGCATCACCAGCGCCGATGATACGAGAATCCAGGCGGTATCCGCTGGGCTTATGGCCATAAATGACCTCCCGCAATGTGAGTTATGGGTACACTTTAGCGGACTTATGTTACAAACGTGTTACAAAAACGGGGAAATGTTAAGAACATGTTTCATGAAGGCAGGATTGATTTATTGTCAGCCGGGGCGACCGCTAGCTGTCTTTAACGAAGCGGTAGCCTATATTGCGGACCGTTTCAATATAGGTATGGCCAGCATCTTCAATCTTGCTGCGGAGCCGGCGCACATGGACATCCACGGTGCGGTCACCGCCGAAGTAATCATAGCCCCAGATACTGTTGAGCAGGGTCTGGCGGGTAAAAACGCGTCCCTTGTTGCTGGCCAGCAGCTTGAGAAGCTCGTACTCTTTGAAGGTGAGTTCGACGACGGCCCCGTTGACTACCACCTCACAGGTAGCCAGGTCGATGAGGAGGCCCTTGCCTTTTATCTGCTCGGCGCTATCGGCTTCGCCGTTCTTCTTCAGGAGACGCTCTATCCTCAGGTTAAGCTCCCGAGGGTTGTAGGGAGTAACGACAAAGTCATCCACGTCAAGCCGGCTATCGATTCTGTTTACAATGTCGGACGGTATCAGCGCGATTACCGGCAGAGTCCGCCCCTTTCGGGCCTTACTGACGAGATCCCATATCTCCTCATCCGGCGCATCTTTGCCCAATTCAAGTATAAAGACATCCGGGCGGGTGTCAGCGATAGCTTCCCGGACACCATTGCTGTAAGAGGTGAAAGAGCAGGCCACGTTGTAGCGGGCCAGTCCTTCGCGGAGTACGGCCTTTGTTTCGCTGTCCTGAACTACTGCCAGTGCGCGTACCATATGCTCTACTGCATGGCTTTCAATAGGCGTAAAGTCGGCCGTAGGGGCGTAGGAAGCGGGGGTATAGTTTCAGGAACTCCTGGTCCAGTATCTCATGAGCGTTATAGTTGAAAAGGGTAGCAAACTCACCGACCAGGTCCCTCAGGACGGTAAAGTCCTTTTCGTCCAGCTCTGCGACGCCTACCTCTTTTCCCAGCTGGTAATCCGCAAAGCTGCCCCTCAGGTAGATAATGCCGCCGTGCATGCCCGTCCCGATGAACCGGGCACGGTGCTTTGGGTCTTTCCCAAGGGTGAGTCCCAGGAGCACCAGGATACCCCCGGCCATGTACTCCCCGACGAAGTCCTGGGCGGTCCCGCCGACGACGACCACCGGCTTCTTGCTACGGTACTCTTTCATGTGGATGCCGGCCCGGTAGCCGACGTCCTCGCGGATGAGGATGCGGCCGCCGCGCGCCGACAGGCCGACCGTGTCCCCGGCGTGGCCGTGGACAACAATCTCTCCCTCGTTCATGGTGTTACCGCAACCGTCCTGGGCATTACCGTGGACGATAATCCTCGGACCGTTCATGAAGGCGCCGAGGTCATTGCCGGGCGTACCGAAAATATCAATCTCTACCGGTCTATCCAGGTCCGTGCCGATGTAGCGCTGGCCGTGGACGTTGCGTATCTCGATGCGGGGTGCCCCATCGGCGACGATCTCCCGGAGGCAGGTATTAAGGTCGCGATAATATACACCCGAGGCATCAATATTGACTGTCGCGCCCTGGTCTGTCCCGGTTTTTGTGGTGTTGGTGGCCATCTTTATCTCCCTGCCATGCGTACACCGAGAGTATCCAGCTCGGTATCGGAAAGTCCGACGCCCCTGAGGTGCAGCCGGTTGCCGCGCAGGCTCTCCAGGGCGTTGACCCCCAGCCCGCCCAGGATATCTTTCAGCTCTATGCTCCAGCCGCGGAGCAGGTTGGCTGCCCGGCGTGACCCGATATCCGGGTTGATGCGCTTGGTGAGGCGCAGGTCCGAGGTGCAGATGCCCCAGGCGCACTTGCCGGTGTGGCACTGCTGGCAGACGTGGCAGCCGAGTGAAATAAGAGCAGCCGTGCCTATATACACGGCGTCGGCGCCGAGGGCCATCGCCTTGGCCACGTCGCCGGCGCTGCGGATCCCGCCGGAAACGACGACGGACGCCTGATTGCGGATACCTTCCTCTCTGAGGCGGGTATCAACTGAGGCCAGCGCCATCTCAATGGGAATGCCGACATTATCGCGGATGACCTTGGGTGCGGCGCCGGTGGCCCCGCGCAGGCCGTCCAGCACGACCATATCGGCCCCGCCCCGCACGATGCCACTGGCGATGGCGGCGGCGTTATGCACGGCGGCAATCTTGACCGATATCGGCTTGGTGTAGTTGGTCGCCTCCTTGAGGGCATAGATGAGCTGGGCCAGGTCTTCGATGGAGTAGATATCATGTTGCGGCGCCGGGGAAAGGGCGTCCGTCCCTTCGGGGATCATGCGCGTGAGGGATACCTCGGCGCTGACCTTCTCGCCAGGGAGGTGCCCACCGATGCCCGGCTTGGCCCCCTGGCCGATTTTTATCTCGACAATGCGGCCGGCGTCCAGGTACTCGGCGTGGACGCCGAAACGCCCCGAGGCCACCTGGACGATAGTGTTGTTACCGTACTTATAAAGGCTGGGGTGCAGCCCGCCCTCACCGGTGTTCCACAGGGTGCCCATCTCCGTGGCCGCCCGCGCCAGGGACTCCTGGACGTTGCGGCTTACCGCCCCGTAGGACATGGCGGCGAACATTATAGGCACGTTCAGCTTGACCAGCGGGGTCATTTTGGTCTTCAGCTTGCCGGTGGCGGGGTCGATTTCTATCTTGTCCGGCCGGCGACCCAGGTAAGTGGTCAGCTCCATCGGCTCCCGGAGGGGGTCGATGGATGGATTGGTCACCTGGCTGGCGTTAAGGAGAAGGTGGTCCCAGTAGATGCGCTGCGTTTTATCATCGCCCATGCTGGTCAGCAGCACGCCGCCGGTCTCCGCCTGCTTGGTGATGTCCTCGATGACGTCCGGGCGCCAGTTGAAGTTGCCCCTGACGTCCGGCGGATTGTAGGAAACCGTCAGGGCGTGCGTCGGGCAGAAGACGACGCACCGCTGGCAACCGACACAGTTTTCTTCGTGGCTTTTAATGACGTCTTCTTCGGCGTCGTATTCCTGGGCCCCGAAGCTGCACTGGTTGACACAGACCTGGCACCGGATGCAGCGATCTTCGTCCCTGTTTATCTTAAATTTTGGTGCGATATACGTTTTCATGGTTCCCTCAGTTTTCCCGGCACGGCAGCTATCCCGCCGCGGCTTTCTCTCCGGCGGGTACCTTGGTTTTTAGCCGGCCTATGACCGGCTCGCCGCCGGTAGGTATCCAGGCCTTGTCAAGATCGGGGGATATGAGACGAATGGCGGCCTCCTCCGAGGACAGGTATAGCATGTCCCCCTTCTCCCCGACGGTCAGCGGGCGCAGGCGGATGCGGTCCGTCAGGCCGATCATCTCCCCGGTGTGGGCGATGACAACGGCGAACGGCCCGTTGAGGAGCAGGCTGCCGTAGACCTGACGCAGCGCCATGGCAAGCTGCTTCTCGTCCTCCGGCATGCGCTCGATATCGTCCCAGAAAGGAGCGGCCAGCACTTTGGCGGCGATCTCCAGTGGAAGTTCATGCCGGCGCATCAGCAGGTCGATGGCGTAAGCGATGACCTCGGTATCCGTCTGCATGGTGCACAGGTAGCCGAACTGCTCCAGGTAGCGCCGGTTGATGCCGTAGGACGATATCTCGCCGTTGTGAACGACCGTCCAGTCGAGGATGGAGAACGGGTGCGCCCCGCCCCACCAGGCCACGGTGTTGGTCGGGAAGCGGCCGTGGGCCGTCCACAGGTAGCCCTGGTACTGCTCCAGGCGGAAGTATTCGGCAAGCTCCTCGGGATAGCCGACGCCTTTAAAAACGGCCATGTCCTTACCGCTGGAAAAGACGAAGCTGTCGTCCGGGCTGGTATTGATTTCCATAACCCTGGCCATCACGTAGTCGTCCGCGGTCTGGGTTTCCGGCAGGCCTTCCGGTACGTCGACGAAGTAGCGCCATACCAGCGGCGGATTCTTGATGACTGCCGTAGGCCGCGTGGGTACCTCTTCCTGCCAGACGACGCTGAAGGACCGGCGCAGGAATTCTTCGGTGTCCCGCTTGTCGTCATCGTCCAGGAACATAAGGTGTATGGCATAATGTTCGGCGTGCTCCGGGTAGAGGCCGTAGACGGCGAAACCCCCGCCGAGGCCGTTGCCGCGGTCGTGCATATTGGCGATGGCCTTGATGACACTCTCGCCGGAGAACCTCCGGCCGGAGGTGTCCATGGCCCCGAAAATGGAGCACGCGTCGATTACCTTATCGTCGTTCCAGGTATTATTTATCTTTTCGAGGTTTTTCATTTTTCTTCCATCGCGTAATTATCATCCTGAGCGAAGCGAAGGATCTCGGGGTGGTGGGGCTTATTACCGCCCCTCTCCGAGATTCTTCAGTCGCTGTGCTCCTTCAGAATGACATTATTGTAATTAGTCTGCCCCCAACTCCTCCTCCGGTTCTTCCGGGGCGCCGACGGCCACAGGGACGATATTGCCATCATGACCGGCCAGCCGGTGCCGCCAGGTTGATTCCGGTACGGAGGCCAGGCCGAAATCGGCGGCGACCAGGGACTCCTTGAATCCGCTGACGTCCACGCCATCCTTCATCAGATTATAGATGATGCCTGATTTCTCAATGTCCCCGGCGAAGACCAGTCCCGCCAGCTTCCCGTCCCTGACGAGTACCTTGCGGTAGTTACCATCGGACCTGTTGACCAGGGTCTCGTAGGAGCTATCCGGAGGTACGGTCAGGCCGGCCGAGACAATGTGCACCCCGAAGTATTTCATGGCGTTCATGGCCGTTCCGCCGGCGTACTCTTCTTTCCCGCCGGCCATATTCAGTCCGGCGGTCCTTCCCCCTTCGCAGGCGTTGGGCCAGATGGGAGTGAGCCGGTTCTCCCCGATCACGAAGTCGTAGGCCTCGGAAACGTCACCACAGGCGTAGACATCTCGCACGGAGGTCTCCATGCTCCGGTTGACCAGGATTCCCCGGTTGACCTTGAGGCCGCTCCCTTCGATAGCGTCAAGCCGCGACCTCACGCCGATGGCCACGATGACCATCTCGGCGGGTAAGATGCGCCCGTCATCGAGAGTGACGCCGCTGACCTCGCCGGGCAGATAGCTGTTAATCTTCGAGGACGTATGGTCGGTGATGATTTTGATTCCAGCCTCTATTAGCGCTTCGGCTTCCAGGTTTGAGGTCTCTTCGTCGAGGATAGTGTTCAGGATGCGGTCTTTCATCTCGACGATAGTGACCTCGACGCCGCGTCTGACCAGGGCCTCGGTGACACTGACGCCGATGAGGCCGCCGCCGATGACCACCGCCCGCACCCCCCGGTGGAGTCCTTTGAGAAACTCATTGATAGCCTTGGCGTCGTCGAGCTTGTTGAAAGTAAAGACTCCCTTTTGAGTGACTCCTTCCAGCTCGGGGACAATGGGTGTGCCGCCGGTGGCCAGCAGGAGCTTTTCATAGGCCGGCACACTGCCTCCGGCCAGCTTGACGGTATGCCCGGCGGTATCAATTTGGGTAACCGGCTCCCCGAGGGCGGTTTGAATCCCGTTCGTTTCGTAGAAATCAAGCTGGCGGTAGACCATCTTCTCGATCGGTCCGGGATTGGCCAGATATTCGGAGATAAGCGGCCGTGAATAAGCCGGATAAGGCTCATCCGAGACGATGGTAATCGAGCCTTCCCGGTCGATTTCACGGATGGCCTCGGCCGCGCCGATACCGCCCGCCGAGTTTCCGATGATGAGATATTTAATTTTCTTAGTAGCCGCCATGATATTACCGCCTGGTGTGGTTCGCGTTTCTGACAAGAGCAAGTACAATTAACGATTCGTTCCCGGTTTGGCCGGACCGGGTGTTTTATATTATTTAGTTATCCACCGTCACTTCGACGATGTTCTCCCGGGCGATGGCCGTTTCCCCACCGTTTTTCCTGACGAACACGTGCATCAGCCCCAGTATCTCGTACTGGCCGTTCTTCAGGATGGTGGTATCCCACCTGACCGGAAAGTTCTGGGATTTATCTTCCGACTCCCCAATCAAAATCCAGGTATCCTCGCCCTTGGCCCGGAAGTACCACGGATTAACAATCCTGACTATCGGACCATCCAGTTTTAATTCCGCCAGTTCCTGGCGTAGCAGGCCTTCATCCAGTTCCTCACGGAGTTGGATGGCCCCGGAGTAGGTCTTGGTGACGTTGGAAGGTACCAGGTAATGTGGCCCCCAGTTATGTGACATTTTTTAACCTCCTTGATGGATAATTCAAGGAATGATTTACCGGGTCGGGACGGCGGTGCGATCTTCAGGATTCTTGCTTTCATCCGGTACTTCGGCGTAGATTAGTGCCTCGTTGGGGCAGTTGGCGACGCATACCGGTATCTCCTCATCCTGGCAAAGGTCACATTTGACCATCTTCTTCTGGGCCGGGTCGAGCTTCGGGACGCCCAGCGGGCAGGCGAGGGAACAGGTGCCACATCCGATGCAGCGGTCTTCGTCTACATTTACCAGGGAAGTGACGGGATCACGGGAGAGGGCGCCGGTCAGGCAGGCCCGGATGCACGCGGCATCGGCACAGTGCTGGCAACGCACCGAAAGGGAAACGACACCGTTTTCATCGACCCTCAGCCTGGAGATGGGGCGGGGGGTCTCTTTTTTATGGGCCTTGACCAGGTCTTTGGACCGGGAGTGTTTCAGCCGGCAATAGACCTCGCAGAGGCGGCAGCCGATACATACCTGGTCGTTAACGATAACCTGTTTCATAGTATAGCCATTTCTCAGTATTAATAATGCGGCAAACGTTTGCCGCATTTATCATAATAACATGACAGAAGGATTTTGTCAATAACGCGGATTTTGAGGGTTTTTTCACATGGTGCCGCCTATCTCTTTTCAACCGCATTATAGGCAGGAGGACATTATTAATGCAAATGGTCCCCATAAGGGATTTTATTACATTTTTCAGGTAAAATCGTCTACCTCCATGGATTAGGGGATTCCTCAATCAACTCTGCGGGTAAATAATGCGGAGGGATTTATATCTTGATTTACAGGTAGGCGAAGTTTCCAATATTAACGAAATATTTAGACGCTTCAAGGTTACATTTATGATTTGTTTACCGGTGTGGAGATAAGATTCACTTTGGATACGACCATCAGCCGGTGGGTTTAAACGGCTGAAATGATCCTGAAGAGAGCAGGAAACCGGAAAATATATACACGGGGCTTGATGCTGTGAAAAGAGTAGTCGTCAGGCGGGTTACCCGGCCGGGGGCAATCTCCCGGTACCGGCAACCCGATGGTGGAATGCCGGAAGGGATTTCTATCAAACAATTTGATCCCACTATGCTTGAACTCGGTGATCTTAGTGCCCCCTGCCAGGAAAAAGAGGCCATTACCGCTGTCTTTGACCTGACCGGCTTTACGATGTTCTGCAATCAGGTGGATGCTTACCTGGGGATTCCCCGCTTCCTTTCCGATTTCCTGGACTGGATCTTTACCAGTATTAAGATACGGATGACGGCTAAAGAAGCCGGCGGCCGTAATGCATTGTGGGCGGAGATTCCCTTGATGGTGAAGTTCCTGGGTGATGGTATCCTTATCCTCTGGAACGCCCGTCGCATGTCCGAAGACCAAATTTGCCGTATCGTGACCAGCCTTTACGATATTACCCGTGCTTACCAGCGTGACTTTTATCCCCGCATAAGTATGGTTGTCAACAAACCTCCTGGTATTCTCCGGTGCGGTATGGCCCGCGGCAAGGTCTTCAGTGTAGGTGGGGGCAGAGATTACGTCGGCCACTGTGTTAATCACGCTACCCGGCTTTCCCATCTTGGCCTGTCGTTCTGTTTCCCACACCGCGGTTTTCAGGTACGAGAATATATGCCACCGAAATACCGCCCTATATTTGTGCCCAAGGCGGTCTCCATTCGCGGAGTCGGTGATAACGAGCTGGTGTGGGTAGTAAGGGAGGAGTTCGACCACATGCCACTTGAAAATAAAGCTATGTTTCGAAATCCAGCTAATATAGGAGTATAGAACGCACCGACGAACAAGTGGAAATGGTTTGAGAAATGAGGAAAAGCCTATGATGACAGTTGAAGAGAAATCTCCCAAGGCTCCAGCGATTGCCGGGCGTATCGAGAGGGAAAACAGGACAAGACTGGAGCTAGTCTATGAAGTCAGCAAAAAGATAGGTTCGGTGCCGCGGGTGACCCAGATGCTGGAGCATGTCATCAAAATGACCCAGCAAACTTTGGGGGCCTCGGCGGCCTCTATTCTCCTGTTCCGTAACAACGACCAAGAATTATATTTCGAAGTGGCTTCCGGCCCGGTAAGTAAAGCTCTACGGCAGGTTAAGCTGAATACCCAGTATGGTATCGCCGGTCAGGTGGCGCGGACCGGCAAGCCTATCATCGTCAATGATGCCTGCCGCAGTCCTAATTTCCACAAGATGATTGATGACACCACCGGCTTTGACACTAAGTCACTGATATGCGCCCCCCTTGCCACTCCGCACAAGATTCTGGGCGTCATCGAGGTGCTTAATAAACGGGACGGGACCGAGTTCGGCGATCAGGACCTGGAGGCTGTGATTTCGGTGGCGAATACCGCGGCGATGGCCATTGAAAACACCCGCCTGCACCAATCTGTTTCCGAGGCGTACACCGGGACGATAAAAGCACTCGCGGCGGCCATTGATGCTAAAGATCCCTATACCCGCGGCCATTCCCAGCGGGTCATGGAATACTCGATGCTTACCGGTGGCTATCTTTCTATGGATCGCGATGATATGGAAACCCTGGAGTTTGCGGCCATTCTTCACGATGTGGGTAAAATCGCCGTTGATTCTGAGATCCTGAACAAGCCGGCGGCTTTAAACGAAGCAGAATGGGAGAGGATACATGAGCATCCCGTCATCGGGGCCAACATCCTGAGGAGCGTACCCTTCCTCGAGCGGGCCAGCGAACTGGTGCTTTGTCATCACGAGAGATTTAATGGTCAGGGATACCCCAACGGATTGAAGGGCGAAGACATTCCCCTCGGTGCCAGGATCATCGCCGTGGCTGACGCCTTCGATACCATGACCACAGACCGTTCTTACCGGCCAGCTATGCCTGTCGAACAGGCTGTCAAGGAGCTCAATAGCTGCTCGGGTGGCCAGTTCTGCCCTGAAGCCGTTAAGGGATTCGTGTCCGGCTTACGCCTGCATACCAATAAATACCAATAAACAATACTATACTATAGCCTCCGGACGGGGAGGTATTAGAAAATGAAAATTCGCATTCTAGGCGCCCATAACTGCGAATCACGGGTGACCAGCTGCATCTCCTTCCTGATCGACGGCACCCTGGCAGTCGAGGCTGGAAGTCTTACTTCGCATCTCTCCTTAGAAGAACAACAGCAACTTAATGCGGTCGTACTCACTCACGAACACCTCGACCATATCCGGGATATCCCGGGTATTGCCCTGAATCTCTACCGCTACCGCCGCGGCATCGATATATATACTACGGCCAGGGTTTGCGATACCATTACCACGCATCTGCTTAACGGCCGGGTATACCCGGAGTTCCAGAAGATTCCCGCCCGGAAGCCCACGGTGAGATTTGGTCTCGTCGAGCCGCTGGTTTCGCAAAGGGTTGACGGGCATAGCATCCTACCGGTGCCCGTTAACCACAGCAGCGCGACCGTCGGCTATCAGATCACCGATAACGAAGGTAGCTCTGCCTTTTATACCGCGGATACCGGCCCGGGCTTACTTGAATGCTGGCGGCATATTGCGCCAAAACTCCTGCTGGTTGATGTTACCCTCCCGGACGATTGCATAAACTATGCGCTAAAGACCGGTCACCTGACCCCTGGCTTGCTCGAAAAGGAGCTACTCGACTTCCAAGACTGTCACGGTTATCTGCCCCGGGTTATCGTTGTCCATATGGACTTCAGCCGCGAGGATAAGCTGAAAGAAGAGCTCGACGCTTTAGCCGAAAGGCTCGATATCCCGATTACCATGGCCCGCGAAGGCATGCAGATCACCATCTAGAGCCTTAGTTTTAGTGTCATTCCTGCATCCCGCCTGAGACCGGTGCGTTGTAATTCCGCTGTCGCCTCCCGCATCTGGTTTCAGTTTTTCGGTTTGAGGTCCCTTTATTTTTTTGGCGTTCGCTGTATGCCCGCTTTGTTTTCTCGTAAAGCTGAAATGTGGTAAAGTATAGACGGTCGCGCACAGCACCGGACATATCAATCAAGAAAAAATTACGGTAATCACGAGTGTCCTGTTATCGAAGGTTTTGGAGGCAAGCTGAATGACGACAGGTCCTACTGTGGCCGAAGCAAAGAAGCTGGGGACGGTTACCCTGACCATTAACGGCACTCAGGTCGAGGTAAAAGAGGGGGCGACGGTACTCGAAGCAGCCCGCCAGGCCGGTATCTATATACCCACCCTGTGCTATTTCCCGGACCTGGAGAACTACGGAGGCTGCCGGCTGTGCATCGTGGAGATAGACAAGATGCGCGGATTGCCTACCGCCTGCACCACGCCGGCTATCGATGGAATGAACGTGACCACGGAATCGCCCAGGATTAACGAGGTGCGACGGTCGACTCTCGAATTGATCCTTTCCGCCCACCCCTGCGATTGTCTGGAATGCCACCGGCGCCAGCGTTGCGGGCCTTATGATGTCTGCCTGCGCCATGTCAGCGTAACCGACCGCTGCGTCACCTGCCCCGCCAACGGGGACTGCGAGCTCCAGCAGGTAGTCGATTACCTCGGTGTCCATACGCTGAGTATACCGAGGGATACCACGCCGCGGGTCATCGATGACAGCAATCCGTTCTTTGAACTCGACCGCAATCGATGTATTCTCTGCTCCCGCTGTACCCGCGCCTGCCAGGAGATTACGTGCGTCGGCGCCATCGAGATGGCCTACCGCGGTTATGAAATGAAAGTAGCTACCTTCGGCGATGGTACCCTGATGGATTCCATCTGCCGCTCCTGCGGCGAGTGCATGGTGCGTTGCCCGGTAGGGGCGATGATCCCCAGGGATACCGTTCGTCCGGAGTACGAAGTCAAGACGGTCTGCCCGTATTGTGGCGTCGGCTGCTCGATGTACCTGGGTGTTAAAGACGGCCGGATAACCGGCGTCCGCGGTGATCCCGAGGGCGAAGCCAACCACGGCAAGCTCTGCGTCAAGGGTCGCTTCGGTATCGCTGAGTTTGTCAATCATAAGGACCGCCTGACCACACCCCTTATCAGGAGAAATGGCCGATTGGAAGAGGCTTCCTGGGACGAGGCGCTTGACCTGGTCGCCCGTGAACTGGGTAAGTACCGCGGTGACGAAGTGGGTGTGATAACATCGGCCAAGGCCACCAACGAAGATAATTACGTCATGCAGAAATTCGCCCGGGCGGTTCTGGGCACGAATAACGTCGACCACTGTGCCCGTCTCTGACATTCCCCCACTGTGGCCGGTCTGGTCACATCGTTCGGCAGCGGGGCCATGACGAACTCCATCGATGACTTCAGCGAGGCCAGGTGCATCCTGGCCATCGGCACCAACACCTCGGAGGCCCATCCGATAATCGGGATGAATATCCGCCAGGCTATGCGCCAGGGAAAGACGGAGCTCATCATCGCCAATCCCCTGGAAATCCCCCTGGTGAGAGACGGCGGTCTCTGGCTCCAGCATCGCGCCGGGACGGACGTCGTCCTGCTGATGGGGATGATGAAGGTAGTCGTCGAGGAAGGGCTGGAAGATACCGATTTTATTCAAAAGCGCTGTGAGAACTTCGATTCGTTCCGCAAATCCCTCGATGACTATCCTATCGAGATGGTCGAAAAGATTACCGGTGTTCCGGCCGAGAAGATAGCCCAGGCTGCCCGTACGTACGCCACCACTAAGCCGGCGGCTATCCTTTATACCATGGGCATCACCCAGCACACGCACGGTACCGATAATGTGATGGCCTTAGCCAACCTGGCCATGCTTACCGGAAATATCGGCAAGCCCGGTTCCGGAGTCAATCCGTTGCGGGGCCAGAATAACGTCCAGGGCGCCTGCGATATGGGAGCGCTGCCCAATGTCTATCCGGGTTATCAATCTGTAGCCGATGAAAAAATTAAGGAGAAGTTCGAGGCGGCATGGGGTGCGACGCTGAATCCCACGCCTGGAAAGACCCTGACCGAGATTATGCCCCTGGCCCACGAAGGAAAAATAAAAGCCATGTACCTAATAGGCGAAAATCCATCGCTTAGCGATCCGGACTCGAAGCATATCCGTGAGGCCATGGAGCGGCTCGAGTTCTTCGTCGTTCAGGATATTTTCCTCTCCGAGACGGCGCAATACGCCGATGTCGTCCTGCCGGCTACCAGCTTCGCCGAAAAGGAAGGGACTTTCAGCAATACCGAGCGCCGCGTGCAGCGGGTAAGGAAGGCCATCGAGCCGGTTGGCGATAGCCGGCCGGACTGGTGGATTACCTGCGAGATTGCCCGGCGCATGGGAGCGAAGGGATTCGACTTTGCTGGTCCTTCGGAGATAATGGACGAGATAGCCCGCGTTACTCCGAGCTATGGCGGTATCAGCTTCGAACGCCTTGAAGAGGGGGGCCTGCAGTGGCCCTGCCCCACCCCGGAGCATCCCGGTACGGCTATCCTTCATACCGAGATTTTCAGCCGGGGAAAAGGGCATTTCGTGCCCTTGGTCTACCGGCCGCCGGCGGAGGTTCCTGACGCCGAGTACCCGCTGGTGCTGACCACCAACCGCAGTCTCTTTCATTTTCATACCGGTACAATGACCCGGAGGGTCAATGGGCTCAATATCTTCCGTGGCGAAGAGCTTGTGGCCATCAATCCTGCTGATGCCGATGAACTTGGCATCGCCGATGGTCAGATGGTCGAGGTGACCTCACGTCGTGGTGCCGTAACAGCCAAGGCCCTGGTCACCGAAGCCTCGCCGAAGGGGACTATCGCCATGACCTTCCATTTCGCAGAGAGCCCTACCAATGAACTGACCAATCCTGCTTTTGATCCTGTGGCCAAGATACCGGAGTTCAAGGTCGCCGCGGTTAGAGTCAGTCCCATTAAATCTCAGCGGGAAGACAAAGCAAAGGCTCCGGCGCCGGTCGGTAAATAATAAGCTTCGATGACCCTGAGAACGTAAACGCCCCATTATGCTGCCGGAATCTCTTTGTACCCTCAGACAGGCGCGGAACCCTGGTGGTCTTTCCCGTGTAAAATGTACCGGGTCGAAGACTGAGCCGTTGCGGCTACACCCGGATGCAGGCTACTTCGTGATCGTCGCCGATGTCCCGTAGCGGCGGTACCGCCTGGCTGCACTCCGGAATGGCCATGAAGCAGCGCGGGTGGAAGCTACAGCCCGGGGGCGGATTCAACGGGCTGGGTACCTCGCCCTTGAGGATGATACGCTCTCGAGTTTCTTCGGTGACCGGATCGGCGATAGGCACGGCTGACAGCAGGGCCCTGGTGTAGGGGTGGAGTGGATTCTCGTAGAGGACACGTGCTTTACAGATTTCCACAATACGTCCCAGGTACATCACGGCCACGCGATCACTGATGTGCCGTACCACAGACAGGTCGTGGGCGATGAATAGGTAGCTGAGTTCCTTGGCGCTGTCCTGGAGCTGCTCCAGCAGGTTGATGATCTGTGCCTGGATGGACACATCCAGGGCGGAAATGGGTTCGTCGCAGACGATGAGCGAGGGATTACAGGCCAGGGCGCGTGCCACACCGATACGTTGCCTCTGGCCTCCGGAGAACTCGTGAGGAAACCGGTCGGACATGCTCGGGTCCAGACCGACGACACGGAACAGTTGCTCGACGCGGTCGTTGTACTCCCCCTTTGAGGCGACCATCTGGTGGATGACGAGTGGCTCGCCGACGATGCTGCCGGCGCTCTGGCGTGGGTCGAGTGAGCTGTAAGGGTCCTGGAAAATGAGAGCCATCTGGCTGCGAATCTCGCGGAGCTTCTTCTCCGGATATCTAACGATGTCCTCCCCGTTAAAGATAATCTTTCCTTCCGTCGCCCGGTAGAGACCGAGGACGCAGCGACCGATAGTGGTCTTACCGCAGCCGCTTTCCCCGACCAAACCCAGGGTCTCGTCCTTCTTTAATTTGAAATTAACGCCATCGACCGCTTTAACATCGGCCACCTTCCGGCGTAACAGGCCGCGTGTGACGGGGAAGTACATTTTCAGCTCCTGGACGTCCAGGATGTTGCCATTTGATTTTTGGCTCACTTCTTGTTTACCCCCTTGGTGTCAGCATAGCACCGGATGAAGTGGTTATCGCCGTCCACTGGGGCGAGCTCCGGCCAGGGATCCCTCATACATTGCTCGATCTTGAGAGGGCACCTGGGCAGGAAAGCGCAAGTCCGGGGCATGTTAATCAGGTTGGGAGGAAGCCCCTCGATGGGGACCAGTTTCCTGCCTTCCTCCTCATCGAGCCGGGGTATGCAACGGAGAAGGCCCATGGTATAGGGATGGCGGGGCTCGGCAAAGATGTCTTTGGTGGTACCGGACTCGACGATGCGGCCGGCGTACATGATATAAATCCTCTTGGCGTAACGCGCCACGACGCCCAGGTTATGGGTAACGATGACCAGAGAAGCGCGAAAACGCTGCACCATGTCCCGCATCATCTCGAGGAGCTGGGCCTGGGTAGTAACATCCAAAGCGGTGGTCGGCTCGTCGGCGATGAGGATCTTGGGATTGCATGACAGCCCCATGGCAATCATCACCCTCTGCCGCATACCGCCGGAGAAGTGGTGAGGGTAATCATCGATTCGGCTCTCCGCGCTGGGTATGCCGACCAGCGACATGAGTTCGATGGCCCTTTTCCGGGCGGCTTCATCGTTCATCTTCATGTGCAGCGAGAGCATTTCGGTTAGCTGCTGGCCGATAGTAAGCACCGGGTTGAGCGATGTCATAGGTTCCTGGAAGATCATGGCTATCTTGGCGCCGCGGATGGAGCGCATCTGGGGGCCATTGGCTTCATACTTGAGGAGGTCTTGTCCTTCGAAATTAACCGCACCGCTGACTATCTCGCCGGGGGCACTGATAAGCTGCATGATGGAAAGCTGACTAACGGACTTGCCGCAGCCGCTCTCCCCCACCAGGCCGATGATTTCCTGCTCGTTAATATAATAGGAAACGCCATCGACAGCTTTTACCAGGCCGCTCTCGGTCTTGAACTGTGTCTGGAGGTTTTCTACTTTAAGAAGTTCTGCCATATTGCCCTCTACCATTATAATAATCCCCTTAGCCTGGGGTCAAGAGCGTCTCGGAGACCATCTCCCACCGTATTAATTGCGAAGACGACGCACATAGTGGCGAGGCTGGGAGCGAAGGGAAGCCATGGATTGCTCAGTAGGTACCTGTAACCGTCGAAGACCATGGCGCCCCAGGCCGCCCCCGGCGAGTGAGCACGGCGACTATTATATATTCCTGTAATTCGAAATGTCAAGATTTTCCACAATTGGGCCGTTTTCTGCCCCGTCCAAGGCAACACCACGACTTTTTGACTTGTACAAAGATTTTTCAATGAAGTCAAATATTCGGAACAAATATACTCGGGGGAACTTGCCAGCCACGCTCACAAATTGTATCATTAAAATTGCTGGAGCCTCAAAATATGGCTGCGGTTTTTCAAATGCGCAAAGAACTGGTTCCTCCCGGTCTGACATATCTCGCCGATAACATCGTCACCCGGCAGAATATCCTTGGCGTTACCAAGGAGCAGAGCGCCCGTTGGGCGCGCGGTCTGGGACTGCCGCGTCAGGGCGAGACCGTTTTTTTTGCCGGTTGCGGCTACCAGTTCTCTTCCCAGCTCGAAGTGTTGACCACGCTGAGCCGCCGCGTCGATAAGAGCGTCATCGGCGCGGAACTCCCGATGCGGTTCGCCCGGTTTCAGAAGAAATTGGGCCTTAACCTGCCGGGAATATATAGCAATGTTATTTCTCAGGGTGCAAATGGCACGGCGCCACCGCTGGAGGCTGCCATCAGGGTGCTGCGTTTCCTGGGAATACAGCCGGCCTACCTGGCCGAGGAAGAGCCATGCTGCGGGGCACCTCTCAACCAAGCCGGGCTTCAGAAACAGTTCGCGGAGAACGCGCGCCAGGCCTATCGGAAGCTCAATTCCGCCGGAGTCAAACGGATTATCGGCATCGTGCCTTACTGTACCCACGCTATCTCTCGCCTGTTTCCCAAATATGTGGGGGGCTATGACCTGGAGGTCAGGCATTTCATCGAGGTCGTCGCCGAAAAAATATCGGCACATCGGTTCAAGTACCCGCGCAGGGTCAGGGTCACGTATCATGATCCATGCCAGTTGGTACGCTTCTTGAGCCTGATCGAAGAGCCGCGTCGGATATTGAAATCCATCGAGAATATCGAGCTGGTCGAACCGGAGTGGACCCGGGCGGAGTGGGCGACCTGCTGCGGCGGTGGGGGTGGCTTTGAGGCGGTCTTCCCGGAGTTAAGCCAGACGCTTGGCGTGAACCGGGTCAGGGAGCTGCTGGAGACCAGCGCCGAAATAATCGTAACGCACTGCCCCGGTTGTGTTCTACAGCTGAAAGAAGGACTGAAGGAGTTAAAGGTAAAAGACGTCGAGGTACTGGACCTGGCCCAGGTGATTGCCGCGGCGATAGAGACATGAAAAAGACCTCCGATTTCAGCAGCTATAAAAAGGAGATTATGGACGCGGCCCACGATGACCGGCTGCGGCTGGCGTTGACACGCGCCATTAAGAGTTTCCGTTCCAATGTCGATATGGCCTTGAAGAAGTTTCCTCATACCGTGGCCCTCGCTGATGAAGTCCTGGCTATCAAGGAAGCCTCTATCCCCCGTATGGAAGAGCTGGCCAGGCAAGCCATCACCGCCATCGAGGAGAACAACGGCAAAGGCTACCTTGCAAGCACGGTCGATGAAGCTTTGGAGATTATTTCCGGCCTTGTCGGCAGTGGGAAGTTGATCGTCAAGGGTAAGACAATGACCGGCGAAGAAATCGGCCTGAGGGAGCACCTCGAAGCCGTGGGTAACGAGGTCTATGAGACTGACCTGGGTGAATTCATCCTCCAGAAACTGGGTTCGCGGCCGATGCATATCCTCTCACCCTCAATCCACGTGCCCCGCGAGGATGTGGCCCGCCTCTTTTCCAGTGTGATCGGGCAGGGAATAACCGAGGACTCAGATATCGCCGAGATGGTGACCGCCGCCCGGGAGTACTTACGCGACAAGTTCTTTCATGCTGATATCGGCATCAGCGGGGCAAACGTGGTCGCCGCTGAGACAGGCACACTATTCGTCATCGAAAACGAAGGTAATATCCGCCTGGCTACCGGTGCCCCCCCGATGCACATCGCACTAGTGGGTCTGGAAAAACTCGTCCCTACCATCAGCGACGCCTATAAGGTTAGCGAGGTGGCCTGGCGTTACGCTAACTACACAGTCCCTTCTTACGTCAGTCTGATATCCGGTCCCAGCAAGACCGGTGACATTGAAAAGGTCACGACTTACGGGGTTCACGGACCCAGCCAGTTCCACGTCGTCTTCATCGATGGCGGCCGGACCCGCCTGGCCGGCTATGAACAGCTACGTCAGGCCCTTTATTGTCTGCGCTGTGGCGCCTGCCTCTACGAGTGCCCTGTGTTTGCCGTGACAGCGGGGCATTTCGGGGACAAGTATTTTACCGGTATCGGGGCCGTCTGGGCGGCCATCGTCAACGAGGATCCGGAAAAGGCGGCTTCTATCGCCTATACCTGCCTGACCTGCGGGCGTTGCCGGCAGCGTTGTCCGGTGAAAATCGATGTGCCCGAGATGATCATCGAGCTCAGGAAGTTGTTAGCCGAAAGCGATTCAGCCTGATGCGAGAGATAAAAGCCGGCGAAGTTACCACGGCGGTAGCCGAGCTCTTTCAACGGGCGAACTACGAGCTCAACGAAGATGTCCTGGAGGCGCTAAAGAAGGCCAGACAGGAAGAGCCGTCGGAGCCGGGGAGGGGGGTCCTGGATACCATCATAGAAAACGCCGCCGTGGCTACTAGGGAAAAGATCCCCCTTTGCCAGGACTGCGGCACGGCCGTCGTCTTTCTTGAAATCGGCCAGGACGTGCATATTACCGGAGGCAACCTTTATGACGCCGTTAACGAAGGCGTACGACACGCCTATGATGCAGGCTACCTGCGCAAGTCCATGGTAGCCAGCCCCGTTTCTAAACGTACCAATACCAGTGATAACACTCCGGCGGTCATTCATGTCGATATCGTCCCCGGGGACAGGTTGAAGATAGTCGTCTTGCCCAAGGGCGGCGGCGCCGAGAACATGAGCCGTCTCGGCATGCTACTACCGGCGGCCGGACGTGCCGGCGTGGCGGACTTCGTCGTCGAGGTGGTGGAGGCGGCCGGAAGCCAGCCGTGCCCGCCGGTTATTGTTGGAGTGGGGATTGGTGGGACAGGCGAAAAGGCAATGCTGCTGGCCAAGAAAGCCCTGCTGCGGCGAGTCGGCGAGCCCAGTCCCGATGTCGAGACCGGTGACCTCGAACAGGAAATACTAAAGAGGGTGAATAGCCTTGGCATCGGGCCGGCCGGCTTCGGGGGGAGAGTCACCGCCCTGGCGGTCCACGTGGAGACATTTCCGACCCATCTCACCTCCCTGCCGGTAGCCGTGAATATTCAATGCCACAGCCATAGACATCATGAAATGGTGCTATAGAGGCTATATTATCATACACTGGAAGGGGAGATGGCTAAAAGCGTAACACTACCTCTGGCCGATGAAGTCATCGCCGGCCTGAAAGCCGGGGACAGCCTGCTGCTTTCGGGCGTCCTCTACACGGCGCGGGACGCCGCCCACCGGCGGATGGTCGAGGCAATGGACAAGGGTGATCCGCTTCCTTTCGAGATCAAAGGACAGACTATTTACTACATGGGGCCTTCACCGGCGCCCCCGGGACGTCCTATCGGGGCGGCGGGCCCGACCACCAGCGCCCGGCTGGACGGCTATACCCCACGCCTCCTCTCCGCCGGCCTGAGGGCGATGATCGGCAAGGGGGCGCGCTCGGTTGAGGTGAAAGAGGCTATGAGGCAACATGGGGCGGTCTACCTGGCGGCCGTCGGCGGCGCCGGGGCCTTGTTATCAAAATGCATCGTCAAGGCGGAGGTTGTTGCCTATCAGGACCTGGGGCCGGAGGCCGTTCTCCGTCTGGAGGTGGTTGATTTTCCCGTCACCGTGATCAATGATGTCCACGGCGGAGACCTTTATATTGAAAACCGCGGCTAGTCGGCCTTGACTATATAACCATCGGCGAATACGGTGACCAGTCGAACATCTCCGAGACGCACGAAACATTGCTGAAGGCCGGTGTATACATACTGGAGATGATCGACCTCTCCGGCGTTGAGCCCGGCGACTACGAGCTGGTCTGCCTGACTTTCCGTATGGAGCACGGCGACGCCGGCCCCTGCCGGGCCATTTTATGGCCGCTGAGATGGGCCGGGTATACCTTGAACACCACACTCTACTACGCTAAAGTAGTAGTGGGATACTATGATCCATAAAAGCCACATCGAAAGCCTGCGCCGTATCGTCGGTAAAGAGAACCTGCTGACCTCGAAGGAAGAGCTACTCTCCTACTCTTATGATGGCACCGCCACCTGGCAGCACGCGCCGGACGCAGTTGCCCTTCCCGAGAACACCACGCAAATATCCGAAATCCTGAAGCTGGCTAACCAGGAGCGTATTCCGGTAACGCCGCGGGGCGGCGGCACCAATGTGAGTGGCGGCTCGATTCCCATCAATGGAGGCATCGTCCTCAGCACCACCCGGATGAACAGGATAATCGAAATTAACCGGGACAATCTCAACGCCATAGTGGAGCCGGGCGTCGTCCTCCAGGACTTCCAGGACGCTCTAGCCAGGGATGGGCTGTTTTTCCCCCCTGATCCCCAGAGCTTCGCCGGGTGCACCATGGGCGGCGTCGTGGCGGAGAACTCCGGCGGGCCATCCTGCCTCAAGTACGGGGTCGCCAAACAATACGTACTCGGCCTCGAGGTGGTGCTGGCGGACGGGAGGATTATTAAGCTGGGGGGCGTGACCCCCAAGAACCGCACCGGCTACGAACTGGCGATGCTCTTCACCGGCTCGGAGGGCACGTTGGGCGTCATCAGCCGGATTATCCTGCGGCTGTTGCCGGTGCCGCGGGCCAACCGGACCATCGTGGCCCTTTTCAGCGATGTAGCCACGGCCGGAGAGACCGTCTCGGAGATTATTTCCAGCAGCGTGCTCCCCTCCAAAGTAGAGTTCATCGATAGCTGGACTTTCGAGAAGTTCCGCGGGCTTCTATCAGACGCTATTCTTGACGCCTCCCAGGTTATCCTGTTGATACAGGTGGACGGACTGCCGGAGACGGTGGCCGCCGAAGCGCAACAGGTCCTGAACATCTGCCGGGGAAGCGCCGCCGAAGTCAGAGAGGCCGGGAGCAAAGAGGAATCCGACCGCTACTGGGCGGCCCGGGCCGCTCATTTTTCCGATATTTCCAGTCGTTGTCATACCCTGGTGAACGAGGACGTGTCCGTGCCGCGCGATCGCATCGCCGAGTTTATCCGGAAAAGCCAGGAAACCGCCCGGCGCTATGATATTAACGTCAGCTTCGCCGGGCATGTCGGGGACGGTAATTTTCACCCCAATGTGCTCACGGACGACCGCGACCAGGAGCACTATCAGCGCGCCCTGGCCTTCGTTGATGAGATCATCGAGATAGCCCTTTCACTTGGCGGCGTGCTTTCCGGCGAGCATGGCATCGGCTTGGAAAAGAAGCGTTTTTTAAAGAAGGCCATGGACCCCGTGGCCATTGAAATCATGAAGAAGATAAAGGACGTCCTGGACCCGAACCACATTCTGAATCCGGGCAAAATATGGGAAGAAGAAGACCGGGGCGTTTAAGAGGGGTGCAGACCCCTCTTTAAAAAAAGTTTCCCCTTCCCCTTCAGGGGAAGGGGATCAAGGGGATAGGGCAGCCGAATTAATATAGTACATAAATTAAAAAGGGTGGTCACTGGATTCCAGCTTTCGCAGGAATGACAAATCTGGTTCGTGAGCACAACATATCAATACGAGAACATCGAAAAATTCCGGGACGAGCTCGAAAAGTGCACCAAGTGCGGTTTCTGCATGGCCTCCTGCCCGGTCTACCGTGAAGAACGCATCGAGTCCTCGGTGGCCCGCGGGAAAATCATGCTCATCAGGGCGCTCGTTAAAGGCGAACTGACCGCCAATGATGCAATGGGCTGGCAGCTTAACCAGTGCACTTTATGCATGACCTGTTCCGCCAATTGCCCGGCGGGAACACGGGTCCCCGCGGTCATCACCGCCGCCCGGGCAGACAAAGTCATTAAGACGGGTCTTCCCCTGAGCTACCGCCTTATCTACCGGTGGCTGCTGCCGCGGCGGAGGCTCTTCGGGTACGTCTTGCGGCTGGCTTCCTGGTTCCAGGGGATATTCCTGCCCAAAACCGAGGGCAGCATCCGTCACCTTTCATTTTTCCTGTCGGCGCTGGGAAAGGGACGCCACATCCCTCAGATAGCCCCCCGCTTCCTGCGCCAGTCCGTTCCGGAGATCAACCGCCCGCCGGATGGCGTGCCTGCTCAACTTGCGGTGGGATACTTCACCGGCTGTATGACGGATTTTGTTTTCCCCGAGCTCGGCGAGAAGATAGTCCGGTTCCTTACCAGAAATGGGGTGGAAGTGGTGGTGCCGCGGGGCCAGGGGTGCTGCGGGGCGCCGGTCTTTCTCGGGGCGGGTGACTTCGCTACGGGACGACGCATGGCGGATACCAATGTCAGGGCCTTCAAGGGACTGGAATATATCGTGACGGACTGCGCCACCTGTGCTTCGGCAATGAAGGACTACGTCAGATTCCTGGCGGACACCGAGGAGCGAAAACGATCGTACGCTGAATATGCCGATAAAATAAAAGATATCACCGAGTTCCTGGTGGATATCCTCAAACTGCCGCCTTCGGCTTACCGAGCCGCTGCTGACGTACGCGGTAAAACCGTCACCTGGCACGAGCCCTGCCACCTGGGCCGCTACCTCGGCGTTAAGGAACAACCGCGGCAGATACTGAAATCCATACCCGATATTGAGTACGTTGAAATGCCCGAGGCCGACCGCTGTTGTGGTATGGCCGGGACTTTCTCGGTCAACTTCTATGAACTATCGAAGAAGATAGCTGATAAAAAGACGGAAAATATCGCCGTTACCGGCGCGGATATCGTCGTGACGGACTGCCCGGGATGTCAGATTCAGCTAATCGACAGCGCCAGGCGGCGGGGCATGCTGCAGCGGGTCATGCACATTATGGAGCTGCTGGAATAAAGCTTATTCGGGGATTCTAGCCGCCGTCCAGTTGAGGAAAGGCGACCTCGTTGTAGAGGTATTCCACACGGTGCTTGTGTTCTAACTCCTGAGATGCCAGGTCTTCGAATAGCTCCCTGACTTTGCCCGGTTCATGTTCGGCCGCCAGGCCAAGGTAAAGCTCGTGGGAAGCCATTTCGCGCCCCGAGGCCAGTAAAAGGACTTCGTCCAGCTTCATATCAGGATCGATGGGGGGGTGTTCGAAATGTTCGGCTATCTTATAGTCGACAACCTGCCCGGCTTTCAGGGTTCCCTCGCCCAATTCACCACGCAGGTACTGACGTAACAGCTCTTCGTGCTTCTTCTCGACACGGGAGAGCTCGGTAAGCATTTCCCGGGCGGTATCGTTGGCCGAGGCGGTACTCAATCGGGTGTATAGTTCCTGGGCCTCGATTTCCTTTTCTATTGCCTTTTCCATTACGTCTTGTATCGTATAGGATTCTGCCATATGTACCTCGCGGTTTTATCTCGGTTTTCAAGCGGAGGAGGTGACTTTAACAGGAATATTGACAACGGAGCTATTTTATCTGCCGGAGGAACTCCTTAGCCTGGTAGTCCCATTCGTGGGACTCCACCTCTACTGTGGAGCCCTTTTCTTCAGGCCTGATGTTAACAACGATACCGCCGCCGCCGCCTTCAAAGGCGGCCCCATCGTCCGAAGATTCCCGCACCTTCAGTCCGTAGCCACCCGGTCCGAAGAACTTAATGGCACGGGCTACCACTTCCTGGGAGCCCAGCTTTGTTTTTGCCTCGATTCTCAGCAATTTTGGCCTCCTTTTAAGAGAACCCGGCTTCCTTATGTTTCTGGGCAATGGTTTCAGCCAGGTTATCGAGTGCCTGAAAATCCGCCTCCCGGGGGAAACCTTTAACCATCACCGGGGTCAGGACTTCCGCCTTCAGATTGGGAATCATGGCGCTGATCTGCTCGACGGCCTTGCTTCCCCAGCCGTAGGATCCGACAATCGAAGCGAAGCGGACTTTGGGTCTCAGGGCATTGGCCAGGAAGACAGCGTAGGCAGCCTGGGGATGCGGACCGACCAGGACGGTCGGAGTGCCGACGACAATGGTACCGGCGTCCACCAGGGCCATAGCCAGTTTGCCGATATCGGTTACGGCCAGGTCGAACAGCTTTACCGTAACTCCCCTGCCAGTAAGGGCATCGACGAGGCGCAAAACCATCGTGCGGGTGATGCCGTGCATCGAAACATAGGGGATCACCACGATGTTCGCCGGCTCATCGTAAGCCCAGCTATGGTATGCATCCAGAATAAACTTTGGATTATTATACATCGGGCCGTGGCTCGGCGCTACAATATCAATGGCGTAGTCTTTGATTTTCTCAAGGTTGTTTTGAATGCTAGAGCGGAAGGGCATCATGATCTCGGCGTAGTACCGCTTGGCCGCTTCGTGGACCTGACCCTCGTCGGTAACGTACATGTCGGAAGTGGCGACGTGCGAGCCGAAGAAGTCGCAGGGAAAGAGTATCTTCTCTTCCTTGAGATAGGTCAGCATAGTCTCCGGCCAGTGCACCCAGGGGGCATAGATAAACTCCAGGGTGCGGTCGCCCAGGGAGATCGTTTCCCTGTCCGCGACCGTCTTGAATCTTTCCTCGGGCACCATGAAACGGTCGATGAGCATACCGCGGCAGAGAGGCGTGCAAACAGCCTGGGCCTCGGGGTATTTCTCCAGGATGGCGACGATACTGCCGGAGTGGTCGGGTTCGGCGTGGTTGAAAACCACGTAATCAATGCGCTTGATGCCCAATCCGTCGAGGTTATCTATAAGCACCTGGCGCATTGTCGGGTCCACGGTATCGATCAGGGCGGTCTTCTCACTGCCCTTCACCAGGTACGAATTGTAGCTCGTTCCATCCGGCAGAGGTATCAAGGAATCGAACAAACGCCGGTTCCAATCAACAGCGCCAACACAATATACGTCTTCTTTCAGTTTTCTCGGCCTCATAAATACCTCCTGGATTTTAAACTAATAAAAACCATCCTCCCAATAAATAGTATAAGATATAAGGTTTAGGACTTTTATCTCAACTATATTATATTCCAATACGCATTGAATATTGATAACGGTTTCGTAAAATACCAGAGGAAAAAGTTACAAAGTTATTTCATTCCTGGCCAAATGTTTTGACATATCGCACGGACAGGTTCTATTATCTTGACGGGGGAAGCTGCCGGAGAGGTTTATGAGGCGATTCCGCGTACTGGTAGTCGATGACGAGACAAGGATATTGAACTTCCTTGTCTCCAAACTGAAAGCTTCTGGATATGAAGTTATCACGGCCATCAACGGCCTGGAGGGCCTGGAACAGACGAAAGCGCAGGAACCGGACCTTATCGTCCTGGACTTACTGATGCCCAAGATGAACGGGCTAGAGATGCTCAAGGAGCTACGCGAGTTCTCGACGGCCCCGGTCATCGTCTTGACCGCCAAAGGCGCCGACGCGGACAGGATCCGCGGTTTGCAACTCGGTGCGGACGACTATCTGCCCAAGCCGTTCAATCCCGACGAGCTGGTGGCCAGGATCGAGGCCATCAGGCGGCGGCTCGGTCCGGAAAAGCGACGGGACATGCTAGGGGTGTTCACCCTGGGGAATATAGTGGTGGATTTCAAGAACCATAATATAATGGTCCGTGGCGAAGTCAAGTACCTTACCCGTATCGAATGGCTTTTGCTGAGCCAGCTCATCAACAATTCCGGGCGCCTGATGATGTACGAAGAGCTCCTTACCAGCGTCTGGGGCCCCGAATACCGCAATGATGTCCAGATTCTACGCACCTGGGTCAGCCGTTTGAGGAACAAACTGGAGACCGACCCGCGCCGGCCGAGCATCATCCGGACCATCCCCAAGACCGGCTATATCATCGACAACCCGGCACAACCGCGCTGAGATGGCCAGAAATACCGCTACCGTCTTCCGTGTCTTTCCATAATGTGATAGTTTTGTAACTTTTTCCAGCCCGATTTTATAACTTCGTTATCGCTTAAACGTTATCATCAAGTATACCCTATTGCATTTCAGCAGAACTTTTATAAGGCGGTACCCGGCGGAAGAGATATATGGTTACTCAAATTTGTGAACCTAATATCCCGGAGGAGGTAAGCGCGGAGTTCCTCCGCCAGAGCCCCTATTTTCAAGGGCTCGATGAGGAGTGCCTTGATAAAATCAGCCGCCTGATGGTAACCCGGTCGGTGGAGAAGCGCGAGATAATCTGGCTGGAACAGGAGCCGGCCAAAACGATTTATTTCGTGGGGGCCGGGCTGATCAAGCTTTTCAAGACCTCACCGGCCGGTAAGGAGCAGATCCTGCGGCTGGTCCAGCCGTGCCAGGCTTTCGGGCACGCCGGCGCCCTGAACGGCGGCAGCAATCCCGAGAGTGCCCAGGCGCTGGTGCCCTCGGTAATCTACGGGCTCGCCAGCAGTGACCTCAGGGTGTTGCTGGGGAAGAACCAGCAACTGGCGCAGAACACCATCAAGGTACTGGCGACGGAGATGCACCACTACATGTCGCTCGTGGAGGACCTCTCGCTGAGATGCGTCAGTGGAAGGCTCGCCAAGATGCTGCTGGCCGACGATGATAACAAAGATGGTGATACCTCTCCAGCACTCACCCGGGCCGATATGGCGGCCATGGCCGGGACAGTCAGGGAGGTCATTGGCAAGACCCTCAAGGCCCTGGAAGACAAGGGCATCATCCGTTATAACCGCCGTGAAATAGTCATTCGTAACCGCGAAGCCCTGCAGACAATAGTACAGTCGATGTAAGCCACAGTTCTCGCATTCTTTTCTTTTCCATCTCTCTGGTTGCCCGTTAAAACCGCCTTATGTTATCATTTACCCGAATCTACGTGTGAGGTGACTACGCTTGAAAGAAGAGCTGGAAAAACTGGCCAAACTTGAGGCCGAGGTCAAGGCTGGGGGTGGTGAAAAGAGCATCCAAAAACAGCACGATTCGGGGAAGCTGACGGCCCGGGAGAGGCTCGACATGTTCTTCGATAAGGGCACTTTTCAGGAGATCGACCTCTTCGTCCAGCACCGGTCGACCAACTTCGGCATGGACAAGGTATCTATTCCGGCGGATGGAGTGGTCACTGGCTACGGCAAGGTCGGCGAGCGTACCGTCTGCGCCTACGCCCAGGACTTCACCTCCCGCGGCGGTACTCTGGGTGAGATGCACGCCAAGAAAATCTGCCGGATTATGGACCTGGCTATGAAGATGAGAGCCCCGATGGTCGGCTTCATCGATAGCGGCGGCGCCCGCATCCAGGAAGGCATCAACGCCCTGGACGGCTATGCTAATATCTTCTACCGCAACTCGGCGGCCTCCGGGGTCATCCCGCAGATATCGGCCATCATGGGCCCGGCAGCGGGAGGCGCCGTCTACTCCCCGGCCATGACGGACTTCGTTTTCATGGTCAAGAAGACGAGCTATATGTTCATCACCGGCCCGGCCGTGGTGAAATCGGTCACCGGTGAGGAGATCGCCAACGATGAGCTCGGCGGTGCCCTGACGCACAGTACCAAGAGCGGTGTTGCCCAGTTCGCCTGTGACAGCGATGAGCAGGCTATCGAAGAAATCAAAAAGCTGCTGTCTTATATCCCCTCGAACAATGAGGAAGCGCCACCCGATGCCGCACCTGCCAACCCGCCTGAAGATGCCGCGGCCGCCCTCGATGACCTGCTGCCGGAAAACGCCAACAAGGGATATAACATGAAGGACGTCATCCGGGGCATCGTCGACCGTGGCGAATTTATGGAACCATCCCGCCAGTACGCCCAGAACATGATTACAGCCTTCGCCCGGATAGGCGGCCGCGCCGTTGGCATCATCGCCAATCAGCCGATGTATCTGGCCGGCTGTCTCGATATTAACGCCTCAGACAAGGCGACGCGTTTCATCCGCTTCTGTGACGCTTTCAACATCCCGCTGCTGACCATCGCCGACGTGCCTGGCTTCCTGCCCGGCTCCCACCAGGAGTGGGGAGGCATCATCCGGCACGGCGCCAAGCTGCTCTGGTGCTACGCCGAGGCCACCGTGCCCAAGATAACGCTGATAACGCGTAAAGCCTATGGCGGGGCTTACATCGCCATGTGCAGCCAGGGGCTGGGGGCGGACTATACCCTGGCCTGGCCGCAGGCCGAGATTGCGGTCATGGGCGCCGAGGCGGCCACGGCCATCATCCACCGTAGCGAGATCGAACAGGCCGAAGACAAAGAGGCCAAGGAGCAGGAGAAAATAGCCGAGTACCGCGAGCTGCTTTATAATCCCTATGTGGCTGCCAGAATTGGCTATGTTAACGCGGTCTGCCTGCCGCATGACACCCGGGCGAAAATCATCGCGGCGCTGGAGGCGCTGGAGGACAAGGCAGAGACACGCCCCTGGAAGAAGCACGGCAACATCCCGATGTAGGGGGTGAAAATCCCCCTTAATCCCCTCCTTCGGCTACGCTCAGGACATGCTTTACAAGGGGGAGACTGGAAAGGGAGTGTGTACCTGTCGTCTCCCTTTGTAAAGGGAGAGTGAGAGGGATTTTAGACTGACATGCGCGAACCTTTCACCAAATACATCGAATCGAACCTAAAGCCAGGTTTTCTGCTCATAGCCTGCGGGCTGCCCGGCACCTGGAAAACGGAGACCACCGAGGAAGTTGCCAAAATCAAGGACTGTAAGCTGCTGCGCACGGACATCATCCGGCTGGAGGTTCACAAGAACCAGGACATTTTCGATTCCAAAGTGGCCGGGGACATGAGCAAACGCACCCAGGTTTACGACGAGATGTTCCGCCAGGCGGACGAAGCGTTGGATGGCGGTTGCGTCATCCTGGACGCCACCTTCGTTACCCAGGAGTTGCGACGGCGGGCGGCGGCCATCGCGGCGGCGCATGGTAAAACGTTCATTATTCTTCAGACAGACTGCCCGCAGGAGGTCTCCATCCGGCGCATCCTGGCCCGGGATAAGGAGAACTATGTCTCCAACGCCCTAACTGAGGAAGCCTACCTCAACAATAAAAAGAAATTCGAGCCAGTCGATGTTGATAGCCTGAAGAAAGAAAATCCCTGCCTTGATATCGTTCACCTGATTGTCGATACCGCTGAGGATGAGCCGGAGGGGTGGTACATAGCCAGTGTGGTTAAGGCTTAATCCTAACGCCATTCCAGCGAAATCTGGAATCTAGTGGTAGGGAGGAGGGGTGTCATCCTGAACGAAGTGAAGGATCTTGTCCCTTTCCCGGATAACGAGATTCTTCAGTCGCTACGCTCCTTCAGAATGACAAAGTGATGAAAATCGACCTGCATATCCACACCGCTACCGGATCGGACGGCGCCATGACCCTCGCTGAGGTCTTCGATGAAGCCGCCCGGCGGGGCATTGGTCTCATCTCCATTACCGACCACGATAACATCGATTGCCAGGAGGAGGCCATCGCCTTAGCGGCAGTTAAAGGTATTCGATATGTCACAGGTGTTGAGCTCAATGTGACCTTCGCGTATTCGGGAAAAACGGTTTCCCTCGATTTCCTTGGCTACGGGTTCGACTACCGGGACGCGTCGCTCGGCGAAAAGCTGCACCTCATCCGGGAACACCGCGCTGTCCGCGCCCGGAAAATCATCGATAACCTCAACACCGAGTTCCGGCGGGAAGCGCTCCCCCTGTTCACCGACGATGACCTGGTAGAAATGCAGGAAGGCGTGGATGGTATCCTCAGCCGGCCGCATATCGCTGATTACCTTATTAAAAGGGGCGTCGTCACTGACCGGCAGGAAGCCTTCGACAGGTACCTGGTCAAGTGCGACGTGCCTAAATACCCGCTGTCTTTGGAAGAGGCCTCGCTCCTGGTGCGACGGGCCGGAGGCCGGTTGGTATTGGCCCACCCCAACGATCCCCAGGGTACCTCGCTGGTCTCGCTGACGACCGACCTGGCCGGGCAGACGGAAATCATCGCCCGGGAGATGCTGGACCATATCGACGGTATCGAGTGCTGGCACTCCCGGGCGGATGCCGGTACCACTGCCCACTATGTGGATTTTTGCCGGCAGCGAAACTTACTGATGACCGGCGGCAGCGATTGCCACCAGAAGCCCGTTATTATGGGGACGGTGGGCGTGCCGGACTTTGTGGCGGAGCAGTTCAAGACGATCTAGATATTTTCTCCCTGGTAGGTACCCCTATAGCCCTCCGATTCCCCGGCAAGCTCGAAGAAGACGAGCTGGGTAATGCGGGCGTTCCGCTGCACCCGGAAGCCTTGCGGATTATAGACCATCAGCAGGGATTGCGACCGCCCGGAATAGCCGGCGTCCCAGACGGCCGTGCCCACGCCGACGCCGCAGCGCAGCAGGCTGGAGCGAGGCCGTCCCAGGGCCATGATGTTCTTCGGCAGGTGCACTATCTCATTATAGGTGACCATGTAGATACCGGTAGCCAATTCGATGTCGCCTTCATCGCTAAAGGGAAGCGACGTCAGGCCCGATACGTGACGATCTTGGTTGTCTACCGTGATATTCCCGGCCGATGTTACTTCCGCCACATCACGCAGGGTCAGGTCGAAGCCGTTGGGCTGCACCTGGGCGTCTAGGTCTAGCCACCCCTCGATGAGCGGGAGTTGCCGCTCGATAAGGCGCTGTATCTCTTTCCCGGAAAGGACGGGCATCTGCCTTTTCCTTTCTTCTTATTTCGTCAGCCGCCGCCGCATCGTCACTTAGGATAAAATCATTTAGAGATCTTCGAAGCCTGGAATTCCTTCGATGAACTCCGAGGGCAAACCCAGTTTCCTGAAATATTCGCACATGGTCTGGCAGGCCGGTTTCTCGGTAGTATAATGGGTTCCACCTAAGATATTGATGCCCTTTTCTTTCGCAAATTCATGGGCTTTCAGGGTAAATGGATTATTAACCGTAATTCCCGTAACTAATAGATTAGCACCCTCACGGGCTATTTCTTCGTGTACTTCGATCATGTTTCCACCGCCGGCGGCTACGGCTACAATACCGTTCTTTATCCTTTCCAGGCCATATCGATAGATACTTGTTCGGTGGCCGAGAACGTTGGCGAATCTCTCCCGCATTTCCTTGACCGTTGTTAATTCAGTATTACCGAAGACAGCGGCTAAACTACCGTAATATTCGAGGAACGGTCGCAAAGCAGTTAGTCCCAAGGCTCTGGCTAGAGTTACGCTGGTTGAATGGTCCCCGAAGTTGTCCAGGGGGACGTGGAGGTTGTAAATGGAAATTCTATGTTCTCTGAATTTTTCCAGCAAGCTTCTATCCATTTGGTGAAAGCCGCCTTTGGTTATATCCCAGATAGAAGGGTGGTGGACAAACAACATGATGTCGTACTCATTTTTGTCAAGGATGGACTGCATTACGTTGTTTGAAGGAAAGACCGCGGTATAGACCTTACTTATTTCCGGGGTGTTATCGCAGACCAATCCCATCGAGCGTTTTTTGAAATTCTCGCTGATAAAATCGGTTATCGAGGACATATATTTTGCCCATTCATCGCTGAGCGCCGGCGTGATAAAGTCCTTTTCCAGGTAGGAGTACAGTTCATCGGCTTTCATTTTGGATTCCCAGCCGTCTCTTAATCTCCGGTACGGCCTGTTGCGCGGCGCGACGGCCCTGGTTGATGAGCTCGCGCACCTTGCGGAAGTCCCCCGCCCCGATGTTATCCAGGTCCGGCTCGATGACGATATCGGCGTCCGCCAGCGCCCCGTGCGCCAGGGCATAGCTGGAAATGTAGACGGACTGGAGCATCACCTGGAATATATTGGGCTCCTTCCGAGAGGCGACCCGCCGCCGGCTGGCCTGGCTCATGCGGTTGGAGACGTCCGGATTGACGTTCACGGCGATGACGAAGTCCGCCCCCATCTCCCGCACCACGTGCACCGGCACCGGCGTCGTCAGGCCGCCGTCGACCAGGTACCGGCCTTCGTGCCTGACGACGCGGAAAATCCCCGGAATGGAGATGGTGGCGCGAAGGGCTTCCGCCACCGAGCCACTATCGATGACCACCTCTTCGCCGGTATCGATGTCCGTGGCCACGCAGGTGAAAGGTATCTTAAGGTCACTGAACTTGATATTGCCGCCGACGTAGCGGACGATCAGGTCCTTGATTTTTTTGCCTTTGATGAACCCGCTCCTTGGGAAAGAGACGTCAAGGAGGGGGGTGGTCTTCCTCCAGGTGGGGTCGAGGACCTCCCGGGTCATGTAGGCTGTGTCCAGGCTCCATGCGTAAGCGGCCCCGGCTACCGCCCCGGCGCTGGTCCCGGCGATCATATCGATGGGGATACCCTCTTTCTGGAGGACGCGCAGCACCCCGACGTGCGCCAGCCCCCGCGCCGCCCCGCCGCTCAGCGCCAAGCCAACCTTTTTCTTAGTCATGTATCCCTCTTTGTCAGAAACCAGGGACGTGTCTTGAGAAAGTGGCCTGGAGTGCCGATGATCACCACCAAGCCCAGGACCAGCATGGCGATATCTATATACAGCGATTGTGTAGTCGATACTTTGATTCCCACGATCCTGTCCCAGAAGCCGAAGCAGCTGCACGGTTCGAAGCCCAGTCCCTGGCCGAGCACCCAGGCGTTATTGGTGATGAATCCGGCGACCAGTACTATCGAAATAACGCCCGCCAGCCTGGGTACAACGCCGATGATCAGCAGCAGCCCGATTAAGATTTCCAGGTACGGCAGCCAGATAAATATGCTATCCGTCAGGGCCGGCGTTAAAAACCCCGGGAACGGATTGAATATCCTCCTCAGGCCTTCGGAGCCGGTGAATATTTTGCCAAAGCCGGCCACCACGAAGATAAGCCCCAGGATTACGCCCGCGCCGGTGACCAGCCATTTTTTAAGGAATTTTTTCACTCCCACAGCTCCTCGATGTCTTTCTGTACCTTTTCCGGCGTGGCCACTTCGCCGGCGGCGAAGTCCTGGTAAGATTGCGCCGAGCCGTACTCGCGGGGTTGGAAGGCCACCGGCATGGGCACGGCGTGCCCGAAGATAAGGGCCTGCTGCCGCGGGGCCAGCCGGGCCAGCACGGACTTGAGCTCGTTCTTGCCGGAGACACCCGCCAGGACGCTATCGATGTCCCGCTCGTTGTCTAGGAGGCAGGTTATCTTGGTGCCCATCTGGGACATGACCTCGGCGTCGATGCCGCTGGGACGCTGGTCGATGACCAGCAGGCTGACGTTGTACTTGCGCATCTCCCGGGCGATGGTGCCGAAGATGGTCTGGTTGCTGACCTCTGGATTGAGGAACTTATGCGCCTCCTCGATGGTGATCACCAACGGTTTAGGCCCAGCGGTGCCTTCCGCCATTGATTTTTCCGTCCGCGCCTGGTACTGGGCGTAGATGCGCCTTGCCAGCATGTTGGCGACGAGCACGTAGGCGGTGATATCACGGTAGCGGCCGAACTCCAGCACGACGTTGACGCCGCGGTCGAGGTGTTCCAGGATAATTCTGGTAGCGTCGAGCGTGGCATGCGCCTCGATAAAGGGCAATCGCCGGACGATGGCCAGTCCTCGCTTGAGGTTCGAAAAGGTGCTTTCGTGAATGCTCAGCTCATCGATGAGGGCTCTGGTGTCCTCGGCATTCTCGGTCTCCAGCGTCGTCTCCAGCCAGTCCCGACCGAAGCGGCGCCGGAGCTGATAAACGGCCTCGACGGCCTGGTCGGTAAGGTTGAGCGTCTGGCGCAGCAGCACAATGTCCTCCGGCTCGATTTCGTCATAGCCGATCTTGACCACGAAATCCGTACTAACACCGCGCCGCCGCGAGTTCTCTTCGTCAAGGGTAAAGACGGCCACCCTGGACTGGGCGAACTGCTTGAGGCCCTTGACCGGCGGGCCCTTTTCACTGGTGCCCTGCCAGCCGTACTCATTGTGCATATCGAAAATGAGGTTAACGGCCCGGCTTTTCTGAAGCATACCGATGAGCAGGATGCGGGTGAGGAAGGTCTTGCCGGTGCCGCTCTTGCCGAAGATGCCGTTGGAGCGTTTGACGAACTCCTCCAGGTCGAGACAGAGCTTGGTTTCCATGTCCAGCGGATTGCCGATGAAGAAACGCTGCGGGTCTTCTTTGCCGAAGACAAGCTCCATGTCCCGCTCGGAGGCCAGGTTGACGGGTGAGAAGTGGGCGGGGATAGTCTTGACGGGCTGGGGGCCTTCGAGGAGGTTTCCGGCCCCGCTGCCAATGGTCAGCATGGGGGTGACGTGGATCTGCCCGAAGGTGCTGGTTCCGGCGATGACCTCGGCGATCAAGGGGTCGGCGACGTCGGGCGGGGAGATGGCCAGGTGGGGGTCGGTTACGCCCAGGCTGACGTCCGTTATCATGCCGAAAAAACGGCGGCTCTGTCCCTCGACAGTCACGTAGCGGCCGACGACCATGTCCTCGACGGAGACACCGGCGTCCAGGCGGACATCCGTCCCCTTTTCCAGCGACGCCGTGGTAACGATGCCGAGATGATCGGTCCCTGGCGCCTCCCTAGGATATTTTTCAATCTCACAAAATCCCCGCTGAGCAGGGTGGCGAGTTCCTTGCCGGCAGCCACCAGGAAAACGTGGCTGTCCTCCTGGGCCAGACTCATCTGCCGCAGTGCCGCGGCGATGATCTCTTCTGATGGAGTGGGTCCGGCTGCGTTGAGCAAGATGCTGAGGAAGCTGTACTGGCGGCTGAACTCCCTGACCTCATCGGGTTGACATAAATAGACGAAGCCGTGGATGCGGGCGGGTTGTGGGGGCAGGTACTGGCGGACATGTTCGCCGTCACGGTAGCCGACAACAATCACCTCGAACTCGCTACGCATGAGCTTGAGCAATTGAGGGCTGGACTGATAAACGGCTTCCTCCGAGGCTTCGTCCCGACCTCTGGCGATGGGGCGGCGGTTCGGCTCCAGACTGGCGGTGGAAGCACCGGCAACGATACCATAGATATCCCCGGTCCTTACCAGGCTGCCGAGGGGCGGTATCTCGTAAAGTTCGTAGCACTGGGCGACGAAACGGGCCGTGCCGGCCTCGATGACCTCGGCGATTTTGGTTGGCAGGTCGTTCATAATGTTATAGCTGTTTCCTATGACATTATAATACTCCCCGGCCCTTTATTTCTTCTTCCCGGGTTCCGCCTTCTTAGCCTTGTTCTGCTTGGGTTTCTTGACGTTCTTTCTGCCCTTGCTGCCCATGAGTGGCCTCCTGAATTGTTATTGTATATGTACTAGTATCGATTTAACTCTTATGAGCTAAACCGATTTTCATAAAAACAATAATCATCGCTGGCAATACGATTGCGAATGTAAAAATACCAGCTAAAGCTAACCAAACAATACCTGTTTGAACCAAACCAAGTGAAAATATTATGATGACAATCAACCAACTGATGAGCTTAATAATACCTATGGTTCTTGTTCGATGTAAATATACTAAAACTTGTTTCTGCTTCAAATCCCAACATATCATTAGGTAAAGGCTAAGCAACCCTGATACAACACCGAATATGATAAACGCTATTGTTATGGGTGAAGTACTTGAGTAATATTTGGTCCAATTACTATTAGATATAGAATATATATAACCTATAAGTGCTATCGACCACCAACCTATCGCTAGACTGGCGCAGGATTCCGTATATGAATTTCTTAATTCCTTTTCTTCTTCTGTCCATTCCATTTGTTATTTCCTTCCCCCTGGATTCCCGCTTCCGCGGGAATGACAGCGTGCACTAATACTTCTGCCAGCCCTTCCCTTGCAATAATCCTCTTACGTAGGCCGCCTGGCCGGCGTGCTCCAGGCAGTCCGCCAGGATGCTGACCAGCCGCACGCCCACGGTCGGGACGGGCGTCCACCAGGGCTCGTCCAGTTTCCGGTCAAGCTCTTTGTGATCGAGTGATTTCAGGTATTCCTGTGTCCGGGTGACGACGGCGCGGTTATAGTCCAGGATTACCTTGATTTCCGGCGAACGGAAAGCCGCGACATCATCCGGTCCGTGCCCGAAGCCGGAGTCCTTGGGGTCCGCCGGGCGGTTGAATTTATGGCACCAGCCGTCATTTGTCCAGAGCTGCTCTTCTCCCATGAGGTCGGCCACCTGGGCGTCATGAACACGAATAAGGTGCCAGGCCAGCCAGCCGATACTGTTACAGTCCGCCTTGGGGAGCTTGTCCAAAAGGTCGGGCGGGAGCCCGTCTAGGGCATGCTCCAGCGCCTCCTGGATACGCCCGAAAACGTCCAGCATTAAATTCTGCCACGACATTTTAGTCCTCCTTATCAAAAACTCTAAGTCCGGTTGTCATCCTGAGCGAAGCGAAGGATCTCGGCCGGGGGATGGGTGTCTCTATCCCCTCCCCGAGATTCTTCAGTCGCTACGCTCCTTCAGAATGACACCTCATCAAGATTAGAGTTTAAATTTTTCTATACCCACCGCGTTCTTTTGCTGAGGCTCTTGGCGGAAGCGGCGCTGGCCAAGTGTGCCTCAATGAGAGAGGACTCCACCAGCTCCCAGAAATTCTCCCGGTCGGTACCGGTGACCACCGCCAGCTCGTGGGCTTCGCTGAGGGCGACCGGGTAGCCGTGGCCGCGGCGGCACTGGTCAAGAACCAGGGCATGGGTCAGACCGACCAGCTCTTCGTTTTCCGCTATCCACTGCGGTACCTCGATACGGGCAATCTCGTCCCCGGTGTGGAGATAGAAGAAATGGACCCGGTGCCCGCCGTAATGGTCGGCGACGACTTTTGAAGGGCTGATAAACAGCGCCGACCTTTCCCCCTCCCCCAGCAGGTCGATAAACAGGTCACGGTCCCGAACGCCGGCCACAGCCTCGCAATCCCTTTCCTTGCCCGGTGGACAATCGCGGTCACAGTCCGGGATGTCGTTGGGGCATATGGCCACCCGGAGTACATTGACGACATCGGTGCTGCGCGGCAGGCTGATGTAGCTGGCCACGGCCAGGCGGCGATTTTCATTGAGTTTCTTCAGGGCATCGAGGTATTTCAGCAGGCCGTCATGAAGCAGGGTATCGGTGACGAAGTCCGGGTAAGCTTCCAGCCCCCAGAGGATAAGCGTGCCATCGAGCAGTGCCAGGGCGTCGCGGCCGGGCGGCATGTCGGCGGCCATTTCGACGAGGCGGTGGCACTCTTCGACGGAGCGCTTGATGCCCAGGATATTACCCTCTATCACCTGTTCGCGTCCGCTATCCGGTGCGGTGATGACAAGGTCTCTATCGTCCGAGTAGAGGCGCGAGTAGCTGGCCAGCCTGGCGTCCGGTTGGCGGCCGTAGTCGATGGCCGCCGCCCCGATATTGATTAGAAAGCAGCGCGTGGCGCGATGACGGTCGACTTCGATGTGGGAGCCGTCGCTGGCCATGACGGTGAATTCCAGCGGGACGGTCGGCGGGGGGAAATGCCCGGATAATCCATCGATGAGGCCGGCCACCAGCCAGGTTGTCCTGGCGACCTCTATTTTCTTTTTCAAGACCGCAAGGTTAATAGGGGGATCAGTCAACGTGGCCAGGGCGGTTCTCAAGCGTTTTTCTCGCTCGGCGCGACCATCCCGGATGGAGGCTACCATAGCACTCACCTGTGTGGCTACTTCGGTAAGGTCAAGAGACATTCCAGCTCCCTTTTTCCCAAGTATAGTCCAACAAAATGTTGAACTCAAGCGAAGCCAATCCAAAACAGGATAAACGCCAGTTGGGGATGTTATAATAGAGTTAGATAGGTCCCAATTCAACCAAAGGAGTTTTTATGCTCGCAGCGCTGGGAACGGTAATAGTGACTTCGCTTTCCGGGGTCATGATGCCGGGTCCGATGTTCACAGTTACCCTGGCCAAGAGCCTGAAATCACAGTGGGCCGGCGTATGGGTGTCCCTGGGCCACGCCGTCATCGAGGTGCCGCTGATACTGCTGGTGTATTTCGGGCTGGCGCGGTTCTTCCAGAACGACATAGTGCAGGTGGCCCTTTCCGTGGCCGGGGGCGGGATGATCATCTGGATGGGCGTCGGACTGTTACGTGCCCGCCGTGAGCTTGCCCGGGAAGGGAAAGACACCAGCTATAACGCCTTTACCGCCGGTATCCTGATGAGCGGCCTCAATCCGTTCTTTCTGGTGTGGTGGGTAACGGTGGGCAGCCTGCTGCTGATTACATTTCTGGACTCCGTGGGCGCCTGGGGCCTGCCGCTCTTCGTCGTCGTGCACTGGCTCTGCGACCTCGTCTGGCTTTCCCTGGTCTCTTTCTCGGTTTACCGGACGCACACCTTCTGGGGGCCGCGGGTACAGGAGTGGGTCTTCATCGTGCTGAGCCTGGCGCTGCTCTATTTCGGGGGGCAGTTCATCGTCAAAGGATTGATAGGGTATTTCGGTAGCTAGCTGTCAGTCCTTCTTCTCCTCACACACTATCTGGCATTCCGGACAATTGCCGTCACAGGGCTCTACGTGTATCGTTACATCAGTATCGCCCAGGCGCTGCTTGATGTCCTCCTCGAGATGGTCGGCCATATCATGCGCTTCCCGTACGCTGATGTGCCGCGGCATGACCAGGTGCAGGTCGATATAGCGCTGCTTTCCGGCCTTACGGGTACGCAGCTTGTGGAAGCTGACCACCTCGCCGCCGAAATGCTCGGTAATGGCATCACTGATGGCAGCTTCCTCCTCCTCCGGTAGCTTGACATCCACCAGCCCTCCCAGGGAGTACCGCAGCACGTCGATGGCGATTTTCAGGATGAACAGGGCGACAATCCCCGCCAGGACAGCATCGATGATGGCCAGGTTGGTGAAACGTACCACCAATAGTCCGATCAGGACCGCCGCCGCCGAATAGACATCGGCGGCGATATTGCGGGCATTGGCCTCCAGCGCCGGGGAGTCTTCCCGTTTAGCGACCCGCCGTAGATAGCGCGAGAGGAAAACGCTGACGATGATAGAGACTACCATAACGGCGATACCGGCCTCGGTCATTTCCAGTAGGGCATCGGCCTGGATGCGGCGTATCGCCGAATAGATGATGGAACCACCGGCGATGAAAATCAGCCCGGCCTGGATGATGGCGGCGATGTTCTCCGCCTTGCCGTGACCGAAGGGATGTTCGACGTCAGCCGGTTGGGCGGCGAACCGGATAGCTAAAAAAGTAACACTGACGGCAAAAAGGTCGAGGAAGCTATCGATCGCCTGCGCCAGCACGCTAAGGCTGCCGGTAACAACGCCGACGGCAACTTTCAGGATAACCAGGCCAATAACAGCTATCAGGGATAATCGAGTCGCGCCGCTCGGGCCGGAAAACATAGGGGCATCACCCCCTCTAGGCTTTCTGCAGGGAAGGACGGCGGAAAGGAATGAACCTGCCCCACTCGCGTTTGTCCCAGACCACCAGCAGTGATGGCGCCACGAAAACGGAGTCAAACGTTCCGGCGATAATGCCGATAAGGAGAACGATGGCGAAGTTCTGTATGGAAGAGCCGACGAATAGCAGGATAGCCAGAACTGTAATCAGCGTCGTGAGGCTGGTGTTCATGGACCGGGCCATGGTCTCCACCTGGCTGTTGTTGACCACGACTTCGAAGCTGGGGCTGACGCCCCGGATCAGGTTCTCCCGTATCCGGTCGAAAACCACGATAGTATTGTTAATGCTATAGCCGATGATGGCCAGCATCCCGGTGATGAACATCAGGTTGATCTCCCAACCCATTATGGCGCTGAGTATCGAGAAGACGCCCAGGGCCACCAGGGCATCGTGGATGAGGGCGATAACAGCGCAGGTGCCGTAGCGGAACGGCCGCGGCATGCGGCGAAAGGCCCAAGTAACGTAAAGCAGAATGCCTATGGAGGCCACGGCCACGGCGATGATGGCGTTATTAACCGTCTCCGCGGCTGCCTGTGGGGAGACGGAGCTGAAACTGGCCTCGGTAAACGCTCCGAACCTTTCCCGGAGGCCGGCCTCAATGGCCGCCTTTTCTTCATCGGAAAGCTCCTGGGTACGGATCAGGAAATCACCCGAGCCCGTTTCCTGGACGATAGCGTCTGGGTAGCCAAGGGAAGCTATCTCCTCAGTGAAATCGTTATATTCAACCGGCTGCTCGAAGGCCACCGTCAGTATCGAGCCGCTGCTGAACTCGATTCCCGGTTTCAAACCCGCCGTCGCCAGGGCGATGATGCTGATCAGGATCAGCAGACCGGAGATGAGAAAATACCAGCTTCTTTTTCCGATGATGTTGTACATATTATTTTTTACCCCTGTCCGCGGCGAAAAGCTCCAGCCGTTTACCCAGGGAGGTATGGACAAACACGCGGAGCAGTGTCCTGGTGAAGATAATGGCGGTAAACATGCTCATGATGACGCCGATAAGCAGTACCACGGCAAAGCCCATGACCTGGGCGCTGGCGATGATGCTGCTGGCCAGCCAGATGAGGATGACGCAAGCAATGATGGTAGTCACATTGCTATCTAATATAGCTTTCCAGGCGCGGGTGAAACCGGCCTCGGCGGCCGCCCCCAGCGTCCGACCCGCCCGCATTTCCTCTTTCAGCCTTTCGAAGATAAGCACGTTGGCGTCCACGGCCATGCCGATAGATACGACGAAGCCTCCCACTCCGGCCAGGGATAACGTAACCGGCCAGAGCTTGAATATGGCCAGTATCACCACCCCATAGAATACCAGCGCCAGGCTTGAAATAAAGCCGGGCAGGCGGTAGTAGAATATCATGAACAGCATCACCAGGATGATGCCGATAATGCCGGCTATCCAGGCCAGGCGGATGAAGTTGGCGCCCAGCGTGGCCGAGACCTTCTCCTGGTAAAGAGGTGGTCTTTTGAGTGGCATTGGCAGCGAGCCGGAGTTAAGCAAATTGGCCAGTTCATCAGCTTCGTCAACGGTAAATCGCCCGGTGATGACGCCGCTACCGTTGAATTGCGCGGAGTTAATCCGCGGCGCCGAGAGCAGGCTGTTGTCCAGGAAGATTCCCAGCAGGTACTGGGGGAGATATTCTCCGGTCTCACTGTAGAGGCGCCGGGCGATATCGTCAAAGATGACGCTGCCCTCGCTGTTCCACTGGATGGCGACCTCGGGCTGCCGCGCCGTATCCTGGCTCAACTGGGGCGCCGCGCTTTCCAGCAAATCGCCGGTCAGCGCCATGCCAGTATCGCCCCTTGCCGGGATCCAGGAAAGGGCACCGCCGAACTCTTGGAGAGTGGCGTTATCAACCGGATTGCCGGTGGCGTCCGTGAACTGCAGGACGCCTTCCGTACGGGAAAGAAAGGCGACGGTTTCGTTTTTCGGCTCACCCTCCGGGCTGGTGGTCATCAACACAAAAATGCGGGTTTCCCCCTCCGCAGCGTCGATGAATTCCAGATTGGCCTGAGTCAGGTAGTCTTTGAGATAGACCGGCTGTCCCTGCTCGTCAAGCTCGGCTTCCCGGAATTCAAGGAAACCGGTCTGTTCGACCAGGCTCTTAGCAGAGTCGATATCGGTAAATCCCGGGAGCTGGACCATGATACGGTCGTCCCCGACCTGCTGGATAACGGGTTCGGCAACACCGTACCGGTCAATACGTTTCTGGATGGTAACCACGGCCCGCTTCATATCGGCGCTTCTCTCCGAGGCCGTTGCGTTTGCCGTAAAGTCTGCCTCGTAGACCAAATTGACACCACCGACCAGGTCGAGGCCGAGGTGCAATCCCTCCCGGCCCAGCCTTTCACTATCTATCGGTAGTATGGCCCACAGACCGAAACCGAAGATTATCAAAATAATAACTACGGCGATAGAGGTGTTTCTGGTCATTTGCCTCCCTGAGTCGTCCGGTTACGGGTGATCGATGCCGTATTATCCAGGATTTCTTTAACGAGGGCCAAAGCCTGCTGACGTCCGGTGATTTCTCCGGCCGCCCGGGCTTCATTGACGGCCTCCAGGAGCTCACCGATTTTCGGGCCGGGTTCCAGTCCGAAAGTTTTTATAATATCATTACCATCGACGAGACGGGGTGGAGCTGCCGGTGCTTCAAGGGTAAAGCGGTTTTCCAATACATAGGCGGCCAGGGCGGTATGCTGCCGCCACTGCTCCGCGTCCAGGGATTTGCCCCGGGTCGCCAGGTGGTCCGCCATGGAGAGGTAAAGGAGGTCGATCCCGGCGTCACCGAGATCGCGGAAGTAGCGGTAAATCGCGCGGCGGGTGGGGACGCCTTCCTGGCTCATCTGGGTGGGGCGAAGGTGGTACCTCACCAGGAGCTCCACGAGCTGTATCTCCCGGTTGCTGAACCGGAGCCTTTCCATGATGGTGGCGGCAATGGTGGAGCCCTCCTGGGGATGGCCGAGAAACCGCGTCCGGCCTTCGGTGTCGGTCGCCTTGGTCTGTGGCTTGGCGATATCATGAAGGAGAGCTGCCAGCTTGAGAAGTGCTTTTCGCGTGCTACCGTGGCTGACTTCCCGGTCGAAGTGATGTCGGAGCCGGTCCGACCATGGCACCGAGGCCAGCACATCGGGAGGGGCGTGGTCCCAGTCCTCCTCCCGAAGGACGAACTCCAGCGCCGCCACGGTCTCAATGGAGTGCTGGTAAACATCCCAGACATGCACCACGGGCTGGTCGACACCCCTGGTGGGCGCAAGTTCCGGGATGATGGAGGTCAACAGCCCCAGCTTGCCGAGACGGCCCAGGCGGGACCCGCGGCCTGGTAGGGCCAGCAGTCGCAGTAGCTCCTCCCGGGTCCTTTCCCCGGCCACGTTGGCAATGAGGGCAGCATCACGGCGTATCAGGTCTTCGGTGGCGGTGTCGATATCGAAACCCAGCTCGCCGGCGATGCGCAACGCCCGGACGAGGCGGATGGGATCATCCTGGAATACCGTATCCCGCACGGCCTGCAAGGCCTTGCGGCACAGGTCATCACGGCCGTGAAAAGGGTCGATCAGGTTGTCTATGTCGAAGGCCGTGTCGATAGCGTTATCCAGCTTGAGCGCCATACTGTTGATGGTGAAATCGCGCCGGGCGAGGTCATCTTCGATGTCGCACTGTAGGGTGGTAAAGTCGATGTGATAAGCGCTATCGGTGAAGATGACCCGGCCAATGCGGTCCTTTTCATCGAGCTTGACATACCGGCCTCCGAGGGCGCTGGCAGCCCGTGAGGCCGTCGTCAGTCCATCCGCGGCAATGGCAATGTCGATGTCCGCCGTATCGCGCCCCAACAGCATGTCGCGAACAAAGCCACCGACCAGATAGGCGGGAATTCCTTCATCAATAAGGAACCGGTTAATCCTGGAGAGTATCTTCAAAGCGTCGGGGTTGACGGCTGGTTTCAAATCACTCACCGTGTGAAGAGGCATTTGTTTAACTATACTATCCAGCGGGAAATTTATCAAGTGGCCGCACTCGTAAATCAGGTACAAGCAACCCCTAATGGCGTCCTGGTTTTTCAGTGAGTCACACCTTGACGCTGGTGCGAGACACGGTTTAAGATTACCTTGAAATGGACGATAAGAACATCGTTTACGCCAAGCGCGGCCACGTTGGTGCAATCACGCTTGACCAGCCGGAGGCGGGTAATGCTCTCGATGTGGGTATGGCGGCGGAGATCGGAGAAGTCTGTGCCCTTATCAACCAGGACAACGACGTATATGCTGTGACGTTGACCGGGGCCGGTAGTACATTTTGTATCGGCGGGGAGGACACCGCCGAAGCTGGAAGGTACCACCCGGCCGCTGCCATCGCCGGCATTGACCGGCCGGTTATCGCCGTTATCAACGGCGATGCCTTGGGCCAGGGTCTGGAGCTGGCGTTGAGCTGTGATATCCGCATCGCCGCGACAGGGGCACGCCTGGGCTTACCGCAGGTAGGCGCCGGACGCATTCCCATCGATGGCGGCACCCAGCGGCTCCCTCGTATCGTGGGGCGGGGCAAGGCTTTGGAGCTCCTCATGACCGGCGAGGCGGTTACGGCCGAAGAAGCCCTGGAGATCGGGCTGGTGAGCCGGGTCGTGCCATCGGGAGAGCTGGCGGGGGAGGCGGATAAACTGGCGGAGACCATCGCCGCCAAGGGACCGATCGCCCTGCGCTACCTCAAGGAGGCGGTGACTAAAGGGCTGGACATGACCCTGGAACAGGGACTGCGGTTGGAAGCCGATCTCTACTTTCTGCTGCATACCACCGCCGACCGCGCCGAGGGTATCAAGGCCTTCCGGCAGAAGCGGGAGCCGGAGTTTAAGGGAGAATAAATAGGGAGGCAGACTAAATGAGGAACCATGTACCTGAGATTTTAGCCGTAATAGCTCTAGTACTCGCTTTGGTCGGGCTGCTACACCAGATTTTTACTTCCGAAGAGGCATGGTTCAGCTGGCAGCAGTTCTGGCACCACGAACCCTTGATAATAGTCTGCGTCGTAGCCGCCGTAGCTTTGGTGGCAGGTAAATATCTCGGGAGACTTTGACCGTACCCCGGTGGCTAATGGCTGATTTTGAGACCATCATCTACGAAAAAAAGGACGGCACCGCCCATATAACCTTGAACCGCCCGCAGGCACTCAATGCCTATAACATCAGGATGCGGGACGAGCTGTATGAAGTGCTCGGCGCCATCCGGGACGACCCGGAGGTCCTGGTGGTGGTTCTGAAAGGAGCCGGGGAAAAGGCCTTCTGCGCCGGTGCCGACCTCAGCGAGTTTCTCACGGCGCCCGCGCCGGTCTTCGCCCGGCAGGCCCGCTTCGAGAGAGACGTCTGGGGGCGTTTACTGGCCCTGGAAAAGCCGGTCATCGCCGCCCTGCACGGCTACGTCCTCGGCTCCGGCATCGAGATGGCCCTCTGCTGTGATATCCGCCTGGCCTCCGATGATGCCAGGTTCGGCCTGCCGGAGCCGGGACTGGGCATTATCCCGGCGGCGGGGGGTAGCCAGACCCTCCCGCGGATTATCGGCCCGGCGGCCGCGCTGGAGATGCTGCTGAGCGGGCGATGGATTACGGCGGCAGAAGCGCTCAAGCTCAAGTTGGTTAACCGCGTCTTGCCTCGCCCGGATCTATATTCCGAGGCCGAAAAGATGGCGGGGAAGATAAAGTCCCATCCTGCTGCGACGGTGCGCTCTATCAAGCGGGCGGTCACCCAGGGACTTGATCGGCCTCTTTCGCACGGACTGGAGCTGGAGGGGAGGGTGGGGCAGAGATTGAGGGTTACACTACCTCAGGTTTGATTTTTTTCTCCTTTCCGGGCTAGAATATCACGTCAGCCCCAAAATTAATCATCCAGGGAGGTAAACGGTGAACACTACGGAGTTCCTCAGCATCGCTTCGGCCATCTGCCCCGACAAAACGTCAATCGTTTTCGAGGGGAAACGGTATACTTTCAGCCAGCTCAACGAGAGGGTCAACCGCCTGGCCAACGGCCTCATGAAGCTGGGCGCAAAAAAGGATGCCGTCATTGCTTTTCTCCAGGTCAACTGCAACCAGTGTGTCGAGACGTATTTTGCCGTGGCCAAAACGGGGGCCATATACCTGCCGCTGAACTTCCGGGCCAAGGAGAAAGAGCTTACCTATATGCTCAATACCGCCGAGGCCTCCGTGCTGATCGCCGGCGAGCGCTATATACCCCTGATACAGTCCATCCAGCCCGGACTCAAATACCTCGAGCATCTCGTCTCGCTGGAGAGCAAGCATGACGACATGCTCTATTACGAGGACATTATCAGTGAGTCGCCGGATGATGAACCGGTGGCTGAAATAATCGATGATGAGACCACTATCCTGATGTACACCGCCGGCACGACCGGTTTCCCCAAGGGCGTGATGCTCTCACACAACAGCTTCAGCACCTATGTCCTGGAGAACGTTTCCCCGCCCGACCCCGACCTTTCCGAGGTCAACATCTTGACCGTACCGCTTTACCATGTCGCCGGTATCCAGGCGATGATGGCGGCCATCTACGGCGGCCGAACGCTGGTAATGGAACGCCAGTTCGAGCCGGAGGAGTGGATGACCCTGGTCGAGAACGAGAAGGCCAACCGGGCCATGATGGTGCCTACCATGCTCAAACAGCTCCTCGACCATCCCGATTTCAAGAAGCACGACCTGACTAGCCTGAAGGTGATCACCTATGGCGCTGCCCCGATGCCGCTGCCGGTCATCAGGAAGGCATTGGAAGAGTTCCCCGGCGTCAGCTTTATCAACGCCTTCGGGCAGACGGAAACGGCCTCGACGATTACCGCCCTAGGGCCGGAGGACCACGTCCTTACCGGCACGCCGGAGGAGAGGGAGAAGAAGCTTAAAAGACTGGCGTCCATCGGCAAACCGATGGCCGACGTCGAAATGAAGGTCGTCGACGATGACGGCAAAACGCTCGGCCCCAACGAGGTCGGCGAGATCCTGGCCCGGGGCCCGCGCGCCATGAGCGGCTACGGGAAGGACGAGGAAAAGCCCGCCAAGACACTCGACAAGGACGGCTGGGGGCATACCGGGGACGTTGGCTATGTGGACGAGGACGGCTACTATTTCCTGGCCGGGCGCTCCAGCGATATTATCATCCGGGCGGGGGAGAACATCTCCCCCGAGGAGCTGGAAAACGTCATCCGCGAGCACCCCGATGTCGATGACGTCGCCGTCATCGGCCTGCCGGACGAGACCTGGGGCGAGGAGCCGCGGGCGGTGGTCATTCCCAAGAAGGGTGAAAAGGTAGCCGAAGCCGATATAATGGAGTGGTGCCGCGAGCGCCTGGCCAGCTTCAAACGGCCACGCTCGGTGGTCTTCGTGGACGACCTTCCCCGCAATCCCATGGGAAAGCTCGTCAAGAAAGATATAAGAGAAATGTACGGAAAGCCGTAGGACCTGGTACAACCGATATTCTTGCCTGAAGCGGTAAAAGGAAAGAGTGAAATGTATCAGAAAATCCTGGTCCCGCTTGATGGCTCGGAACTGGCCGAATGTGTTTTTCCTCATGTTGAATCGATTGTCAAGGGGTGCCAGGTACCCGAAGTCGTTTTCATCAGAGTTGTCGAGCCGGTGAGTTTGCCTCAAGGAACCATCACCGACGGAGGCACCATATACACCGAGGCGGATGCGGCCAAGGCACGAGAAAGCTCGGATGCCATGAACAAGGCCGATGCAGAGAACTATCTTAGCGATATTGCCAGCCGCTTTCAGTACGGTAACGCCAGGAATCAGACGGTCGTCCTTACCGGCAAGGCCGCCGAGACCATTGCTGATTATGCGGAAAAGAACGACATTGACCTTATTATCATCGCCACCCACGGCCGGTCGGGGATCAGTCGCTGGGTTTGGGGCGGCTCGGCGGACAAAATCCTTCGCTCCGCCTGCGTGCCGTTGCTCATGATTCGCGCCCCCGGCTGCGTGCCGGGTATATAGCCATGCCCCCATGCAAACCTCCCCCTTATCTGCTATACTTCTACTCGAAATGCAGCGCCAGGTAAATACAAGCCTTGCCGAAAAGGTCCTCAAGGGCGATATCCAGGCCGCCGCCCGGCTTATCAGTCTCATTGAGGAAGGGTCTCCCAAGACCTATGACGAACTCAACAAGTTATACCCGCATAGCGGCAAGGCTTATGTTGTCGGCTTTACCGGTGCGCCCGGCGTCGGTAAAAGTACTCTCATCGATGCACTCATCACGCATTTCCGCAGCCAGAACAAGACCATCGGCGTAATAGCGGTCGACCCCACCAGCGCCCGTACCGGCGGGGCGTTGCTCGGGGACCGGGTGCGCATGCAGCGGCACGGCGCCGATCCGCATATTTTTATCCGCAGCCTGGCCACGCGGGGATGGGAGGGGGGTCTCGCCAGGGCGGCTATCGGCACTGTTCGTGTCATGGACGCCCTGGGACGGGATATCATCCTGGTGGAAACGGTCGGCTCGGGGCAGGTCGATGTGGATATCGTCCGGGCGGCGGATACGACCGTCCTCGTAATGGCCCCCGGTGCCGGTGACGAAATCCAGGCCATGAAGGCCGGCATCCTCGAGGCCGCCGATATCATCGTTGTCAATAAGGCGGACCTGTAGGGAACCATCGGCCTGAAAAACGACCTGGAAGCTATGCTGGGAATGGCCCGGGATTCGGGGCAGGGGACACCGATTGTTGTTACAGAAGCTGTGCATGAGAAGGGTATCGCCGAGCTGGCCGGGACAATCCAGCGACATCGTGAAGAACTGGTCTCTGATGGAAAAATAACCCAACGCCGCCGGGAAAGGGTTCGGCTGGAACTGCTGGTGGCGGTGGAAGGATTCATCCGGGACGGTCTTAGCGGAATTGAGGCCGGCGGTGATCTAGACAGGCTGGTGGACGGTCTGGTTGAAGGAAAGACATCGCCATACAGGGCTGCCCTGGAGATTGTGGGGATGCTAGGCAGGCATCTGGATACACTAGTCCGGGACAGGGGAAAAGATGGACTTTGACCTGACCGAGGAACAGAAAATACTACAGGCAATGGTTCGGGAATTCGCCGACCGGGAGCTGGTACCGGCGGCCGGACGCATCGACGAGAACGGGGAGTTCCCGGAGGTGGAGCTGAAAAAGATGGCCGGGCTGGGGCTGTTCGGCCTGACAATACCGAAGAAATATGGCGGGGGCGGGCGGGGAAAGGTGGAACTTTGTCTGACGATAGAAGAACTGGCGCGGGCCTCCGCCGCCGTGGACGACTACCTGCGGGTCAGCCTGTCCCTGGCTGTCGTTCCTATTATCGAGTTCGGTAGCGAGGTCCAGAAAAAGAAATACCTGCCGCCACACGCCAGCGGCGAAAAAATGGCCTGTTTCGCTCTCACTGAAGCCGGTGCCGGTAGCGACCCCGCCGGAATGGAGACCACCGCGACACGCCGCGGAGAAGGCTATGTTATTAACGGCAACAAGCTCTTTATCAGTATTGGCGACCGGGCCGATATCGTAGTGGTCTTCGCTTCGACGGACCGGTCCCAACGGCAGCGCGGCATTTCCGCTTTCATCGTTGACAGGGACAATCCGGGACTTACCGTAGGTAAAGCCGAGAAGAAGATGGGGCTGCACGGCTTCAACTCCATCGAGCTAATCTTTGAGGATTGCTTTGTACCACTGGAGGGACGTATCGGGGAGGAGGGACAGGGGCTCCACATTGCCCTCGACGCTCTAGACGTATCCCGGGTGACCGTCGGCGCCGAGGCCGTCGGGATTTCCCGGGCGGCCTACGAAGCGGCCCTGAGCTATGCCAAAGAGCGGCGGCAGTTCGGCCAGCCCATCGCCGGTTTTCAGGCCATCCAGTGGATGCTGGCGGACATGGCCACACGCATCGATGCCGCCCGTTTGCTTACCTACCGGGCGGCTTTTCTGGCCGACCAGGGCCGGCCGTTTATCAAGGAAGCGGCCATGGCCAAGGTCTACGGCTCTGAGGTCGCCGGCTCCGTAACCAGCCAGGCCCTGCAAATACACGGAGGTTATGGTTATACCCGCGACTACCCCGTGGAGCGCTACTTCCGCGACGCTAAGATAACGGAGATTTACGAAGGCACCTCGGAGATTATGCGGCTGACCATCGCCCGAAGTCTTTTAAGGGAGGATTAATCTCAATTGTGAAAGCTCTGGTAGTTTATGACACTCTTTATGGTAATACAGAACAAATCGCCCGGGCTATCGCCGGGGCTGTGGCTCCCGATACAAAGATATTGCGCATGGCGGAAGCTGGCCCGGCGGATCTGGAGGGTATCGAGGCACTGTTGGTGGGTTCACCGACCCAGGGCGGACGGGCGACCAAGGCCACACAGGAGTTCCTCGATAGAATTCCGGCTGGTTCTCTGAAAAATGTGCGGGTAGCCCCGTTCGATACCAGGTTGAAGACCAAGCTGGTGAAGATCTTTGGCTACGCGGCCGGGCGCATCGAGAAGGCTTTGATAGACAAGGGAGGCATACTGGCGGGACCCGCCGGATTATTCTTTGTCAAGGGCACCAAGGGTCCCCTCGAGGAAGGTGAGGAGGAGCGGGCGGCTGCCTGGGCCAAAGGGATTGTGGGGGATTAGTCCGCCAGGCTGAAAACCGGCCGGGCGCCTTCACCGGCGGAGTACTTGTCCCCGGGGAAGACCTTGCTGCCCATATTGACCTTTTTACCGACCAGCTCCATAGAGGCCTCTTTGGGGTCGGTGCCTTCCAGGTTACCCATGATCCAGGGGCCATCGTCCAGTGCCACCATTACGATGACGTAGGGCACTTCGTCTTCGCGTCCCTCGGAGGCAACGAAGACGGTTGTAAAGGTGCGAATCTTGCCAGTGCCCTTCAGTTGAATGACTTCCAGTTCCGGGCTGGAGCATTTATAGCAGACCATTTTCGGGGGCACCGTGATGGCCCCACAGGCCCGGCACTTCAGGCCGAGCAGACGGTTCTCCTTGAGGGCCTCGTTATATTCCTTGAACTTGAGTTTATATTCCATAAGTAGCCTCCACCTTTATTCATGTCATTCTGAGGGAGCCCTTCGGCTTCGCTCAGGGTAAACTAGGCGACCGAAGAATCTCGGGGCGGTAGTATTGTTCCACTCCCAACCGATATCCTTCGCTTCGCTCAGGATGACATAATAGTCTACCAGCCCCGCTGGAAGACCATGTTCACCAGTGTGCCGCCGTCCCCACCGAGTGTATCCGTCAGGCCAATCTTGGCGTCCGGCACCTGGCGTTCCGGCTCCACCTCGCCTCTCAACTGCTTGACTACCTCGTAGACCTGCCCCGCCCCGGTCGCCCCGATGGGGTGCCCCTTGCTCTTCAATCCGCCGGAGGGATTAATGGCCACCTTGCCGCCGATATCCGCCTCCCCCTTTTCCCAGGCCTCACCGGCCTTGCCGTAGTCGAAGAAGCCCAGGCTCTCGGCGGCAATCAGGCTGGCGATGCTGAAACAGTCGTGAAGTTCGCAGACGTCGATATCCTCCGGTGTTATACCGGCCATGTCATAGGCACGCTTCGAGGATATCTCGCGGGCGTAGATCCGCGGCAGGTAGTCCTCCTGGTTGCAGAGCGGGCCGCTGGAGGACTGACCGGTGCCGGTGATATAGACGGGTTTGTTAGTTAGCTTTTTCGCTATCTCTTCTGAGGCCAGCACCACCGCGGCGGCGCCGTCCGAGAACGGGCAGCAATCGTGCAGGGTCAGCGGCGTGGCCACGACGAAGCTGCCCAACACTTTCTCGACGCTCATTTCAGCGTTTTTGCCGAAGAACTGCGCCTTGGGGTTAATGGAACCGTGCTTATAGGACTGTATGGAGACCCGGGCCATTTGCTCGCGCAGTTTCTGGAGAGGAACGTCGTATTTGTCCGCGTAAAGGTGGGTTAGCAAGGCGAAAACGGCCGGGAAGGTGATGCCGGCCGGGTACTCGTAGCGGGCGTCGCTGAACATTGCGAAGGTACGCGTCGCCAGGCCGGTGCCCATGGTGGCCGCCCTCTCGACGCCGCCGGCCAGCACGATATCGTAGTATCCCGAGGCCACCCACATGAAGGCGTCCCGGACGGCCATGCTGGCCGAGGCGCAGGCTCCTTCGTAGCGGTTGGCGGGAACGCCCTGGCAGCCGATATTTTCACCGGCGAAGGACTGTACCATGCCCTGGCCCTCGGAGAAATCGCCCAGCACGTTGCCGACGTAGAGCGCCTGGATGTCCTTGGGCTTAATATTGGACTCCGTAATGGCCTCCATTGCAGCTTCGGCGAAGAGCTCGACCTCTGTACTGTTCTGCGGGCCGCTGAAACGCGTCTCGCCCACGCCGACCACAGCTACTTTTCTCATGAATGACCTCCAGTTTGGATGAGTGTTTACCGTACTATACCGGTTTCAGATTAGCTTGTTTTTGAGTCGGCTGTCAACTTGACTTAAGTTTTCAAAAAAAGGGTCGCCAGACCTCTTGACAAAAAGGAAAAAGGTTGTATAATAATAACTAGATATATCTAGATGTTATTAGATATGTTTAAAAATGAATTCAGGAGACAGATATGTTTAGAGATCATGGATTCAAGAGAGAGCGGTTCTTCCGGGGTCCCCGGCGGGGAAGCTCCTTTCAAAAGGGGGACCTGAAATACATTCTGTTGGACCTCATCAAAGATAGACCGAGGCACGGATACGATGTTATTCTCGAGCTCGATGAGCAATCACACGGGTTGTACAAGCCAAGCCCCGGCGTTATCTACCCTACCCTTCAGATGCTGGAGGAAATGGGTTATACCACCTCCACCGAGCAGGAAGGGAAGCGGGTATATGCAATTACCGATGCGGGGCTTAAATTCCTTTCCGAGAAGAAAGACATCGCCGATGGCGTGCGGCGCCAGGTGAAACACCGGTGGAGTTTCAAGAACATCGGCAGGATGGCCCTGGTGATGAAGGAGTACCACGCTCTGGAAAACCTGCTTGGTAGGGGCTTTCGTAGCCTGGATGCCGAAAAGACGGAGAAGATTCGTGACATTCTCTACCGGGCCTATCGGGACATCGAGTCCGTTCTTCAGGAATAGCCATCCGGGAAACCGGATTAGATCAACCGGGCAAGGAGGTAAGAAATGGCCAAGGCACGTGTTGCGGAAACGGACAATGGTATCACTGGCGAATTTGACACACTCGCCTATGATAAAATGATGCGCCGCTTGAGAGATAGAGGCTGGCTGGAAACAGAGCTGCTCATCAAGAACGGTATTACCTCCGGGCAAGCTTTGGAAGTGGGTCCCGGCCCCGGCTACCTCGGGCTGGAGTGGCTGAAAAGGACATCAGGCACCCGCCTGAAGGGGCTTGACATCAGCGAGGACATGCTGGTTATTGCCAGGAAAAACGCCGCGGAGTACGGCGTTCCCGGCAGGTTCAAGTATATTGCCGGGGACGCCCGGCAGATGCCCTTTGAGGACGGTCACTTCGATGCTGTTTTTACCAACGGTTCCCTGCACGAGTGGGCACACCCTGAAGGAGTACTGAACGAGATAGCCCGCGTACTCAAGCCCGGCGGCAAATACATTATCAGTGACTTGCGGCGGGACTGTTTAGTCCCGTTAAAGTGGTTTCTCTGGGTGATGGCGGGTCCCAAGGCGATGCGCCAGGGGCTGATTACCTCCTTCAATGCCGCCTATACCGTACCCGAAATAGAAGCGTTGCTGAAGCTAACGGCGCTCCGGGGGTGGCAAGTGAGTCAGAATTTCCTGGGTTTGTTAGTCTCCGGATAAAAACCTCAGAGCTAGCGTTCATTCGGCGGTGTTTTTCGATCGGCCCAAAGGCTCCAGTATCCTAACGCAGCCGCATGACGGCCATCCAGACCCCCACCCCCACGCTTACCAGGCCGAGTACGATGGGCCAGAAGTCGAAGGAGATGCTCCCGAAGGTGAAGATGTTGACCAGGTAGGCTATGGCTACTCCCACCCCACCGATCACCGCCAGCCAGCGGCCCCGCTTGTGGTTGACCGACAGGCCGACAACCTCCCCGATGGCGTAGCCAACCCCCGCCGCCAGAGCCAAGCTCAACAAGAAGAAGCCAAAAAAAGCGCTGACAAAAGCGCCGAGGATACCCCAGACGATACCGGTTACCACCGCCATGCCCAGCGCTGCCCCGATGGCCCGCAGATAATAGACGCCGGAGACCTGGAAGGTCGGCAGCTTGTAGAGTCCGGCGCATTTGGGGCACCTGGCCCCAACCGGCGTCTGCACCATACACCTGGGGCATATCGGTGTGCCGCAGCGCCCGCAGCGGAGCGCCGTCTCGACATCCGGGTGCCGGGCGCATCTCACCACTTCCGATTGGCTCATGGTATCGGTTCTTTCTTTTTAATATGTTTTCGCTGCATCCAGGCCTTTTTATCGGCGATATCACGGTCTAAAAGCAGGCGGTTCAGCAGGAGCCGGCCCATGCCGATTTCCCGTTTTTCGGGGGACTTTTGGGCGGTGAGTCGCTTGACAACGACGATCAGAAATATGGCGAAGTAGGTCAAGGCAACCGCGTTCTCTTCGCCGAATAGCCAGCTTGTCAGCGGCAGGGAGGCGGCCCCTAAGAGAACCGGTACGGCCGACGCGAGAAAAATGATGGTTACCAGCACGGCGAATCCCACGGCGATGACCGACGGCCAAGGAGATATGTCATTTATAAAGGGCAGGATGATGACGATGCCCAGTAGCGTGGCGATGCCTCTCCCGCCGTGAAATCGCAGGAAGACCGGCCAGTTGTGCCCGATGATGACGGCCATGCCGACGACGAGTTGCTGCCCGGCATCAAGGCCGGCGAAATGGGCGATCACCACCATGATTATACCTTTGATGAAATCGAAGAAGCCGGTGAGCATGCCAAGTCGCCGCGATGTCAGTCGCCAGAGGTTGCCGGCCCCCACCTGATGGGTCCCCTGCCGGCGCATGTCGATGCCCTTCCACCGGCCCACCAGGAACGATACCGGCACTGAGCCGAGCAGGTAACCAACCACGACGAGCGCTATTAAGATGATAGGCATGGGGCGTTTTTATCTCTTAGCATATACTATCAATCCTGAAGATAATGAAATTATTGACCCGGTGGCTTTATTTCTCACCGATTAACCCACTCAGCCCGCACCCGGTGCCTGTTTTTTGGGGGGCTGACGTGTTGACATTTCCTGGACTCTGTGTTGTCGTTACTTTCCATGCATTTATATATGAGCCATAATATGACTTGTCTTTGGCAATAATGAACCTTATATCGTCAGTAAAACCGGGATTATGCCGCAGTGGATAATTACCTTGAACATGGATTTCCCACTCTCCCGGTTCTGGAAACCTGACAATAGCTGATACTTCTACAGGTTCGCCTTTCTTGAAATCAAGCGTCCATGTTAGGATATGGTCGACGTAAATCGTGCTCGTATGGTCAATACTCAAAAGAATATCAGACAAGGGCCTGTTTTTCATGTGGTTATCATTTCCTCTTTTACTGAACGTTGTGTTCGCAGTGAATGCCTCCACGTCAAGAATCGGGGAACTTACACGCCAGGTGAGCTTAACTTTTTCATTCATACGTGGAGGCTTGGAAATGTTAAGTTCCAGAACTACAGGGCGGCCTTCTGTCGGTGGTGGGTAGGCTCCTGTAACTGTAGTGCCATATCTGAAATATTGAAGGTAAGCAAGCGAGCTGGACGTTAAATTGTCCGAGTAATATTGCATTCCAATACCATCGGCTGCTGCAATAAAATCGTGCTTCTTGATGTTCCAACGTTTACATTCGAACTCACCTTGAAGAAGCCAGATGCCTTCTGAGGGTAACTTAATAGTACATCTGATTTCGATTAAGTTTTTCCCCAGAGCGCTCCCTTCCCATACCGTGTCTCCATCTACGACGATTTCTTCTAACGGTATCTGTTTATACAGCCGCGCCTCTGAGTAGCTGCCCTGTATACTAGCATGATATGCGCTAAGCCAAGCTCTTGAGTTAGCTAAATCCCAAGGATCTCCTTCGCCCATCTCCTTGTTATTGACCTTGAAAACCCACACGGCGGTCTCTCCTACTGCAGGGAAAGGTATGATATTCATACTACCTTCAATTTGAGGGCGTGGCGGCATCGTTGTGGTGGACGTGGCGGGATTTTTACTCCGCCACATGCCGGTAACATCGGTTGAGGCACCGCTATAAGTGGCTGTAAACACTACCGGGCTCAATAGTAACAGAGAAATCATTATCGTTCTGAATACCTTCATGAATCTGTCCCCGTCAGGGCAATTATCCATGTCGGCTAGTGCTATGTCAAGACCTTTCCTTTACTCCCGCCAGCGCCGCCAACCTTTCCACCGCCTCCATCGGGACCTTCACCCCGCCCATCTCCACCTCCTCGTCGGAGATACCGTGGTAGTCGCTGCCGCCGGTGGCGATGAGGCCGTACCGGTTCGCCAGCTCCAGGGTGGCCCGTGTCTGCTCCGGGGTATTGTCCTTGTAGTATGCCTCGACGCCGACAAGCCCGGCCGGTTTCAGGCGGGCCACCATTTCATCGGGGTCGGCGACGGTGAAAGGGTGCGCCAGCACCGGCAGGCCCCTGGCGCGGATGATAAGGGCGACCGCCTCCTCCGGCGTCATCTTGTCGCGCTCAACATAAGCCGGGCCGCCGTGGGCGAGGTATTTATCGAAGGCCTCCTCGAAGGTGGCGATATACTCCTTTTCGAGCATCGCCCGGGCGATGTGCGGCCGGCCGATGGATCCCTCCCCGGCGATTTCCTGTACGCGGCGCCAATCGATGTCAATGCCCAGACCGGCCAGCTTGTCCAGCATTCCCATCGCCCGTGTCTGGCGGGAATTATGAAACCTCTCCAGAGCCTCCAAAAGCTTCGGTTGGGTATGGTCGATATAGTAGCCCAGAACGTGGGCCTCGCCATCCGGCAGGTCGGTGCTGATTTCCACGCCTGGTATCATCAAGATGTCGGGGAAGGCTTTTGCCGCTACCAGGGCCGGCGCCGTACCGTCCACGGCATCGTGGTCGGTGAGGGAAATCACCCGCAGGCCCAACCCGGCTGCTTTTTTGATAATCTCCGCCGGACTCAGCCTGCCATCGGAGACGTTCGAGTGGACGTGCAGGTCGACCAGACTCACGGTTCGGCCATCTCCCGCTGGATGCGTTCGATGGAGAGCGCCCGCCCGCTGTCTTCGTCCACTTCGACCATCACCGCGTTCAGTACCGGCCGGCCCCGGCCGACGGACAGGCGGTGCGGCATCTGGGTCAAAAAGCGATTGATGACCGACGTCGTATCGTCGCCGATAATCGAGTCATCCGGGCCGGTCATACCGATATCGGTAACATAGGCGGTGCCGTGGCGCAGTATCCTCGTGTCGATGGTGCCGACATGAGTATGGGTCCCCAGCACGGCGCTGACCCGGCCGTCCAGATACCGCCCCAGGGCTACCTTCTCCGAAGTGGCCTCGGCATGGAAGTCGATGATGACGATTTGCGGCCGAGGATTCAACTCTTCCAGCAGGCTGTCGATCTTTCGGAAGGGGCAGTCGTAGGCATTCATAAAGGTGCGGCCGATCAGGTTAACCACCAGCACCCGCCTGATGGTCAGGTAGCCGCGGCCCGGCAGGCCCGGGGGGTAGTTCAACGGGCGTAAGACCGGTACCTCTTCATCGAGGTAGGGGATGATATCTCGCTGCGCCCAGATGTGGTTGCCCGAGGTGATGACGTCGACGCCGTAGCTGAGGAGTTCCTGGGCGACGCTCACCGACAGGCCGAAGCCGCCGGAAGCATTTTCTCCATTGGCGATAACCATCTCAATGCCATACTCCCGGCGCAGTTCGGGTACATATTTATAAACGGCCCGCCGCCCCGGCCGGCCGACGATATCGCCGATAGCCAGTATTTTCATATATTCTCTTTCAAGTTATTCAGGCCGTGGGTCTACCTCAAAACGTATAGTTGTCATCCTGAGCGTAGCGAAGGATCCCGGATCGGGGTGGGGATTTCCGACTTCCCCTCCCCGAGATTCTTCGTTTCACTCAGAATGACACGTGTTACTTGGCATAGTCGACCGCCCGGGTCTCGCGGATAACGGTGACCTTGATTTGCCCGGGATAGTCGAGCGATTCTTCCACCTTTTTCACGATGTCCCGTGCCAGCCTCATGGCGCCGAGGTCGTCGATCGACTCCGGCTTGACCAGGATGCGCACTTCACGGCCGGCCTGAATGGCGAAGGATTTTTCCACGCCCTTGAAGCTGTTGGCGATATCTTCTAACGCCCTCAGGCGTTTCAGGTAGCTCTCCAGCGACTCGCGCCGGGCACCGGGCCGCGCGCTGCTGATGGCGTCCGCCGCCGAGGCAATATACCCCCAGACGCTGACATTGGGGGTTTCGAGATGGTGTTCGCTGACGCCCTGGTAGACTTCGCGGGACTTGTCCCACTGCTTGACGAGGTCAGCGCCGATGGCGGCATGAGTGCCTTCCACCTCGCGGTCGACGGCTTTGCCGATATCGTGAAGCAATCCTGCTTTCTTGGCGGTAGTGATATTGGCCCCGAGTTCGGAGGCAATCATACCGGCCAAATAAGCCACCTCGATGCTGTGTTCCAGTGAATTCTGCCCATAGCTGGTGCGGTACTTGAGTCGCCCGAGCAACTTGATCAGTTCGGGGTGTAGCTGGATACCCAATTGTAAGATAGCCTGCTCGCCGGCTTTCTGTATCTCGGCCTCCACCTCTTCTTTAGCCTTGGCGGCCATTTCCTCGATACGGGCCGGGTGAATACGCCCGTCCAGTATCAGCCGGTTCAGGGCGACGCGGGCGATTTCCCGCCGAACCGAGTCGAAGCTGGAAATGGTAACTGCCTCCGGCGTATCGTCGATGATAAGGTCGACGCCGGTTGCCTGTTCCAGGGCCCGGATGTTACGTCCTTCACGCCCGATAAGCCGGCCTTTCATCTCGTCGTTGGGCAGCGGCACGGTGGAAACAGTGGTCTCGGCGACGATTTCCGAGGCGCTGCGCTGTATCGCCGAAGTCAGAATCTCCTGGGCTTTTTCGTTGGCCTCTTCCTTGAGTTTGCTTTCCCACTGGTACAGCCGCCGTGATGCTTCCTGTTGCATCTCAACTTCCATGGCGTCCAGCAGGCTCTGCTTGGCCTCGGCGCTGGACATGCCGGAAATCAGCTCCAGCTGCTTGAGCTGTTTGTCTTTAAGCTCGACCAGCTGGCCCCGCGTGGACTCGATCTCTTTTTCGCGGCTGGTAAGGTTGCGTTCCCTCTGCTCGAGGCCCTCCATCTTGCGGTCGAGGGTCTCGGATTTCTGGTTGACCCTGGCTTCCTGTTTTTGTAACTCGGAGCGCCGCTCGCGGTATTCGTTCTCGGCGGTGGTCTTGACCTGTTTGGCTTCTTCCTGGGATACCGCCAGGATCTCTTTCGATTCGGTCCTGGCCTCGGCGACCATTTTCGCCGCTTTCCTCTCCGCCAGTCGTATTTGCCGGTTAAATATCACGCGCCGGGAAAAGAAGGCGGCGGCGGCGCCACCGATCAGACCTATGATGAAGCTGAAGAATAAAGCAATGTATACTATAGCTCCTCCGTCCATTTGACCTCCTTATATTCTCGGATGTTTTTCACTACGCTCAGTCCAGATTTTATCCACGGTCTGCCGGACAACATCATAGCCGAAGCCACGGCGGACCAGGAAATCACCAAGGCGGCGGCGGAAGACTTCGTAATCGGATGTGGCCAGACGTCTTGCCTTGTTTGAAGCTGCCCGATAGGCGCTTTCACTGTCGTCGATGTCGCTGACGATTGGTTCAATGACGGCGCTGTCCAGTCCTTTGCGTCTCAACTCGAGCGCCGTTAGGCGGCGGCTGCGCGGTCGAAATGACTGGCGGTTGTCCTTCCAGAAGCGGGCGAAGGCGTCGTCATCGACCAGGCCCTGCTCCCTGAGCCTGGTGATAGCCCTTTCCCGGTAATCGCTCTCAAAGCCGCGTTTCTGGAGCCGCTGCCTGATTTCCTCCTCACTGCGTGGGCGGGTGGCCAGGAAACGGCAAGCGGCATTAAAACATCTCTGGAAACGGTCGGCGCCGGTCAGTGCCTGGAGATCAGCTTCTGATAGCTCCTGGCCGGCCCGCAGCCCCTGTTTCAGGACTATCTCTGCCGCCAGGCTGAAGGCCAACCGGCCGTCGAGGAAGACGTTGATGCGTTTTTCCCGGCCCTTTCTGGCGGTCAGCCCGGTTATTCTAGTCATTCGCTGCACCCGTAAAGAACGCAAAAAGCCGAAGCCTTCGGCCTCAGCCTTGAAAAAATGTCCCCACCTTCCCTGCGGTGAAATGCCGTTATTCGCCGTCGGGTGGTGTCACAGGAATGGTACCGGCTGAGGCCCTGATGCGTTCCTCGATTTCCCTGGCAAGCTCGAGATTCTCCTTGATATAGTTCTTGGCGGCTTCCCGACCCTGCCCGAGACGGATGTCCCCGTACGAGAAAAAGGCCCCGGCTTTCCCGATATAGCCCAATTCCAGACCGATATCAATGAGGTTGCCTTCTTTGCTGATGCCGTGGTCGAACATAATGTCGAACTCGGCGCTGCGGAAGGGAGGGGCAACCTTGTTTTTGACTACCTTAGCTTTAACGCGACTGCCAATAGCTTCGTTTCCCAGCTTGATCGTCTCCGCCCGTCGCAGTTCTATCCTGGTGGAGCTGTAGAACTTCAACGCCCGGCCACCGGTGGTCACCTCCGGATTCCCGAAGACGATGCCGACTTTTTCCCGGAGCTGGTTGATGAAGATCACCGCGGTCCCGGACCTGCCGATGGCCCCGGCCAGTTTGCGCAGGGCCTGGGACATCAGGCGAGCCTGAAGGCCCATCTGCGGGTCACCCATGTCCCCTTCGATCTCGGCCCGGGGGACCAGGGCGGCGACGCTATCGATGATGATGACGTCGACAGCGCTGCTCCTCACCAGCGCCTCGCAAATCTCCAGGGCCTGTTCTCCGGTGTCTGGTTGCGATATCAGCAACTCATCAACATTAACGCCGCAGTTGGCGGCATAAGAGGGGTCCATGGCGTGTTCGGCATCGATATAGGCGACCGTACCTCCTGTTTTTTGAGCTTCGGCGATGATGTGCTGGGCTAAAGTAGTCTTTCCAGATGACTCAGGCCCAAAGATTTCCGTGATGCGTCCGCGGGGTATCCCCCCGATACCCAGTGCCAGGTCCAAAGATAGTGAGCCGGTGGGAATGGCCTCTATCGGCGGCAGCGTGGCAGTTACCCCCAGCTTCATAATGGAGCCTTTGCCGAACCGCTTTTCTATCTGCCCGATGGCCAGTTCCAGTGCTTTTTCTCGTTCCGTGGTCATGTCTCGCCTTACCCCGATAATAGCACAACCGTTTTACCAAAACAAGATAAAAACTACATTAATTATTATCGGTGGTGACGTTGAACGGCGAGAGCGTCAATTGGCTACGAAAGCCGTCAATTTCTTCGGGGCCTGCCTTGGCTGTGTCCCAGCGGTTTGGAGACAGTCTGATCCTTTTCGATAGGCTTGTAGTGGTCGCCGCCACTTTGTTCATCGTTCTCTTTCAGCTCGGCATCCGGTAAATCCTGCGACCAACCGCAAAAGAGACATTTTTCGTACCAGCCATAGCAGTCCTTATCGAAATAGGTATTGCCGCTACACTTCGGGCAGCGCACTCTTTGAATTCCTTCTGTCATAATTTCGTTCCGGGTTGAATAGATTCTTTACCCTTTCGGTTTGTTAGCGGCTGTGGATGCGGTCGGCGGGGGAGCTCGCGGCGGCTTTTATTACCGGAGCGCCCCCGCCGGAATGGAGGAACTCGAATCCCCTCCCGCCCCCTCAACCCATTTAATATAACGAGTATACAAGGAAAAAGTTAATATATTATCAAAATAGTTTTTAGTTATTAGTATATAGTATTTAGAATTTATAGTTTGTTATCCGGGGAGATATAATAAAGACGAGGTCTTATATGCCGGCCGATATCGTACTGAAGAACGCCAGGGTCATCACCATGAACGCTTCCATACCGGAGGCCGAGCTGGTGGCTGTCACCGGGGAGAAAATCACGACGGTCGGGTCCCGTACCCTGCTTGATGAGGTGGTCGATGCCAATACCCGCGTGATCGATTGCGAAGGCCGTACCGTGTTGCCCGGATTCAATGATGCCCATTTACACCTGTTCTCACTGGTCAGAAAGCTGCTCAGCATTGACGTCAGCCCCGCGGCGGTCAGGTCTATCGCGGACATAAAAGAAGCCGTGCGCCGGAAGGCGGAGCGTACGCCGCCGGGGACATGGCTCAGCGGCACCGACTATAACGAGTTTTACCTGGCCGAGAGTCGCTGCCCCACGCGATATGACGTCGATGAGGCTGCCCCGGACCACCCGGTAGTGCTCAGCCACCGCTCGCTCCATGCCTGTGTCCTTAACTCACGGGCGCTGGAACTGGCGGGAATCGGCCCGGAAACGCCGGAGCCGCCGGGCGGACGCATCGAGCGGGACCTGATCACCGGTGAGCCTAATGGGATACTGGTCAACATGCTGGCCCATATACGCCAGAACGTCATGCCGCCTTTCTCGAACGCTGAGATGGAGGAAGGATTTTCACTGGCCGGCCGGCAGTTCCTCTCTTTCGGAATAACCTCAATCCAGGAAGCCACCTTCCGCAACGATCCCTCGCGCTGGCAAACTATTCAACGCTACCAGGAGTCCGGTAGAATGCGTACCCGGGTGACGATGATGGCCGGACCCGAGACACGGCGCCGGTTCCAGGATGAGGGTATGGTCAGCGGTTCCGGCGATAGTCGACTGCGGCTGGGGGCGGTAAAGTTCTTACTTGAGGTCCAGCCTCGGCAAGAAGAACTGAACAATATGGCCTTCGATTGCCACCGGGCGGGGTGGCAGCTTGCCTTCCACGCCGTCGCCGAGAACACTGTCGCGGCGGCTGTCCGGGCCCTGGAGTGCGTGGACAGCCGGTCGCCGGTGGCCGGGCGACGCCACCGTATCGAGCACTGCGGCGAGTGTTCCCCGCCCTTGCTGGAACGTATTCGACGATTAGGGGTGGTCATTGTCACTCAACCACCCTTTATCTACTACAGCGGTGAGCGCTACCTAGCGACACTGGATCCACATCAGCTCTCCTGGCTATACCGGACAAGGTCACCGCTGGAAGCTGGCGTAATCGTCGCGGGCAGCTCGGACGCACCGGTAGTACCGCACAATCCGCTGGCGGGTGTCGGTGCGGCGGTAACGCGGCGGGCGGAATCCGGCCAGGTCCTGCTGCCGGAAGAAGCTATTTCTCCCTTGCAGGCGCTGGCCCTGTATACAATCAACGGCGCCTACGCATCTTTCGAGGAGGATATCAAGGGTTCGATTTCGCCCGGCAAGCTGGCCGATATCGTTATTCTCAGTAATGACCCCACCCGCGCGCCTCCAGAAGCGATAAAAGACATTAAAGTGATAATGACGATGATCGGGGGGGAGATAGTCTGGGAGGGGTAATGGACGAGATCGAGAAAGCCGAAGAAATAGCCGAAGAGCTCCGCCGGGAGCCTTATTCGCTGCTTACCAACGACTGCATCACGAAGTCTATCCGATTGAAGCGAAGGTGCCGGGCTTTAGGCATATCGGCCAGGGTCGTCCTGTGTGTTGGACTGGCCCGGGCAAGGTGGTTCGGGCGTGAATTGACCATCCCGGTCATCCATGGCTGGGGCGAGGTCGTGGGTAAAAGAATCGAGACATCCCGCCCCCTGGGTTCGGCGGGGATATGGGGCATCATCCCCGTGGATATCAGGCCTGTTATCAGCCTGAAATTTTAAGGACAGCCGATGGCAACGGCCGTGGCGTACTCCCGGCAGTGGGACAGGGAGACATCTATCTCCTTGATGCCCGCCTCGCGGGCCGCGTCGATAGCCCTTCCGTTGAGCCGGATAACAGGCTTGCCGCTGGGATGAAAAAGCGTCTCGATGTCACGCCAGCCGACGCCCCGCGCCCCGGTCCCCAATACTTTCATGACAGCTTCCTTGGCGGCGAAGCTGGCCGCCAGGGTATGAGAGCGGCGTCCGTAAAAGCCAAGCTCGGTTTCCGTATACACGCGCTTTAAGAAACGGTCGCCGAAACGCTCGATGGTCCGGCGGACGCGTTCTATCTCGATGATGTCCGTCCCGATGTGGTGTTGCATTTTTAACTTGTTTTTAACTCCTGTCCCAGCTCGGCACTCAGCTTTTTCAGTAAGCGCTGGGGCGGCTTGTCGAGTAGACTCGTGTAAAGGGCTGTCAGAGAAATATACCCCTGCTCGATGGCCTGGATATCAGTACCGTTGTCGTCGGCCATAGTTATCCTCTCCCGCACCAGCCAGTAACGTTTCCCTTGGCTGTGGTCTTCTTCCTCGACCGTGTTGATGTGGCTAGAGCGGGCCAGCCGGGTGATGCGAGCGCCTTTGATATTCTGCAACGGTACGTTCGGTATATTGACGTTGAGGAATATTCTGGTGTCGGCGTGTCCGGCCAGCTTTTGCGCCAGCCGGGCGGCCACGCGGGCGGCGTTTTCCAGTCCCGTCCGGCTATCGGGGGGCGCCGATATGGCTATAGCAGGCAGGCCGCGGAAATACCCCTGCAAGGCCCCGCCCACCGTCCCCGAGATATGCACGTCTTCTCCCAGGTTGAGGTTGGGATTTATCCCGGAAATCACCAGGTCGGCGCCATCGCCGATGAGTTTGCCCAGGGCCAGGATAACACAGTCCGAAGGCGAACCATCGACGGCATAGGCGGCTACTCCGGCTACCGGTGCCAGATAGGGCTCAACATGAAGAGGCTGAAAAAGGGTTACGGCCGTCCCGATGGCGCTCCTTTCCCGGTCCGGAGCGGCCACGGTTACCCTGGCGATTTTCTGGAGCTCTTCCACCAGTACCCAAAGACTTGCCGCCTTGATACCATCATCGTTGGTGACAAGTATTTTCATAATAGACCCGTGATTGTAGTTTAGCATATCCGAGGCTGCTTTGTATTGATGGATATACACCGTTTGTGCTAACATGAAATCAGAGATGACTACTTTCCTGGACGAGGTCAGGGCGACCCCTGGCGGCGAACAGGTCCTGGCCTGTATCCAGTGCGGAACTTGCACCGGTAGCTGCCCTATGGCATCGCAGATGGAGCACCCTCCGCGCCAGACGATCGCCATGGTCCGGGCCGGCCTGCGTGACGAGGTGCTTTCCAGCAGCTCCATGTGGTTCTGTCTGTCCTGCTACACCTGCACGGTCCGCTGCCCCCGTGGCGTCCGCCCCACCGAACTGGCCCACGCCCTGGAGAGCCTGGCCAACCAGTACGGCTACAAGGTGAGTGGCACGCGCACGCCGCGGCTCTACCGCAGCTTTGTCGGTTCCATCGGGGCCTACGGCCGCGTCCACGAACTGGGCATGATGGTCAAGTACTACTTAAGCGCCGGCCCACTGGCGGCCCTCAAGCTATGGAAAGTGGCGTTAAACCTTTTCCTCCGCCGCCGTCTGCCGGTACTCCCGCCGCGTATCAAGGGTAAGGCCGACCTCGACCGCATACTTGAGAAATACCGGGAAGTCAGGAGCACCGGGTGAAATATTACAGTTACTTCCCCGGCTGTTCGGCGGAGAGCACCGGCCGGGGACTGGGCCTTTCGACGGCGGCGATTGCCGTGCCACTCGATATCGAGCTCATGGAAATCGAGGACTGGAACTGCTGCGGCTCGACACCCTACGGTTCACTTAATGAGGAAGAGTCGATCGTCGTAGCTGCGCGCAACCTGGCGCTGGCCGAGAAGATGGGCTTCGATATCGTCACGCCGTGCAGTTCATGCTACGTGACGCTGGCCAAGGCTAACCGGCACCTCCACGAGCACCCGGCCTTGTTGAGAAAGGTCAATGAGGCCCTGTCGGTCGCCGGACTGAGCTATCAGGGCAGCCTGCGGGTGAGGCACCTGGTAGATGTCCTGGTCAATGACATAACACCGGAGTTCATTACCGCCAAACTCAAGAAACCGCTGCACGGACTCCGGGTGGCCCCCTACTACGGCTGCCAGCTGGTACGTCCCGACTATGGCCTGGACGATACCGAATCACCGGTTACGCTCGACCGGCTGGTGACTGCCACCGGCGCCGAGGCCATCGATTTTCCCCTCAAGGCGCGCTGCTGCGGTGGGTCGCTGACGCTTTCCGAAGAGGGCAGCACTCTGGGGCTGATAGAAAAACTTCTCAAGAATGCTACCGAAAACGGCGCTCAATGTCTGGTGACACCCTGTCCGCTTTGTCAGACCAACCTGGATGCCTACCAATCGCGGGTAAACAGCGTTTTTAAAACTAATTATTCAATTCCAGTACTATATATCACCCAGTTGATCGGCCTGGCCCTGGGTATCGATGCCAAATCGCTGAGCCTGGACAGCAACGTCGTGAGGCCGGGTGAAATTTTAGAATACGTTTTTAGAGATTATTTCACGGGATCGAAAGGTAATGTCATTCTGAAGGAGCATAGCGACTGAAGAATCTCGTATCTTAGAGGGTACGAGATACTTCACTTTGTTCAGGATGACATAAAATGATGGAGAGAAGTTGACCGAACCAAGAATCGGGGTCTATATCTGCTACTGCGGCAGCAATATCGCCGGAACGGTGGATGTTCTTGACGTCGCCAAATCAGCCGAGGGGCTGGAAGGGGTTGTTGTATCACGGGCCTACCGCTTCATGTGCTCGGACCCCGGCCAGGAGATGATCAAAAAAGATATCCGGGAGTACGGCCTTAACCGCGTCGTAGTGGCGGCCTGCTCCCCGACGATGCACGAGCCGACCTACCGGCGCGTCATGCAGGACGCCGGCCTTAATCCCTACTTTTTTGAGATGGCTAATATCCGCGAGCACTGCTCCTGGGTGACCGCCGACAAGTCCGAGGCCACCGCCAAGGCCAAGGCACTGGTGGGGGCGGCTGTGGCCCGGGTTTACTATCACCAGCCGCTGGAGACGCGAGAGGTGCCGGTCAATCCGGCCACTCTGGTGGTGGGAGGAGGTATCGCCGGCATCCAGGCGGCCCTCAAGATAGCCGACTCTGGCAACCAGGTCTACCTGGTCGAAAAAAGTCCCAGCATCGGCGGGCACATGTCGCAGTTAGATAAGACTTTCCCAACTCTCGACTGCTCCGCCTGCATCCTTACCCCCAAGATGACCCTGGTGGGTTCCCATCCCAATATCAAGATGCTCACCTGGAGCGACATTGAAGATGTAGCCGGGTATATCGGCAATTTCAAGGTGAAAATCAGGAAGAAGGCCAGGTATATCGACCTGGACAAGTGTACCGGCTGCGGCGAGTGCACCAAGAACTGCCCGGTGCGTTATTTACCTCAATACAATAACGGGAATGGCCATGACGACGGAACTGGCGAAGATAAATGAGATAATCGATAAATATCCCCCGAAGCAGACCGTACTGATACAGCTGCTGCTGGATATCCAGGGGAAATTCAAATGGATTTCCGGTGAAGCCGTCCGGTGTGTCAGCGACCGGCTGGGCATACCGGTCAGCCAGGTGTACCGCGTCGCCAGCTTCTACAAGGCCATGAGCCTCCAGCCGCGCGGGCGGCACATTGTCAGCGTTTGTATGGGCACGGCCTGCCACGTACGCGGGGCACCGCGGGTGGCCAGTAAGGTCGAGGAGATTTTAGGTATCGGCACTGGGGAAACAACCTCGGACAAGCGGTTCAGCTTTGAGAGGGTCAACTGTCTGGGGTGTTGCGCCCTGGGACCGGTAATGCTGGTGGACAAGGATTACCACGGGAAAATGACACCAGTTAAAATCGAGTCCGTATTGAAGGAATACGAGTAGGAGACTGTCATTCTGAAGGAGCGCAGCGACTGAAGAATCTCGGGGTGGGGCCTTGCCCCGCCGGGATCCTTCGCTTCGCTCAGGATGACAGAAAGGGAATAGCGATTAAGATGCCGCGATTAAACTCGCCGGAGGAACTGGAGAAGCTCCGGCAGGAAATAGTTGCCAAGCGAGATCCGACCAAGCCGTGCATCACGCTTTGCTCGGGGACGGCCTGCAACGCCAATAAAAGCGCTGCCATCGCCGCCGCCATTGAAGAGGAAATAGAGAAGCAGGGCCTCGGCGCTGATCTGGATTTCCGGCGGACGGGCTGCCACGGTTTCTGCGAACGCGGCCCCATTGTCGTCATCTACCCGGAGGAGACCTGCTACCTTCAGGTCAAAGCCGAGGATGTCCCTGAAATTATTTCGTCCATAAAAGAAAAGAAAGTCGTCGAAAAGCTCCTCTATAAGGACCCCAACAGCGGCGAGAAGATAACCCTGGAGCCGGAGATACCTTTTTATATGAACCAGCAGCAGATCGTCTTCGGCTTTAACCGGCACATAGACCCGCGCAGCATCGAGGACTACCTGGCTATCGGTGGGTACCGGGCTCTGGGTAAGGCTCTCAGCAGTATGACGCCGGAGCAGGTCAGGGCCGAGGTGGACAAAGCCAACCTGAGAGGCCGGGGTGGGGCCGGCTTCCCGGCCGGCACCAAGTGGAAGACGACGCGGGACGCCCCCGGCGAACCTAAGTACGTCATCGTCAACGCCGATGAGGGCGATCCCGGCGCCTATGCCAACCGCTCTCTCCTGGAGGGTAATCCTCACAGCGTCCTGGAGGGTCTTATCCTCGGGGCGTACGCCATCGGCTCCCACCAGGGTTTTATCTACGTCCGGCAGGAATACCCCCTGGCTGTGGACAACGTCTTTATCGCCATCCAGCAGGCGGAGGAGTACGGTCTGCTCGGTGAAAATATCCTGGGTTCGGGCTTCGATTTTAATATCGAGGTCCACCGGGGTGCCGGGGCCTTCGTTTCCGGGGAGTCCAGCGCCCTGATGACGGCCATCGAAGGACGCGTCGGCGAGCCCCGCCCCAAGTACGTTCGCACCGCCGTCAGTGGCATATGGGACCGCCCCAGCAATCTGAACAACGTCGAGACATGGGCTAATGTCCCATTGATTATTGATAAAGGCGCCGAGTGGTACCGCACCATCGGCACCGAGGGCAGCAAGGGTACCAAGATTTTCTCCCTGGTCGGTAAAGTCAACAACACCGGCCTGGTGGAAGTACCCATGGGCGTGACCCTGCGTGATATTATCTACAAGATCGGCGGCGGTATCCCCGGCGGTAAAAAATTCAAGGCTATCCAGACCGGGGGCCCTTCCGGCGGTGTCATACCGGAGGAACACCTCGACGCGCCGGTAGACTTCGATGAGCTGACCAAGCTGGGTTCGATGATGGGCTCCGGCGGCATGATCGTCATGGATGAGGACACCTGCGTCGTCGACGTGGCGCGCTATTTCATCGATTTTCTCTGCGATGAGTCCTGCGGCAAGTGTGTACCCTGCCGTGAGGGACTTCAGCATATGCGTGAAATTCTTAATGACATCGTTGCCGGGCGCGGCAAACCGGGCGATATCGAATTGCTCGAAGGGCTTTCCCGGCTGATGAACCGCGCAGCCCTCTGCGCCCTGGGTCAGACGGCCCCCAATCCCGTCATGCCCCCCCTGAAATATTTCCGCGACGAATACGAGGCCCATGTCAACGAAAAACGGTGCCCGGCCCTGGTCTGTAAAGAATTAACGGACTTCTACATTGATCCGGAAAAGTGCCAGGCCTGTATGATCTGTGCCAGGCAGTGCCCGGTGGGGGCCATCAGCGGTGGCAAAGACATTATCCATGTCATCGACCAGGAGAAATGCACCCGCTGCGGCACCTGCTACGACGTCTGCCCGCCGCGTTTCCAGGCCGTCACCCGTATTTCCGGCCAACCTGTCCCGCCGCCGTTACCGGAAAAGAAGAGGGCGCTGGTCCGGGCCAAGAAATAGGATACCTGTATGAGCGAAGTAACCATAAATATTGATGGAAAAGAAATCAAGGCGGAGGCCGGAAAGTCCGTCCTGGAGGCGGCCAAATCTGCCGGCATTGATATACCCACCCTCTGCTACCACCCGGCCCTGGCGCCTTTCGGCTCCTGCCGTTTGTGCGTCGTGGAGATCGAAAGCCGGGGCCGGAAGCGCATCGTCACCTCCTGCAACTACCCTATTGAGGAAGGCCTTGTCGTGGCGACACACTCCGAGGAAGTCATCGAGATACGGAAGGGCATCATTGAACTTTACCTGGCCCAGGCCCCGGTTGCCGAAAGAATTAAAGAACTGGCGAAAGAATACGGTGTCGAGGCGCCCCGCTTCAAAATCGGCGACGAAAATGAAAAATGTATTCTCTGCGGCCTGTGCGCCCGCATCTGCGAGGAGCGCATGGGCGCCAGTGCCATCAATTTCATGCACCGCGGCGTTGACCGTGAGGTAGCCACGCCTTACCAGTTAACGCGGGAAATCGATATGGATGTCTGCCGGGCCTGCGGCGCCTGCGCCTTCGTTTGCCCTACCGGCGCCATCGACCTTGAGGAAATTACCACCAAAAAACCGGTGCCCATCTTGTCCGAGTACGAGCAGGGCCTGGCGCAACGGGCGCCGGTTTATATCCCCTTCGCCCAGGCGGTGCCCAACAAGCCCGTCATCGATAAAGAGCAATGCGTCCACTTCCAGACCGGCGGCTGCGAGACCTGCAAGTCATTTTGCGCGCCGGGGGCCATCGACTTCGAGCAGGAGGACGAGGTCATCGAAGTGGAGGTCGGCTCGATCATCATCGCCACGGGATTTGACCTTTTCGATCCTTCCGTCATCAAGCAGTATGGCTACGGTCGCCTCGATAACGTCCTCAACAGCCTGGAGTTCGAGCGCATGATAAACTCGGCCGGGCCCACCGGCGGCCATGTCAGGATGAAGGACGGCCGCGAGCCGGAGAGTATCGCCATCATTCACTGCGTCGGATCCCGCGATGAAAACTACCATGAATACTGTTCGCGGGTCTGCTGCATGTACTCCATGAAATTTGCCCATCTCATTAAAGAGCATACCGACGCCGAGGTCTACGAGTTCTACATCGACATGCGCAGCTTCGGCAAGGGCTACGAAGAGTTTTATAACCGCATGCTGGAAGAGGAGACCGTCTTCATCCGCGGCAAGCCCGCCGAGATAACAGATATCGCCGAAACGCCCGAGGAAGAAGGACACCTGGTCGTGCAGTTCGAGGACACACTGGTGGGGCGCCAGCGCCGCCTGCCCGTTGACATGGTCGTCCTTTCGTGCGGCATCGAGCCTTCCCATGACATCGAGGAGGTCGCCCGGCTGTTCAACATCTCCCGCAGCGCCGACGGATTCTTCCTCGAGAAGCACCCCAAGCTCGACCCGGTGGCCACGATGACGGATGGTATTTTCGTCGCCGGGTGCTGCCAGGGGCCCAAAGACATCCCGGACACGGTGGCCCAGGCCTCGGCGGCGGCGGCCGAAGCCCTGGCGATGATTTCCCGCGGTGTTGTCGAAATCGAGGCCGTCACTTCGGTTGTCGACGAGCGGCTCTGCACCGGCTGCCAGCTCTGTCTCCAGGTCTGCCCTTACAGCGCCATTGATTTCGATGAAGAGAAAGGCGTATGCCGCGTTAACGACGCCCTCTGCAAAGGCTGTGGGGCCTGCGCCGGCGGCTGCCCCAGCGACTGTATCAGCCTCAGCCACTACACCAACGAGCAGATACTGGCCCAGATGGAAGGGGCGCTTAGCTAAAGAATATTTTACAAAACCTCCAAGTGTGAAATTATGAAAAGGGGCTTAATAACAACACTTGGGATTTTGAATATCACGGGATTTTGTCTTCTGGGGGTTTTAAGCTATAGCGCCCTTCTTCGTATAATACACCCATCTGGCGCCACATTCAGGTTTGGGGACATGTGGATTGCCGAGCGATGGCTCCTACTACCCATCCCAATAGGAGCGTTAGCTGGTCTGGCAAGTGGGGCTTTGACTTTGATTAAAACCAGTTGGAGATGGGGTGTTGACGGACTTGTTATAGTAGGATTAATCATCGCAGAAGTGTTGTTTTTATTTTTTCTTCCTTGGATATTATAAATCCCCCATAAACCAGCGTTTTACTGTTGTTTTTTTATTTCAGAACAGAATGCTATTTACTCCTTTACAGAAGAAAGAACCATCAATAGTTCGCTTGTAGATAACAAATTCCTGCTTTCGCGGGAATGACGGCGTTCTAGAGCCGGGAGTGCGTCAGCGAGAGGGGGCGCCAGCCCCCTCTCCAAAAAAAGTCCCCCTTCCCTCAGGGAAGGGGGACTGGATGCAATTGATGCAATTCATCTTACTCTCATAAGGCCGCTTAATAAGATGCCCAAAGGACATCGTAATAACTTGACAAAATAGTCTAGTTTGGCGTTAAATGTAACCGTAACCTAAAAAAGAATACGTTATCAAAGAGAGGGCGAACCTTTCGGACATATGGTCCGGGAGTTTCGCCCTCTTTTTTTTTAGATGCATGGGTTGGTAACGACAACCAGCTCGTAAGGTAAAGGCTAAGGCCAATAAGGTGATGACACGGGTGGTCAGTAAACGGGGTAAACGAACTCAGGGGCGATTAGTAGTGAAGGTGACGTACATCTCGGTCCCTGATGCCGAGGCGAGACTGGCGCGAGCAATCGACTTGCTATTAGAGACGGAAGCTATCAGTAGTACCAAATCACGATATGATGTTGATTCAAACAGAGAGGTCTTGTCACCTCAGATCTTCGTTAAGGATATGCCGATTAACGATGAAGGCAAACCGTTGGACATCTAAAAAGATAGTGGCAGGAAGTAGAAGGTAAGGGATGACGAAGGCCTATTTGGAAGTCGACGAAGTGTTAAGCCTGGAAAAAGCCGCCACCAATCTCAGAGACAGGCTATTAGTACGCGTTCTCTTCCACCTCGGCTGTAGAATCTCTGAAGCCCTGTCTATAACAGTTGAGGACATGGACTTCGAGCGAGGCACCGTTACCATTATCCACCTAAAACGTCGGGTGAGAATATCTTGCAGTAAATGCGGAGCAAAATTGAGTATAAACCACAATTACTGCCCCAAATGCGGAGTCAGAATAAATGAAGCAGTTTAAAGACCAGGAACATCGACGGCAGAGGGTATTACCCATAGACAGCGAGACGCTGGAAATGTTTAAAGAATACATTAACCGTGGCGGGCCCGTTGTTCGAGATGGAAAACGATTTATCTTCGGCATCAACCGCCACAGAGCTTGGCAAATCATAAAAGACTGTGCGGAAAGGGCTGGATTGCCTAAGCTGGTAAATCCTGAAACAGGCAAGGTCCATAACGTCAGCCCTCACAAACTCAGGGACGCCTTCGCTGTCCATGCCGTAAAACTAGATGATTCCGGAGATGGACTAAGAATGCTGCAAGAGCATTTAGGTCATCAGAGCTTTAACACTACGGCGAAATACAGGAAAGTATCTGGCGAAGAGCATCGTGATTGGTATCGGAAACTGTTTGAGAAGAGTTGATGAGCATATCGCCTGATAAGCTCAGGAAGCACAGTGGCTGATTTACTGAAGCCGGTCCGAGGTGGCTTCTTACGAGTGTTTGGCCTTGGCTGGTTCATCTGGCAGTTCCTCCTGGGCATGGGTCCGTACGACTCGCCCAAAATAGACCCGACAATCGGTGCGCCTCAATCACAGATTTTCTACCACTATAAGCTGGCGCTAATGAGAGCCACGGCTCTGGATCGAGCTACCAGGATCGAGGAGAAACAAGTAAAAAAAGAAAATCGCGCCATCGATCCTAGTAGGATTGAGGAACTGACTGATAGGATCTTCTCTCAGATGCCCTATAAGCGTCTGTTTTGCAGGTTTCACAGCTTCGTCGTCTATTTTTCGACCATCCAGAGACTCAATTGGGTCGAAGCTAGCGGCCGGGAGGAGCCCTCGGAATTTCAGGAGCATTACCCGCCCGGTCCGCCACGCCGGTATTTTCGCCTGACCCAAAAAGGTAAAGAGGCCGGTGATGCCGCCTGGGCGAATCCACATCGTGCCCTCTATGGTTAAAAGTAGTTCGAGCAGGTCTTTGAATTGACGGCAGTTCAAGATTAGGTCTCTGAACCTGTATAAAATCGGGGGAGCGCTGTTGTTCAAATTGATTCAAATAACGTCCATAACCTTGTTCAAATGCCGGTTCAAATGAACGTTCAGGTGTTCGTCATATCGTTTAGAGGTCACCCGAATTTCAGATACAAAATCGCCTGACAAGGAGGTCGATAAATGGAGAGATTATCAGCGAGGA
>DAOULX010000025.1:0-46372 GCA_034414775.1 Dehalococcoidales bacterium
AAACCACTGCGATGATTTGTTTCTTTTTAGTTCATTTGGCGCTCATTATTCTATAATCACCATCGGTTGAATGGCTTGAACGTTTTTATAACGCCATGGAACGGGTAAAATAGAAATTTTTTAACCACTCTCCCAGCATCCACCAACCAACCGAAAATAATAGCCTGGAGTAGGATGGATTTAATGGACACCAAAGTCAGGTAAAATAGAAAGACGGAGGTGTCAGATTGAAAGGTATCCCACAAGGAAGATACACCCGGGAGTTCCGCCAGGAAGCAGTCAAAATGGTGGTAGAAGATAGGATATCATGTCGTGAGGCAGCCCAGAGGCTGTCGCTGGCTCCCTCAACGCTCGCTTATTGGGTCAAAGCCTATAAGGGAGGCAAGCTGGGAGAAATCGGCAAGGCACGGAAGCCTTTGACCGAGGTTGAGATGGAGCTGGCCCGGACAAAGAAAGAACTAGTAGAAGTGAAGATGGAGCGGGATATAATAAAAAAAGCAGCCGTGTACTTTGCCAGGGAGTCTAACATGCCCCCAGTAGTGATACCACCCGTTAGTTCGTGATTATAGTTAAAACAGCTTCAGGAGCTGGTGGGCGGTATCCCAGGGCGCTATGAGGACGTACCTGATTATATTCTCTTCGCCACTGCTCTATCAAGACCTTGGCCTCCTCAAGAGTAGTAAATACTTCCCGATCTAAGAGCTCATCTCGCAGCTTCCCATTGAATGACTCGATATACCCATTCTCCCAGGTGCAAAGCTCCCTGGACAGTTGTCTGACCTTTTTCGATTTTCCCGAGGAAGAATGGATTTCCCTGCGTACCACCAATGTCATTGAGTGGTTAAACAAAGAGTTCAAGCGGCGGACCAGGCCGATGGAGATAGTAGGCGGCGAAAATGCCGGCTACACCCTGCTGGCCTTTATCAGTATCAAAATGGAGATTTGCTGGAGGTCGAACCCTATAGGGAAAGTGCGCTATAACCTCCCTTCCCTGCGTAGTATAAACCAGGGAAATTTCACATAATCCCCTTGACCGTACCCATGCTGATAAGAATGCCTTGACAAAGATGAATAATACTCATATAATCCCACCATCATATACGAGTATAATGTCCATGTATTGTATATGGACATAATGTGCCAGGGATGCTACGGCTTAAGGTTTTTTTGATACAAGGATAACAATGACAAAGTAGGGGGTGAATATGGCGGGATGAACAAACTAAAACCAAGCTAACAATATCATTTATTAATAATTTATAAAAAAGGAGACAGGGAATGAAAAAGGTATTTTTATTAACACTAGCAATTGTTATGGTGGTTGGTTTTATTTTCGCTGGTTGCGCTGAAGAAGTAGCCACTACTACCCAAACTACGCCAACTACTACGACTACCTCCACCACACCTACTACACCAACAGCTTTTGAGTGGCCGGAATCTTTAGCATTTAACACCTATCCCACAACCAGTAGTGGCTATATTGCCACAGCTGCCTGGACGCCAATATTAGAAGCAGATACAGGAATGAAGGTGAAAATAATGCCTCAACCAGTTCCCGCCACCATGATGAAAGTATTCGGGACTGGCGAATATGACATGATGACCCTCGTGTCAAGTGCTTATTGTAGTTGGATTGAGGCACAAGGCGCAGCCGCAAAGGAATCGCGGCCTTATCAGATGAGAGTAATCTACCGCATTATGGATCTTCAAGACTGCATTTGGGTAAGGGGCGACTCTCCTATAGAAAGCTGGGCCGATGTAAAGCCGGGTGTCAGTTTTGCTGTGGACGCGAGCACGGCACGCGGGATGATAGGTGCCAAAGGTGTTGCTGCCTGGGCCGGACTTGACCCGGAAGAAGATGTAGTATATGTGAATGCTTCTAGCGCTGATGCGGCTGCTGACCTAGTACTCCAGGGCAAAGCAGATATGCTTGGTACTCCGTCGTCTGTCTCATCCCCATATACCTTCGAAGCGGCAGCCGACCCGCATGGAATACGTCTTTTAGAATTTGACCCGACGAAAGACCCCGAGGCAGCCAAAAGAATGGCAGAGTATACTCCTTATTATTTGTATAAGCAGTGTTGGATAGGGCCGGAGGAAGCTCAGGGCCTTTTTTTGACCACAAATATCTATACATATGTCGTGCGCCCCGAGTTTGACGAGGAGTTGGTTTACCAATTGACAAAATGGCTGGATGAAAATTTTGACAGCTATAAGGACAGGGACAAGCGTATTGCCGACATGAGCATTGAATCCTTTGTCGAATGCCTACCAACGTCTTTTATGCCAGTCCACGAGGGCGTTATAAAATACCTCAAGGAAAAAGGGGTATGGACCGACCAGATGCATTCTTCAAGTGACAAGAGTATAGATTTAATAGACCAGTATACAGACGCCTTTGATTCTGCTATAGCCAGTGCAGAGGCGAAGGGCATAGTAGTAGACGGAACGAACGAGGAATGGCTAAACTTCTGGGAGAATTACAAGAAGGAACTTGGCCTCCGAAGGATTAGTCCATGGGTACCCTAGTTTCCTAAGGAAACTCGGGGTGAGGGGATGGTGATGACGTTCGATAGAAAAACAAACCGCCTCTATAACTAGGCTATGCGTCGGTTCAAAGCTAAATTATCTACAGTCTGAGAGCGGAGGTGACGTGACGGGTGCTTTTAAGACAGTTCCCTTGGCGTGCTCTCCACGGCTATATGGGTGCGGCAATGGCTTTCCAGCCAGTCTCGCAATTCCAGCAGACCTTTGGTTGTGGTGGTGAAGGTGGCCAGCAGTTCTCGCGGGGGCTGATCCAGTGGCCCGTGAAGGAGGCAGGCTGTCACGGTCTTTCTATGTACATCAAGGCAGTAGCAGCACCCCGGCACTGCCTCCAGCACAAAATTGGCCATCTCCTTTACTTTTATCATTGGTTTGCTCCTTTCGCTGTAATTTTGGCCATGATAGCTCAGGGTCAGCATGGCACACTTCGACGGAGAAGGCCAACCGTTTTCACGACTGGAATGTGAGTGTGTCGCTCAAAAACGTTAGAGGGCCGTGAGCCCTGGTGTTGGCGCGCTGGATCTTAATGCGAGTCTAGTAAGTGAGACCATCTTGGAAAAACAAGGTGAACCCATAAAAAGAGCCGAAGCTGCTGATAGATATGATAGCCTACCAGGCTACTTGAAAGTCGTTTTCATCACTTTTTCTACCATTGGAATGGGGGTGGCTGTCTTTTTCATGTTCAACCTTACCATTGAAGGACAACCCCTCCTCACCTACAGTTACTATTATCTGCTCATAGCCTTGTTTGTTCCTTGCGGTTATCTGATAATACCGGCGAGCAAGAAAAATCCACGAATCCAATGGTATGACCTTGGGCTGGCTGCCTTAACCTTTGGGATAACTTTCTACTTCTTTCTAAAAGCCAAGGCGATAATGCTCGTAGGCTGGTATCCGCCAACCACGACTCAATTTATTTTAGGACTTGTTTTAGGCATCTTGATTTTGGAACTGGTCAGAAGAATAAACATTATTTACACTATTATTTGCCTAATAATAGGGACCATACCTCTATATGCTGAACACTTGCCCGGGGTGCTCAGTGGATTAGGCTATTCTTGGCAAGAAATTATAGGTCACTATACCTTCGGTGGTGAAGGATTGATTGGGCTCCCAACGAGAGTAATGGGGGAGTATGTTATAGGCTTCGTCATGTTCGCCGGCATACTTATTGCCTCAGGAGCAGGAAGCTTCTTTCTGAATCTGGCACTAGCTGTTCTCGGCAGGTATAGAGGGGGGCCAGCTAAGGTTGCCGTAGTAGGTAGTGGGTTTTTTGGCAGCCTCAGTGGGAGTCCTATATCAAACATAGCAGCCACCGGTTCTTTCACCATTCCGGCCATGAAACGGTTGGGGTACCCTCCCCACTACGCCGGAGCAATAGAAGCCTGTGCCTCAACCGGTGGCATTATCATGCCGCCGGTAATGGGGGCAACCGCTTTTATCATGGCTGTACTATTAGATATTCCATATGCCACTATTATGGTTGCTGCGGCTATACCAGCCATCTTCTACTATTTCGGGCTGTTGATTCAGGTTGATGCTCATGCGGCGAAGACTGAGCTAAGAGGCACACCCCGGGAGGAGATTCCTTCTGTTTTGAGCACACTTAAGAAAGGGTGGGTATTTATTTTCGTCCTCGTCTTTCTAGTGTGGGGCCTTGCATACATGAGATGGGAAGCACAAACGCCATTTTATGCTATGGGGTTAATGATCCTACTTTCCTTTACCAATAAAGAAACCATGATGACTCCCAAGAGATTCGCTGAAACCCTCGCTGCGTCAGGAAGGCTGATAACCCAGACGATGGCTATCTTGCTTCCCGTGGGTTTTATTGTAGGCGGTCTCCTTATCACTGGAACGTCCACGTCACTTACCGCAGGACTTATTAGGATGGCAGGGGAGAATGTATTTCTCATCCTCATCATGGGAGCAGTAATTTGCTATATATTGGGAATGGCGGGAGTAGTAACCCCCGCCTATATCTTCCTGGCACTGACTATGGCACCAGCCGTGACACAGATAGCCGGGCTAAACACAATGGCTGTTCATCTGTTTATCCTGTATTATGCCGTAGTAGGAGGTATAACTCCTCCAGTTGCCATCGCCTCCTTCTTTGCGGCAACTATGGCAGGAGCCCCCGCAATGAAGACAGCCTTTACATCTATGCGCCTTGGGGTTGTGCTTTACTTTATTCCCTTCTTCTTTGTATTGAACCCAAGCTTGGTGCTTCAGGTCTCTTTATTAGATACTCTATACTGGTTTATCCTAGGCCTGCTGGGTATTTTCTTAATTGCGGAAGGTTTGGAGGGATACCTTCATAAGTTAGGTAAGCTTCGGCTATATGAGCGTCTGCTCCTTGTTATAGCTGGTCTTCTGGTCGCTTACGCCGAGTGGACTATAACTATTATTGGAGTGGCCCTGGCCTTATTTACTATAGGTATAATCGCACTGAGGAGGAAACTAGTGATGGGAAGTAGAGTTTAAAGGGATGATATCTGCAGGCGGGTGACCAGTGTAACCCAGCAAAGTTTGTTGTTGCGCCCCAATGGAAGTCGGACAGCTAGCTTCAGATAAATGTGCGACAACTCCTCCAGGGGTAGATATAATAACGCTAAACCAGCCGGGGTAATGACATGGTAGAAATCAAGGTAAACGCTTGAGCGCTGAGGAGAATCTGAGGGTGGTGGAAGAGGGGAGGCAATCAGCAACAGTGATAAGCGAGGTGTGCCGGCGTCACCAGGTTGACTACGCTCAATTTTATCGCTGAGAGAGGCTTACCTGGCAAGGATCTCTGGAAGCGCTACGCAATGGTGCCAGGAAGTCCAAGAACGGTAAGTACAAGGTATGGCTTATAAGCGAAGTCAACCGCCTGCGGGCTGTGGTTGCCGAGTCGATTGCGGAAAACCTGACTCCCAATTATGGTTACACTGAAATAATTTGAATCCTCCTGTCTCCACTTGTGTGCCGTATAGCTCAGGCGGATAGAGCAGCGGTTTCCTAACGACGAGTCCTCATTCGTGAGGTCACGCCAAACGATCTCAAAAGTGTATAATTAGGTGTGGTCCGCCGTCATCAGGTACAACCACACGTCGAAGAAGAAAGAGTTAGTGCCCGGCTGCCTTTCAAAGTTCTTGGTCATAATGGACCTCTTACCTAGATTAAGGGGCCGGGGTCGGATAGCTACAATATGTCCTTAACAGGGGACGAAGAAAATATTGACTGTTGACCCCTTAAAGGGAAGGAACTTGACGCCTTTCAGAAAAGAACCTTTCGCAATCATCGTCGTCTTTTTTCAGAAATTGTCTTTTCGATAACCTTTCCGTGATTGCTACCATAGAGAACATTAGGCACTTTTTGCTTAAATGTCCCTCTATTCATTTTTCATAATTTACTAACATTTATTTGATATCATTAATCGGGTTTTGCAGGAGAGAAATAGAAGATGAACATATTAAGGTTATTCGTTATAGCGACGATAAGTATTTCGTTGTTATTTTGCGTCCCAAGTTGTACTCAAGAAATCACGGAGCCGGCAGCAACCTCTGCGCCGGTCGCTACACCAGAACCGGCAGCAGTCCCAACACCAGCAATCACACCTAGCCCGAACCAGATGTCTCCGGATACCGGGCAATCTCAACCTCCCCAGCCAGACCTGGCCGCCGCCGCGGCGAAACTCGGCATCACCGAAGCCGAACTGAAGGCGGCATTGGGGGTCCCGGATGAGGGACCACCGGACCTCGAGACATCTGCCGCCAAGCTCGGTATTACCCGAGAAGAACTGGCCCAGGCGCTCGGCGTTTCCGGAGACAATGGCACACCACCCGCCCCGAGCGAATCTGGTGCTACATCGCCGCAACCCCCGCAGGATTCGACACCGGTTGTCCCGGAACCGTCTCAAAGCGGCGCCTACACGGTAGTCGATACCGGCCAGGACAAATGCTACAACAACTCCAGTGTTATCACCGCCCCTTCGCCGGGTGGCGACTTCTGCGGTCAGGATGCACAATATCAGGGAAACCAACCGAGTTATACCATCAGTACCGATGGACTCACGGTCTACGATAACGTTACCGGCCTGACCTGGACCCGGGGGGCGGACTGGACCGGCGACGGCGTTGTTGACGTTGACGATAAGTTCACTTACGATGGTGCCCAGTCCTATGTCGATACCCTCAATGCCGAGTACTACGGCGGGTTCAGCGACTGGCGCGTGCCGTCGATCAAGGAGCTTTACTCGCTGATTGATTATCGTGGTACCGACCCCAATCCCACGGCGGCAAGCTCTGGGGGACTGGTCCCCTTCATTGATGACGATGTCTTCGAATTCGCCTACGGCGACACGTCCGCCGGCGAGCGGATCATCGACTCGCTATGGGTTACCGGTACGCTCTACATCAGTACGGTATTTAACAACATACGGCCATGTTCGGCGTGAACTTCACCGATGGGCGGATTAAAGGATATGGCCTGGCTGGTCCCTCGGGAGGCGAAAAGACATTCTATGCCCGCTTCTGTCGCGGCAACGCCGACTACGGCAAAAACGATTTCACCGACAATGGTGACGGCACAATTACCGACAGGGCCACCGGTCTGATGTGGTCGCAGAGCGACAGCGGGGAGGGGATGAACTGGGAGGACGCCCTGGCCTGGGTACAGCGGATGAACAAGGAGAATTATCTGGGTTACAGCGACTGGCGTCTGCCCAACGCTAAAGAGCTTCAGAGCCTGGTTGACTACACAAGGTCGCCGGACACAACGAACTCGGCGGCTATCGACCCCTTGTTTGAATCCAGCGAAATAATCGACGAAGCGGGGGAAAAGGACTACCCGTTCTACTGGTCCAGCACCACCTTTCTCAGGTTCAACGGCAGTGCTACCGCTGCCGTCTACGTGGCCTTCGGCGAGGGACTGGGCTCAATGGACAGCGTGAACGTTATCGACGTTCACGGCGCCGGTTGCCAGCGCAGCGACCCAAAGGATGGTAATGCTAGTGACTATCCAAGTTGGGGGCACGGCCCTCAGGGGGACGTACAACGCGTGTTCAACTACGTGAGATGTATTAGAACCTACAGCGGAACCGGGAGCCAGGCTGACACCGGGGCCGCCGCAAATAACAGCGACGCTCAAGGTGAAGTTACCTTGTTTGCCCCGATTGCAGGAACCACAGCCTACTTAATCGATATGGACGGGAATACCGTACATGAGTGGACACTTTCCGGAACACCCGGGGCTTCCGTCTATTTGCTCGAAGATGGAAGGCTTTTGGCAACCTATACAACTCGCTCAAGTTCTTTTCAGGGAGAAGGGGTTAACGGAGGCGGTATTGAGATACTTGACTGGAATGGCGACCAGCTATGGTCGTATGAACTATCGGACGCAACCTACCACCTGCATCACGATATCGAGTATTTGCCTGATGGAAACATCCTTGCCATTGCCTGGGATAAGATCCCGGAGAGCGAGGCTCTCAGCGAAGGAATGGACAGTTCATACGTAAATCCTTACGGAGAAGTCTGGTCGGAAGCTATCCTTGAGATTGATCTGGATACTAATTCGATTGTCTGGGAATGGCACGCCTGGGATCACTTATTACCCGACGGAGCCGACGCTGAAGATTACCCCGAATTAATTGACCCGAACTACCCGACAAATCGCCAATCCGCTGATTGGCTGCATATTAATTCGGTGGACTATAATGAAGCCCTCGACCAGATTCTTTTATCGGTCCATAATACCAATGAGATATGGATTATCGATCATAACAGTAGTACTTCGGAAGCGGCAAGCGTTAAGGGTGACTTGTTATATCGCTGGGGAAACCCGGAGGCGTTCGGACAATCGGGCAGTCAGGTTTTATATGGGCAACATGATGCAAAATGGATTGACCTTGAGTCCTCTTCATCGAATATTCTACTGTTCAACAATGGGAATCAAAGAACGCGGCCATACTCCACCGTTTTGGAGTTAAACCCAGGTCTGCCATATTCATTCGACGAGGCTGATATAGTCTGGGAATACGGCGATTCAAAGGATGAAGAGTCGTTCTTCTCAAGAAATATTTCAGGGGCGCAGCGCCTGGCGAACGGCAATACATTGATTTGCAGTGGAACCGAAGGAAGGTTCTTTGAAGTTACGCCTGAAGGTGAAAAGGTCTGGGAGTACACCAGTCCCTATGGGAATTCCTTACCTGATGGGAAATATGTCAAGGATGTTTTCCGCGCCGAGCGATATTCCCTGAATTAAGCATATCTCTAAGAAAAGGTATTATTTGAGTCCCGGGAAACGTTTGTCTGCAAATTATGAACATTACAATTGAGGGGATTCGTACTATTAAAAGAAGGTGAAGCTTTGAAAGAAGGCTTTAATTCTACCTTTTATCTTGCACGGCCTATCTAATTCAGGAGGCCACCCCATTTTGGGGAGTTTTAAAAGAATCAGGGTGTCAAGTCACTAGTCGAACCGACACTCTGATTTTAGGATTTTCAGGCCCCAATTTCCAGTGACAAGAACTAGTAATTCCTATGTTTGACTTGTTACTATTTTGTTAACTACTGATGAAAACCTATCAGGTTCTTGAAGTTTTCGAATAGATAGCCAGTTGAAAAATTACTGGTTTAAGTCCTCTATCACCTTCTTAAAACGCAGCATTTGCCAGGTAAGCAACTTTATGACTCCGTGTTAAAAATATATCCATATCTGATATTTGCAACTAAAGCGTATAGTCAACCAGATATATATAGTTGGCAATATTTTTACAATATACCATAATTGTTTACAACGGGACGGGGGAGAAGGAAAAAGCCGGCTGAGTGGAAAGTCACCAATCGGCAATTCAAGGGTTCTCGAGAAGAGTCCTCATAGAAAGGCAGCTAAATACCGATAAAATGTTTAATCTTAGCGATAACAAGCTGCTAAATCACTTTGACGTCAAGTACTCAGAGCCCCTCCGCCAGCCGGGTCACCAGGCGTATCGGCAGGCCGGCCCGCATCATCCTGTCCTGGGTGGCCTTGATATTGTAAGGGACACGGTAAAGCCGCATGATGCGGCCTTCGCTTTCGTAGATGGCGTAGCTGGCCCGGGGATCGCCGTCCCGTGGCTGCCCCAACCCACCCGGATTGACAATCATGCGGGTTTCACCTAACGCCAGCCCGACACCAGGATAGAAACCAGCGGACAGGCAGGAACCATCCCTCTCAAGCCGGAAGACCATCGGCACGTGCGTATGGCCTACCAGGCAGATCTGCGATTCGAAATAATCGAAGTTGCCGGCGGCGATGCCGGCTGAGAAGACATACTCCCAGACGGGGTCTCTCGGACTGCCGTGAGCCAATGTGAAGCCGTCCCTCTCCAGTATTAGCGGCAGGCTTTCGAGGTAGGCGATATCTTCGGCGGTTAGTTGCGTTGAGGTCCAGCGGCTAGCCGTGGCGGCGTCCGGATTGAAATAGGCGAGGTCCGCCTTGTCGATGGCCGCCAGGTCATGGTTGCCAACAATAGAGAAAGGCGTGAGGCGTCGCACCAGTTCTATACATTCACGGGGATCGGGGCCATAATCAACGATGTCTCCGAGGCACCAGGTCTCATCAACTCCGCCCTTCTTCCTGATGTCCTCGAGGACGGCCTCCAGGGCGGCCAGGTTGGCATGGATATCGGCTAAAACAGCGTACCGCATGCGTGAATACTATAGCAGATTTCACAACCTGTAGCCAGCCGCTATTTTACCGGGAGATACTAACCAACCGGTCGTTTCAACGTTATATTAAACGAAAGGCGAAACAAATTAATAAATCCTTAACAGTTTTGTCTTATGCTATCAAAAGGACAAAAAGAAAAGAGGCGGCGGATGAAAGACAAATCACTGGGAATATGGTTGATGATTATCTTCGGGATTTCCGGGTTGACCATAATTATGTTATCGTGGTTGATGCCAGCGCTACAGTCCGAGCGGGTTACGGCTACCATTGTCGGCCTGGCCGGTGTCGCTGGAGCAGCCGTCCGCGGCCTGATGTTAAAGAGAGACCGGGACCGGCCCGTTGAAGAGCTATCCATTGACGTCAGCATTGAGAATAAAAAGTAAGTCAACGTCCATCAGCATATATGAGGGGGAGCGGGTGAAGGACCGCTTCCCCCTTTTCTTTGTCATTAGAGGCTGCCTCCGTGAGTATGTTATAATTCAGGCATGAAAGTCTCCGAGCTAGGCGAGTTCGGGCTCATCGATCTGCTGGCGGAAAGAATCTCCAACTCAGGTATCAACCGAGTCAGCCCCGACCAGCTTGTTATCGGTCTCGGCGACGATGCAGCCGCCTGGCGCAACAAGGCCTCCATCGAGCTGGCCACGGTTGATACCATGGTACAGGACATCCACTTCAGCCTGGATACGATATCCTGGCAGGAACTGGGCTGGAAATCACTCGCCATTAATCTCAGCGATATCGCCGCCATGGGCAGCGCTCCTTACTTTGCACTCGTGGCCTTGGGCCTGCCGGAGGCCACCTCCATTGAGGACGTGTCCCGCCTTTATGAAGGGATGATAGATCTGGCCCGCCAGACCGGGACAGCCATCGTCGGCGGCAATATCAGCCAGTCGCCCGTTGTCTCGATAACTGTCACCGTGCTCGGCGGGAGCACGGACGGTCAAATACTGCGCCGCGACGAAGCCCGTCCCGGAGACACCATCGCCGTCACGGGGTATTCCGGCAGCGCCACCGCGGGATTGGAAATGCTGCGCAAGAAGCTCAAGCTGGAACCAACTGCGGAACATTACCTCCGGGCCGCCTTTTTACACCCAACACCCCGATTGGACGAAGGCCAGGTGCTGGTAAGGGCCGGCGTGAAAGCGGCCATCGATACCTCCGATGGACTCCTCGCCGACCTGCGTCACATCTGCGAGGCCAGCCGGGTCAGCGCCCGGGTGGATGTCCAACATATCCCGATTCACCCTGCTGTGACGGAAAACTTCGGTGAGAAAGCCCGGGATATGGCGCTCTCCGGCGGGGAGGACTACGAACTGCTCTTTACCACTGAGACCGACATCGTCGAAAAAGTCAAAGCGGAGATAGTCTGTCCGGTAACTGCCATCGGCAGAATAACCGAGGGCAAACCGGGCAAAATTAGCCTTTTCGATGCCGATGGCAGCCCGATTAAGATAAAGGATTATGGCTGGTCGCATTTTTAAACACACGGAGACGATGTTATGGTCGATATACCGAAGGTGACCCTCAACTCGGACCTGGACGAAGGTTACTGCTACGGCTGCGGGAGGAACAATCCTATCGGCTTAAAGCTGACTTTCACCCGGGACGGCGATACTTTACGCACCGAGTTCACTCCGGACTGGACACACCAGGGCTGGCCGGGGCTTTTACACGGCGGTATCCTGGGCACCCTGCTGGACGAGGCGATGAGCAATGCGGCCTATGCCACCGGCAATACCTGCCTGACCGCCAGTATCACCATCCGTTTGCGGCAGCCGGTTGGAGTGGAGGTGCCGCTGGTCATCACCGCCAGGGTCGTCCGGCACCGTAAAAGGATAATCGAAACCACCGGCGAGATAAGCCTGAAGGACGGCACCGTCATCGCCGAGAGCACGGCCAAACAGTTCATCGCGGAGAACGAGGCGGGGAAGGTCGACAAGGTCCGGGAGACCCGGAGCCATGTCTGAACGCAAGCTCCAGGCCGTCCTCTGGGACCTGGACGGCGTCATCGCCGATACGGCGGAATCCCATTACCAGGCCTGGCAGGAGGTCTTCGGTCAAAGAGGCGTGGTTTTCACCCGCGAAGACTTCTTCCGCTTCTTCGGCCGGCGGCACGACACCATAATCGAGTTCGCCCTGGGCAAAAATTTGCCTCAGGATGATTTTGACGCCATCACCGAGGCGAAGCAAGCAAGTTACCGCCGGCGGGTCGTCCGGAATCTAACGGCCATGCCCGGCGCTATCGAACTGTTAAAATCCCTCAAGGAGAACGGAATAAAGTCCGCCATCGCTTCCTCGGCACCGATAGAGAACATCGTTGTCATTCTGCGTGGCCTGGATATCGAAGAGTATTTTCAGGTCATCACGCCGGGTACCGAGGTAGCGGAAGGCAAGCCAAGCCCGGAAGTCTTCCTGCTGGCGGCGGAGAGGCTGGGTGTGGCTCCGGGGAACTGTGTCGTCATCGAAGATGCCATTGCCGGCGTTAGCGCCGCCAAGCGGGCCGGCATGAAGGCCGTTGCCATCACCAACAGTCACCCGGCCCATGAACTGAAGGAGGCCGACCTGGTTGCCGATTCCCTGGAGAAAATCGGCATTCCCGAGCTGAGCGGGCTTATTACCTAGCAACCATAATTTCAATGAAGGAGTCCTAAATGGAACGTTCTCTCGTCCTCATCAAGCCGGACGCCATGGAGCGCGGCCTAGCCGGGGCTATCATCGGGCGGCTCCAGGCCGAGGGGTTGAAGCTCGTAGCACTGAGGATGCTGCACATGACCCAGGCCCTTGCGGAGCGTCATTACGCCGTCCATGCCCAGAAGTCGTTCTTCAACGACCTGGTGGACTACATCACCGAGTCGCCCATTGTGGCGGCCGTTTTTGCCGGCGAAGGGGCCGTGGAACGTATCCGGGAAATCATGGGGGCGACCGATCCCGCCAAGGCCGCCCCGGGGACGATACGTAAGGACTTCGGCCAGGACCTCCAGCGGAACTCGGTGCACGGGTCAGACTCGCCGGAAAACGCCGAAAAAGAGATCGCCCTGTTCTTTAAAAAGGGCGAAACTTTCAGCTAGATAGAAATGCACTGTGACTACTGAACCCTCAATACCATTCGCGCGTCCCGCCAGAGCTCGTCGAGCCGGTACCGCTCTCTCTCCTCAGTGCTGAAAATATGGACGATAACATCCCCGTAGTCGAGCAATAGCCATCCCGAGTCCAGCGTGCCTTCCAGGTGGTGGGGCTTCACCTTCTCCCGTTTGAGGCACTCACGAATCTCGTCCTGGATAGTACGGAGCTGCCTCTCGCTATCGCCACTGCAGATGACAAAGTAATCGGTGAAACCGCTCAGCTCACGGACATCCAGTAGAACGATGTTGCCGGCCTGTTTATCGCTGGCCGCGTCCACGACCCGGCGGGCTACTTCCAGTGCTTCCAGTATCAGATTCTCCGATGCATATTCCAGGGATAATTATACCACAGGCTTTTTATCTATGGGACGGGACTGTTATAATGGATGAAGCCAGGCACGGTTGGATTTAAAACGGAGGTACTGAATATGACCGGTTCGGAGAAGGTACAGGACGGCATCTGCTACATGTGTTCCATGTCCTGCCCTACACGAATTCACGTCAAGGATAGCAAGGCCGTTAAAATTGATATTGCTGACCCCAACGCCGCCCCTTGCCCGCGGTGGAAGGCACAACTGGATTTCGTTTATCACCCGGAACGTCTCCTTTATCCGGTGAAACGCTCCGGGGAGCGCGGGGCCGGCTCCTGGGAGCGTATCTCCTGGGACGAAGCCCTGGATATAGTCGCCAGGGAATTACAAGCGGCCAGGGACAAATACGGGCCGGAATCGGTCGTTTTCTGGATCGCTTACACCAAAGAGCCCCGCCCGTATTTCCACCGGCTGGCCCACGCCTTCGGTTCGCCTAACTATTGCACTGAGAGCAGCAACTGCTTTTCCGGCACCTGGATAGCCTCCAACCTCACTTACGGCCCGGACTACTCCTATATGGCCGGTAGCAGCGCCTCGGTGGAGCCGGAGACGAAATGCAAGCTGGTCTGGGGATCTGCGGTGGTACCTGCCGTTAGGAGCTGGCAGGACAACCTGGACGCTATCGACCGCGGTGTCAAATACATCGTCGTTGATCCCCGCCGTACCACCATCGCCACCCGCGCCGATATCCACCTCCAGCTACGCCCAGGGACGGACGGCGCCCTCGCTCTCGGTATGATGAATATCATTATCAACGAAGGCCTGCACGATGAAGAGTTCCTCGAGAAGTGGACGGTCGGCTTCGAGGGGCTGAAAAAGCTGGCTGCCGAATATACCCCCGAGCGTGCCGCCGCGATAACCTGGGTGCCCGCCGAGAAAATCATCGCCGCGGCCCGCCTGTACGCGACAAATAAGCCCGCCAAGCTCCACCTGAGTGGCAACAGCACCACCCATCATTCCAACGGCGTCCAGAACCACCGCGCCATCATCCTGTTGGCGACAGTTACCGGTAATATCGCTGTGGCCGGCGGCAACCGCATGGCCGTTTCTTCTCCAGAGATTAACGACATCACCCTTCACGAACGGGTGGCCGATATGCCTCCCGGCGTTGGATCACAGCGGTTCCCGATATGGTCGAAGCGCTACCGCGAGATGCAGTCCAACGCCATTGCCGACCAGATCGAGAGCGGCCAGCCTTACCCGATAAAGGCCATGTTCGCGGCAGGCCTGGACGCCCAGTACTTCGCCAACTCCCACCGCTTCGCCGAGGCCATCGGGAAACTCGACTTCATAGCCGTGAACGAATACTTCCATACCCCCGGCACGCAGTTCGCCGACGTCGTCTTGCCGATTGCGTCCTGGATAGAGCGCCCGATACTGCTGACAGACTACATGGGCAAAGTAAGGTTGATACAGCCGGCCATCGATCCGGTGGGCGAAAGCCGGACGGAATGGGATATCTACGCCGCGCTGGCGGACCGGCTGGGCTTTGGAGACCTGTTCTGGAACGGTAATTTCAATAAGTGCGCCGACTATATCCTAGAGCCGCTGGAAATCACCTCCGCCGACCTTTGCCAGGAGCCAGCCGGTCTCCCCCCGCCTCAGACACCACGACCGGAAAGAGACTATGAAACTGCCGGCTTTCAAACGGCTTCCGGCAAGGTGGAAATGGCATCTTCGGTGCTGGCCGAGCACGGGCTGGACTCCCTCCCCGTCTATATGGAGCCAGCCGAGAGCCCGGTCAGCCGACCCGACCTGGCCAAGGAGTACCCGCTGGTGATGACCTCCGGCGCCCGGGTGATGGCCTACACGCACTCCCAGTTCCGCAACATCCCTCGATTACGCAAGCTGATGCCCGACCCCCTGGTGGACATCAATCCTGTAGATGCAAAAGCGAGGGGCATCAAGGACGGCTATACGGTAACAATCTCCACGCCGCGGGGGACCATCAAGATGAAGGCGCGGGTGACCGATACAATACTGGCGGGGGTTGTTTCGCTGCCGCACCAGTGGCCCGGCGAGGCCAATGTGAACTTGCTGGTGGACGACCAGACCCTAGACCCGATCTCAGGGTTCCTGCCCTACAAGTCGCAGCTATGCGAGGTGAGGAAGGCTTAACGCCCCATCCCCCTCGCCGCTATGGCCGCCCCCAGCGCCGCCACAATCTGGGGCTCCGGCGGTACTTTGACCTTCGTCTTTAATTTCTCCTCGAAAGCTTTGACCATGCCGGTGTTCTTGGCCACGCCCCCGCAGACCATCACCGCCCCATCCATACTAAGACCCCGCGCCATGGCCGTGATCCGGCTGGCAATGGCCTGGTGCAGCCCGTGGAGGATGTCTTCACGTGCGTAGCCCTCGGCGATGAGTGAAACGACCTCGGACTCGGCGAAGACGGTGCACATGCTGCTGATGTCCACGTGCTTTTTATGCTTGAGCGAAGCTGGCCCCAACTGCTCCAGCCCAATTTCCAGGGCGTGGGCCATAACCTCTAAAAAGCGTCCCGTGCCGGCGGCGCATTTATCGTTCATGGCGAAGTCCGCCACCCGGCCGTTTCCATCCAGGCTGATGACCTTGCTGTCCTGCCCCCCGACATCGATGATCAGTCGCGCTTCCGGTACCAGATAATGCGTCCCGATGGCGTCGCAGGTAATCTCGGTGACGGACTTCCCGGCCTGGGGCACCTTGGCCCTTCCGTAGCCGGTGGCCACGATTCTATCCAGATCGGTATGCCTCAAGCCGGCGTTTTCCAGAGAGGTGGCCAGGACACGCTCCGCCGCTGCGGTAACGTCCGAGCCGCCAGTTATGACGCAGTAGCCGGCAATCCCATCATCCTTCAAGACAACGGCCTTAGCCGTCAGCGAGCCGATATCGACGCCGGCCGTAATCATTTTCGGGCCTCCAGCATCTCCAGGAAGGCTTCCAGCCGCAGCCTGGTCTGCTCCTTGGAATAGTTGCGGCTGTCGGCGCCATCGCCGTCCAGGATCAACAGTGGTACGTCTTTCTTCCGCATCATGTCCCGGATAACGTGCTCCCCGCCGCAGCTCTGGCGGCAGCCCCAGTGTGAAAAATGGATAACGCCATCGACGTTGTAGGTATCGACAAGTTCTAAAGCCGTATCGACACGTCGTTCCAGCGGCCCGCCGCACTGATTGGCCAGCATCTTGGCCGCCAAACTCTCGAACGGCCGGTCCGGGTCCAGCGGCGCCCAGTAGATGTGGTTGGCCTCTCCGAAGACCACCGAAGCCCCCTGTCCCTCCAGGAAGCTGAATATCTCGTTGGGATAGTACGGCTTGATGTAGTGGAGCCAGAGCAGACGGAACTTCTCCTCTTCGATGATGCCCTCACCCGTCGCCGCCAGGGCCTGTACCTCCTCATAGAGGGCCTTGAAAAACCTGGCCCCTTCCCGGCTGCCGAGACTGAAAAACAGCATGTCAAGGACATAGCTGATCGCGTCTCCCCCGGCCAGCGGGCACGGCGACAACTTCCGCAGCTCGTTTACCTTTACCATATATTCACGTGCTTCATTGGAAAGTTGAATCGCCTCAACCAGTTTGGCACCGTCCAGCGGCTTTCCCTGCTTGGCGTCGATTTTCTCCGCCAGCTCTTCAAGCTGGCCGGCCAGGTAAGCGACGGCATTGGGTGATTCGTGGTAAGGGACATCGAGGAGATAGTAATCACACCCGTGGATCTTGCTGAAATTATGGAATGCCTTGTTCGCCCCATCGCAGAGATAAGAAGACGCCACCACAATGTCCGGCACCGGTAAAAGGCCTTCCATGTCCAGCCCTATGGCGCAACGATAGAAAGAGCAGGTATCCGGCGAGTAGGCGCCGGATTCGGCGCGACCGATGACACTCTGACCCATCCCGATCCTGGCCGCCAGCGCCGCCATCGTCTCCGGTCGGCAAGGCGCCACTTCCAGGGCATAGAGTAGCTCAAAGGGGAAGAAGGCGTTGCCCCAGACCACCAGCGCTTCACGCCGCAGGGCGGCTTTCATCTGCCCGGCCATCAGCTCCAGCCAGATCGCCCTGGACCGCCGGTACGGTCCGTTAAAAGCCTTTTTTACCGGGCCGGCCATCAGCCCGTATGTAAGCGACCGGCGCATCAGGCTATCGGTGATTTTCGGTCTCAGCGCCGTTTTAAACTGCCTGAACATTTTGCCTTAGCATCTCGATAAATGCCTCGATGCGTGTTCTGACCCTTCCCAGCGTGCCCGGAGTGAAGTCGCCTTCGAGTTGCAGGCCGGGTACACCGCGTTCGGCCAGCCTTGCCTTAAGTAGAGGAACATCGTATAGATAGGGGTCGCAGAACTTAAGCGTATAAAAGATGACACCACCAACTCCGAATTCATCAATCATCGCCATAACGTGCTTAAACCGCCGCCGGGCGTCTTTCATGCGGGGGCAAGGGGTACGCCCCAGGTAATGCCGGCTCAGGTCGGTAAAAGGGTCTTCCCCCAGAACGATATTGTCCCAGAACCGCCGTGTCCCGGTGCAGAGGTCGTCGCTGACCACCCTACCGCCGCACTCCTCGACCAGATCCACGATGCGTGGATTCTCCAGAACACTGCCGGTAATCAAGAGCCGGGGACCATTTTTGTATTCCCCGGTAGCATTCCGCACCTCGGCGACCAGACGTTCCAAAATGCCTTCAAATGCCTCCGTCGGTAGTGTGTCGGCTGCCCGGACGACCCGCTGGAGCTGCGAGGCCGCTAGCGGCAGGTAGTTGTCCCGGTTGACCCGGTAAAGTTCCCTGAGAAGCGAACGTACCCGGTTGCCTTCGGTGATAGCCCCGGACAGGGCCGCTTCCGTGATTTCAACCTTGAAATGCCCGGCAATTTCCCCGGCCAGCCTATTGAGACACTCGCGGAAATAGGCCACCGCGGCAGGCGTATCGACGCGCGGCAGGTCCAGTAGGTGGACGAAATCCCCGCCGATGTTGTAACGCCAGACATCGTAGAGCCGGCGCATGGGATCGCAGGAGTTAACCACCACCAGCCCATCCAGGAACTTATATTTTCCCCCCAATGCCTCCCCGAGGCAGGTGCGTACGTAGGGACAGAAATTACGGTCGAGGCAGGTATCCGCCCGCGTCATAGCCTGTCCCGGTCCGGGCACGATACGGTAAGTCCGTAGCCCGGCCGCCCGGAACATCTCCAGCGGCGTATATGAGCAAAACCAGCCGATGACCGGTTGATCACCGGAATTAACTGCCTCGGGACCCTCCTCCAAGAGAGCTTCCAGCTCAACGAACGCAGGTATCTCGGTCATATATTTATCTTACATTCAAAGGTCGTTCCGGCGCAATGGCGGCGGCTGGCCATTGGCGACGGGAACCAATATACTTAAGACATGCCGACCAGTCCCATCATCAAAGCGTTGACCGAAGCCGGCCTCGGCCCGCGGCGGCGCCTCGCCGATTCCATCAAGCAGAGTAGAGTCGAGGTCAACGGACGGGTGATAGAATCGTATAACCACCCGGTGGACGTGTCGAAGGATCGTGTCCGCATCAACGGCCAGGTGGTCAGCCTTAAGGCCCCGGATATAGTCTGCCTTATGCTCAACAAACCTGAGGGTATCGTTACCACAGTCCGCGACGAGAGGGGCCGCCGGACGGTCCTGGACCTTCTGCCGGAGAAATATCGTCACCGGCGCCTCTATCCGGTCGGCCGACTGGACAAAGAGACCACCGGGCTGATCCTGCTGACCAACGACGGCGATCTGACCTACCGGCTGACCCACCCTAGGTTCGAGTTTGAAAAAGAGTACCTGATCCAGATACAAGGTAGTCTGAAGAATGCAGAAATACGCCGGCTAGAACAGGGTATCACGCTGGAAGACGGCCCGACCAGGCCCGCCTCGGTAAGACGTTCAACTTCGTCTCCTCCTTTCAACTACAACATTACCATTCACGAAGGTAAAAAGCGGCAGGTACGCCGCATGTTCGAGAGGCTGGGACATCCCGTCCTCGCCCTGAAACGTATACGATTTGGCAGCCTGACACTGGGTAACCTCAAAGAAGGGGAGGTCCGCCGTTTAACCACGCGGGAAGTTAAGATACTGAGCAGTAGTTGAACATCGTTTAAAACTTGAAACTTGTGACCCAGCGTGGGGGTCTGTTATACTTGACAGGGTTATTTAACCGTGGATTCCAGCATACGGATGATTACTCCATCGACGATGCACCCGATCATCGAACGTGCCAGAAACGAAAACAGGACGGTCCTGACTGAGGTAGAGGCCGGAGAACTCCTGAGTCAGGCAGGTGTCAACATCATCCCCACGCGACTGGCCGTATCGAGCGCTGAGGCGGTAGCCGCCAGCCAGAAACTTGGATTTCCCGTAGTGCTGAAGATAGCCTCGCCGGACATCGTCCACAAGAGTGATGCCGGCGGTATACGGCTGGGACTGGAGACCGCCGGTCAGGTCGAAACGATCTATCAGGCCATCATGGAAGAAGCCGCGCGGAGATTCCCCAGAGCGCTTCTCCAGGGTGTTTACGTACAGCCGATGGCACCGCTGGGGACCGAGGTCATCATCGGCATGAAAAAAGACGCCCAGTTCGGTCCGGTAATGATGTTCGGGCTGGGAGGGATTTGGGTGGAAGTCCTCGAGGACGTATCTCTGCGGGTAACGCCGATCACCCGACGGGACGCTAATGAGATGGTCCTTGAAATCAAGGGCTACCCACTACTCACGGGCTACCGTGGCCGCGATCCGGTCGATATCACCTGCCTCGAAGACATGCTGCTGACCGTAGGCAGGCTGGCGCAGGAATATCCCGGTATCAAAGAAATCGACCTCAATCCCGTCATCGCCGGGAGTAGCAACGCCGTGGCCGTAGACGCCCGCATTATTCTCGAAGACAGGAAGACAGCGTAAGTTGGAACGGGAGTAAGACATGAACCTGAGCTCAATACTGGACAGCGCCGCAAAGCGCTTCCCCGGGAAAACTGCCATTATCTGCGAAGGGCGCCGTATCACCTTCGGAGAGCTGGAGGACGAAGCCAATCGCGTCGCCGGCGGCCTTTTAAAACTGGGCATAAAAAAGGGCGACCGCGTGGCAATGATCCAGGCCAGCAATCCCCAATTCGTGACGACATTCTTCGGCATTATGAAGGCTGGCGGTATTGCCGTTCCGCTCGATTCACGTTACGTCGCCGACGAACTGGCCAGCCTCTTCGACGATTGCCGCCCCGCTGCCCTTGTTATCGAGGACCCACCCCTGGAGTCTCTGTTATCGGCCTTACCCAGGTTCAATTCGATTAAACATGTCATTACATTCGGTAAATCTGCAGCAGGCAACCTGGTCCAGTTTAAAGAATTAATTGCCGACAGCCCGCCATTGCCCCCGGATACGCCTATTGATCCTGACGATATAGCCATTATCTCCTATACCGGAGGGCCAACTTTACGACCACATGGTGTGGTCCTGTCACACCGGAGCGTCCATACCGAGGCTATCAACTCCGCCGAGGTATTCCGCCAGACTGAAGATGACGTACTACTGCAATTTGCCCTGCCGATGTACCACCAGTTCGGGCTTACGGCGGTACTATTGGCGTCCGTCCATAAGGGCAATGCGATATTGATGGTGCCCGGGACCGGACGTTCCATCGCCAGTTTCATGCAGGCTGTAGAGCAGGAGAGAGGGACGATCTACATGGGCGTCCCCTATATCTATTCGCTAATGATAAACGTCGCCCGGCGTGAGGGTGTCCAGCATGACCTGAGTTCGCTGCGACTCTGCATCAGCGGGGGCGCCCCTCTCGAACCGGTCGTGATCGACATGTTCCGCAAATACTACGGCCTTAAAATCATTGATATCTGGGGGCAGACCGAGTCCGTCTGTCAGATTACGGTCTCCCCGATAGACGGCACGGGCCCGATTGGCTCCTCGGGCCGGCCGATGCCCTGCTGGGAGATCAAAATATTTGACGAGTACGATAACGAGCTACCGCCGGACCAGGAAGGCGAGATCGTTGTGCGTGGGCCCGTTATGACCGGTTTCTACAACAAACCAGCCGCCACCGCATATGCCCTGCGTAACGGCTGGCTTCATACCGGGGATATCGGCCGGATCGACCGTGACGGCTTTTTGTTCATCACGGCCCGCCGGCGCAAGATGCTCATCCTCAAGGGACAGAACATATTTCCGGAAGACATCGAAGCGGTCCTGGTCAGCCACCCCGCTATCGCCGCCGCCAAGGTCATCGGCATACCGGACATCGTCCGCGGCGAAACAGTCAAAGCCCTGGTACGCCTGGAACCGGGGAAAAATACCAACGAGGTGGAGATACGGCAGTATTGCCAGGGACGTATGGCCGATTATAAGCTACTCCGGGAGATTGAGTTCGTGGAAGCGGTGCCGGAGGCCGTGCCGAACTGGACTCGCCCCGACCCAGCTACAGCCGGATTCGCCCTGACAGGCGAATAAGTCCCAAATATTTAGACAAAAGCAAAAAGTATCTTCAAACGTAAGCGTTTTATCTTTAAATGAGGAAAAGGCTGGAATTCCAGGCTACGATAAAACCGTAGGCCACCACGAAGCACCATGTCGCTCCGATGGCAATCCTGGGGAACCGCCGGTAGACATCCCAGAGGATCAGGGTACAGAAAAGGGCCCCGGCCGCCTTCAAGAGCATGAAGCCGATATCCCCCACCAGTGGTTCAAGAAAGGGATTAGCTTCGCGGGCCTGGCCTTCGCTCACCAGCCACTCCGTCACCACCCCATCCAATATAACAAAAGACACCAGCACGGCCAGGAGATATTTCATCCTGGTCCTGCCGGTCGACTTGAAAATTACCATGATCCGTTTCACTGTACGGTGACCGTCCTGGACTAGCAGTACGCCTATAGCGCCGCATCTAATGTTACAAACATCACTTCCAATATATTTCCAATCTACCAACACCATAGCAAATCCAAGTTTTAATCCGGTATTAATTAGGTAATAATTCGGTAATAATTTGAGGGCTAACGGAGGATCGCCGCCGTATCTACACGGATGAGCTGGTCGTCCCGGGAGGTGGGTACGCCGCGACCGTCGCGGTTGCTTGTCAATTGACCTTCGCCCTTTTAGCTCCACTCCCCGCTTACGGTCCAGACCCTTGCCAGCTCCGCGGCCAGTGCCAGGTGTTCCGTTTTCTCCAAAGACGGATCTTTATCGGATAGTTCGATAGCCTCGCGGCGGGCCGTTTCCAGCAAAGCGACATCGGATAAGCGCGCCATACGAAGATCGGGTAATCCACTCTGACGCGTACCGAAAAATTCGCCGGGCCCCCTCAATCTCAGGTCTTCCTCGGCCAGCTTGAAACCATCCTGGACGTTCTCGATTATGTCAAGTCTTTCCCGGCCGACCTCGGAGGGATTTTCCGCCAGCAGCATACAATAACTCTGCTCCTTACCTCTCCCTACCCGGCCACGGAACTGGTGCAACTGCGAAAGTCCGAAGCGATCGGCGCTTTCAATCAGCATTACCGTCGCATTGGGGATATCGATACCCACCTCGATGACAGGCGTCGAGACCAGGATGTTCATCTCACCGCAGCGGAACTTCTCCATGACGTCGTCCTTTTCCTTCGAGGATATGCGCCCGTGCAGCAACCCAAGCCTCAGATCCGGAAAGACATCCCGGGCCAACCGTTCGTATTCAACCGTGGCAGCCTGGGCAATAATTGCCTCCGACTCCTCGATGAGGGGACAGAGGATAAAGGCCTGCCGGCTTTCAGCTACCTGCTTGCGGATAAAGGCATAGGCGCTCTCCCGCTGCTGTGGCCGGAGCCACTTCGTCCGGATTACCTGCCGGCCCGGCGGCAGTTCGTCGATAACCGAGAGGTCAAGATCACCGTAGAGCGTTAGGGCCAACGTCCGTGGTATCGGCGTGGCCGTCATGACCAGCATGTGTGGATTGAATCCTTTTTCCCGTAGGGCCGACCGCTGCTCAACACCAAAGCGGTGTTGCTCGTCGACGATGGCCAGCCCCAGCCGGTGAAATCCAACCCCTTTCTGGACGAGGGCATGGGTTCCGATGACGATATCAACTTCGCCGGAGGCGATTTGCTTCTGGACCTGGCGCTTGCCCGTCTGGCGAATATCTCCGATAAGTAAAGCCACCTTCAGAGGACTATTCAGGAGCCCTTCGTATGCAAGGCAGTAGCCTTCGCCTTCTTCCCGGCCCAGGCCTGAGAGGAGCTGACGCATGGTATTGAAGTGCTGCTCGGCCAATATTTCGGTGGGGGCCATAAACGCGCCCTGAAAGCCGTTAGCCACCGCTGTGAGTAAGGCCGCCGTGGCCACAACTGTCTTCCCACTGCCAACCTCGCCCTGGAGCAGCCGCGACATCGGTTGAGGCTTGCCAAGATCCGCCAAAATCTCCCGGAGGACCTTCTCCTGGGCAGTCGTCAACTTAAACGGAAGTGAAGTTAAAAACCGATCTACCAGGGGAACCCTGGTATCCAGCGGATTGCCCGGTTGTCCCTCCTGCCACTCGCGCTTCTTCCTCATGACACCGAGCTGGAGCAAGAAAAGCTCGTCGAAGGCCAATCGAACCCGGGCGCGGTCCTTCATGTTGGCGTCCTCAGGATAATGCGCCTGAGAAATCGCCACCGGAAGCTCCAGCAAGTCAAGGCGCCGGCGCAAATCTGCCGGTAGAAAATCGGGCAGGCGCTCCGCCCACTCGTCAATGAACTCCTTCATCAGCTTTCTTACCTGGCGCGGCCGCAGACCCGCCGTGAGAGGATAGACCGGCACCAGCCGGGCGGTATGCACCAGGTCCTGACCTTCGATGATTTCCCATTCCGGCGATTGAAACACATGCTGGCCCCGGAAGAGGCTGACCTTACCGCTGATCATCACCCGGCTGTTGGTGGTCAGCGTTTTCGCCAGGTAGGGCTGGTTAAACCAGATAACGCGGATGTTACCGGTCTCGTCCCCGACGATGGCCTCCGCGGAACGGCGCCCGCCCGGCCGCGTTTCCTGGGCCTGCCAGACATTGGCCACAATGGTCTGCTCCTCGCAGGCGACAAGCTGGGAAATGAACTTGACCTGGCTGTAATCGATGTGGCGGTGAGGAAAGTAATAGAGCAGATCGCGTACCGTTTTGACACCTAATTTGCCGAACTTTCCCGCGAGGCTTTCTTTGATACCCCTCAAAACGGTTATCGGCGCGTCCAGCGCCTGCCCCGTTTCTGTTTTCGGGGGCGGGGTTCTGAAGGGAGTCTTTTTCCGAGGAGCAGGTGGGGCAGCCGGGGTGGGAGAGGTGGTCTTCCCTTCTGTTTCGTCGAGGAAAGTCAGGGCCTCCCGCGCCCACTCCTGCCGCTGATCACGGTCCATGGCCGCATAGCCGCCTTTGAACAGAAGCCGAAAGCGGGCCAGGGCCCGGGGGCCGGCTATGGAGGCCTCGGCCGAGGCCGACCAGTTGCGGAGGAACTTATCGAAACCCCCGAAAACAGCCGTATCCGTATAGTCACGTTGCCGTTCCAGCTCCAGGACCTTGCGTAATGAGTCGCTGTTCATGCCTTATTCTATTATAGGCGGCTCCGGCGAGAAATGTCATTCCGCATAATTATTGCCCACCAAGATACACGATTCCGCATATTGAAGGCACTCCGGGGAGATAAAAAAGAGGGGCCTTACCCCTCTGTTATTACCACGCAAGATTCGTTTATTGATTATTGGCCCTTGTCCGCCTCCAGGACGGTGACGGCGAGAACGTTCGGCCCGGTGTAGGTGCCGACGACGGGGGTGATGACGGCGCGATGAATGGTTTGCCCAGGAAAGTGCTCCTCCAGTCTGGCCGCAAGTTTATCGGCTTCTTCAATCGTCGTACCGTGCTCCACGGCTAGAGCTTCGACATCCGAAAAACCGGCGGCGAAGTTGTAGAGATAATCAAATCCCGCCGAAAGAGAGCGCATTCTAGTCAGCGGCGCCATCTCACCTTCCCTGATGGTGAGTATCGGCTTGACCGACAGCAGCGAGCCAAGCAGGCCGCTGGCCTTGCCGATACGTCCGCCCTTGGCCAGAAACTTGAGCGTATCGAAGCAGGTGACCAGGTGAGAGCGGGACATGGCGCTTCTCACCAGCCCGGCGGCGTCGTCCAGCCCCATTCCCCACTTCACGGCCTCGGCGACCGATATGACGATCAGCCCCATGGCCATCCCCACGTTTAAAGAATCTATCACCAGGATGCGGCACTTGGCGCTGACCATCTCAACGGCCTGCATGGCGGATTGATAGGTACCACTGAGCTTGCTGGAGACGGTGATTACCAGAACCTCATCGGTCTCTCCGGCCAGTTTCCGGTACACTTCGGCGAAATCGTTGGGCGTCGGCTGCGTCGTCGAAGGCAGCGTCGGCTCGGACACCAGGCGGCGGTAAAACTCCTCGGAGGTAATATCCAGCCGGTCCCGGTAGATTTCTTCCCCGAAGCGGACGTACAGCGGTACCAGGGTAATCCCGAGCTGTTCGGCTATATCAGATGTAACATCGCAAAGGGTATCGGCCACTATTTTAACAGTCATGCTGTGGGGTTACCTTCCTATTCGATAGAGATGATGTAGCTGTAATGAGGCTGGCCGCCTTTGATGACTTCGACCTGTAATTGCGGATGATACTTGGATATCTTGGCGCTAATCCGCTCAACCTCCGGGACCTCGGTGTCGGCTCCATAGTAGATGGTAACGACTTCAACTTTATCCATGTCCAGCCGGGACAGGATTTGTTCGATGACTTCAGGGTTGGTATTACCCACCGCGATAAGCTCGCCATCGAGCAGGCCGATGGGCTGTTTGCGCTTGATTTTCAGGTCATTTATCTTGGTTGCCCTGATGGAACGGGTGACCTCGATGGTCTTGACCGAAGTCAGGGCTTTCTGCATGATTTCGGCGTTGTCTTTGAAGTCCGCCTCGTAATCGAAAGCGAGCAGCGCCACCACACCCTGAGGTATCGTCCGGGTAGGCACCACCCGGACCTTTTTCTCGGTCAGGGCCTGTACCTGCTCGGCGGTTGAGATGATATTCTTGTTGTTGGGCAGGATAATGACATTATCAGAAGGTGTTGCTTCCACGGCCTGAAGGATATCCTTTGTGCTGGGATTCATTGTCTGACCTCCCGGCACCACAGCGGCCACTCCCAGGCTGCCGAAAACGTCCGCTAATCCCTCACCAGAGGCCACGGCGATTACGGCGGTGTCAATAGCAGGGCCTCTTTCCCTCTGCATCTCCAGGAAGTCCTGGTGCTGTTCGTCCATGTTTCGGATACTTACCTGGTGCATCGTTCCCAGCTTGGTAGCGAACTGGACGATGTTACCGGGATTCAAGGTGTGAATGTGAATGCGAACGGCTGATTCGTCCCCGACGACGATCAACGACTCGCCTTTCTTTTCCAGTCGTTTACGGATAGTTTCCGGTTCGAGCTTCTCGCCTTTGAGGAGGAACTCGGTACAGTAGCCATAGGGAACCTCGACGACGGAGGAAATCTGCGGCGTCGGTGTCGCCGGTAGTTCGCTGACGATTATCTGAGGCTTTCGTAAGCGCATCATTTCCGTCTCTCCACGGAGGAAGCGTAAGGCCCCCTCGAGAATGGTGTAAAGTCCCTGACCTCCGGCGTCCACCACCCCGGCATCTTTAAGTACCTTGAGCAGGCTGGGTGTCCGGGCTACGGAATCGGCGGCGGCATTCACCGTAGCTTCCATGACACGAAGGACGTCGTCTTCGCCCTGGTTGACCTGTGTCCTGGCGGCTTCGGCGGCGTCATTCATGACCGTCAGCATGGTGCCCTCGACCGGATTGCTCACGCCTTTATAGGCCGTCGCTGCCGATTCGCTCAGGGCATCGGCCAAGTCTTGGGCGGTAAAGGACTCCTTCTTTTCCAGCTTCCGGGCCAGGCCCCGCCATATCTGGGAAAGGATAACGCCACTGTTACCACGGGCGCCCATCAGGGCACCGCGAGCCATGGCGCTGGCGACGCCGGAGGCACTGTGGTCCGGGGCGCGGAAGGCCTCCTCCATGGTGGCCCGCATCGTCAACATCATATTAGTCCCGGTATCGCCGTCCGGTACCGGGAAAACGTTCAATGCATCGATTTCCGCCGAGCTTTTCTCCAGCCAGGAAGAGGCCGCCGAAAACATGTCCCTAAGGTCTTGCCCGGCTACGGTCTTGATTTGGCTCATTTTACACCACCCTTGACAGGTCGCTCACGGTTTTCAAGTCCGACCGATGATTTTATGTTGATTTCTCTTAACGAACTATGTTACTATTATTAGCGTAACTTTGCAATACTTATTCCAAGAAAACTGCGGGAGAAATTCATTTGAAGTGTGATTTGTGCGGAAAGACGCCGCAATTCGGACATAATGTCAGCCATTCCAAGCGCCACACCAACCGGCGCTGGACCCCCAATATCCACCCCGCCACCATCTACATCGAAGGCCGGGCCAAGAAGCTCAACCTTTGCACACGCTGTCTGCGGACACGGGACAAAGCTTCAAGGGCCTAGGTTTTACTAAAAAATATCCTTCATCGTTACTTCCTCCTTATTAACTATATCTTAATTTCACGCAGTATGATCGAGCTTGGCTATGAAAAGCGATGAAACCAGGTCGAAGTTGATTGAAGCGGCCAAAGCCGTGCGCGGTGAGTTCGCTTTAACAGAACATTTTTCAGCCGGCTCCGTCGGGGCCGCCGTTAGGACAGCGAAAGGAAATATTTACACCGGCGTTTGCATCGACCTGGCCTGCGGCCTGGGATTCTGCGCTGAGACCGCTGCGGTTGCCGAGATGCTGAAGCACCGCGAGACCCATATCGTTGATGCTGTTGCGATTACCGACCACGGCATTCTGGCTCCCTGCGGCTGCTGCCGCGAGATGATAGCCCAGGTTGACAGCCGTAACCTCGATTGTAATGTCATTATCGGAGAGAACAAGACGATACCCCTGCGACAGCTTCTTCCCGAACACTGGTTGGCCTCGTTCAAGGACACAGCCTGAGTCAGCTCCCTTATTTACCCCCTCCCACGATTTTACGTGCCTTATATAACGCCTGTTTTACTCTCCTTGGGGCCGTACCGCCGGGGACGTCCCGGGCCGCCAGCGAAGATTTGACGTTTATCTTTAATACATCCTTTTCAAAGAGTGGCGAGAAATTCTTATATTCTTTTATGTCAAGTTTAGTCAAGGTCTTGCCTTTGCTACCGGCGTAACTCACCAACCTGCCGATAATATGGTGGGCGTTACGGAAGGGCTCGCCCTTCTTTACCAGGTAGTCGGCCAGGTCGGTAGCCAGGATGTAACCTTGCCCCGCCGCCCCGGCCATCTTTTCCGCCTTGAACTTCAGTTTCCCCACCATACCGGCGAAGACCTCCAGCGTCGACAAAAGCGTGTCCACCGTATCGAGAAGGCCTTCCTTATCCTCCTGCATATCCTTGTTATAGGCAAGCGGGAGGCCCTTCATTGTCGTCAATAAAGCCATCAGGTGACCGTAGACACGCCCGGTCTTGCCCCGGGCCAACTCAGCGGGGTCCGGATTCATTTTCTGGGGCATGATACTACTACTGGTAGCGTGAGTTTGATCTACAGCAACGAAGTCGAACTCTACTGATGACCATAACACGATTTCCTCAGCCAGCCGGGAGAGGTGCATCATGCTCGTGGCCGCGGCGGCCAGGTACTCCAGAACGAAATCGCGATCGGAGACAGCGTCCAGGCTGTTTCTGCTGACATCACGGAATCCCAACTCCCTGGTCAGGAACTCCCGATCGATATCATAGGCGACGCCAGCCAAAGCACCGCTGCCCAGCGGCAGGATATCAACACGTTGATGACAATCCTGAAACCGTTCCACGTCCCTTTGTAGCATCTCGAAATAAGCGAGAAGATGATGAGCTAGAAGTACCGGCTGGGCTGCCTGCAAGTGTGTATACCCTGGCATGACGATTTTGATATTGGCTTCGGCCTGGTCGAGAAGGGCCTTTTGGAGTCCTTTAATATTGTTGATCGTGTCGCTAATAGCTTCCCTGACATAGAGACGCATATCAAGGGCGATCTGATCATTGCGGGAACGGGCGGTATGTAGTTTACGGCCAGCCTCGCCTATCTTCTCGATGAGGCGGGCCTCGATGGCCATGTGGATATCTTCAAGCTCGTCCCGGAACTCAAACTCGCCCTTGTCAATCTCCTGGCGGATGGATTCCAGTCCGGTGGTGATTTCCTCAGCCTCTTTTTCGGTGATGATGCCCTGCCGGGCCAGCATTCTGGCGTGAGCGATGCTGCCGGCAATATCCTGCCGGTAGAGGCGTTTATCAAAAGGAAGCGATGCGGTATATTTTGTCACCAGCCGGTCGACTGGCCCGTTGAGGCGACCCTGAACGTGGCGTTGCCTTTTATTCATCTGGCTCAGCGGGCATCATGATGCTGAGAGGCCCTTCCTTGTCCCCCAGTAGCTGTGCCTGGGCCTGCGTCTTGACCGGCAGTCCCCAGAGCTGAATAAAACCTTCGGCGGCCCTGACATCGAACTTGTCGCCTTTATCATAGGTGGCCAGGCCGAGGTTATAGAGTGACCACGGCGATTTTCGTCCGACCACGGCGGAAGTCCCTTTAAATAGCTTAATCCGAACCGTCCCGGTGACATAGCGCTGTGAGCTCAAGATATACGCGGAAAGGTCGCGATTGAACTGGCTGAACCACAGGCCGTTATAGATGAGGTCAGCGCACTCCATGGAGACTTTTTCCTTGAAACGGAGCTGGTCACGGGACATATTCATGGCTTCCAAGGCGCGGTGCGCCTGGATGAGCACAACGGCCGCTGGCGCTTCGTAAATTTCCCGAGACTTGATGCCGACGACGCGGTCTTCAATATGGTCGATGCGGCCGACACCGTGCCGACCGGCGATATCATTCAACTTCTGTACCAGGGATACCCCGTCCATCTCATCTCCATTGATGGCTACCGGCACGCCCTTATCGAAACCGATTTCTATGTACTCCGGCTCGTCCGGGGCGTCAGCGGGAGAAGTGGTCCAGTTATAGACGTCCGCGGGTGGCTCGGCCCAGGGATCCTCCAGGATACCGCACTCGATGGCTCTGCCCCAGAGGCACTCATCGATGGAGTAAGGGCTCTTGGCGGTCACCGGTAAAGGGATAAGGTGCTTTTTGGCGTAATCAATCGTCTCATCGCGGGTCATCCCCCACTCACGGGCGGGGGCCAGTATCTTCATGTCCGGCGCCAGGGAGTTGATACCCACCTCGAACCTTACCTGGTCATTTCCCTTGCCGGTACAGCCGTGGGCGATGGCGGTTGCCCCCTCTGCCACGGCTGTATCAACCAGGAGCTTGGCCATCAGGGGGCGGGAGAGGGCTGTGGCCAGGGGGTACTGACCCTGGTAAAGGGCGTTGGCCTGGAGCGCCGGGAAGGCGAAATACTTGATAAACAGTTCCTTGCCGTCAATCACCAGGGCCTTGACGGCGCCAATTTCGAGGGCCTTCTGACGTATCGCCGAAAAATCCTTTTCATTACCGACATCGATAGTAACGGCGATAACTTCCAGGCCGTATTTTTCGCTCAGCCATTTAATGGCGACGGAGGTATCGACGCCGCCGCTATAGGCCAGTACCACTTTATCCGCCACGCAATGCCTCCGTTGGTTTACAGTTACCGGTACCTAATTTTTCTGCCCGAAATTACCCTCGAGGAACTTGACGACCTCAGAAGATACGCCGGGGTACTGCCAGGAGTAATCGTGCCCCGGGGCCTTCAACCAGCTCAGGATGTCACCGGGATTATCATCGGGTGAAGTCAGCCCGAACCAGCTCTTGACGGTCGCCCAGACCATGGTCGGAACATGTCCGTGGCTGAAAGTATCGATACCCCGGCCATTACTGTTCATAAGCAAGACCCTATCCAGATCGGACGGCTTGTGCCAGAACGGAGTGCCCGTCTGGATACTGAAGACCTGCGGGTCGTCTTTCAGGAGCCGCATCGTTTTATCGGATATGACGGTGCCGGTACTCTCCCCGGCGACGATTACTTTCAGATCCGGAATATTCCTTTTGAGAAACTCCACGCGCCAGGCCAAATCCTTGGAGCGGTTCGGATAGCGACGGGCCGCTTCGAAAAACTCGCGGACACAGCCCATGATGCCCCCGCTGGTCCTCCGGTAGTTCAAGACCAGGGGGTGATACCCCAGGCTTTCCAGCTCCTCTTTGATTCCATCGAGGATACTGGACCAGCCGGCCGTCTCCTCGGTCCGGTTCCATCCCCAGCCGCCGGAGTTAAAAAAGACAACGACATCGCTGTTCCTGGCCTCTTCATAAGTCGCCAGCATTTGATCGACCAGGCGTTGGATTTTTTCATGACTGTTCCCGACCAGCCCGACAGCCATTTCGACGGCGTCATCGATTACCGCGGCGGGCACCGATGCGTAGTCTATCGCCGGTAGGTCCTGAATCCCGATCTCTTTCGTCATGCCGACACCTGAATTATACAAAATCTGCCAAAATACGGCGAGCAGGGCAATAATTGCCACAATAGTGATAATCACCTGTCCGCCGAGCTTTTTCAACATATTCATATCCTAGGTACAATCCCTGAGAATTACCGCCTTAGTCCGGAAAAGACTGAATCCAGTATGCCAACGGCCTGGTCGATCTCTTTCTCGCCGATAATGAGCGGCGGAATCAGGCGGATGGCGTTGGGCTTAACGCGGTTCACCAGCAGACCCTTTTCCAGGCAGGCGTTCAGCACGTCCTGGCCGATATCGTCGGTAAACTCTATAGCTACCAGCAGCCCGAGCCCCCGCACTTCCGTGATAAAAGGATGACCGGTTTTCAAGTCGTTCAGGGTCTGCATCAGGTACTGTCCCGTCCTCTTTGCTCTGGCGGGAATATCGTTTTCGATAACGTATTTCAGAACGGCGTAAGCGGCGGCGCTGGTCAGCGGATTCCCCCCGAAGGTAGCGTTATGGTCTCCAGGCACGAAAACAGAGGCCTTTTCCTTGGCCAGCAGCGCCCCGATGGGAACGCCGCCACCCAGTCCCTTGGCGAGGGTAAGTACATCCGGTTCGATGTCGAACACCTGGTACCCGAACAGTTCCCCCAGGCGGCCGATGCCCGTCTGGACCTCGTCCAGAATCAGTAAAATTCCTCGTTCATCGCACCAGGCCCGCACCTCTTTCATGAAACCTCCATTGGGAAGGTTGACGCCGCCTTCTCCCTGTACCGGCTCTACCATAATGGCACAGGTCTTTCCGGTGGTGGCGACCTTGATGGCCTGAATGTCGTTATTCGCCACGTTGATAAAACCTTCCGGCAATGGTACGTATGGTTCATGCATTTTGGGCTGGCCGCTGGCCGCCGTCATCGCCAGAGAGCGCCCATGGAATGAGTCCATCGTCGTAATAACCTCATAGGCACCATTCAGTTTGAGATGCCCGTAGCGCCGCGCAAGCTTGACAGCCCCCTCGTTGGCCTCCAGGCCGCTGTTGGCAATAAAGACGCGGTCGCAGCAGCTGATTTCGACCAGTAACTGGGCCAGCTTTATCTGCGGTATGGTGTAATACCAGTTCGAGGTCTGGATGAGGGTACTCGACTGCTCGGCAAGGGCCTCTACGATGACCGGATGGCAGTGCCCCAGACAATCGACCGCCAGTCCGCCGACGAAGTCCAGGTACTCTTTCCCCTTATCGTCCCAAACCTGCACCCCCTTACCCCGCACTAGGGTCACCGGTATGCGGACATTGGTCTGCATATAGTATTTCTTTTCCAGGGCTTGCCAGTCCGTCATTCCATTCCCTGCCGGTAAAGAGTTTTCAGTTATCGGTTTCGAGGAAGAAGAACCTGTTAACGACATAGTGTCATCCTTCTATTGTTGTACCCCCCGCCTTTTTCTCAAACTCCTTGACTAAGGCGTGCGGCTGTCTCCCGTCTATTATACGGGTAACGGCCCCCGTATTCAAAGCCTTGAGGCAGGCGTTTATCTTGGGGATCATGCCGCCGGTAATCATACCGGACACTATCCCCGCTTCCGCTTCGGCTGTGGATAGCCTCGCTACCGGTTTACCGGAGCTGTCCTGGATGCCTTCGACATCGGTGAGGAAAATAAGTCTGGCGGCGTTTGTGGCCATCGCTATCTCGCCGGCTATGTGATCCGCATTGACATTGATAACCGCCGGAGCGTCGTCCGGCCGTTCGGCAGCATAGAGACTAATGGGTGAAACGACCGGGATAAAGCCAGCCTCAATGAGTGCTTCCAGGAGCTTCGGATTCACTTTGGTTACAGTACCAACGTAGCCCATTTCCTGATTCTTCCCCTTGCTCTCGACGAGGGCGCCGTCGCTGCCGCTGATTCCAACCGCCCGTCCTCCCCGGATATTTATCTCCGCGGCGATTTCCTTGTTGGCCAGGCCCGCCAGGACTGCGGTGGCCACTTCCAGAGCCGGCCGGTCAGTGACCCGCTCGCCACGAACGAACCGGGTTTCCACCCCCTGTCGCTGCATCCAATCAGTTACCATACTCCCACCGCCGTGTACCACGATCAACGCCTGGCCCCGTTTCTGGAGCGAGACGATATCTTCTATGGTCGTGTCCCGGCTGCCGAAGGTGGAGCCGCCTATCTTAATTACGGCAATATCTTTCATCTATGTCGTATATTCGCTATTGATGGTGACGTATTCTTCGGAAAGGTCGCAGCCCCAAGCTACGGCCTCGAACGTACCAATGTTAAGGTCTAACTCGATAGAAACGTCGGTGCCGCCCATGTGCTTGGTTACCTCTCCGTTAGCGTACGGTACGGGACATCCTCCCCTGACCAGACAAATATCGCCGATATACAACTCCAGTTTATCGGCTGTCATGGCCGCCCCGCTCCGCCCCGCTGCCGCCAGCACCCGACCCCAGTTGGGATCACAGCCATGCACCGCGGACTTGACCAGCGGCGAGTTAACGATCGCCCTTGCTGCCCGACGGGCGTCCGCCAGGTTGGCCGCGCCGCCGACCTTCACCTCGATGAGCCGGGTAGCGCCTTCACCGTCGCGGGCGATTGCCCGGGCCAGGTATCGGCAGGCCATATTGAGAGCCTCACGGAAAGTCCCGGCCAAAGGACTGTTTTTATCGATTGTCACCCCGCCGGAACGTCCGTTGGCCAGTATTAGCACCGTGTCATTGGTGCTGGAATCGCCGTCGATGGAGACCATATTGAAAGAGTCAGCCGCGGCCTCCCGTAACGTTTCCCGCAGCAGGTTCTTTTCCACGTCGGCATCCGTAGTCAGAAAGCCCAGCAGGGTCGCCAGATCCGGGTGAATCATCCCGGAACCCTTGGCGGCCCCCCCGATGGTGAAATCACCAGCCCTCACAGCAACCTCTTTGGGGACGGTATCCGTGGTCATGACGGCCCGCGCCAGGTCATGGCCGCCGTCTGCGGTAAGGTATATGTCCGGTAGGCTCGACTTTATGCGATCCATCGGCAGCGGCACACCGATAACTCCGGTACTGGCAACCAGGACCTCGGCGGGTTTTTTCCCGATATGCGCGGCGGCTATCCCCGCCATCTCGATGGCATCGGCCATGCCCTGCTCACCGGTGCAGGCGTTGGCGCAGCCGGAGTTAACTACGAGGGCACTCGGTTGTCCCTCGCGAAGACGCTCCTGGCAAAGTAGCACCGGGGCCGCTTTCACCTGGTTGGTCGTGAAGACGGCGGCGGCACGGCAAGGCGCCGTGGCATTGAGGATAGCCAGGTCGAGCCGGGTGTTCCGGGGATATTTAATGCCGGCGCTGGTGGCGCCGGCCAGGAAACCCCGCGGCGTGGTGACCCCTCCAGAGGGTATGAGTTCCGGTTCAGCTTCCATACACTCCAAATATAACATAACGTATGCCCCCAGGCAATGACGCCTTAGTACGGCACACCCCGGGAGTATCGATTATCGTAGCTTGAAACACCGGACAACGGATGTTAAACTCAATTGATGAAGATCGTACGGTTCTCCGCCTCGAGTAAGGCCGCTTATGGCATACTCGACGGCGAGACGGTTCGAGTCTTGGCCGGCAGTCCTTTCGGAAATCTTAAAATGACCAACCAGGAATACCCTCTCGGAGATGTCCGGCTGCTGGCGCCCTGCAAGCCTTCCAAGATTGTCGCTCTGGGGGTGAACTACCGCAGCCACGGCGAGGAAATGAGCCACCGCATTCCTGCTGAACCTCTAATCTTCATCAAGCCACCGACAGCGGTCATCGGCCCGGATGACGATATAATCTTCCCGGAGATGTCCGAAAGGGTCGATTACGAGGGTGAACTGGGTGTCGTCATCGGAAAGCGCGCCAAGCATGTCCCCGAGCCCGCCACCCGGGACTACGTCCTCGGCTATACCTGCTGCAACGACGTCACCGCCCGCGATCTTCAGGCCCGGGACAAACAGTGGACGCGCGGCAAGGGATTCGATACGTTCGCGCCGCTGGGCCCGTGTATTGCGACGGAGATTGATCCCGATAACCTGCTTCTGGAAACCCGACTCAACGGCGAGGTCAGGCAGCAGACCAGCACCGGCGACCTCATCTTCGGTGTTTCCAAGCTGGTAAGTTTCATCTCCGAAGTCATGACATTGCTCCCCGGCGACGTCATCGCCACCGGTACGCCGAGCGGCATCGGCCCGATGCAGCCGGGCGACGTGGTAGAGGTGGAGATAGAAGGTATCGGCACACTCAGAAACAAGGTCGTTCGGCCAAAGGGAGGCAGGTAGACATGAAAATACTACTGTCTCTATTGACGATGGTTTTCATTATGGCTGTCCCTTTCCTGACCGCTTGCGACGTGATAACGGGAAACATGGCCTTTTCGGGAAGTGATACTTCCAGTGCCGGCCTGACGGATGAAGAGGTACAATTGTGGGAGTCGAAGGGTACCGCCAATGTCGATACCCTTGAAAGGGCATCGGCCTTAGCCGGGTTCAAGGTGGTGACACCGGACTACATCCCCGAAGGCTTTTCAAGACAGAAGAACATTATACTTAACCAACTGGGTGGCGGCCTCCCGGAGGGAATGAAACCGGCACATAGCGCGATTATTGTGCAGACGTTCTACTTTTTGAAGGGGAACGATTCGGTAATCTTCTTTATCCAGCAGACAGACGGCAAGATGGGCATCGGCGGCGGTGAACCGGCCGTAGTCTGCGGCGTCCCGGGCGAGAAGCAGTATCTGCCCGCCGACCCCAGACGAAAATACCCCAGTGAGATACTGATTCTGTCTGCGGAAATAAACGGTGTCTATTTCTCCATATACGCCACTCTGGCCGGCCCGCTCGATGAAGAAACGATAGAGAAGATACTCTGCTCGGTCAATCCGGAATAAACAAAAAGGAGATATATGGAATCCAAGACCACCTATTTCGACAAACCCGGCGGCGAAGAAAACACAGATAAAACGCTCGCTCTGGCCAAAGAGCGTGCCGGGGAGCTTGGTATCAGGACCGTTGTCGTGGCCAGTACCGTCGGTGGCACGGCCATCAAGGCCGTGGACGTCTTTCAGGGATATAAAGTAATCGTGGTGACGCATACTGCCGGATTCCGTGAGGCTAACACCCAGGAGTTCACCAAAGAGAACCGCCGTGCCGTCGAGGCGAAAGGCGGAATCATCTACACCGCTACGCACGCTTTAGGGGGTATCCAGCGCTCGCTGGCTCCCCCCGGCGCCCCGCCACCTCCCAGCCAGGCCATCGGGGACATCGTGGCGATGACGCTGCGTACCTTCGGCCAGGGAACCAAGGTGGCCCTGGAGATAGCTGCCATGGCCGCCGATGCCGGGCTGGTTCGCACCGACGAGGACATCATCTCTATCGGCGGCACCGGCCGCGGCGCCGACACCGCCATCATCCTGAAGCCCAGCTATGTCCACCGTTTCTTCAACACCCGAGTCAGGGAAATAATCTGTAAACCACGCCTCTAGGCGTTTTTCTATGCACCATTCGCTCAAGCTATATGGCAGTAACCGAAAGTTTATACTCCGTATCTACATGTTCTTTGCCCGATGGACGAAAATCCCCTTAATCGGGTGGCTGGTCAGATATATAGCCAACGCCTACGGCCGCAATCTGCACCGCGCCCACCTATTGACGCCGTTGGAAGCGGAAGAACTGGTGGGAATCGCGGCGGGGGTGGCCGTGACTACCTGTGATTGCCGCAAGGTCTTCCACAAGTGCGATAATCCGGTGGATACCGAGATACTACTGGGGCCGACGCGGCACGTAATGCAGGAGGCCATGCCGGATGGCACCCAGGAAATCAGCCGGGAAGCGGCCCTGAAGGTACTTCGGGAAAACCACCGCCGCGGCCTTATCTTCACTATCCTGAAGTGCCGCAACGATTTCTACGCCATCTGTTCCTGTTGTACTTGCTGCTGCGTTCCGCTACGCCTCAGCAAGCAGTACGGCATCGGGGAGGTGCTGGTCAGGCACAGCGATATCGTCAGTGAGTTCCGGGACTACCAGGTGGCCTGTGGGGAAGGGCATGAGCCCTAACTCAGGAAATCGGTAATGATACTGGCAAACACCTTCTTTTCGTCCCGGTGGACATTGTGACCGCGGTGCTTGAAGACTTTAACCCGGGAATCCGGGATCAAACTGGCGGCTTTGTAGGCGTGGTGCACCGGCACGATGGGATCCTTGCCTCCCCAGACCAGTAACGTCGGCATGGCCACTTCAGCGAGCCGGTCTTCCAGGACGTGCGTCTGCTTCTTGAACGTGGTGATATTACCGCCCACCGCCATGGCCGCCGGAGAAAGCGGCATGATTATAGTGGCAGGATTAAGCTGCCGGGCGACCCACAGTATTCCTTTGAGCACACCTTTGGCAAGTGCCCCGATGAACCGAACCAGCGCCGGAATCGAAAAGAGCCGTACCCAGAAGGCAATTTCGTTACCGAGGCAGAGGCTGCTTATCAGTACCAGCTTGATAACCTTGCGGGGCATTTTTAAAGCGTAATCGAGGGCAATGCCACCCCCCAGGGAATGCCCCATCAGGTGGAACTTCTCCAGTCCCAGGTGGTTGGCGAAGCTGTCGACGAACCCGGATAGTTCAGGTATGAAATATGAACCGTCGAGCGGCTGGCTGCCGCCGTAGCCGGGCAGGTCAGGGGCATAGACTGTATATTTCTTGGCCAGCAAGGCTATAACGTCCCACCAGCTGCGGGCATCACCCCCACCGCCGTGTATCACCAGGAGCGGTTCTCCCTCCCCCGCCGTATAATACTGGACATCGAGGCCGTTTATCTTGGTTGTCTGGTTCTTTATGGTTTGCGTCATGCTACTCCAATATATAGTCCGGGCTGAAAAAATACGCAGGGCCTCCGAAGCGATTGAGTAGAATAAAAGGCTTCGGCACCTGCGCGATGCCTGTACTATCATTATAATGGGGGAATATTAAAATAATGTTAAGGGAGAAACACGGCGATAAAAGTACCAGGGACTAAAGAGCCACGCTCAACAGTTAAATATGTGAAAAACATAACTTCGGGTACCCGTCCTGTTTACCGCGTGTGAGTGCCGTAGGCGATGGGTCGGCCCATCAGCTCCAGGGGATATTTGAAGTCCATTTTAATGATGGCCGCCACGGCCCTGCCCAGATCGTTGGCGGCTTTCATGCACTTTTCCATCTTTTTTAATTCGTCGGGGTTACCAGCGTAGGCGGCGACGTGCCCGGCCGGGAGCATCCGCCGCGTCATCATGTAGAAGGTGAAGTCCTTAATGGCATCGACGAGTCCCAGGCTGCCGCAGACCGCCATGATGCCGCCCACCTTATTGGCCAGACTCCTTCCTGATATCCCGAAAGCAATCGACCGGTCCATGACCGCTTTGGCCTGGGCCGTCATGCCGTAGAAATATATCGGCGTGCCGAAGATGATGCCGTCAGCGCCGGCCATCTTGTCATGCAGCTCCGACATATCGTCTTTAATATGGCAAGGCTTTCCCTCTCTGGTGCAGGCCCAGCAACCATCGCAGGGCTGCAGGTCTTTCCCGGCGACGCTGTAAAGCTCGGTCTCAGCTCCGCCATCTTTGGCACCATTGAGCGCCTCATTAAGCAGAGTGACCGTATTGCCCTGCTTGCGCGGACTGAACGAGATAGCAAGTACCTTCATTTCATTTCCTTTCTGCTGCGGTTTCTGTTTCAATCGAAAAATCTAGAGTTCAAGCGCCTCCCGTTCCTCGTCCGATAGGCCGGCCATGAATTCATTCAGCTTGGCCAGGGCTTTCTCGCCGGCGGTGACCTGACCGTCCCGTATCTCCAGATAGCCCATCAGTTCGAGCTCTTCAAGCAACGATTCTATCATTGCCTGGCTGAGGGCCGGATAGATACCAACGACCTGCTCACGGGTGAACTCGCCGAGAATATCTCTGGCCCCTATCCCCGGTTTTTTAAGGACCTTGTCCAGGATGGCCATTTCCCGGCGGTAAAACGGGATGTTGCGGCCGGCGTCGCTGACATCGAAGGCCTCAATCTTAACAACGACGGAGGTACGGTAGTCGGGGCAGATCACCCTGACGTCGCGCTGGGTTATCCTGTGCTCGGGTGGCGGCCACTTGAAGGCGCCGGTGCCGATCAGGTTGGCGACGTGGTACTTGGGCTCGGTGATGGTCTGGAGGACGTTCCGGAAGCCAAGCCCATCGTATTCTTTCTGCTCCGGGGCCTCTACGCTGAGGGGCGCGTAGAGAAAGGGATAGTAGTGGATGTAGTCCTTGTAGCGGGGCCCGTCGGCATGGACCCTTATCATGGTGGGAACGACATCAATGGCGAAACTGGGGCAGATATGTCCGGTGAACTCCGCCCCGTCGAAGATGAACTCGTCACCGAGTTTATGGCCGTGATGGCAGGGGTACCTTTCCTTGTCCCCGATGAAATCGACCACGGTGGCTTTTACCTTGAACATGACGGCCTCCTTGCGGTTGATTATGTTTTCAAGACAGCTCCGTTGTTATTCTATCAGATATAGAGTTTTAATAGTGAGTGATGCACCGGCTTTGGCGTAATACTTTACAGGTTACAATAATACGTATTTTAAAAATACTATGGTAGTCTTCCGATAGCTGCCGCGAACTCTTCCTTGGAATACGCCCGGCAGGTCGTCACTTTAACGTTTCCCAGGGCGCTTAAGCCAAGAACAAAGGTTAGTCCGACTTCATCACTGGGCATTTCACCGATGGCCAGATAATCATATTCACCTGTAATAGCATAAAAGCCCAGTAGTTTGCCGCCAATTTTATCAACTCCCTGAAGTGCCTGTTCAATCCGTTGCGGCGCCGCCTTAATATCTTTAGCGCCTTGCTCCGTGAGCTTCATAAGCAATACGTTGCGCACCATGGTTATCCCCCTCCTTTTCGCAGTTTCGCCGGTGCATCACCCCAAAAATGCGTCCACCCGGGAAGTGAACCTGCCAAAGACGTGACTACTATAGCGCTAACAACAGCCGGTGTCAAACGGAGGTGGAGGATGAAAAATCCCCCTTTAGAGGGGGGAGACGGGGGTGGGATTGTAACCACTTTTTTTGACGTATGGGAGTATAATTAATGTAAGGGTGTCAAAATGAAAACGGCTTTAGCTTGGATATGGCAAAGAATACAAGTTAGAGTAACAAGATCGTGGTACAACAATAAGCTTGTTCACAAGAGAGCCCTCAAGAAATCCGAAAACGTCCTTCGCCTTGATATAGCTGTATTGCTATATGTAATGGTTTCTTGGGCTATAGTACAAGATGATGTCAGATTAGGTCTATCATTTGTATTCGCAGGTGCATTAGCTATTTACGCTGGTCACATTTATAAAGGTAGACAAACCATGGGTCTGGTGTTAATCGGTGTGGCCATAGCGAGTACATTGATCCCATCGTTTTTTCCAAGTATAAAAGACGCTTTTAAACAAGGTGATTATATAGGTATGCTGGTATTTATCCTCTTTGGTTTGTTTTTTTGGTATTATTCAGGTCAACTTAAAAAAGGAGAAATACCTGTATTCGAAGAAAAGCAAAGTCTTAAACGTAGACCAAGGAAAAGTAGAACAAGAAGAAAAACCAGATAAAATGAAGGGTATGATTCTTTCTTCTCTCAATTAGGACTTCATATATACTAGGGATTATAGTTTTTACCTTAATCCACCTTCCCCTTCAGCTCATACAGCTTCTTCAAAGCCTCCAAAGGCGTCAGGCCATCCAGGTCCAGCTTCTTTAGCTCTTCCTCCACCCCGGAGTTCCCCCCGAACAGGCCCAACTGCACGGCCGGCTCCTGCTTGTGTCGTGCCGGCGTTCCCCGGCCCTGGCTCTCCAGCTCTTTAAGGACTTCTTCGGCGCGGTGGAGGACGGGGCGGGGCAGCCCGGCGAGCTGCGCCACGTGGATACCGTAGCTCCGGTCGACGCCCCCGGGCACGATGCGGTGCAGGAAGATGACCTTGCCCCCCTCCTCGATGACGGCCACGTTGAAATTCCGCACCCGCGGCAGGCTCCCGGCCAGCGCCGTCATCTCGTGGTAGTGGGTGGCGAAGACCGTCCTGGCGCCCAGGCCCGGCTGGTCGTGGATGAACTCGGCCACGGCCCGCGCGATGGAAAGGCCGTCGTAGGTGCTGGTGCCGCGCCCTATCTCGTCGAGGATGAGGAGGGAGCGGGGGGTGGCGTTGTTGAGGATGTTGGCCGTCTCGACCATCTCGACCATGAAGGTCGACTGCCCGGCGGCGAGGTCGTCGCGCGCCCCGATGCGTGTGAAAATGCGGTCGACGAGGCCGATGCGTGCCGACTCCGCCGGCACGAAGCTGCCGATCTGCGCCAGCAGCACGATGAGGGCCACCTGCCGCAGGTAGGTCGACTTGCCGGACATGTTCGGCCCGGTGAGGACGATGAGTTGGGCGTCTTTACTGGATAGACAGATATCGTTGGGGACGAAGCTGCCCGCTTCGAGGCTCTTCTCCACGACCGGGTGCCGCCCCTGTTTTATGTCAAGGACGCCGCCTTCGTCGAGCACCGGTCGCACGTAATCATACCGTGAGGCCGCCTCGGCCAGGCCCGCCAGCACATCGAGGTTGGCTAGGGACTGACCCAGCGCCAGGACCCGCTCGCTGAACCCGGCGACCTCCCGGCAGACGCCCCGGAACAGGTCCGCCTCCATCTCCGCCATGCGGTCGCGCGCGTTGAGTATCAACGACTCGTACTCTTTAAGCTCCGGCGTGAAATACCGTTCGCCGTTGACGAGGGTCTGCTTGCGGATGTATTCCTGCGGTACCTGGGACAGGTTCGGTTTCGAGACCTCGATGTAATAGCCGAAGACATTGTTGAAGCCGATCTTCAGGGACTTGATGCCGGTGCGCTCCCGCTCTTTCGATTCCAGATTGGCCAGGTATTTGCGGGCGTTGCCGGAGGCGTCCCGCAGTTCGTCGAGTTCTTTGGCAAAACCCGGCCGGATGACCCCACCGTCGCCTATCGAGGCGGGCGGCTCATCGACCAGGGCGCTGGCTATAAGGTCGACGACCTCCCCGCACGGTTCGAGTCCCTCGACCAGCCAGGCGATGGTGACAATATCACCGTCGCTTTCGATGATGTCCTTCAGCTTCGGCACGGTCTCCAGGCTGCGCCGCAGGGTGACGACCTCACGCGGCCCGGCGATTCCGCCGTGAACCCGGTTTATGAGCCGCTCCAAGTCGGCCACATCCTTCAAGGCCGCGGTTACCTGGCGGCGCGCCAGTGCGTTCCCGACGAACCACGCAACGGCGTCCAGCCTCCGGTTCAGATTATCAACGTCGAGCAGCGGCTGCCCGAGCCATCTCCGCAGCAACCGGCCGCCGAGCGGGGTTTTCGTCATGTCGATGACCGCCAGCAGCGAGCCTTCCGCCGTCCCGGAGCGGGCACTCTGAAACAGTTCGAGGTTGCGCTGCGTCTGGGCGTCCAGCGCTATGAAATCGTCTGTGGCGTAGGTGGACAGGCGCGTCAGCTGCCCCGCCGCCGCCTTCTGCGTTTCCCGGATATACGCCACGATGGCCCCGGCCGCCCGGACGGCCAGCGGCAGGTGAGCGCAGCCGTATCCCTCCAGCGACGCCACCCCGAAGTGGTCGAGCAGGGACTGCCGGGCCGTGTCCAGACCGAACCGGTAGCCATCCAGCCGGGTGATATTTCCGCTCAGGCCCAGGTCTTCCAGCCCGGCTTCCTCGGCGGCGATGACCTCCGAAGGAGCGAGCCTTTGTAATTCGGTAACAGCCCTTGTCAAAGGCAATTGCGTCACGGCGAACTCGCTAGTGGTGATGTCCACGAAGGCCAGGCCGACCTCCCCGTCGCCGGGCACGACGCTGGCCAGGTAGTTGTTGGCCTTGCTGTCCAGCAGCCCCGGCTCGACGACGGTGCCCGGCGTTACCAGGCGGACGACCTCGCGCTCCATCATACCCTTGGTCTCGCCGGGCCGGGTCGTCTGCTCGCAGATGGCCACCTTGTAGCCGCGTTTGATAAGCCGGGCCAGGTAGCCGTCCAGGGCGTGGTAAGGGATGCCTGCCAGCGGCACCCGGTTGCCCTTGCCCATCTCGCGGGAGGTGAGTACGATGTCCAGCTCGCGGGAGGCGATGCGGGCGTCCTCGTCGAAGGTCTCGTAGAAGTCCCCGAGGCGGAAAAGCACGATGGCCTGGGGATACTGCTTCTTGATGCGGAGGTACTGGCGGCGGATGGGGGTGGTAATGTCTTTATTCACAGGGATATTTTAGCGGAAGTTGAGGGGGAAGGGAAGAGGGATTATGGATTAGCCTATCAAAGATTTATACTACTAATAGTGCTACTAGAGTACTATGAAAATATTACACATATCTACCTTTATATTTAATAATAGTCTTATTAGTACTTGACATACTATGTTAATAATATTATAATATTAACGATAATAGAATAAGGAGGTCTTATATGGCTAAAGTTACTATTAGTATCGAAGGGTCTTCGGAGGAAATTGCTGGATATCTTCAAAAACTTGCAGGAAACACTTCACAAATTAATATTACTGGAATTCACTGGCTACCAGATGAAATCGAGATTCTTTATAATAGTCTTCAAGACTCTGCTAAAAAAATCATGCGCGAGGTAGCTAATAAACCGGGGGGATATCACCGAGATGACCTCATTAAAAAACTACATTTAGTTGAAAGTACTATCCCTGGTAACTTATCATCCATTGAATTTCAAAGGAAAAAATATTTCCCGGCTAAGCGAAAGCCGATGGAACTCAATTGGGAAACCTGGGAGTATGTTATGCTTCCTGAAGTGGCTCAGTGGATTCTGGATAATATAGGTTAAATCCAAGTTGTCCATTTCTAAACATATTAGTTATGGGAAACTGGCTGGATTCCCGCCTTCGCGGGAATGACATCTTGTTTCACACACTCCCCCACCCCAGCCACCACAACACAACAGCTATCACCCCAAGCACCCAGTACAGCGCCGGCACCGGCCCCCACCATCCCCGGTGCCACCAGATTTCCCCCTTACGGAAGCGCCGGATGCCATAGGCCGGATTGAGCACGAACCAGAAAAAGTCCTCCAGCAGCACCATGCCCAGGTAAAATCCCAGCAGCAGGCCCTCCAGCCGCCAGCTCCATGATGCAAAGAAAAGCGGCAGGTGCACCGCGCTCAAGGTAAATATGATTAAAAAGACATGATAGCCCGTCAGCGGGCGCCCGCCCGTTACCTTGACCACCCAGCCTTCGGTAATCCGCCACGTCGGCAGCTTGGCCGCCCAGCCATCCCTGCCCTCGATCTGGATTTCCCACAAAGCCAGGATGACGGCCAGAAAGACCATAAAAGCCAGAAGTCCGAAAATCATAGCGACGGACCCACTATTCCTTGGGCTCCTCCAGCTGCCCCCGCCTCAATGAGTTAAGAATATACTGGATTTCGGTGCCCTCCATGCCGAAACGATGCAGGGTATGGCGTACCATCTCCAGACTCGCCTCGAAGAAAGGCATGACCAGCTCCGTTACGCCGGCATTTTTCAACAGGGCGACATCGTGTTCGCGGTGCACCCTGGCGACGATATCAAGCTTGGGATTTATCCTCAAAGCGTTCCGCGCCGTAAGTTCCTCGGCGACATAGTCCGGAATCGTACATAGCAACACGCGGGCTTTTTCCAGGCTGGCGTGGGCCAGGATCTCCGGACTGCTGGCGTCACCGTACAGACACGGTACGCCCCGTGCTTTCAGCTGTGATATGACGATCGGGTCGAGATCGATGACCAGGTAGGCGAACTTTTGTTTATCGAGCACGGCGGCCACCCGTTTGCCCACGTCCCCGAAGCCACAGATAACAGCGTGCCGCGAGAGCTCCAGCCGCTCCACACGCCAATCGGGATCGGCCCGGGAAGCCAGCCATCGGGCAAACCATTGACGCTGGCTCAGTTTCCGGTAGATGTACGAGTTCATACTCATAATAAAAGGGGTCAGCAGCATGGTAACGATGGCCGAAGCCACCGTCAGGGAATAGAGCCGCTCCGAGAGGATACCGAGCTCGGCCCCCATCAGCGCCAGGATGAATCCAAACTCACCCACCTGCAATAGGCCTGTACCCACCATCAGGACCGTCTTCTGGCCAAAGCCGAAGATACGCGTGATGGCCGTCAGGATGATGAACTTGACGATCATTATTACAGCCACCACCACGGCCACGGT
>DAOULX010000026.1:0-1942 GCA_034414775.1 Dehalococcoidales bacterium
GTCCTCATGAGGGGAATAGATACCAAAAACACCACAAGATTCGTGCAAGAACGACCCGCCTTTAGTACGTCCTGACTTATCCTACATTAGCATTATACCCCATGAGCCTGCGCCGGTCAATTCGATACGAAGCCAGTTAGTCACCTGACAGATTTCAACCATGCCAGGATGTTGCCTATCACCTGCTCATCACGGCGCAGGTGGTGACCGGCACCTTTGATGATAACCAGCTTTTTCGGATCACGCGCCTTCCCGTATAACTCGTAAGCATGTTCCACCGGCACGGTCTCGTCCCGGCTGCCATGCACAAGCAAAATAGGCCGGGGCGCCATCCCGCCTATGTGGTCTCCCGGGATAATCTGTTTCAGTCCATCGAACCATTCTTCCAGCGACGGAGGGAATCCTTCATCCCGTATAGCCCCGATATCACGATAGCGGTCTATTATCGACTGCGGATCGACCGAGGTAAATAATCCAAAGTTAGCCGGGCAGGCGCAGGCTGCCACGCTGTTAACACGCTTGTCCCTCGAGGCAACACATATCGAAATAGCCGCCCCGGCGCTGAAACCTACCAGATAAATCCCGGCCTCCCCATTCCTGTTTGTTTCAGAAAGATAGTCGATCACCGCCCCGAGGTCATGCGTCCAGCCTAGAAAATCAATATTTCCGCCGCTATCACCCGCCCCCCGGAAATTAAAAAAGAAGGCGTTGTAGCCTTCCCGGCAGAACCGCTCGGCCAGCTCCGGGTAGCCGCCATCGCCGGGCTGGGGAGGCTCTCCGGAAGGGGCGCCATGACAGAGACATACCATCGGGGCGGCAGATGCTTCGTCGGTCAGCAAGACCTGCCCGACAATCGAAATACCTTCTACTTCAAGGACAACGTAGTCTTTGTACATGGAATTACCTTAATAGAATGTCATCCTGAGCGGAGCGAAGGATCTCGGGGGGGCGGGATCATTATGGCACTGCTCCATCCCGATATTCTTCGTCACTTCGTTCCTCAGAATGACATACCGATTGGCTCTTAAATACTTCTCCCCACCGATTTGGCGATGGTCCGCAGTTCTTCCATAAGCCGGGCAAAATCGGAGAGTGAAAGTGATTGTAGTCCGTCAACGAGGGCTTCCTTGGGATTAGGATGGACCTCGATAAGCAATCCATCGGCACCGGCGGCTACGGCCGCCCTGGCAATAGCCGGTACCAGCGAATAATGTCCGGCGGCATGGCTGGGATCGACAATAACAGGCAGGTGGCTGTTCTTCTTGATGACCGGTACCGCCGATATATCCAGGGAAAACCGGATGCTGTCCTCGAAGGTCCGGATACCTCGTTCGCAGAGAACGACCTGGTTGCTGCCCTCGGCCAGGAGATAGTCCGCCGCCGTGAGCCACTCCGTGATAGTGCAGGAAAAGCCACGTTTCATCACTACTGGTCGCTGGCTGCGGCCGGCGTTGGTGAGTAAAGGAAAATTCTGCATATTTCGTGAGCCGATCTGGAGCATATCGGCATAGGAAGCCACCAGCTCCACATCCTGAGGATTGACCACCTCGGTCACCACCGGCATGTTGAGTTCTTCCCTGGCCTTGGCCAGCAGTTCCAATCCTTCTTTTTGCAGACCCTGGAAGCTGAACGGGGAGGTGCGGGGTTTAAAAGCACCGCCTCGCAGGATACTGGCGCCCGCTTTTTTTACCGCCGTTGCCGCCTCCATCAGCTGGGTCTCGTTTTCTACGGCGCACGGCCCGGCAATAACGATAAAGCGATTTCCCCCAATCTTCACCCCGCCGCAATCGACCAGGGTATTCGCGGGCCGGAACTCGCGAGAGGCCAGCTTGTAAGGCTTCATGATACGCGTAACGCTCTCGACGCCGGGAAGGACGGCAAAGATGTCCGTCGGAATCTGGCCGGTATTGCTGCCCAGCAAGGCGACCACTACCTTGTCCGT
>DAOULX010000027.1:0-20845 GCA_034414775.1 Dehalococcoidales bacterium
GCCTTTATATCTCTCAATAACCTCCCACCATCTCCAGAAGTCGAGAATCCTGAGAAAGGAGGTAGTAAACGCCCGTATAATAGCCCCGAATATGGTCATGAAGACAGAACAGAAGCTGGCTATCCGGACCGGTCAACCACTATGAAATGCTGTACCGCCTCTTGCCCCGATCACGACATTAAGTGGTTTACAGGCTCGAATTGAGAGCTTAAAGTAAAGGTGGTAGGGAGGCGCTGAAATGAAAAGATTTATATTATCTGACCTGCACATCGGGCATCCGGACGCGCAATATGATGTTTTAAAAGAAGTAGTAGCTTATGTCGAGGAGAATTATGAAGCCGGGGACAAGATCTGGGGACTGGGAGACTGGTTCCACATCGACGATGGCATAGGATTCGAAACCTGTCTGGCAAATCCGATAGCCTCAAAGTTCGGCGAACTGGCAGCTACCGTTCCGATCGAACTGGTTCCCGGCAATCACGATAAAAAAATGGAAGAGTATCAAAACGGCTATAGCCCCCCCAAACCCATCGACCACATTAAAGTCATCAAACCTTTTATATACAACAGCGTCTGGTATTGCCACGGGCACGAATTCGACCCGGCAACATTACCCTGTAGTATCTGGAACGTGCTCACTTCGTGGCTGCCACGCAGAAAGAGAATAACACCCGGCGCAGCTAAAGAACCCGGAATAACGAAACAGTATTTAGCTTTGGTTCAGCCTGTTCAGATGTTGGCACTGCTGGCCGCCCGTGACAGAGAGGGCTGCAACGGAGTCGTTTTCGGTCATACCCATCTGCCAATATACCAAGAATCCCCCGTTCCGGAGGTGCCTTTCCTGCTCAACGACGGCGATATGAGAGGGAGCGCCACCTTTGTGGTATACTCAAACGATCATTATCAATTCGTAACCTGGGACCCGGGGCAAAAGCACTGGCAGATCATGTTGATTCCCAAGCCGGTTAGTGGCTAATAATTTGCGAGAAGTGCTAGTATAAAAAAAGAAATCATACAGTGTATAATTCTACCGATTCTCTACTTAAAAAATGAGCCAGGGGTGAAGTAGATAAAGAAACCTAATCCTATCAAGTTCGGCACTGACGGCTGGCGGGCCCTCATAGCGGAGGACTTTACCTTTGAGAATGTCCGCTATTGCGCCCAGGGCGTCGCCGATTACCTGAAAGGAGCCATGGTAGCGGACCGCGGCCTGGTTATCGGCTACGATACACGCTTTGCCTCCGAGGACTTCGCCGCCGCCGCCGCCGAGGTGCTCGCCGGCAATGGCATCAGAGTCTACTTATCGCCGAAACCCGCCCCCACCCCCGTCACCAGCTACGCTGTACCGGCCAACCAGGCCGCCGGCGCCATTATCATCACCGCCAGTCACAATCCCGGCGCCTGGAACGGTTTCAAGTACAAGGACGAACACGGCGCCAGTGCCGCCGACGATATAACCGGAAAAATCGTCGAAAACCTGTCCCGGGCCTATGACGCCGGGGCCGTTAGCCGCCTGCCCCTGGATGAGGCCAAGCGGAAAGGCCTCGTCCTGGAGACCGACCTCGATAAGGCCTATCACGAGCAGGTCGCCCGACTGGTAGACCTCGACCGTCTGCGGCAGGCCGGTCTCAAGCTGGTCATCGATCCCATGTACGGTGCCGGAGCGGGTTACCTGGCTCGAATGCTCTCGGCCGGGAGTACCACCTTCACGGAAATCCACAGTGAGCGTAATCCCATTTTCCCCGGCCTCCGCCCCGAGCCGATCCTGCCCCATCTGGACGGGCTGGCGGCGGCAGTTAAAAAGCAGGGAGCCAGCGTCGGTCTGGCCACCGACGGCGACGCCGACCGCATGGGCATTATCGATGAAAAAGGCGGTTTCATCAATCAGCTCCAGGTTTTCGCCCTGCTGTGCCTCTATCTCCTGGAAGTCCGCGGCGAACGCGGCCCCATCATCAAGACCCTGACGACCACCAGCATGGCCTACCGCCTCGGCGAACTCTTCGACGTGCCTGTCCACGAGACGGCGGTCGGATTCAAATTCGTCGCCCCCCTGATGATGGAGACAGATGCCATCATCGGCGGGGAGGAGAGCGGCGGCTACGGTTTCCGCGGCCATGTCCCTGAGCGCGACGGTATCCTGGCCATCCTCTATTTCCTTGACCTGATGGTCAGTACGGGTAAAAGCCCATCGCAGCTTATCGATTACCTTTACAGCAAGGTCGGCCCGCACTACTACCGGAGAGTCGATATCAAGTTCGATGAAGCCAGGCGCCCGGGGGTTGTCGAGCGTGTGCGTAGCCATACACCTGCCTCAATCGATAGCGTAAAGGTAAAAAACATTGACACCACCGATGGCTTCCGCTTCAATCTGGTGGACAATACCTGGCTGCTCATCCGGTTTTCCGGCACCGAGCCATTGCTACGCATTTACACCGAGACGGATTCCCCAGAGCGGGCGGAAAAGCTGCTCAAGCTTGGCCGGGAGATCGCCGGGGTATAGAGAACGTGTCATTCTGAGGGAGTGCAACGACCGAAGAATCTCGTTTTCAAGGGGCACGAGATCCTTCGCTTCCTCAGGATGACAAATAATCAGGATGACTAATAATATGTTATAAGGTCTCCGTAGGGGGTATAAAATGGACAATATTAATCTCGATGACCCGGAATTATATAAAAAGGCCGACCCCGACGGCATGCTGGCGCGTATCAAAGAACTTCCTGCCCAGTGCCGGCAGGCCTGGCAATCGGTCATGGCGCTGGACCTCCCGCTTGCCTATTCCAATATTGATAAGATCGTCATCCTGGGCATGGGTGGCTCGGCTATCGGCGGCGACCTCGCCCGCAGTCTCGTCGAATTTGAATGCCGCGTACCGATAATCGTCCACCGTGATTACGGCCTTCCGGCCTATGTTGACGAAAGGACCCTGGTCATCGGCTCGAGCTACTCCGGCAACACCGAGGAAACGCTGTCCGGCTTCGAGGCCGCCCTCAAGACCAAAGCACTGAAGATTGCCATGACTACCGGCGGCAAGCTGGCACAGATAGCCGTGGACGCCGGTGCCCCCGTCTTTAAAATAGAGTACGTTGCCCAGCCACGTGCCGCCCTCGGTTATAGTTTCCTGCCTACTCTCGGCGTCCTCCAGAAGCTCAGCCTGGTTGAAGACAAGTCAGCCGACGTCACCGAGATGGTCGGCGTGCTCGAAGACCTGTCATCGCGGCTGGACGAGACATCACCACTCCCGGCCAATCCGGCCAAACGGCTGGCGCAGCGCCTCCAAGGCAACCTGCCTGTTATTTACGGAGCGGGGATTGCCGCCGAAGCGGCCCACCGCTGGAAAACCCAGATCAACGAGAACGCCAAGGCCTGGGCCTTCTACGAGGTCTTCCCAGAGCTTAACCACAACGCCACCGTCGGGTTTACGCTGCCGCCGGAAGTGGTCGACCGGCTCAGGGTGATTATGTTGCGTTCGCCACTTTTCAACGAACGCGTTAAGCTGAGGTATGAAGTTACCAGTGAACTATTGCAACAGGCGGGCGTGACCTTCGAGTTTGTCGATAGCGAAGGCCGCTGCGCCCTCAGCCACATGATGAGCCTGGTAATGATCGGCGACTTTACCAGCTATTACCTGGCGATATTGAATGACATCGACCCCTGCCCGGTAAAGGTCATCGACTACCTGAAGGGGCGGCTGGCCGGGGGGTAGAGGACCGTTTGTCATTGCGAGGGCGTCCTCCCAGATAGACAAGCGGTCCCGAAGGCGGGAGCCCGTGGCAATCTCTACCTTTGTTTATGAAATTGCTGGCATAATTACTATTACGTAAACAGGAGATTGCCACAGTCGCTTCGCTCCTTCGCAATGACAGCCCCATTGTTGTTGCATTTTTCAAAATACCTGTGGTATACTAGGCGCTGGATTTATACCCTCTATCACTGGGGATGGAACCCGCAGACCGAAATTAAATACGAGATAGCTAGACAGGGGAACATTTGCTCGCGAACTACGGATTAGTCGGCCTGTTTTTGATCGTCGCCGTCCTTTTTTCTCTGATCATGGTAATTATCCCCATTGTCCTGCGGTTCATGAAGATCATCCCCCACAATCCCAACCCCGTTAAAAGCTCCATCTTCGAGTGCGGCATGGAAACCATCGGCAAGACCTGGGTGCAGTTCAACTTCCACTACTATTTCTACGCTCTCGTGTTCCTCGCTCTCGACGTCCTGGTCGTCTTTCTCTACCCCTGGGCGGTACATCTCCGGGAACTCGGACTCACCAGCCTGATTGTCGTGCTCGTACTCGTGTTTATCGTCTTTATCGGCTATCTCTACGCCTGGAAGAAGAAGGCCCTCGAATGGAAATAAGCTACGAGAAAGAGTATATCTACGATTCGGATGATCTCGACCGGTACGAAGGCCGGATAATCGAAGATTTTAAAGCGCGCAGCCGGGAAACCATCCCGGACCCGGATGCTTGGCTGGATGAGGACCTCAAACGCAACCTCCTGTTTACATCCGTTGACACCATTATCGACTGGGCGCGACGGTCTTCTCTTTGGACCGCCGTTTGCTACCCCGCCTGTTGCGGTCTGGAATGGATGGGCTCGCTGGCCCCCCGGTTTGACGTTTCCCGTTTCGGTATGGAGATCATGCGGGCTTCACCCCGCCAGGCTGACCTCCTGATTACGGCGGGAACGCTGACCTGGAAAATGGCGCCGGTCGTTAAGCGTATCTACGACCAGATGCCGGAGCCGAAATGGGTGATTGCCATGGGCTCCTGCGGCATCAGCGGCGGGATCTTCCGCTCGGGTTATAACGTTGTCTCCGGTTACAACAAGATCGTACCGGTGGACGTCTACGTACCCGGCTGCCCACCGCGACCCGAAGCCCTGATTTACGGCATTCAGAAATTGCAGAAGAAAATCGCCAAAGCCAAGGCCGTGCCGGACCCGCGCGAGGTGCTCAAAAGAGGTGACCGGGCATGACGGTAGCCGCGCCGATTGATGAAATCGCCACCCGGTTGGAAGAGAAATTCCCGGGCTGCTTCGAGGAAGACGGCCGCGATAGACTGCTGGTAAAAAGCGGCTCCCTGCTCGATGTGGCAGCTTCCCTCAGGGACACGCCCGACCTGAAGTTCGATTATTTCAACTATGTAACCGCGGTGGACTACTATCATTATTTCGAGGTCGTCTACCAGGTTACCTCTCTGGAGCATAATCGCTCGTTGGTCTTCCGTACCCGCGCCTATGATCGTAACGACCCTGTGGTGCCATCGGTCACCGGCCTGTGGCAGGGGGCCAATTTCCAGGAACGCGAGGTCTACGACCTCATGGGCGTTAAATTCGAAGGCCACCCGAATATGAAGCGCATTGTCCTCTGGGATGGTTTCCCGGGGCACCCGCTGAGAAAGGACTGGAACGGGTGACGACCGTCCGGGAAATGACCCTCAAGACCGAGCCTTTTGTCCTGAACTTCGGGCCAGCGCACCCCAGCACCCACGGCGTTTACCGCATGAGGGCCACCCTCGATGGCGAGGTTATCCTTGACATCGAACCGATCTTCGGCTATCTGCACCGCGGCATCGAGAAGCTGATGGAAGAACGTACCTACACCGGTTGCATACCCCTGACCGACCGTCTGGACTATGTATCCGCCATGAACAACAACTTCGGTTATTGCCTGGCTGTGGAAAAGCTGACCGGCATCAAGGTACCGGAGCGCGCCGAATACGTCCGCGTCATCATAGCCGAGCTCCAGCGCTTTGCCAACCACTGCCTCGCCGTCGGAGCATGGTTCAACGATGCCGGTGCCCTCGGCACGCCCTTCTTTTACCTCTGGCGCGAGCGGGAGAAAATCTACGACCTCCTGGATATGCTTTGCGGGCAACGGCTCATGCACAACTTCATGCGCGTCGGAGGCATGAGCCAGGATATACCCGCGGAATTCCTGCCGGCGGTGGCAAAACTCGTCGAGCAGGAAAAACGATTCCTGGAAGAGTTCGATTTCTTCGTGAAGCAGAACGAGATAATCCTGGCCCGCGGCAAGGGCGTGGGAATCCTGCCCAGGGATTTAGCCGTCAATTGCGGCATCAGCGGCCCGGTGGCCCGCGCCAGCGGCGTCAAGTGGGACCTGCGCCGGGCCGATCCCTATTCAATTTACGACCACTTCGATTTCGACATCCCGACATGTGAGACCGGCGATTGTTACGACCGCTACCGCGTCAGGATCGAAGAGATGAAGCAGAGCCTGCATATCGTCGAGCAGGCCATAAAGGCCGTGCCCGAGGGACCGATTAGAGCCGAGGTTCCCCACGTTTTTTACCCACCCCCCGGCGAGGCATATGCCCATATCGAAGGCCCCAAGGGCGAGCTCGGCTTTTATGTGGTCTCGGACGGGTCGATTGCCCCCTACCGCTGCCACGTCCGTCCCCCCAGCCTCATTAACCTCACCGCCCTGCGCGAGATGGTACGGGGATGGAAGGTGGCCGACCTTATAGTTATTTTCGGCAGCATTGATATTACCATGGGCGAGGTCGATAGATAGTGACGACCCTTTATGATTTCGGCGCCGCCGGGTGGCTGGCCCAGCCGGTACCCCCGGACTGGCCGGTCAACTACTGGTGGCACTGGGCGTTTTTCACCGTCGCTGCCATCGCGTTCGTTCTCATTATGGTTTTGGGTGCCATCTACATCGAACGCCGCGGCATGGGGCGCATGCAGTCCCGCCTCGGCCCCAACCGTACCGGCCCCTTCGGCGCCCTCCAGCCGGTGGCGGACGCCATCAAGGTGCTGCTCAAGGAGAACATCGTGCCGGCCGTGGCCGACAAGCCCGTCCACTGGTTGGCCCCGGTCATCGCCTTTTTCCCGGTACTCCTGATCTTCGCCGTGATACCCTTCCAGAACGGGGCCATCCTGGCCGACCTTAACATCGGCATTCTGTACGTCGTCGCCGTCGCCTCGGTTTCCACGGTGGGCGTCTTCATGGCGGGATGGGGCTCCAGCAACAAGTATGCCCTTCTCGGGGCCATGCGGAATGTCGCCGCCGTGGTCAGCTACGAAATCCCCCTGGCACTGTCGGTGGTGGGTGTAGTGCTGGTGGCCGGTTCCCTGTCGATGAACCAGATCGTCGTCCAGCAGAACATCCCGTTCATCCTGCTCCAGCCGCTGGGCTTCCTGATATTCTTCGCCGCCGGGTGCGCCGAGATTAACCGCAGCCCGTTCGACCTTATGGAAGCGGACTCCGAGCTGACCGCCGGGTTCCATACCGAGTACTCCGGCATGAAGTTCGCCATGTTCTACCTGGTTGAGTACGCCGAGGCCATTGCCCTTTCCGCCATCATCACCACCCTTTTCCTCAGCGGCTGGAAAGGCCCGCTGCTGCCTCCCTGGCTGTGGTTCATCATCAAGGTGCTAATCGTGTTCTTCGTCATGGTATGGACCAGGACGACCCTCCCCCGCGTGCGCATCGACCAGCTCATGGCGCTGGCCTGGAAGTTCCTCCTCCCGCTGGCGCTACTGAATCTGTTCATCACGGCCATTCAGGTGCTCGTCTGGCCGGACGGCCTCCCCTGGATCGCCGTTGTCATCAATATCGCCATCATGGGGGTGCTGGTGTTAATATTGTCGAGATTCTTCAAGTTCGGATGGGGTCGGGCTAATGTTTGAACGAACCGGGCTGGGCATGATCAAGGGCCTGATGGTGACCATCAGGCATCTGCTGCGTCACCCCACGGTCAACCAGTACCCGGACCAGTGCCTGAATATGTCCCGGAGGTTCCGCGGCAACCACCTGGTCTGGAGCCGCGAGAAGTGCACCGGTTGTGGCACCTGTGCCAAGGCCTGCCCTCAGGGCGCTATCGAGATTGTCACGGCAACCCAACCGGAAAACAACAAGTACGAAGTGATGACCTACCGTGTGGATACGGGCTACTGCATCCAATGCGGCCTGTGCGTCGAGGCCTGCCCCTTTGATGCCGTCTTTATGGGCTATTCTTACGAGCGAGCCCAGTACCGCCGGAGGGATATCATCCAGGACGCCGACGAGATGCTGGAATCGCCGGACCAGCCCGTCAGCGGGTACTACCATCCTGAAATCGCCGGCAAACTGCCCAAGCAGACCCTGCTCGTGGATAAGATAGTGGAGAAAAGGAACTAATGGGACTGGCGGTAGCATTCTGGATTATGGCGGTGGTGGTCGTTATCGCGGCCCTCGGCGTGGTCTTTCTACGCAACGTCTTCCACGCCGCCCTGTCCCTGGTTCTCTGTTTCCTGACCGTGGCGGGAATCTATATTACCCTCAGCGCCGATTTCCTGGCGGCGGTACAGATACTGGTATACGTCGGGGCGATATCGGTGCTAATTATCCTGGCCATCATGATGACCCGTGAGGTCCAGCAGGGCAGCCCGGCCAACCGTTTGAAATTGCCCGTCTTTGTCGTCGCCGTAGTGCTGCTGGGCATCATAGTCTATACCGTCACCAAGACATCCTGGCAGGTTGCTTCTGAAGCGCCGCTAACCCCGACAATCGTTCCCCTGGCTACTAAGCTATTCAGTGAGAATGGTTTTATCCTGCCGGTGGAGATTGCCGCGGCACTGATACTGGCCGCTATCCTGGGCGCCATCGTCATCGCGAGGGAGAAATAATGACCATAGGGCTGGAACATTACCTAATCCTGGCCTCGTTGCTGTTCTGCATCGGGCTGTACGGCGTATTGACGAAGCGCAATGCCGTAATAATCCTGATGTGTATTGAGCTGATGCTCAATTCGGTGAACATAAGCCTGGTGGCCTTCTCCAGCTATATCGTGCCGCTGCTGTTAACCGGGCAGGTCTTCGCCATCTTCGTGATGGTGGTAGCGGCCGCCGAGGTGGCCGTCGGACTGGCCATAATCCTGGCCATTTTCCGCGGCCTGGCCGATATCGACGCGAACAATATTAACCTTATGAAATGGTAGTCCCGTAAACGCCTGAACGAAGGAGGCGATATGAAGAACTCGGGTAGTGGGCTCGCTGGGGTCATTTGGTTCATGGGCTGGATATTTACGATTGGTTTCTCTAACCTGGTCTGGTGGAAAATCATCCTGGGTATCGTTGTCTGGCCGTTCTTCCTGGGAGACAAGGTGCTGGCACTGGTGTCATAAAAGAGAAATAGCTTATCTTCCCGATTGGATAAGAAAAGAATAAAGTGGAGGACTAAAAAAGGATACAAAAAGCAGAACGGGGCGTCTAAGAAGGGCGCAGCCCTTCTTCTTAAGACGATTCCCCCTCTCCTTCAAAGGAGAGGGGGTCAGGGGGTGAGGTTAAACGAGTAATGAATGGATCTGGTTATGGAGAGGGCTGTATATAGGAGGATTGGTATTATTTGTTAATGGTGCCGCTGATCTTTTAGGCGGATTGATCAAGGATATTGGTGAAAAATTTGAAGTAAAAAAATGGGCATCAGCTTTAATAAAGATAGGAACAAGTATTTTAATGATAGTAGCAGTTGCTATCCACTATACGATAGTAAAGGAATTTTAAGTTAGATGTGGATAGAAGTTAAACAGGCAAAAACCCTGGTTATGGCCGAGATATGGAAGGAATGCTTCGAGGCTGAGGGTATTCCCGCCCGCATCATGCCCGTCAACGGACTGCCTATCGGCCAGGAACTGGCCGAGTATTCCATTCTGGTACCCCAGGACAAGGAACACGTTATCAAGGACGTACTGAGGAAGCTATGATATCTCACCAGTACATCTGGGCCATCATGCTGCTGCCGCTGGCCGCATTCATCATCAACGGCCTCATTCTCCGGCCTTTCGTGAGACCTGAGTCGAAGGTCTACGGCTACGTCACCATACTGGCCATCGGCATCTCGGCGGTTTTCTCCATCTGGGCGCTGTTCTCCGTCATGTCGGCGGAGCACCATGAGATCCTGGTGCCGGACGTATCATGGATGGTGATAGGCAATTTTAACTTCCACCTGGGACTGATCGCCGACCAGCTGGCCATAGTCATGGCCGTGGTCGTTTCGGTCGTCAGCCTGATGGTGCAGATATACTCCATCGGCTACATGCACGGCGACGAGGCTGGTTACTACCGGTATTACACCTATATGTCCCTGTTCACGTTCTCCATGCTCGGCGTGGCGCTCTCGGACAATCTCGTCTTCACATTCGTTTTCTGGGAGCTGGTCGGTCTCTGTTCCTACCTGTTGATTGGTTTCTGGTTCCACCGCAAATCGGCCGCGGACGCCGCCAAGAAGGCCTTCATAACCACCCGGGTGGGCGACTTCGGTTTCCTGGCCGGCATATTGATCCTGTATTTTAACACTGGCACCTTTGACATTCACGAACTCCATGAGCTGGCGATAGCCGGCATCCTGGGTGGGACGGTGCTCATGTGGGCGGCCATCGGCCTCTTTGCCGGGGCCATCGGCAAGTCGGCCCAGTTTCCGCTCCATGTCTGGCTGCCGGACGCCATGGAAGGCCCTACCCCGGTCAGCGCCCTCATCCATTCGGCCACGATGGTCTGCGCCGGCGTATTCCTGGTAGCGCGCACTATTCCGCTCTTCATCTACTCGACGGAGGCGATCACGCTGGTGGCGGTCATCGGGGGGTTCACCGCCATCTTCGCCGCCACCATGGGGCTGGCCGCTACCGATATCAAGCGCGTCCTGGCCTACTCGACCATCAGCCAGATCGGCTACATGATGCTGGGGCTGGGGGCGATGGGCATGCTGCTGGCCGAGGAAATCCACGCCGGCGAACTCCACGTCGGCACCGAGGAGCTGCTCATTATAGCCAAGGGCGCCGCGGCCGTGGGCATGTTCCACCTCTTCACCCACGCCTTTTTCAAGTCCCTGCTCTTTATGGGGGCCGGCAGCGTCAACCACCCCACCGGCACCTTCGATATGAGATTGATGGGCGGTCTGCGCAAACACATGCCGTGGACCTACGCGACTTTCCTGATCGGTTCGCTGAGCCTGGCCGGCATCTGGCCGCTGGCCGGATTCTGGAGCAAGGATGAGATACTGGCCGTCGCCCTGGAGGCCCAGCCGGTCCTGTTCTGGTTCGCCATGATAACGGTATTCCTGACGGCCTTTTACATGTTCCGCGCCATCTTCATGACCTTCCATGGCGAGTACCGAGGAGGCGCCACCGACGATGGAAAGGACCACAGCCATATCCACGAGTCGCCGTGGATAATGGTCAGCCCGCTGGTCTTCCTGGCCTTCCTGGCCGTGATTGCCGGATGGTGGAACCTCACTGGTGGATTCAATGAGTTCATGGGGCTCGAGCACGGCGAAGCGGCCGGGCACGGTATCGGGAACATTGTCACTATCTTCGGCCATACTGTCGAGGGCGTGCCGTTACCGTTGATATCCTTCGTGGTGGCTTTGTTTGGCATCTTCTCCGCCTACGCCGTCTACAGCCGCAAGTGGATAACGGCCGAGTCACTGGGCAGGGTCTTCGGACCGCTTTATACGCTGGTCTACCGCAAGTATTTCTTTGACGAACTCTATGAGGGCATCATCATCAGGATTCTAATGATCAAAGGTCTGTTCACCGGATTCGAGCTGTTCGACAGCAAGGGCGTCGACGGGGCGGTGAACGGGGCGGCCTCGATTATCACGAACGGCGGCCGGGCCATCCGGCGGGCGCAGACCGGGCAGCTCCAGATTTACGGACTTTTCATCGGCATCGGGGTGGCTATTATTATGATTTGCGTATATTTGTTCGGGTAATTGTTAATATGTCATTCTGAGCGAAGCGAAGAATCTCGGCAGGGTGGGAAAATGCCCCCTCCTTGATATCCTTCACTCCGTTCAGGATGATATGAAGAAAATGGGGAATAACCAGAGGACACAGGAAAGAAAAGGTAAGGATGGCATAGTTGGACTTTAACTGGTTATCGACGATACTCTTCCTCCCGGCGGTGGGGGCGATAATCATCGCCTTCATATCCAGCGAACGGGGCAGTGCCATCCGCTGGGTCTCGACCGTGTTTACCGCCATACCTTTCGCCCTGGCGATCTATCTATTTATTGCCTTTGACCGCTCGGCGTCCATGGCCGGCGTCATACAGTTCGAGGAGAAGTACCTCTGGATAGCCCCCCTCAACTCCTACTACCACCTTGGCGTGGACGGCCTCAACATGCCCCTCGTCCTGCTGACAGCCTTCCTGGGATTCCTGGCGGTATTCATCTCCTGGAAAGTGCACGATCGCCCCCGCGAGTTCTTCGCCTGGCTGCTGCTGCTCGAGACCAGCATCCTGGGCGTTTTCATGTCCCTCGACCTGCTGTTGTTCTTCATCATGTGGGAGATCGAGGTCATCCCGATGTATTTCCTTATCTCCATCTGGGGCTCGGGACGCCGGGAATACTCGGCCATCAAGTACGTCATTTACACCCTTTCCGGCAGCGCCTTCATGCTGGCCGGTATTTTGAGTCTCTACTTCGCCACCGACCCCCACTCCCTGAGCATGGTGGACATTACCAACCAGGGGCTGGGCATGGCGCAGGCCGTGATGCCGGCGGCGGCCATCTTCTGGCTGCTCTTCATCGGCTTCGCGGTAAAGCTGCCAATGTTCCCGTTCCACACCTGGCTGCCGGACGCCCATACGGACGCCCCCACGGCGGTCAGCGTGATGCTGGCCGGGGTACTCATCAAGATGGGCGGCTACGGGATGATAAGGCTCTGCGTCGGCTTCTTCCCTCCGGTGGCCCAGCAGTACGCTCAACTTCTGATAATTCTGGCCCTCATCGGCATACTCTACGGTGCCGCGGTGACGTTGATGCAGTCCGACATCAAGCGGATGATCGCCTACTCGAGCATCAGCCACATGGGCTACGTCCTGCTGGGCATCTTCGCCCTGGGAGAGGTGAGCCTGACGGGTGCCGCCTTGCAGATGTTCAGCCACGGCATCGTCACCGGATTGCTCTTTGCCATGGCCGGACTGGTTATTCATAATATCGAGGTCAGGGATCTTCGCCAGCTTGGAGGCCTGGCCCGACAGGTCCCGGTAATGGCGGCCGTCTTTTCCATCGCCGGACTGGCCTCGCTGGGCCTGCCCACCACCAGCGGCTTCGCCGCCGAGTTTCTCATCTTCCTGGGGAGCTACTCCAGCGGCGTAGTGCCTTACTTACAGGTCTACACGATCATCGCCATTATCGGCGTGGTTCTCACGGCAGGCTATATCCTCTGGATGCTCCAGCAGACATTCTTCGGTCCGGTCAAGCAACAATTCGACAGCGTTAAAGACGCTGATGGGTTGGAGAAATTTTACACGTTCTTTCTGATAGCGGTCATCATGGCGGTGGGTATCTACCCGGCCGTTCTGACGGACGTTTTCAAGCTCGGCATTACGCCGATAGTAAACCTGATTGGCGGCTAAGGAGAGCAATTTGAGCCTGATAACCTTCAATTTAGAGAGCTTGCCCGACTGGTTCGGGGTGCTGCCGGAGATAATCCTGCTCGCCTTTGCCATCGTCGTCATCGTGCTCGACCTTTTCGTGGCCAGGAAAGGAGCGCTGGCGGTAATCAGTGTTATCGGCATTATCGTTTGCGGAATTTTCAGCTTTAGCTTCTGGGACGTACGCCTGTCCTTCTTCAACCAGATGCTGGTAGTGGACAGCTTCGCTGTTTTCTTCAAGCTGCTGTTCCTGGGCATCGCCCTGCTAGTAATCCTGGCCACGCAGGACTATATCAGCAAGCTAGCCAGGTTCCAGGGCGAGTATTACGCTCTGATACTGATCTCCACCATGGGCATGATGCTTATGGCCGCGGCCACGGACCTGATATCGGTCTACATTTCACTGGAGCTCACCAGCATCTCCCTTTACATACTGGTCGGGTTCCTTAAGGACCGCAAGTCCACCGAAGCCTCGCTGAAATACCTGCTGCTGGGGTCGGTGGCTTCGGCGGTGCTACTCTACGGAATGGCCTTCGTGTTCGGATTCACCGGCCAGACACAGCTCGGTAACATCGCCGGGGCCATCGGTTCACTGACGCGGGACGCGGCGCTGGCGAGTCCGGCCCTGCTGATGGGCATCGTGATGCTGATCGCCGGATTCGGTTTCAAGATCGCCGCCGTCCCTTTCCAGATGTGGGTCCCCGATGTCTACGAGGGCGCCCCGACTCCCGTGACCGCCTACTTGTCCGTCGCCAGCAAGGCGGCCGGATTCGCTCTGATTTTACGGGTATTTTTCTCCGCCTTCGGCATGCCGGACTGGCTGGCGATGAACTGGGGCATTATCTTCGCCGCTCTGGCGGTGGCCGGCATGATCATCGGCAACGTAACCGCCATCCCCCAATCCAATATCAAACGCATGCTGGGGTACTCAAGCATCGCTCAGGCCGGCTACCTGCTGGTGGGCGTGGCCACGCTGGGTCACGCTCCGGCTTCAATCGCGGGGCAGAGCGGCGTGCTCTTCTTCCTGGCCAGCTACGCCCTGACCAACATGGGGGCCTTCATCGCGGTCATCGCGATCTCCAACAAAATTAATAGCGACGAGATCTCCGACTATGCCGGGATGTTCAGGCGGGCGCCGGTGCTGGCTCTTGCATTGACGTTCTGTCTTATTTCGCTAATCGGTATGCCGCCGGCGGCCGGTTTCATGGCCAAATTCTATATCTTCAGCTCGGCGGTACAGAACGACCTGCTGTGGCTTGTTATCATCGCCGTCATCAACAGCGTTATCTCCGCCTACTACTATCTGCGCGTGGTGAAGGTGATGTGGTTCGGTCAGGTCATGTCGACGGAGAAGGTGCCTTCCACGGCGGCGCCGAGAGTGGCCCTGTTCATCTGCGTGCTGGGTGTGCTGTTGCTGGGGGTCATACCGGGGGCCCTGATGCGTCTGGCCGAGGTAGCCGGCAAGCTGTTCGCATTCTAAGAGAGCTACTGGCTTATTTTTCTGGTGGATTCAGCTGCCAGTCATACATTCTTATTAGGGTGAATAATTCAATCAATAGTCTCTATTTTATCGGCTACACCATCAGATAATTGGATTTCTACGCTTTTACCTAGATAGCTGAGGATACCTGGTGTTTCCCATTCGAGTTTCTCTAAATATCGATAGTGTTTAATATTAGGCGTCCAATTATCTGGAAACGTGGTTTGTACATGTATTACATTATCAGGTAACAGAACCTCCAGGATTTTTCTATCATCATCAATGGCTCTCAAAATACCTTTTATCTTTTCCATTCGTGCCATCTTCGATCATCTCCGAAAAAAATACAGGCGGGTTACCAATGCTAACCACAACCTAGCCGAACCCACACGCACAAAAACTTGACAGTTGTACTGAATGTATGGTATAATGTGTATACAAAATTGAGAAGAGGCCCGCCCCCGGAAGGGGGTTTTTCTTTTATGCGCCCATGATGTTCCGCAGCCCCTCCCCGTACGGCTGCTTGACTATTCCCTTCTCCGTGATGATGGCGGTGATGTAGCGGTGAGGGGTAACGTCAAAGGCGGGATTGGCGGCGGCAAAGCCCTCCGGGGCGATAGGCACTCCCTGGACGCAAGTCACCTCATCGGGGCGGCGCTCCTCGATGGGAATATCGTCCCCGGTCGCCAGGGACATATCGATGGTGGAGGTCGGCGCGGCGATGTAGAAGGGAACGCCGTTCTCGCCGGCCAGCACGGCCAGCGTATAGGTCCCGATTTTATTGGCGGTATCCCCGTTGGCAGCGATGCAGTCGGCGCCCGTGATAACGCAATTAACCCGCCCCAGCTTCATGAAATACCCGGCCATGGAATCGGTTATCAACGTAGCCGGCACACCCGCCTTCTGAAGCTCCCAGGTAGTCAACCGGGCACCCTGGAGCAAAGGCCGGGTCTCGTCGACAAAGACGTTGACGTCTTTTCCCTGGCGGTGCGCCGCAATAATGACCCCCAGGGCGGTGCCATAGCCGGAGGTGGCCAGCGGCCCGGTATTACAATGGGTTAGGACCGTCCAACCGTCCTGGACAAGTCCCGCGCCCAGGAGGCTCAGGTGAAGGGTGGCGTCCGCTTCTTCGGCGTGGATACTGACGGCCTCATGGACAAGGGCCTTGGTAATCTGGGGGACAGCCTGTCCGGCGGCCGCGACGCGGCGCATTCTTTCCAGGGCGAAGAACAGGTTACGCGCGGTTGGCCGGGAAGCGGCCACAGTGTCGATGACGGCATCCAGCTCTTTCAGGAAAGCGTCTCTATTCGCCGTTCCGATTTTAAGGGCGCCCAGGGCCACGGCATAAGCCCCCGCTATCCCGATGGCCGGGGCGCCCCTTATCTTCAGCTCCTTGATGGCCGAGACGACGCCCCGGTAGTCGCCGAGGTCGAGGTAAACCTCCTCCCGGGGCAGGCGGGTCTGGTCGACCATCCTGACCATATCGCCAATCCATTCGATAGGCTGGTAATCAGTGTCTATCTGAGTCGCTCCCCCGGCGGTCTTTCCACTGCCGCCGCGTCAGCTCCATCAACAGAAAGACCTGACCGTTGCGGCTCATCTCACCACAGGGCGTAAAACCGCACCTAGCGAAGCACTTTTGTGCCCGCATGTTCCAGTTCAGGGTCTTGAGGTAAAGACGGTCAAGCGCCATCGAGTGGAAAATATAGTCGGACATGGCATTCATGGCATCGGCACCGTAGCCCCGGTCCCAGTAATTGCGGTCGCCGATCATGATGCCCACCTGGGCCTCGGCTGCCTTTTCATCGACGTCATAGATAGTGAAATTGCCGATGTGAAGGCCTTCGAAAGTCTCGATGGCCAGAGGGAACCGGCGGGACCTGGGCCGGTGTAGCTCGGCTGCGTAGTCGAGCAAATAAAAAGAGAAGGGAAGGACAATCTCGTCAGCCGCGTCGAGCCGGGAAAGCTCCGGGTCCGCCTGCCATTTATAGTCAGCCCGGACGTCAGACATCTTTTTTTCACGCAGCCTGACCTTGTTCCCGGTGATTTTAACGCCCCGGAGGGACTTCAGCCCTACCGTGGTAGTATTTTTCCGCAATTTCATCGTCTGATATGTTGGTAGATGATTTAGTCTTCCTCTTCCTCGTCTTCTTCCTGGCCGCGCTCCCAGATAGGCTCGGTAAAGTAGTCTATGTATTCTTCCATGGCCTGGGCGGCCACCTGTTTGATCCTCTCGGCGGCCTCGACGGCCATCCTGGCCATGTCGGCAAAATCGACCTTGATACCGAGAATGCTCGTGAGAATCTTAAGAACGGCCAGGGCGGCCATGGGATTGGGCACGCGGCTGGCGTAGATGGGTACCTCGCCGAGCAGACAGATACCGTCGATTTCCCTTTCTTTGGCCACGCCCAGTAGCAGGCCGTTGAGTCCGGCTATCTGGAGGTTGGTGGAGTGCTCCAGATTGTACCGGCGCAACTCCGAGGCCAGCAGGTGGCTAGTGGCAACACCCCAGACTTTGGGCGGCTCGGTGTGGTGGATACGCGTAATGGCGGCGGCGCAGGTCACGACCTTCTGGACCCCGAAACGGTCGGCCACGTCCAGGATAGCATGGGCCAGCTCGTAGCTCTTGGTGGCGGGCTGGTCATCACCGATGAAGAGGATGAGGTCTTTCTTCCGGCCAGGAGGTTTGAAGTAGAAAAACTGGCTCTGGGGGAAGCTGGGCTCCTCGACGACGTTGTCCCGGACGGTCACGCCGATAGGATCGAAGAAATACGAGGCGTCCAGGTAACCGAGTTCCTTGAAGGGGAGTTTGGATTTCAGGTAGTTGACGACTATCATAGCGACGTTGCCGATGCCGGGCCAGGCCGCGACCAGGTTGGGTGAGTTGAGCTTGGGGCGCGCCGTGATTCTGATGATGTCGTTCATAATGTTATTTTACCCCTTTACGCGCTTAAGAAGATAGTGGGCGGTCAATATTACTCCGGCGAATTACTGGCCATTGACTGAAGGCAAACCAGAAAAAGAGGATTATGTTTACCAGCGGGATAATCAACAACAAACACAGCCATCCGCTGTGGCCGGCTTTGGAAAATATCTGCGCCCAAGCGATGAATACTACCACGGCAACCGCTATGTAAAAGAATATTAGCAGGAACTCCATATCACCCTCCCGCATTTTATTGCCAGAGTCCTGCCGTGGAAGAACTCTGTAACCCAGGCCAGCCAGCCCTACCAGTTCTTTATGAGCCTGCCTTCTTTATCTTTCATGACACCGGCGACAGCCATTATAAAATCAATCAGAGTCCAGATGCCCAGTGCCCCGGCCGTGATAAGCATGATGATGCCGGTGATAATTTTACCGAGATAAAACCTGTGTATCCCCAGGCTACCGAGGAAAAAAGCCAGCAACGTGACCGCCAACCTCGATTTGGGCGATATTTCACCGATAGTGGACATCTTCGCTCCTCCTTACACCTACTCTTATGTCATTCTGAGGGAGCGCGGCGACCGAAGAATCTCGGTGTGGGGTGGCGATTATTCCCACCCTACCCCGATATCCTTCGCTGCGCTCAGAACGACAATTCATGAAGGCCAGATAACCTTCTTGGCAGTTTCACTTGCTATATCTACAATAATATCCCTCAACCCATCAGCTGCGACTTTTCCGGATTTTGCTGCTACAATCTTTAGGGTGCCCATTCATATATACCTTAGTAGTGTTATACTAATTTTATCCATCTTACTATCCCTTACTCGAAACGGAAAGCCCGGTACAGTAGAACGGTGGGGCCTGTAAAAAGCCCCCCACCCACTTTAGCTCGCTGCCGATGTCGGTGATATCCTTTAAAACCTTATAGACGTTGCCGGATATCATGGTATCCTTGACCCGACCGGTGATTTTGCCTTTCTCCACCCGGTAGCCGAGCAAAATGTTACCAGAGAAGTCCCCGCCCAGGACATTGCCCTGCCCCGCCCCCATCAGCTGCTCGACGACCAGCCCTTCCTTGATATCGGCGACCATCTCGTCGAAGGTGGCGCGGCCGGGGGAGACGACCAGGGCGCTGGTGGCCGGAGCGGGTAGTCCACCCCGACTCCTCCCTCCGTTGCCGGTGCTCTTTGTCCCGGCCCGGGCTGCCGTCTGCAAATCGTAATAAAAGCCTTTGACCACGCCATCCTCGACCAGGGGAGTACGCTGTGAGGGAACACCTTCATCATCGCAGGGGCGGCTCCCGGGACGATAGGCGATGGTGGGGTCGTCGTAGAGGCTGAAGCGGCTGTCAAAGATGGTTCCACCAAGCTTATCGCCCACCGGCGAAGCCCCTTCGAGGACGGTCTTACCGTTGAATGCGGAAATAAGTGGTATTACCATGGCGGAGAAACCGTCGGCGGTAAAGACGACCGGTAGCTGGCCTCCCGGTGACTTTGCCTTGTTTCTGGCCAGCTCGAGCTGCTTCAAGACGGGGTCGGTGATCTCTTTAGGGGCGTCCAGAGGATGGCAGGAGCTTTCGCTTTCCCCGACGAAGAGCATGTCCGTCCCTTCCACCAGGTTCCCCTCAAGGTCCAGGCTGAAAAAGCTCTTGCGATACTCCGCCTGGCCGCCCTGTGAATTCACGATGCGTACGGAAACGACGCCCCGGCTGGCCCCGGCCTCGCAGATGATACCCTGGGTATTCTTGGTCACCGCATCAACCATTGCCTCCCCGAGGCCGATCATGTCCTGTATGGGAACCGACGTTACGGCAGAGTCGTAGATGGCCACATCGGTGAACTCACGGCTGTCGGGCAGGTGAAACCGGACTTCCTGGCCGAACTCGGCCGTTTCCACGGCGGCATCGACAAGCCCGGCGGCGTCCCCGTCCCCCGTCGTCGTAGCGTAGCCAATCCGTCCATCTTTAATGATGCGCAGGGCCAGGCTGGTCGATTGGCTGGTCTGGAGCTGCTTGAGGCGGTTGGCCTCGAACCGAACGGTGGTCTCTTCGGAAGTAACCTGGAAGACCTCAGCCTCCTGGGCGACCTTGCCGGCCCGGGTCAGGATGTCTTCCACTTAATTTCCTCCGATGAGGCAGTGCTGGATGCGGATATGGGGACTGCCGTTGGAGACAGGCAGGGGCATCTGCCCTCCCTTGCCACAGCCGCCGCCCTGGTTCATGTCCAGGTCGTCGCCGATGGCGTCGATTTTCTTAAGCGTGGTAAAGACGTTGCCGGTCAGCATCACCGGGCGCAGCGCCTCAGCGATTTTCCCGTTCCGTATCATATAAGCCTCGCCGGCTGAGAAGGTGAACATCTCCATGCTGGTCATACCGCCGTACCAGTTTTTGGCGTAGATGCCCTCTTTAATGTCAGCTATCATATCATCGAATGTTACACCGCCCGGTTCAATATAAGTATTGGTCATGCGGACGATGGGGGGAAAGCGGTAGCTGATGGCCCGGGCGTTGCCGGTGGGTTTTTCGTTCATTTTGGCGGCGGTCTCCCGGGAGTGCAGCCGCCCCACCAGTTTCCCTTCCCGGATGAGATAGGTCTTGACCGCCCGGGTGCCTTCATCGTCGTACTTGTAGCTGCCGCGCAGACCCGGCTCCGCTGCCGAATCGACGATGTTCAACTCGACTGCTCCGAATTGCTTGCCCAGCACCATTATCTCCCGCATGCGGTCGTTCTCATAAACGAAGTCCGATTCTGACAGGTGGCCGAAGGCTTCGTGCACGAACACCCCCGCCAGTATGGGGTCTAGGACGACGGTGTACTCGCCGCCCTTGGCCTGCGGTGCCGAAAGCAGCTCCACGGCGTGCCGGGCCATCTCTTTTACTTCCTTATGCAGCCCCTCGATGGCCGTGAAATCGCCACGGCTACCTAGGCTCTGTCCGACCTGCTGGACCTCCCCGTCCTTGGCGGCGATAACTGTCAACCGCAGAGTGACATCGGCCCGCTCTTGAGTAATATAGCTGCCTTCCGAACTCAGGAAAATGACCTCCTTGCGGC
>DAOULX010000028.1:0-13992 GCA_034414775.1 Dehalococcoidales bacterium
CCCCCCCCCAGCTCCATCAGGCCGGCTGCGTCTCGGCCATCTCAGTAGCGGCATTTCTCCTCATCGCCGTAACCGGGGAGTCAAGCGTCTCCTCGCCTTCTTGCGGTATGAGCTGATAAGTTCGTGGCGGCCTACCACGCCCAGGAGCCGCTTCTGGTTCTCTCGGCTAACCACTGGTATGCGCGCCTCACTTTCCTCGATGGACTCCAGCAGGCGGTCCAGCGTCTGGTCAGGGTAGGCTACCACGGGATTTTTCTCTACGATATCCCCAGCGGTAAGCTTTTTATCGGCTGTGCTGGCTTCAAGGTTACGGGCGATACCGGTCTCTGTTAAAACACCTATCAGGTTCCCTTCCTCATCGAGCACGGGAAAGCCGCGGTGCCCTGTTTGCTGAAATTGCTTAAGAATTCTTGGTATGGTCATGTTAGCTGTGAGAGTGGGAAAATCTCGGGTCATCGCCTCCTTCACCGAGGTGATTCGCAATACATCTCCAAGTTCTTCCTGCTCCAGGTCCACACCGCGGCGAAGCAGCTTCAGTGTATAGATACTCTCGCGACCAATCGCGCGGCTGACCAGCATGCTGATAACAACTGCCATCATCAGAGGGAGAATGATCGCATAATTTCCAGTCAGCTCGAAGATGATGAGAATCGCTGAAAACGGGGCCCGCGCCGCCCCCGCGAACACGGCCGCCATACCGACGATGCCGTAGGCCCCGGCCGGTGCCGCGAGTGATGGGAAAATCGTACCGAAAATAGTACCCACCGCCGTTCCCAGCATCGCTCCCATAAAAAGGCTCGGAGCGAAAACACCGCCGCTGCCACCGCTCCCTAACGTAAATGACGTGGCTAGTATTTTAAGAACCAGATAAGCAGCCAGCACACCCAGGGCCAGTTCACCGGATAATGCGCGGGTAATGCCTTCATAGCCGACCCCAAGAAGCTCCAGGCTATAGAGCCCGATGGCACCAACACACAAACCACCGAGGACAACCTTGAGAGGCTCGGGGATGATCTTTATGGATTCAAAGCGGCCTTCACACCAGTAGAGGCAGCGTGTGAAACCCTGGGCCACGAGGCCGGCTAGGATGCCGAGGACAACATAAAAGCCGAACTCCCAGCCGCTGACGATGCCGAATTCGGGCAAGATAAAGGCCCGGGTGTTCCCCAGAAAAGCCTGGGCTAGGAAATCGGCCACCACGGCGCTGATTACAACGTACCCGAAGCGGCGGGTTACCACCCTGCCCAGGATTACCTCCAATGCGAAGAGTACCCCGGCGATGGGGGCATTAAATGTGGCAGCAATGCCGCCGGCCGCCCCGCAGGCCACCATCACCCGCAACGTCTCCTCGGGCAGCTTGAGCCACTGCCCAATTGCCGAGCCCATGGTGGAGCCTATCTGAACGATAGGGCCCTCCCGTCCCACCGAGCCGCCGCTGCCGATGCATAGGGAAGATGCCAGCACCTTGACCAGCGCCACGCGCGGCCGTATCCGTCCACTCCGCAGCGCCACGGCCTCCATCACCTCCGGTACTCCGTGCCCCTTGGCTTCTCGTGCGAAGTAATAGACAAGAAGGCCTACCAGTAGACCGCCGGCTGCCGGAATAAGGATGATGTAGTAGTCACCCATGAAGCTGAGAACATGGCTGCCGCCTTCGAGGAAGAAGGTTTGAAACGCACCAATGAGCCACCGAAAGACCACCGCCCCAAACCCGGCTAGGACACCGATTACCACGGCCAGAATCAGACCGGCCAACATTTCCGATGAGCGGAACCAGGAAGCCACCGGACTGAGCCGATTCAGGAAAAAACTAACGTTCATGTTTCGTTGAGGTATATAAGGGCTCCTTTTTGGAACTCACAACCGGCATATCCGCCCCAGGTTTCTCACAATTTTGGGGATTGCTCGGTACTATATTAACACCGGGTATCGTTGGCCATCAATAACAGGTTGATTGATCTGAGCTAACTACTGCAAGACGAAATTCTGCCATAAAGGTTCTATCTATTGAACAACTTGAGCTACCAACGTCAAAACAACCCCCCCGATTTGAAGCTAAAATGGGCTGGCGGGGGGTTAATTTTTAGCCGTTTGCTGCTAAAAGGCGACGCCCTTGCCTCTCAGGGTGAGTGCGTGATCGATATGACCGAAATCTGGAACTGGCGAGCCAGGAATAGCCTCGGCGGTCTGGCTGCCTCGCCTGACCTTGAAATGATCACGCGTAACGGCCGCCAGGTATTTCTGGCTCCGGATTCTGACTATTCCATGAATCCGAGCGTTGCCCAGGCGGTTAAACGATTGGCGGTATTCCTCAAGAGAAAGAAGGCCAACGTCTCGCTCGTTTTGCTCCCGACAGAAAAAGATGACGCCAAGACCGGCGTCGACGATTTCCTCGCTGGCGGCCATTCAATCGCTGAATTGAAGGCCCTGGCCGTTCCAGCGTAAATATTGAGAGAGATTATTATTTTGCGAGATCGGCCAGTCTTTTTTCATCGGTGATTATGATGCGGCGCCGGGACAGCCTGATGGCCTCCTTTTCCTCCAGCGTACGCAAAGCCCTGTTGACCACGACCCGGCTGGTGCCGACCATGGCAGCCAGGTCCTGCTGCGTGAAATCCGATAGCACCTGACTGCCAGTAGCTGAGGCCTGTTTCAATATCAACTTAGCCAGCCGGCTGTTTACCTGGCTGAAAGAAAGCACCTCGACGAGCGAGGAATCACGGCGCACCCTGGAGGCCAGCACCTCGGCTACGTTCCGCGCAATCCTCGGATTTTCAAAAAATAGCTTTTCCATATCCTGCTTTTTAATGGCATACAATCGAACGGGCGTAATAGCGAGCATGCTGGCGGCACTGCCGCCGCCATCGAACGTGGACACATCGTTCAGGGATTCGCCGGCGGTGCTGATTTTTAGTATCTGTTCTTTGTTTTTGGTTGACTTTTTATAGACTTTTACCGACCCGGAAACGATAAAGTACATGTACTCGGATTCGTTGCCTTCGGCCAAGACGGTCTCCCCTTTTTCGACCCTTTTTTCGAAGACTATGCACTTTCTGACTCCGGCCAGTTCCTCCTCGGAAAGACCTTTAAAATAGTGCATTTTCTCCAATACTTTTTTCGTGATCGCCATATCCTGTCCCCGGCTATTATCCATAGTATCTCACCGCCTTTACCGGGTCAATACTATTTATTGATTTTTTCCTCCATATGCCAATCACCGGGGAAAATCCTTGACAATATATGTTACTTAGGTTACTATGACATATTAGTTACTATTTGGTAAATATCACTAAATATGATTATAGAAGTACGCAAAACGTTTATATCCATTGATTAGATAGGCTTTATAATATTTAATTGCGTAAGATGTAAGGTTGACAGACAATGAGATGGGGAATGGTCATTGACCTGAGCCGGTGTATGAGGTGTCACGCTTGTATCGCTGCTTGCCGCGTGGAACACTTCCTTCCGCTCGGGATTACCTGGCCGAGGCTCATCGCCTGGGAAGAAAAGGCCGACGAGCTGACCACGTTTCCCGTGCGCTGCAACCAGTGTAAAGACGCACCATGCGTCAAGGTCTGTGTTACGGGAGCGACCCAGCAGCGCCCGGACGGTATCGTCTGGATCGACCAGGACAAGTGCGTCGGCTGTCGCTACTGTGTCATCGCCTGCCCGTACCAGAACCGGACCTACCTTTCCCAGGACAAAGACACGGGTTACTTCCCCGGCTATGAATCGACCGAATTCGAAAAGGCCGGCCGGAAGTTGTACCGCCATACCGTCGGGACCACGGAGAAGTGCAATTTCTGCATGGAGAGAATCGACGAAGGTCTGGCCCAGGGTCTGAAGCCGGGTCTTGACCGCGATGCCACGCCGGCCTGCGTCAATGTCTGCCCCGCCCGGGCGCTCCACTTCGGCGACCTTGATGATCCTGACAGCGAAGTCAGGCGACTGATCAGAATCTGCAAAGGATTTCAACTCCACCTGGAGCATGATACCGACCCTTCGGTATACTACATCGATAAAGGTCGGAGGGTATTATAGAAATGGCGCTACGTCAATGGATGGTCACGCATGAGTGGATGATCAAACCAATGGCGCAGACCGAGTGGATCGAGCGGCGGGGCGTCCTCGTCTGGATCGCCGAGGTGTTCACCTCCCTCGGAGCTGGACTGTACCTTGTCTCGCTATTCTTCGGGAACTGGTGGGGTATGTCAGCCGGCTGGGTCATCATCATGTTCCTTAAGATACCGCTGCACCTGATATATTTCGGTAAGCCGCTCCGGTTCTGGCGCACGATAATCCCCTTCACCTCCGCCTGGAAAACGTCCTGGTTCACGCGGGGCATCAACTTTAACATCTATTTCGGCAGCATCGTCTTCCTGCAACTCGCTGTCGGCTACGTCGCTATCAACGTTTACCCGGGTACAGCGTGGGATAGTTGGTACCTCGGTTTCAGCATTGCCGGCGGCATTTTCGCGTTTCTGGTCGGCATCTACAGCGGTTTCATCATGAGCTACTGCAAGAGCGTGCCCTTCTGGAACACCGCCATGCTGCCAATCATTCTACTGCTGACCGGAGTGGCCGACGGCTTTGCGCTGATGCTGGCCGTGGGGCTAGCCGACGCTTCGGTGAATATTACCGCCGTGGAGGCAGGCGGGCGCATCGTGCTGGCCGCGAACATCGTCATGATGGCAGCCTACGTCTGGAACGCCACCTACCAATCAAGGACAGCCAAGCACTCCGCCATGCAGATAATAAGAGGCCCCCTGGCGCTGCCGTTTTGGGCGGGCGTGGTCTCGCTCGGAATGATCATCCCGCTCGCGATTACCTCCTTGAGCCTGCTCGCCGGCGGGGCAACCACCGGGCTGCTCATCACCGCCATCTTCATGCACACCGCCGGGGCGGTTTCACTGAAATACGTCCTGCTCAAGGCTGGTGTCCACACGCCACTGCTGCCGACCTTATCATATTCGCACCGCTTGTAAGGAACCATCATGACCCAAAGAAAAATCGTTAAGACGACCTGCAAAGGCTGCCACGGCGGTTGTGGCTGCCTGGTGACCGTAGAGGACGTGGCTATCGTACATGTCGAGGGCGACCCGGAATCGGTTACGGAAGGTACAATGTGCGCCAAGGGACTGTCCCAGCTCCAGCATATCAACAACCCCTACCGGATTAAGTATCCGATGAAGAGAGTGGGTAAAAAAGGCGAGGGCGAGTGGCAGCGGATAAGCTGGGACGAGGCCCTGGATACCATCGCGGCGAAGGTTAACGAGGCCCGCGAGAAATACGGCCCTCACACCATCGGCATATCCCAGGGGACAGGCAGGGGCTGCAACCGCTATATCCACCGCCTGGCCCGGTCGATCGGCACGGCCAATACGATCACCCCGGGCTACGTCTGTCACAGCCCCAGGATTGGCATCTACGGACTGGTGACCGGCTACGGCCGCCTTTACTGCGACTATCACGGCTGGGGCGGTGAGTACCCGAAGACGCAGATCGTCCTGGCCAAGCAGCTCGAAATCAGCAGCGCCGATTCCGAGATGGCCTGCTGGTTCATCAAATCGCTCGACTACGCCAAGAACCTCATCGTCATCGACCCGCGAGCCACGGCCATAACGTCGAGGGCCACGCTCTGGTTGCAATTGCGGCCGGGCACCGACGCCGCCCTGCTTCTCGGCATGATGAACGTCATCATCAGCGAGGGTCTCTACGATAAGGAGTTTGTCGAGAATTGGACCTACGGCTTCGAGGAACTAAAAGAGCGGGCGGCGGAGTACCCGCTGGAGAAAGTCGAAGAAATAACCTGGGTCCCTAAAGAGAAAATCGCGCAGGCGGCCCGGCTCTTCGCGGTAGACACTCCGGGCTGCATCCAGGTCGGCTCCTCTCTGGAGAGGCAGGCCAACGCCGGGCAGAACATCCGCTGCGTCGTCGACCTCTGCGGCATCACCGGCAACATCGAGCGGCCGGGCAGTATGATGAGCTGGATCCTGCCCGAGACCGGCCTGATAGAGGACTTCTTCAACGAGATACCAATCAGTCCGGGAATGAAGACGAAAATAAAGGGCGGGAATATTCACAGGATGGGCGCGGCCCGCACCGCCCATTCCGATACCGTCATCAAGGAAATCCTGGAGGACCACCCGGACCGGATCAGGGTATGGATCACCGTGGCGGGCCAGCAGCTCGTCCACCTGGCGCATACTCAAGACGTCATCAAGGCCTACCAGAAAGAGGACTGTTTCCGCGTGCAGCTCGACCTTTTTATGGGGCCAGCCGCGGAGTACGCCGATATCGTCCTGCCGGCCGCCCACTATCTGGAACTGGACGATATCTACGACATGCACCCTCGTTTCTTCATTTCGGCGATCAACAAGGTCGTCGAGCCACCCGGAGAGGCCTGGCCGGATAACAAGATCGTCCTGGAGATCGGGAAACGAGTGGCCCCGGAGCACTGGCCCTGGGAGAACGTCGAGCAGATGCTCGATTATCAGTTGCGCAGGGGCAACATCTCATGGAAGGAGTTCAGCCGCCGGATGAAGGTCTCCTGTGAAGGGGACTGCCAGGTATATTATAAATATAAAACCGATTACTGGCGCAAGGGCGGCGGCTTCCCCACCCCCACCGGCAAGCTCGAATTGTATTCGACCGTCCTGAAGGACATGGGCTACGACCCGCTGCCGCAGTTCGTCGAGCCGGGCGAAAGTCCCGTTTCCACCCCCGACCTGGCTAAAGGATACCCTTACGTGCTCACTACCGGCTACCGCCAGCCCTTCTATTTCCTCGGCCAGTACCGCCAGATACCCTGGCTGCGCAGCTTCATGATTTACCCGACGGCCCAGATCAACCCGTCGACCGCCGCAAAGCACGGCATCAAGGACGGCGACTGGATATGGATCGAATCGCCGCGGGGCCGGATTAAGCAGCTTGTCCGCGTTTTCCCCGGCATCGACCCGCGGGTGGTCATGGCGACGGCCAACTGTTTTTATCCCGAGGAGCCCGGCCCTCTGCACGGGCTGAACATTTCCAGTCCCAACATGCTCACGTCCAATGAGCATTTCGACCCCATGTACGGGTCGCCAGACCTCACCTGCCTGATGTGCCGCATCTCGAAGGTCGAAACGAAGGACATGAAAGACATCCCACGGGGCGCCTACCGGCTCCAGGGCTACGAGGGTGACGTCGGTACGGTGCCGGCCGGGCAGGAAGGCAAGACCTACCCTAAAAGGCCGGGGTTCTGGTCCCGATGGCAAGAACAAGAAGAGGAAACGGTCGCCACCCAGCCATTCGGCCTGGCCGACGGCGGCGCCCTGGCGAAGAACGTCTATTTCCCGTTCGTCATGCTGGTGGAGCTGGCGATCATGGCGGCGTTTATCTGGTTCCTGGTAGACCTCTTCCCCGCCCTTTTCCCCGGCGGCTATCTCTATTACGGGGACGCCCCGCACGTGCCCTACCTGGAGCAGTTCATCGATACCCTGCCAATGGTGGCGGTCATGTGGGGGCTCTTCCTGGCGACGGCCCTGTTCATCTTCCCGATGATGCTCACCATCATCTCCGAACTGGTCCGCTGGCGTCTGAACCTGCGACACGGGTACGTGCCCTTGCCCGCCAATAATCCCGACGAAGACCAGGTGACTCGCTTCGATACGCATCTTAAGCTCCAGCACTACCTGATAATGTTCGGCGTGACGCTAGCCGGTGTGCTGGGGCTGGCCCAGGCTTTTCCGGACTGGTCGGTATCACGGACGATGATAGATGGACTGGGCCTGGGGACAGCCCGTCAGTTCCATCACTACTTCGCCTACGTCGTTGACTTCACGGTTCTCTATTATTTCAGTTATTTAATCTACAAGTATGCTATCAAGAAAGAGAAGCTGCGGGCCATGCTGCCCGCCTGGAAAGACATGAGAGACTTCTTCGAGATGAACCTCTATATCTTCGGCTTCAAGCACCGCAAGCCGGAGTATGCCCGCTACACCTTCGGGCAGAAGATCGACTTTTTCATCATCGGCATCGGCCTGCCGGTGCTATCGTTGACCGGCCTGAGCATGCATTACACGACCGTCTCCAGCAATATCATCGGCGGAAGTGGCATTGCCATGGCGGCCGTCCTGCACCGGGGCGTGGCCGTTTTCCTAGCCTGGTTCGTGCTCAGCGTGCATTTATATTATGCCCACCTGGCGCCGGGACTGTTCCCGGTCAATACCGTGATTTTAACAGGCAAGATGTCGAAATCGAGATACCGGGCCATGTACCCGCTCGACGAGGAACGCCTTAGCGGAGAGGGCGTATGAAAGTCGTTCTTGAGATAACGCCCGCCGGTACCGCATCTGCCGGAAGACAGGCTATCGGTCGAGAAACTGATCGGCGTAAAAGGCTGACAGGATTTTTATCTCTGGTCCGGCCGATCTTTTTTGTGCTGACCCCGGTCAACGCCGCCGGCGCTGCAGTCCTGGCATATGGTAGTTTCCCTCCAGCGGCAAAGTGCCTGGAAGGATTCCTCGCCGTAGCCTTGGCCTCATGTGCCGTTAACGTCTTTAATGATTTCATCGACAGAGAAAGAGATAAAAAGCTCTGGCCTCAACGGGCTATCCCGAGCGGCCGGGTAGCTCCCGTCGAAGCCCTGGTCCTGGCAATATCAGCCGCCTTGCTAAGCCTAGCGATAACCTGGCTGACTTTCAATCCGATTGCCTTTATCATACTGGCGGCGGCGCTGGCGCTCGGGGGGCTGTACTCGGCCTTTCTGCGCGACAGGATTGGCTATCTGTCGCTACCACCCATCGTAGGCCTGATCTACCTGGGGGGCTGGGCGGCCTTTTCACCGGGTACCTTGCTGCAGAGTGCCCTGCCGTGGTTCCTGTACCTGCTCGGCACCGTCTGGCAGGCGGCCCACATCATGACCTACTATCCGCTGCACATAGTCCCGGGCGAAAAAGCGCCACCGGCCCTCATTTTCCGGCCTTCGCCGCGGACCGCCGTCGTGATGGGACTGCTGCTTACCGGCTTAACTATCACTCTGGCGCTATTACTGCCGCTGGCAGCGCCGTCTCTCGGGATATTGTATCTGGTTATTGTTCTCGCGGCGGGCGTTTTAGCGGTCTTGCCATCCCTCAGGTTCTTGAAGAACATCCACGACCGGACAGCTTGCCTGCGAGCGTTCAATTTTCTCTCCTTGTTCCGGCTGGTGGTTTCAGCGGCGATATTACTTAGTTTTGTGGCTTTAATATGATACGGGAGCAAATACGAGTTGATAAAAAGGCGCCCGCCTCAGTCGTCAGGATCAAGGCTGAGCTGCAGTCACGTGGTATCCAAATACCCACTGACCTTGTTGATGAGCTGGAAAAAGAACATAACGCCCCGGCGGTGAGGTCCGGACGGCTGGTGCTTTGCCTGGAATCCCCGGAGGGCAACGGCACGCTGATATCCGTCTTCATCGTCAACGGAAGGCGAGGATCCGCGTCGCCATACGCACTGGTCCGCAACGAAGCGGGAGGCTTCGAGATTCGTGCTGAAGGAGAGAAATATGCCGACGTAACCGTCCTGCCGCGCCCCTCCTTCTACAGCACCAAAACCTCTGTCGGCATACCCCGTCACAAGCTGGCGGTCATCGTGGGGCCCGGCCACCTGCGCTCGGTTGTCAATCAGCGCTGCCATTACCAGCAGACCAGCCGGGCCTGCCGATTCTGCGCGGTGCAGCGCTGGTGGGACTCCGGCATCGAAAAGGCCGCGGCGGACATCGCGGAGACGGTCGCCATGGCGGTCGAGGAAGGGGCCGCCCGGCACGTTTCTCTGACTACGGCCACGCTGGACACGCCCGGCAAGGGGCTTGAACAACTGGTTGAAATCGCTCGACTTATTAATAAAAGAGTACCCGTACCCATAATGCTGGAGTTCGAGCCCATCAGCGATTTCTCGTTGCTAGATGACCTGCTATTCGAGGCCAGAAATGCCGGCGTCACGACAGTCTCCAGCAACATCGAGTGCTTCGATGAGGAGCTGCGCCCGAAGGTCATGCCGGTCAAAGGCCTTATTCCTTTCGATATATATCGAAAGACCTGGCGGAAATGCCTGGACATCTTCGGGCGGGAACAGGTCTCTACGGTGGCTATTGCTGGTATAGGTGAGACCGATGCTTCACTACTCAAGGGCATCGAGATAGCCGCCTCCGAGGGTGTGATGACCTTCCTGGTGCCGCACAGCCCGGCCATCGGCGCCGAATTCGAAGACATGGCTGCCCCGGACGCCGGGCGGATGCTTTTCCTTTATGAGTGGGTGGCATCGATATTCCGTAAGTATGGGCTTGACCCCAACATTTCAGTGGCCGGGTGCGTGCGCGGCGGCGGCTTCAGCGCTGTTAAAGACGTTTATAATTTTGGAGTTTAGAAGGAGGAATCGAAATGACCCTGGATATGGCTTACAAGACGTATACGGAGGACAGCGGCGTATTGGGCCGGATCAGCGTAGAGCTGCAAACCCACGGGGTAATCGTGCCGGAAGACCTCCAAGAAGAGTTGAATATGGACTGGAACGCCCCGGCCATCAAGAGGGGACGGTTCGTCTTTCTCATCGAGCAGCCGGCGACCGGACTATTTACCACGGTCCTGATAATCAATGGCAAGTTCGCCGAAAGGTCCCCCTTCCGCCTGACCATGGCCGGAGATGGCCGCTACGAAATCCTGAAAAACGGCCAAAAATACACGGAAATATTCATGCTGCCCCGTCCGGAATATTACGATATGAAGACCTCAGATGGCGTCCCGATGAGCGATATCGCCGTCATCGGCGAGCCCGGTCACTTGCGTTCGGTGCTGAACCAGCGCTGCGGCTACCAGCAGATCGGCAAGGGCTGCAAGTTCTGCGCCATCGAGAGCTGGTGGGCCGGTTACATGGACAAGACCCCGGACCACGTCGCCCAGGTAGCTGAAGCCGCCTGGAAAGAGGGCATGGCCCGGCATGTCACACTGAGCACCGGGACCAGACTCACCCCCGGCAAGGGACTGGAAGACCTGGTGACTGCCGCCGGTTTTATTCAAAAAAAGACGGACCTGACGATGACCATCAACTTCGAACCGCTCAACGATTATGCCCTGCTGGGCCGACTGCTCCGGGAGGGCCGTGAAGCCGGCGTTACCACCGTCCTCTGCAATATCGAGTGTTTCGATGAGAACCTCCGAAGAGACCTGATGCCGATGAAGGGCAAGAACACCCTCGAGGACTATCGGCGGGTCTGGGAGAAATGCGTGAACGTTTTCAATCACAATGAGGTCCATACCATGGTCATCGCCGGACTGGGAGAAAGCGACGAGTCCATTCTCAGAGGCGTCGAGCTGGCCGCATCGATGGGCGTGGTCGTTTCGATTGTGCCGCATACCCCGATGCGCAACGCCGCCTTCGAGGACATGGAGCCGCCTTCCGTCGACAGAATCCTTAATCTTTATAGGCAGGCCCTGCCCATTTACGAAAGGTACGGCCTCAAGCTCTACGGAGGGACCGGGGGCATCTATACATCCAAGAAAGGGATGTAAAATGGGAAGCAGGATACCGCTGCCCGAGGAACCCATCACCGGACGCGAAGCCGTCATCCAGTATGATAAGGGTGCCCGGCGCTACATGATGCCGGAATACCGGTATTTTGTCAGGAAGGTACTTCGGAAAGGCATCAGGTGCGGTCGGGTCCTCGATATCGGGACCGGTTCTGGGCTGCTGGCCATCGAGCTGGCTAAAGCCCGCGACTGCCACTTCGATATCGTGGCTCTGGACATATCACCGGACATGCTGGAAAAGGCCCGGGGAAATGTCCGCAGCCTGGGACTCCAAGACAGGATCAAGTTTGTCCGGGCCTCGGCGGAGTCACTGCCATTTGATGATGCCTCGTTCGATCTTGTTATAAGCTATGCCTCGCTGCACCACTGGCTCCATCCTGAAACGGTTTTCAACGAGATCGCCCGGGTTACCAAAAGGAACGGCCATATCGTCGTGCGCGATAACAGGAGGGTCTACCAGTACCCGCTCTGGAAGATCGCCGTCTGGCTGGTTTCCAGATTCATGAACCGGCGCCACCGTGAGAACTGGCCGAGGGCGCTCCTGGCCAGCTACACGATACCGGAAGTCCGCCAAATCCTAGACAGGTCGAAACTCAGGAACTGCCATGTCGGGAGTGACTTTTTATTTATTGATCTTTCCATCGAGTCGCCTTGAAGGAGTCGAGTAAAGCTAAAATGCCGGAACAAAATATACTGTGTCGCTCTTGCGGTAATATTTTCAGGTTTCCTCAGGATACGCCACCCAGAGAAACATCCGCCTGCCCGCGGTGTGGCGGAACCGATACCAGGGCTTTACCTTCATGGTCACCCTTGGGCTCAAACCTGGCTGAGGCCGCGTCCGAGTGGGAATACGAATGTCAGGGCTGTTCGCACAGGTTCAGGCTGCCGGTGCCGGGCAGCCCTTCACAGGAGAAAAGTATTCGCTGTCCCTCCTGTGAAAGCGGTCATATCCACCGGCTCACCGCCTCCGGCTATGAGCCGCTCTACTGCGGCTGATAATGCTTGGCATGAAGCCGTGAGCTTCAGGATTTCCAATACCATTCAAGTTGGCGTCGTATTTCATATTCCGAGTGAAAGTTACCCACCGTCACTTCTGACTTTTTTATTGTAGATAGTAATCTACCTTGTCTTGTCCAATGGCGAAGAACTACAGGAAGTCATTGTTACGACGATTCAACGTGAGGTCACCGTGAATGGAGTCGTTGTACCCGAGGGCGAAAACCTGACAGCATCCACCCCCCCAGTCGTGAACTCCGTAACCGCTGAACAGTTATGTCGTCCGTGGCGTGACCAAGGTTCCTTTACATGACGTTTTCAGCGGCATTATGCCCTTCTTTTTCATGATGTGTGCTTGCATAATTATATTATTTGCCTTCCCTCAGATTACCCCTTTTCTTCCAAGTATGATGTAAGCCAAGGTAAACAAAGTTAAATTGCAAGTGATTGATAAATAATATGGTTTAGTTTATTCTTATTTAGTGATATGTGTTTTATAATACGGAAATTTGATTATAGCGGCTAATAAGGTGGTCCCTCGAATATGGCGGAAAAGGGATATTCGTATACTCACCTTTGGAAAGCCAAATTAATAAAAAGATAGCAATAAATAAGGAGAAAGAGAATGTTAAACAATCAAATATCGGAGTTCCCCATAATCTACATTAATAATTTCCGAATGGGAAAGGTAGCTAATGGATGGGGGTGTCACACCACGGTCGGTAATGAATGCAAGGAGGCCGGTATCAAAAAGGCTTTAATTGTGACCACCGGTTTAAGACAGACCGGCATTGTTGATGAAATCAAGTCAATCTTAAATTACCATGGTGTTTCGACGGAAATTTACGATAAGGTAACCTCCAACCCCAAGGATTACCAAGTTATGGAGGGCTATAGAGTTTTTAAGGAGGCTGAGTGTGACGGGGTGGTCTCCGTCGGGGGTGGCAGTTCGCATGATTGTGGCAAAGCAATTCGGGTTGTCGATGCCAACGATGGTAACCATATCTCCGAGTATGCATTTAAACTGGACAAGCCCAGAGAGCTGATGCAGAAGTATAAGCCCATCAAAAAGCCACAGATCTCGGTTAACACCACGGCGGGTACAGGAGCCGAAAATTCTATGGGTTGCGCTTTTACGAACACCAGTTATAATATCAGGCTCAAGGAATTAGCGGTGGTGCCGGGAATGTGCTGCTATACCTCACTTACCGATCCTTTGCTGGTGCGGTGCCAGCCGTCACGTATCGCGGCGGGGACAACCTTCGATAATTTTACCCATGCCTTTGAGGCGTATGTATCCAAGATACGTTCCGAAGCAAGCAGAGCAGTAGCATATAGAGCCGTTAAATTAGTTGCCGAGAATATCAGAGAATTTGCCTACAATCGTATGAATCATGTCGCCTGTGAAAATATTTGCTGGGCCGGCACTCTGGGATCAAGTCTGGGC
>DAOULX010000029.1:0-7832 GCA_034414775.1 Dehalococcoidales bacterium
GTTATCAGGTTATCACCGATGAACTGTAAATTGGCCAGCATGCCCAGCGAGACAAAAAAGAGGGCGGCAAAGGTATCGCGCAGCGGCAGGATATCGGCGAAGGCCTGCCGGGCGAATCCGGACTGGCTGATCAGCAGGCCGGCGGCAAAGGCGCCGAAGGCCTCGGAAAGGCCGAAATAATAGGTACCAAAGGCGGCCGCCAGGCACAGGACGATGACCGTCAGCAGGAAAAGCTCGCGGGAGGGTTGCCCAGCAACTTTCTTTAGAAACCAGGGCAGCCCCCAGTAACCCAGGAGCAGCATCCCCCCGACGAAACCCACCGCCTTGGCGACGGCGATACCCAGCGAAGCCCACAATCCTCCCCCACCCTCACCAATCGCCGGCATAATCACCATCATCGGCACCACGGCGAGGTCCTGTACCAGGAGGATGCCCAGCATGATGCGGCCGTGGGTGGTATCGAGCTCACCCCTCTCGATGAGGATTTTCAGCACCACCATGGTGCTGCTCAGGGAGATGATGAATCCAAAGAAAAGGGCCCCGGTCATGCTTAAACCGGCCGCCCGGCCCAGGCCGAAACCGATCGCCGCGGTCAACGCTATCTGGGCAATCCCGCCGAAGACGGCAATCTTGCCCATCCGCATCAGCTCTTTCAGGGAGAATTCCAGACCGATGGCGAAAAGGAGAAGCACCACGCCGATCTTCGCCAGGGCGTCGATCGAATCAACATCGTGAACGAGACCCAGGCCGTACGGTCCGATAGCAACACCGCCTGCCAAGTATCCCAGGATAATAGGGAGGCGCAGGTATCTGGCCAGCATCCCACCGGCCAGGGCCACCACCAGCACAATGAGCAGGTCCCGCCCGATCTCGAAGATTTCCAAGACATCCCCCCAGAGTAATGGAGCCGATGCGCTATTTTAACATTTATTCGGGCGAAAGCTCTACCGATTCCTTATTCAGGACGCGCGCCGGCGCCTTCACCGGAAGGCGGGCGGGCTACCGCCTGGGCGATAAGCCCGCCTATTCCTAACACCGTAAAAATGATAAATCCCGTCCGGACACTCATCATGAATTGCGGGTAGTATTGCGGCGTAATCTCGGCCTGACCGATGTATATCGAGAAGAGCACCATCATGATGCCCATACTGAGCATCATCCCGGACGTCCGCATCGTCCCCTGCGTACCGGAGGCCAGCGTCAGGAATTTTGGCTTGACGGAGCCCATGATCGCATTGATATTTGGCGAGGCGAAAAGCCCGATACCCACGCCGTAGACCATCAGCACCAGGACGACATACCACAGCACCGTGATATCGGTCAGGAAAATCATCATTACCACGGCCGCGCAGTTCAATGCCATTCCCAGCGTCGCCACCAGCCGGGGCTCCACCCGGTCCGAAATCCGCCCTGAAATAGGGGTGAAGATGGCCATCAATACGGAGGACGCGATAAGCACCAGTCCGGCCTTCTCGGCGGTGTACCCCCGGATGTACTGAAGATAGAGACTCAGCAGGAACGTTACGGCGAATGTCGACATATAAGTGATAAGCGCCGCCAGATTGGCGAAGAGGAAAACGCGATTCCGGCGGAAAAGGTTCAACTCGAAGACAGGGCTGGCGGCCTTCATCTCCCACCGCACGAAGAAGTACAGGCCGATCACCCCGACCACGAACAGAATGATACCCCGCAGACCCGGTAATGATGAGAAACCGTACATGAAAAGCGCCAGGGAAATCGAGTAAATAATCGAACCGGACAGGTCGAACTTCTCACCCCGCGCCTCCCGCCATTCGCCCTTCAGGGCCAGCAGGACAAGCACCAGCAGCATAACGCCGAGAACGGCCGACACGAAGAAGATGCTTTGCCAGCCTAGGTATTCGGTCAGCAGACCGCCCAGGAGCGGCCCCATCGAGATACCGGCATAGGTCCCGGCCATGCTGATCCCGAGGGCCCGGCCCCGCTCGTTGGAAGGGAACACCGAGCTCAGGATGGCGACGCTGTTGTTGAACGTCATCCCGGACCCGACTCCTTGGAGGGCACGGCTCAGCATCAGTACCGGGACGTTGGTGGCGATGCCGCCAAGAAAGCAGGAAAGCGTGGTCAGTACCAGGCCCGTGACGAACAGCCGGCGACGGCCGTATATATCGGAAAGACGTCCGAAAGGAACCTGGGATACGGCCACCGCCAGGAAGTAGAGAGTGCCAACCCAGCTCATCACCACCGCCTCCATGCCGAACTCCCGGCCCATGGTCGGCAGGGCCACGTTCACCGCGGCCACCAGGAACGGCAGGATGAAGGACGTTGTCGTTGTGATAACGAGGATGACGTTCTTTTTGGAGGTAACGCCCGGACTACCGGTGGTGCTATTCATGGCAAAGAACGGTCCCAGGACTTCATTGTGCGCTTGTGAGGACACCCATTTGGGGAAGACAACCGGCGTTTACGGCTAGGTGACTGATTCTACCCCGTCCGTGCTGGTGTGCTGCCGCTGGAGCGCCGGTGGGCGTGGTGCCGGCTCTATCTGGAAACGGAAACCGCACTGGAAACAGCGCTTTCCTTCCCGGACACCTTCCCGTTCATTAAAACCAAGCTCTACCTCGACGAAGTTACCGATGACGTCTCTAGGAGGTAGGCAGGGCATCTCGGCGCGGTGTTCATCGTGGAAGCTATCCGAGGTAATACCAGCACAGATACCAATCTTCCTCTCGCGCGTCAGCTCCTCTTCGATGTTGCCGGAACCGCCGAGGTACTTATCGATGGAAATAGCCGCCTTCCTGCCGGCATCGATAGCCCTGATCACCGAGTCCGGCCCGTTAACGGCATCGCCGCCGGCCCAGACCCCCTCGCGGCTGGTCGCCATGGTCGCTTCGTTAGCCCGGATGGTACTGCCCCGGCCGGTCTTAACGTTGAATCCTTCCGGTATCTCCGGCCTCTGACCAATGGCACCGATAATACAATCGTAGGCTACATCGAATTCGCTTCCCTTGATAGGCACCGGACGTCGTCTTCCGCTGGCGTCCGGTTCGCCCAGCTCATTTCGATTACAGGTCATCACCAGGCGACCGCCTTCCTGCCGGACCTTGAGGTGACTGGTCAGAAAATCGATCTGGATACCTTCTTCAAGAGCCGCCTCGACTTCTTCGGGGCTGGCCGGCATTTCCGCGCGGGTACGCCGGTAAACGATACGTACGTCCTTGGCCCCCAGGCGTAAAGCAACCCGGGCCCCGTCGATGGCAACGTTGCCACCGCCTATAACGGCCACTTTTTCGCCAATGTCCATCGTGCCGCCCAGGTTGACCTCCCGGAGAAACGAGGCGCCGTCGTAGACGCCGGGGAGGTCGTCTCCTTCAACGCCCAGAGGCATGCCCTGGTGGGCCCCCGGCCCCAGGAAAACGGCGTCGTAGCCCTGCTCGAATAGGCTATCAACGGAATCGATCCGAGTATTCAGCTTGATGTCAACGCCAGCCTCGGCGATGATATCTATCTCCCCATCGAGGACCTCCGGCGGCAGCCGGTAGTCCGGGATGCCGAGGCGCATCATGCCGCCGGCCCTGGAGAATTGCTCGAAGACAGTTACTCCATGCCCGGCCTTGGCCAGGTAATAACCGGCCGTGAGGCCCGCCGGCCCGGAGCCGACGATGGCCACTTTTTTACCGGTATCCGGGAGGTGACGGGAAAAAGGCTTCCAGAGCCCTTCATCGCGGTCGGCCACGAAGCGCTTGAGGAACCTGATGGAGATCGGCTCGTTCATGGCGCTACGCCGACAGGCTTCCTCGCAGGGATGGATACATACCCTCCCCAGCACACCGGGGAAAGGCACCTTTTCCCTTACAACCGCCAGGGACTCCTGATATTTGCCTTCTCCGGTCAGGTAAACGTAAAGTGGTACATTGATCCCCGCCGGGCAGGCATTTTGACAGGGAACGGCTAGCGACATCCAGTCATAGTCCGGCTGGAACTGGGATCCTTCGTCCATCAGGGCGCCGGTGGGGCACACCTCGACGCAGGCCCCGCAGAAACGGCAGCCGGATTCCTGGAGCGGCCGGTCAAAGGCCGTACCGACCACGGTATCGAAGCCACGCCGGCTGAAGCTGACAGCCCCGATGCCGCGGATATCAGCACACATCTGGACGCAGCGCCCACACAGGATACAGAGATTGTAATCCCGGCGAATAAGCGGCTCACGGGAATAATCAACCGGCAGCTCTTTATACTGGTATGGTAATGGAATCTCCGGCATACCGATATAGTCCACGACATCCTGGAGTTCGCATTGCCGGTTGTTGGGGCAGCTGACGCAGCGCTCGGTAACGGAGACATGACGCAAACAGATATCATGAGGGCCGCAACGCTGGCGGCGGTGGCAGGTCAGGCAGGCATTGGGGTGCTCGGTAAGAATAAGCTGAAGATAAGACCGCCTCAACTCCTGGAGACGCACCGAGTCCGTCGTGACGTTCATGCCTTCGGTGGCCGGAGTCGTACAGGCGGTCGGCAGGCCACGCATATTCTCTATCTCGACGATACAAAGACGACAGCCGCCGTACGGTTGGAGACTGGGATGAAAACACAGCGTGGGAATGTAAATATCGGCGACCTGAGCCGCCTGAAGTACGGTGGCCCCCCTTTCTACTTCTACAGGAACTCCATCGATGGTTAAATTTATCCTGTCTGCCATGGACATAAAAAAGGCTATCTCCAAAATCGGGGATAGCTACCTCCTGATTTTAGCTTTGAAAACAGCTGCTTTTGCACCAGTAGCACTATATCATTTCAAGGATGATAATTCAAGGGCGAAACGTGAGGGAATGTTGTCCGTTTTCCCGGGAATGATACCATCGGCCGGACTCAAGCATCGTTTGACACTGGTCGACCAACTAAATAAACTAGAAACGTATGTATATAAAGATTCCCCCCAGGAAAGAGACGTTGACCAACGGCCACGTGTTGCTACGGCCCTATTGCGATAGTGATTGCGAGGATATCTACGCGGCTGTCAGAGAATCACTGAGCGATATGTACCCCTGGATGCCCTGGGCACACCGGGACTATACAATCGACGAAAGCCGTAAGTGGCTGAAAAACCAGTTCGGCGAGTGGAATAAGGGTTCCAGCTACGAATTTGCCATACTGGACGCTCGAAGCGGGCATTACCTCGGCGGATGCGGTATTAACCGCATCGATATAATCAACCGGTGGGCCAACCTGGGCTACTGGGTAAGGTCAGGCCATATGGGTCGAGGTGTTGCCACGGCAGCCACGGTGCTGTTGGCAGACTGGGCATTCAAAAAGCTTCATCTGAATCGCGTCGAGATTCTGGTGGCTACCGGCAATCCGCGCAGCCAGCGGGTGGCGGAGAAGGCGGGGGCGAGACGTGAAGGTATCCTGAGAAACAGGCTTTGCCTCTACAAAGAAACCCACGACGCGGTGCTGTTCTCCTTGGTACCCGACGACCTGCCCCGGACACAATCTGAGGATTCCCACACGGGTGAGTAGCGAGCATGACCCGCCAGTATATTATCCTGGGGGTGGGGGGGGTGGGGTGCGTGGCTGTCGGCATTATCATAACATTTGTCGTGTTATTGATAGCCCAACGTCTGGGTATAGTAATAGATGAGAATCTCTGGATATTGGCCATACCGGCGGTGCTTTCCATCATCCTCAACATAGGTCTGATAGAGATATACCAGGCCTATCGCCGCCGGCATAACCGGTAATATAAAAACTTACCAGAGTCTGGTCCAGTCGAGCACCTGGCTGGGTTTCGGGGTTCTGGCCAGTGTCTCTTCCAGGGTGTCCACTATGGCGGTGCACTCCCCCAGCAGCATGTTACAGCGTTCCAGATGCTCCAGGGCGGCCAGGTTATGGGCTTTGGGATCCTCGTGGTGAAACCATATTCCCTGGGAATGGATTGTCCGATAGATGTTTTGCTTGAGCTTATCCGTATCGCTTTTTTCGCTATCTTCGGCAAACCGCAGGCTATGGAGATAGGCTTTCCACCTGGCTGAAGGAAACAAGTGCGTGTACCTTTCGTAGATGTTTCTGTGACACTTTAATTATCCTTTAGTACCAGGACTTTAGTCAATCGTAATTACGGAAATCACATTAAGCAAAATTTTAAGTGAATAGCGGGCCAGCAACGCTTATACCTATGGAAATCAAAAAACAAGGGGAGGAGAAAGGAGAGAGGGGCGCCGGCGACTCTCCCGGCGGGGATTCCATTTGTGGGGATTCTCCCTTATTCCCTCCTTACGAAGGAGGAAAACTTGTCCTCTCCCCTTCGTAAGGGGAGAGTTAGAGAGGGAATTAATTCCTAAAGGGGGAATAAGGGGGATTTTAGATGGGCTTGTGCCTCTACCAGTGGGAATTCCCTTTGGGGGAAATTCTCCCTTATTCCCTCCTTAACGAAGGAGGGAAACTTGTCCTCTCCCCTTCGTAAGGGGAGAGTTAGAGAGGGAATTAGAAAGGGGCTGACGCCCCTCTTAGCGGTGACTCCCTTTTTATGGTGTCATTCTGGAAAAAGCTAGAATCCAGCTTTTCCTCTTTTAGAAAATATTGAGTAAGGGGCGCAACATGATTAAGACATGATTAAGATCAGGAATATAACCTATAATAAAACATCGATCTCATTCATTTAGCTTGGACTTGAGTCTATTAAAATACTCTTTGTTGACATTAGCAAACTCATTGCTTACGTCCATATTACCCTGCCCACTCGTGAGCATTTCTGATGCAACTGTTTCATCACGGATATTAATGACTTCAATTCCATTTACAAACACAGTCAGAGACAGAGAATTATTAATTTCACTAGGTTGTAGACCAGTCAATTGAAAGAAAGAGGAATAATCACATGCAAATACTTTCATATTCTCAAGAAAACTAATCGGTTTACCGCTAAGTTGAGCAGGCTCTTCTGGATTATAAATAAAATCCAGCCGGGTAATATTTTCTGATATTTGTTGAGTTGAGTACTGATAATCGGTTACAAATCTATACCTCGTATTATCCTCTGAAAAAAGTGCAACAGCATTACTTATCCCTACCGAAGTGTCTTTACCACTCATTGGCTGTTTTAAAGTTGTCGATTCAATAGAAACATGCATCTGAATAGAATGGATTGAATTGGCTTGCAATTCAAGATCTGACGTCTTAATTTCGGATGATATTTGTATATAGACTGAAAGACTAGAAAATCCAATAAATATTACAAGAAGAACCTTATATGTTGTCCTAGACAATTTTAATCCAAAAATACTTTCTAAATATCCTGTGATTCCCAGGATAACTATCACAAGCCCAATTATTATTAAAATGGCAATATTCATCATCATATTTTAACAAAAATTATGATTACCTTGTATCCCCAAAACAAAAAGGGGCTCCTTCTGGCGCCCCCACTCTTTTAACAAAGCTAAAAGCTAACTGCTAACCGCTAGCAGCTAATCTAATACCAACCCTGAAACAGGTCAAGCCCTCGACCATTAGTACGGCTAAGCTCAATACATTGCTGCACTTACACCTGCCGCCTATCAAGCAAGTAGTCTACTTGCGGTCTTACTCCTGCCCCCGAAGGGGAAGGATGGGAGATCTCATCTTGGGGTGGGCTTCGCACTTAGATGCTTTCAGCGCTTATCCCGACCAGACATAGCTACCCAGCGATGCCCCTGGCGGAACAACTGGCACACCATAGGTCTGTCCCTCCCGGTCCTCTCGTACTAAGGAGAGCTCTCCTCAAATCTCCAGGCGCCCACGACGGATAGAGACCGACCTGTCTCACGACGGTCTGAACCCAGCTCGCGTGCCGCTTTAACCGGCGAACAGCCGGACCC
>DAOULX010000030.1:0-6642 GCA_034414775.1 Dehalococcoidales bacterium
CGCCGATACCGAGATACGCCTTGAGCTGATGGATAAATACTGTATCGATATTCAGGCCTTGAGCCAGACGACGCCGGTCCTGATGGGCTTCAATGCCTCCGACGCCGCCGAAATCTGCCGCGTCTCCAATGACGATAACTATGCGTTATGCCGGGCCTACCCGGACAGGTTTGTCAACATATGCATGATGTCTCTCCTAGACGTGAAAAGCGCCTTGAATGAACTCAGCCGGTGCATCGCTGAGCTGGACTGCCGCGGTGTCACGGTGTCTTCCAACCAGAACGGGCAGGGTCTGGATAGCCCCGAATATTTCCCTTTCTACGCAGAACTGGAAAAACACGATTTGCCCATTTTAATTCACCCCGTCCACTGGGAGTCTTACCCGCTTGTCGACCAGGAGAAAGGCTGGCGCATGATGCATGTTTTCGGCTGGCCTTTCGATACTACCCAGGCGGTGTGGCGTCTGATTATGGGGGGCGTACTGGAGCGCTACCCGGGACTGAAAGTGGTAACTCATCACATGGGGGCGATGTTTCCTTATTTCGTCAATCGTATCGAGTCGAACTTCAACCGGCATCTGAAAGATAAGTTACCCAAGCATATTTCGGCATACTACGGCAATATATACGGGGATACGGCAGTCGATGGAAACGTGGATGCCTATTCCTGCGGATATGCCTTTTTCGGAGGGGATAGGCTGATGTACGGATCGGACTACCCCTTCGGCGCGGAAGCCGGTGAAGCGTACATCAGGAATAACCTGGAAGGAATCAAATCTATGAATTTTCCGCCGGAGGATATGGAAAAGATACTGGGTGGGAACGCCCGCCGCCTTCTGAAGATAAAATAAAAAAAGGCCAGCTAGGAGACTTACTGGACATATTTCTAAAAAGGTTGTACAATTTACATGAATATGACAGAGGTGATATGCGGCTAAAAGGTGGGGTGGTGGAGGTCGGCACCAAGAAGAGTAACCACGGGCACTGTTCTCAATCGAATCAGTGCCTTTTGTTTTAGGGCTATTTAAAGCAGGAGGAGGTAACGGCGATGCAATCGAGTCTCATCGGAAAGATTGAAAAAGCCAAGCGTTATGCCATGGAGACGGATAGGGTTACCTTCAGTGAACTTGCGGTAAAATTTCACGGTGAAAACAGCGATTATGATACCAGTTATAAAAATGGTAGCTGGCACTGTACCTGTAGTTTCTTCTCTAAATGGGGACTTTGCAGTCATACCATGGCCATGGAAAAAATTCTGGCCCATATGCTGCCTCCCGAGGCCCGTACGACACAGTACGAGGTTTTTAGCCGTTAGCAACTCGAACACAGCTTGCCGCGAAGTTGCCAATCAACAGATAAATACCACATTTTCTGAATAATCTCGAAAGGAAAAACGCCCGTGGCTGGAGTGAGTTTTACCGAGAAACTGGCCCGGGCCAGCCACACTAATCGGAGTTTGTTATGCATCGGGCTGGATCCCGACCCGGCCTTGATGCCGACTGATGTCAGTATTCATGATTTCAACCGGGCGATTATAGAGGCAACATTCGACCTTGTTTGCGCCTATAAACCGAATATCGCTTTCTACGAAATACTTGGAAGTGATGGCCTGGAAATCCTCAAAAAGACCCGCGAGTCTGTTACGCCGGATATCCCTGTCATTGTGGATGCCAAGCGTGGCGATATCGGGAACACCTCTCGCGCCTACGCCGAAGGCCTTTTCGATTACTTTAACTTTGATGCCGCCACGGTCAGCCCATACCTAGGGTTCGACTCGCTGGAACCATTCATGGAGTATCGTGACCGGGGTATCTTCGTACTTTGCCGCACTTCTAACGCCGGCGCAATGGACTTCCAGTCGCTTTCTTGCCGGACGGATAAAGGTGAAACAAGGCTTTTCGAGGTTGTAGCCGAGAAAGTTGACCGGTGGAACAAATACGGTAATTTGGGACTGGTGGTTGGGGCAACTTATCCCGAGGAACTGCAATTGATAAGGAAGCGCTATCCGGATATCTTATTGTTGATTCCGGGGGTCGGTGCGCAGGGGTGCGATCTTTCACTAACCGTTAACTATGGTGTAGATGCCGAAAGGAAGCGGACCGTTATCAATTCCTCGCGACAGATTATCTATTCCTCAAAGGCGAATGATTTTGCCGTAGCGGCCAGGAGCGCCGCCCTCAAAATGAGGGACCGTATCAACGAGTGCTTGGAAAACAAGATTACCTGATGGCAGGGCACAGTGTTGGAAATCAAGCTCGGTGATGTGGTCAGGCTAAGAAAGATCCATCCCTGCGGCAGCTACGAATGGCAGGTTGTACGCCTGGGAGCTGATATCGGTATAAAATGCCGGAAGTGTGGCCGGCGCGTCTTGCTGGAAAGGTCGGTTTTTGAAAAAAAGGTGAAGGCAATATTATCCCGGAGTGGGTGAGAGGCGACCGGTTGATATAAGTGCCAGGGTATCGCGTACGGTACGGATAAGAAGTTGGGCACTGATAGGTTTGATAAGGTAGCTAGCGGCACCCAGGCGAAGAGTCCGGCGACGCTGGGCGGCCTCGGCGGAAGCGGTTATAACGACGACAGGTATCAGGGCCAGTTTGGGATTGCGTTTCAATTCGCGTAAAATGGACAGGCCGTCAGGCCCGGCAGAAAGACGCAAATCCAGCAACACCAACGACACATGATTATTCCTGACTATCTCCAGGCCTCTAGAACCGTCTTCGGCGCGATAAACCGCATAACCTTCTAGCTCCAAAACCCTGGAAACGAAGTTCTGGATGTTGATATCGTCTTCAATTATCAATACGGTATGGACAATATTTTTACCCGCCATTTTATTGGTCAATATGATATACCAAAAGGCAAATACTGTCAATATATAAGACAACTGGCAATATGATTCCAAACTAAGTCAACAATCTGCAATAATCCTGCAAAGGGACTATGCTAAAGTTTATCAATGAGGGACATTGATGCAGGTCAGTGGCCTTTACAATGGATATATACTTTCATATAATTGAGTGGACGCATTCGGGCGTCATGGTGTGGCGGATCTACCAGGCAGTGAAATTGGGAAATTAAAAAATAACGCTAATTTGGCGTCTACTTGAAAAATTTTGGTAAATATGCCAGCGTAGCTCAGGGGTAGAGCAGCGGTTTCGTAAACCGCTTGTCGTAGGTTCGAATCCTATCGCTGGCTCTTTCTATTGGTTACGCCTGTTTTTCCAGAATGTCCTCGATCTCACGCCTGGTCCGGCTGACCACCTCGTTAATCCGGGCCCACTTCTCCGGTCCCAGGTCATGGGACTTCTGGCCCACCAATCCCCCGATAGCCTTGAGCTCGTGAATGGTGTCCCGGAAGTCCTCGTGGTCGCGGGGGCGCTTCCAGTCCCTCATCTGGCCTTTTATCTTTTCAATGACATCCTTCTGCTCCTTGAGGAACCCGGCCCCTTCGGCAGTTATGGTGTATACCTTTTTACCATCTCTCTCGGAAGAACTGACGAAGCCCATATCATCGAGCATCTGAAGGGTCGGGTAAACACTGCCGGCGCTGGGGGAATAGAAACCGTGGAAGGTCTCCTCCAGGGCACGCATTATCTCATAGCCGTGGCTCGGTTTGTCTTTAAGGAGATCGAGGATGACGTATTTAAGATCGCCTTTCTCAAAAAGCCGTGAGTGACGGGCGAAAGGAAAATGATGTCGCTGAAACATCGGTGCCATACCTCCTGTACTATTACGATATATCGTAACATATCAAGATTGATTTTGTCAACCGTTGGCTGAATGATAACGATATATTGTAATTAATCGTAATAGATAGTATAATAATCACGAGTCGGTCTCAGCACTGACTTGGTACCGTTACTTTAGTGTCCACATTCGACTTCAACTATAATATTACAGCGCCCGTTGACAGACATCATTCCACCTAATGAATAATATAATTACCGAGCCGCAACATAAACAACGTTCGTTCCTGTGGAAATCGCTTCCGTATTTTATCTTCGCTCATGCGGCGCACCATTTCCTGATGGCCCTCCAGCAGCCTTTGTTCCCCACGATGCGTGACTACTTTAAGATTGGGTCTTATTTCGAGGCTGGCACTATACCCCTGGCATTCGCCATTTCCGCAGCTACGGGACAGCTTCCGGCCGGCTGGTTTGCCGATCGATTCGGGCCTATACCACTGATCATGATTGGCACGCTTGGCGTAGCCATCGCCGGGGTCCTCGTAGGACTTTCAGCTAATTTCATAATGCTTATAGTTACCCTGGTACTAATGGGATTGCTATCCGGTGGGTATCACCCGGCAGCTACACCTTTAATCTCAGCATCGGTACCGGACCATCTTCGCGGCAGGGCGTTGGGATTACATCTAATAGGTGGTAATGGCGCCTTCTTCGTTTCGCCCATCATTGCGGCAGCCATATTAGGCGTATTCGGTGATGAAAGCGGATGGAGATACTCATTCCTTGTCATGGCCGTCCCTACGATATTATTCGGTCTGGTCTTCTATTTCTTCTATCTGAAGCGCCAGGGCGGTACGGCTCATGTGTCTTTAATTAAAAGGCAGATAGTCGAAGAGAAACCGCCACAACCGGGTTATAAACGACGGCTTATCGCCTTTTTAACGATGATGATAGTGGGCGGCGGCATTACGAGGTCGGTCCTTCCCTTCCTAACTTTATATATGACCGATGTCCTTGGGGCCTCGAACGCGACAGCCGGAGGACTGATGGCAATAGTGTTTTCTTCGGGGCTATGGGCAGGGCCAGTCGGCGGCTATATGGCCGACAGGATAGGAAGCGTTAAAATCATTGTCGCCACGGGTATTTTCACCGGAGTGTTTATATATGCCTTTAGGATTGTGGAACTGGGCCCTAGCCTTTATATCATCTTGTTTTTACACGGTCTTAATATGGCCTTGCGGATGCCGGTAACCGAGGTGTTTATCATGAGTCAGGCGCCGGCCAAACACCGGTCCAAACTTTTCGGCATATATTACTCCACCATGCAGTATACGGGGGCGATATTCGTACTGCCGGGCGGCTATCTCATAGAAAGGTATGGCTTCGAGATGATGTTCACGTGGGCTGCCATCGGGATTTCGGTTGTCGCCGTCATCACCGCTATCTTCATCTGGGACGCCAAGGACTGATAGCTATTCGTTCGGATTGAGCACCCGCCCCACAAACAGCACCGCTCCTGTTTCGATGTCACGAATGAAGTAGATGAATGGGCGATCTATCGTGACCACCACCGGCTCCAGAGGAATGGAAGTGATTCCCACGACCACCCCGGTGGCCGCGGCGGCTTCCGTACCGGCTTCATCCACGGCAACGAAGGCCTTGTGCAATACGTCCTGTATGTACAGGTCCCGTTTGCCGTCCATGCCCGAGAAATCGGCCTCAGCGGTAAAGGCAACCGGCATGCCCAGGGTTGTCAGGGCGCTTTTCAGCCCGAGGCGATAATCGTACTCCCATTTGGGCATCGTCAGGTTTACTTGTTGGTACTGGATCGATTGAATGATACTGGCTATCTGCTCACCGCTCAATGAAGACTGAAAAGAATCGAAACGGCCGGCTTCAGGGAGCAAGATGACCATCGCCAGTTCATGTCCGTCATAAGGCAACTCCACCACCTGGTAGCCATCACCGCAAGTATAGCCGAACGATTCGGTCTGGCGCATCATCGGAACGCTAATTGTACTCCCATCGAGAAGATGGAAGTCAGCGTTGAAGGTTGCTTCCTCCTGGAAAGGATTCAGCCAGGCGGCGTTGAAATAGATGGCATTGGTCAGCACAAGCCGCGTCAGATCGCTGATTGATCCCGGTGGAATAAGGTCCTTGATACGTTGTTCGGTCTGGTCGGCGACCCAATCGTTGATAGTGATACGGGATGGCTCCGGTTCCTTGGCAAAGTCCAGTAGCCTCAGCCCCGCTCCATAGTTCTCGGCTAGAAGGTCCAGGTATTCATCGAGGAACTCGTAGCCGGCCTGCCCCCAGGTAGCATTGGTGATATTTAACCGGAAACCCTCACCGTCTTTACCGGAGGCACCCCGGCCCCGGCTGGCTAGCGCCAGGTCGAGACTATTGAAGGCAGGATGCAGCTTATCTTGAGATAGGAGATAGTCCAGCGCTTCGGCTATCTGAGTTGCGGTCTCACCGCGGGCTCCGGCGTAGGTCATCGCCAGGGCCTGTGAAATGCTGTAGGGCGAGTAGAACAGATTGCCATCTTCATCTTTGATAGTCCGGTACAGGTCGAAGGCGAAATCAGTGTTACCTCTGACCAGTTCGTCCAAGTCAGATTGGCTGGCGGCCGGCATGGTTACCCGCGGCTTGTCGGACTGCAAGACACCGCCGAAAACCGGCTTCGCACAGGCAACGATACTTATACTGATAACGGCAACCAGTAAAAATATGATAGTTCTTTTCATTACTTCACCTCCGGGGTGCTTGTTTGGCTTCTATTAATATATAACGATATTTATCTGATTTGGTTAGCCCTCTTCGGCGTGTAGAAGTTTCTCGGCGTGCTCCAGGAGTATTTGACGGCGTTCCGGGGACATGTGCTGTGAATCGAGCCAGGTCTTCAGGGCGGATAAGGGGGTGATTTCCTCGGCGGCGAGGTTGCCCACTCTCAGACA
>DAOULX010000031.1:0-21593 GCA_034414775.1 Dehalococcoidales bacterium
GCCGTGAGTAGCCCACCGAACATGCCCGATCCCGATAGTGCCGGGTAATTCATCGAGGTGACGTTGTTGATTAACGGCGGCCACCATGCCGACGCCTTTCTTGTGGCACAGCGTTCCGTTATCGATAGTAGCCATGCCGGCTGAGTCATACCCGCGGTACTCAAGCGTCTTGAGGCAATCTAAGATTATGGGGGCTACTCTTCCTTTCGCCCGGTCGCTATTCAGAAAGCCAACTATACCGCACATTCAGCTCTCCTGTTTTTCAAGCCCGAAACGGGGGCGGCGCAATGTTGAATACAATTCTAATACTATCTTAGTCTGGTTGGAACAAGGTAAGACTAAGGTCAAGATTCGGTTAGAATTACTAGTGATTATTTCAATATAAGCTGGTGCTGATATTCCGCTGGTATCTGAGGGGACGTTTTCGGGGAACTTATAACCAAATTCCTACAAATAATAAACCGATATCTAACACAATTCAGGTAATATCATAATTGTGTGTTATATATAATTAATGAGGGGTATAATTACCATATAGAGGGGTCGGAGATTATATGACGGCTCAACAAGTTGAATACGAAGTCACCTACGCTGGTTTACATAACGAACCTGCAGCCGTAATGCCGGATGTTGACCGGAGCACAGTGTGTATTATCGGGTTGGGTTACGTGGGCTTGCCGTTGGCCGAGGGATTTTCTAAAAGCATGAAAGTCATTGGGTTTGATATTAATAGTGTTCGAATAGACGAATTGATGAAGAGCCTTAAGAAGTCCAACCTGAATTTTACGGACAAGTCCGAAGAATTGTCCAAGGCCGATTTCCTTATTATTTGTGTCCCGACACCGGTAACTCCGTCCAAAGAGCCCGACCTCGGTTACGTTATTAAAGCTGCCGAGACAGTAGGGAAGAATATGAAGAAAGGCAGCGTGGTTATACTCGAGTCAACAGTTTATCCGGGCGTTACTGAAGATATCGTGATGCCTATTCTCGAGGAAAACTCTAATCTCACCTGCGGCACGGGCTTCAGGGTCGGCTATGCACCGGAACGGGTCAATCCCGGGGACAAAGAACATACCGTAGATAAAATAACCAAAGTAGTATCTGGGATGGACCAGGAGACGACCGAGCTGATCGCCGAACTCTACTCCAAAATCACTCTGAACATTTTTAAAGCGAAGGATATCAAGACGGCTGAAGCGGCCAAAGTGATTGAAAACATCCAGCGCGACCTGAATATCGCGCTGATGAATGAACTCTCAATAATATTTGATAAACTTGACCTCGATACAAAAGCCGTCCTCGATGCCGCATATACCAAGTGGAACTTCCATCGCTATACCCCGGGCCTTGTCGGCGGACACTGCATACCTGTTGACCCTTATTACCTTGTCTACAAAGCCAGAGGACTCGGCTATAATTCCCAGGTCATCCTGGCAGGTCGGGCTATTAATAACTACATGGCCAAGCACGTAGCTGAACTAACTATCAAGGCCCTTAACAACACTAACAAAGTCATCAAGGGATCAAAGATCTTGATTATGGGACTGACCTATAAAGAGAACGTCGCCGATATGAGGGAGACGCCTGTAAAGGGGGTCATAAAAGAGCTCAAGGAGTACGGAGTCGAAATATATGGCTATGATCCCATGCTTGACATTACCGAAGCCGAATGTGAATATGATATCAAGGTACTCCCGAAAATTAACGGTGATAGAAAGTTTGATGGTATTATTCTGGCTGTGGACCACGATGTTTTTAAAGAAAACGGAACCGGAATAGACCTGGACTGGCTCGGCAGTCTGATGAAAAAGAGACCGGTGCTGGTTGATGTAAAAAGGTGCTTGGACAGGACCGAGGTTTGCGAGAAAGGGTTTTATTACCGGACGTTGTAAATGTTGTGGATTGACAAATATATGTTCAGGAAATACTGATGATAGAGGTAAACGGGCAGGTAACACTACAGGTAGCGGAGACGCGGTTTGCTATAAAATGCGATTACGCGCCTTTTATGGAATGGCTCAGGGAAGCATGCGGAGAGTTTCTAGTCGCTGGAGAACCACACGCCAAGCTGAAGCTGAGTTTTGATACCAATAATGAAAGCGGGTCGGCAATTAATAATGCGTTTAGTTTTACACGTCATTATGGCAACGGTGAGCTTAATATGCAGGTAATGTGCGCCGAGCATTATGACCCAGAGAAGCTGTTCCGCCTGGTATTGAATGCAGGATTACTTTCTTCTGTCAATAGTAAGGAACCTCCGGATGTGTGGTTACATTCGGCGGGTGTTGTTTACCGGGGAGAAGCCTATGTTTTCACCGGGCCTTCGGGTGCCGGAAAATCTAGCATATGTGACGTTCTTGAAAATCTACCTGGATTCACAATACTTCACGATGAAATAGTAGCGCTTTCTCGCACTCCCGTTGGATTTCGGGCATGGAGCTCGCCCTTGAAAGGAGAAAGGCCGGCCAGGCATCGCCAATCCGCTCCGTTACGTGCTGTGTTCTTCCTAAGTCATGCTGAGGTCAACCGGGCCGTCAGGATAAACGCCAGAAAAATCCCGCATTTACTATCAGAGCAGTTAGTAAGATTATTGGCAACCGTGAATAATGGAACGGCAAGTATCAACAGGGGAACGTTTGGTTTATTATTAGATCTAGCGGAACAAATTCAATATTATGAACTACACTTCAGACCCGATTTCAGCTTCTGGGAGTGTATTGAGCAGTTATTGATAGGAGAACCAACTAGGAAGGGGTAATATCCATGGCTAACGAGGGTGAAATGAAGGTAAAACGAAGTGACAAGGCTATTTGTCGTATGATCGATAATGAAGTAGTAATATTGCTCCCCGAAACAGGTGTGCTACACGCTCTCGGGGGGTGTGGCAACAGGATTTGGGATCTGATTGAGAAAGAAATTTCGGTTTCCGAGATAGTAAATTCAATCTGCGACGAATACGAAGTGGAACCGGAAACAGCCAGGGTAGATATTATCGAGTTCGTTAAAAAGCTTGAAGCCCTGAAATTAGCGGAGATCTCAGCGGAAATGGTTGAAGAGGCCAATCAATGATTACGGGCGGACTTGTGAGTAAACCAAGAAATTTCGCCCTCCGCATGGCCGCCGAACGTAAAGCGGGAAAACCTATCCCCAAAAGCATAGTATTGGAGGTCACATATCGATGTAATCTCCATTGCATCCATTGTGGTTTGACACCTCAACTCAATAAAAACACACAGGCCGAGCTAACATTTTCTGAGGTAACCCGTCTCCTCGACCAGATTTTTAGTTTTGGGATTATGAGCGTGACTTTCACAGGTGGTGAAACTTTATGCCGCCCCGATATCCTTGATATAATGGACTACGCCACGGAAAGAGGCCTTTTTTGGGGATTCAAGACCAACGGAACACTGCTTACGGAGGCTATTGCTGGCAGGCTGACGCGGGCGGGTATTACCAGCGTTCACGTGAGTCTCTATGGAGCAACGGAGGAGACGCACGAAAGAATAACAAGGGTGCATGGATCGTTTAAAAAAACGATCAATGGCATTCGAATCCTAAAGAATTACGATATCCCGGTTGCCGTCCATAATTCCGTCATGAAATATAATTGTCAAGAAGTCGCTAAATTAAGAGAGCTTACCAAGCAACTAGGGGTGATGTATAGAATTGATCCCACTATTTTTCCTATGCTCGGAGAACCCGGCTCTGCCGACTGTATCAGGATGGACGACCAGCAGTTACTGCAGTTCCTCAGAGCGAGTATTTTCAAGGATAATAAGGTTGACCTAGACAATATAGGGAAAACAGATCTCGAAAAGCATCTCCTGTGTTCTGCGGCAAGGACTCACTATGCCGTATCGCCCGAAGGGGATGTCTATCCGTGTGCCGTCTGGCGTCAGCCTCTCGGGAATCTGAAGCAGCAGTCTTTCAGCGATATCTGGCATGGTGATGCTGCAAGGATGATCAGAGAAATTAAGGTAGATGATTTGTCTGGCTGTAAAAATTGTGAATTGTTACGTTACTGCTCGCGTTGTCCCGGTTTGGTATATCTGGAAAACAGCGATATCTCGGGGCCATCGCCAGAGAGTTGCCGCTTGGCGCGTGCCATAAAGGGGGTGATATCTGATGACCACTAAAAAACTCTATCTGGCTCCTACTGTGGAGTCGGAGGCTATTGATCTACCCGAAGCTTGGAGTTGTTACGCTGAGTTTGAAGGCATAGATTGGTCGGCCTCAACTCAAATCATACACGGCGCTGACACAGGGACCTTCGAGCTGTACTGCGAGAACTAAGATCGGTCCAAATCACCAATAAATATAGTGGTCCAGAAATCCATTAAGTAGACACAGCCCACGTTCCTCTGGTGATGGCCCCGAGATGTTGCTGTTCAATACATAGCTACTGGAGAGTACTATATTGGAAGACAATGTTCAAAGCGTCCTGAGTGAAATGTGGGAGGAGGCCTGCGAGAATGGCCGAGTGGTGAGTTTCAGGATTGCTTCCGGCAGTATGAGGCCTGCGATTGAGGTGGAGGATGTCGTTCAGGTCCGTCGGGTGGAGCCGTCCGAAATCCACGCCGGGGATATCGTAGCCTTCAAAAATAGAGGGCGCATTATTGTCCACCGAATTGTCCGTATAGACCGGTCAAACGGCAGCCTCGGTTTCTTTCAGATGGGTGACGTAGGAGGCGTGTCCAAAAGCCTCAAAGAAAAAAATATCCTCGGGAAAGTTACGGTTGTAAATAAAAAAGGGCGTGATTTTCGCCTCGATTCACGAAGACAGATCATCGCCAACAGGATATTCGGATGTCGGGCTTTGTTAATTGACTACGTCAACCGGGGGCAACACCAGGGTATCAAGACCGGCCTTAAATTCTTCGTCAGACCGGTATGGAGGTTATTTCGAAGACTGTTACTCTGGCATTCTTGAGATGAGATTATGAACGCCATCAGCACCAATAACTTGACCAAACATTTCCCCCGCACGGCAAGATATCGTGACCTGCTACCCTTCAGGAAGAAGCATTGGGTTACCGCGGTCGAGGATGTCAGTCTGGATATCCAGGAAGGTGAATTCTTCGGTCTGCTAGGGCCAAATGGAGCCGGCAAGACCACTTTCATCAAGATGCTATGCTGTCTCGTTTTGCCTACCTCGGGTACGGCCCGCGTGCTGGACAATGATGTTGAAAACGAAGATCAAAAAGTTAAACAACTGGTAGGACTGGTGAGTTCCGAAGAAAGGAGCTTCTTCTGGAGGCTTAGCGGTCACGACAACCTCATGTTTTACGCCGCTTTATACCAGCTTACGGGACAGGCAGCCCACCGGCGCATTGATGAGTTATTAAACCTGGTAGGTCTGGAAAAAGAAGCTGATATGAGGTTCCAGAACTACTCGACGGGCATGCGGCAGAAACTGGCCATCGTTCGCGGATTGTTGAGTGAACCCAGAGTACTCTTTGTAGACGAGCCGACACGCAGTCTGGACCCTGTCAGCGCCCAGTCCGTTCGCTCGTTCCTCAGGGAAAAAGTGGTGAACAAAGACAAGACGGTAATATTGGCAACCCATAATCTTACCGAGGCGGAACAACTTTGTGACCGTGTGGCTATATTAGATCACGGACGGGTTGTTGCCAAAGGTAGCGTAAAAGAGTTACGTTCTCTATTCCAGAAACATGAAGAATGCCGCCTGGAGTTGGGTAGTTTCTCAAGATCTACTTTTGTGGAACTCGAAAACCTGGAGGGCGTGCTTGACGCTCATCTGACCAAGAATGGCAGTGGGGTCTCGGTTCTGGATTTGAAAATTGTTAATCGCGAGACAGTCATGCCCCGCATGCTGCAGATGATTGTGGATAGTGGAGCTCAAATATACAACTGTCAACTCAAAGATATGCCGCTAGAGGAGATCTTTTCCTACGCGTTAGGTAAAGACGACGGGGAGAAACACTGATGTCTGTCGCGACCGCCTTTATAAAAAGGGATATTTCACTGTCGTTAAGCTACCGCCTATCCTTTGTGCTACAGCTATTCGGTATCTTGTTCAGCGTGGCATCTTTCTACTTTCTCTCCCGGCTCTTCGGTAGCGCTATCGTACCTCAACTGGAACAGTATGGCGGAGACTATTTTTCCTTCGTACTTATTGGCCTGGCATTCACCGGCTATTTGGGTCTTTCGCTTAATAATTTCTCTTCAAGTATCCGTGAGGGGCAGACGACAGGCACTTTGGAGATCATGCTCCTTAGCCCGACACGGTTGAGTGCTATCCTGATCTCTTCATCGTTGTGGTCTTATATAATGACCACGTTCAACGTAATTATATACCTATTGGTCGGGGCGTTGATCTTCGGATTCGATGTCAGCCAGGCTAATTTCCTTACGGCGATTGTTGTCTTGATATTGTCCATTGCCAGCTTTAGCGGCGTTGGTATCATTTCCGCTGCCATAGTGTTGGTAATAAAAAGGGGCAGCCCGATAGGTTGGTTGTTCGGCGGGGCTTCCAGTCTGTTGGCCGGTGTTTTTTATCCCATATCCGTGTTACCAGATTGGCTAACACCACTTTCCCACCTTATACCTCTAACCTACGCCCTCGATGCGATGAGGCTGGCAATGCTCAAGGGATATTCACTTGACCAGGTCCGATTGGATATCCTGGTCTTGTTGGGTTTTGCCCTGTTACTTACCCCCATATCCTTCTTCGTCTTCCGCCGGGCTCTGAAAAGGGCCAAAAAGGACGGAAGCCTGCTGCAGTACTAAGAGTTCAAAGGGATACCGGTAGGTGAGTGTACAGCGTAATAGGCCCTTGTTTTGCTGGTTGGGGGAGCGATATACTGCTATTTGCTTGAGGAACTGGTCACAGGCCGGGCTGTTTTTCACAGATGACGTGAACCTGCACACGATGACAGTCAGCCACTACATTATTATCTGGATGCGATATCTTTGGCCGTTACTGTTTCCCGTTGTTTCTAACGCTCGATTTGTCGGTGTTGAAATCGTTGTATTCGTCGAGGAATCTGGCAATGTCTTGCTGGCGGAACCTGCGGTCGCCGCGGCTGGTAATGCGGAAGGCCTTCAGAATGCCCTGGTCACTCCAGCGTCTGACGGTGTTCACGTGGATGTTCAACAGGACCGCCACATCCTTGACCGTTAACATCGGCATTATTTCTTCCCGAGTTATCATTTCTTGACCCCTCCTGGCTAAACCTCATCTAACTTCACCATAATTGTACATAGGAGGCAGTAAATATAAGCTAAATATTAACTCGGTTTTCGTAAACAAAGCATAAAACCTGCCAAATATGCTACCGAATTCGGGCATAATTTCAGATAAATGACAAACTCCTACCGCTTTCTAACCTTACGCTAACTCCTTCTTAACCCTGATGAGGTATTGTTTAATCAGTTCGGGGTTTCCCGAGACTTGAGGATTGTAGCTTGAAGATTATTTTGAAAGCTACCGTCTACCCAGGATTACCGGTAGCGGTTAAAGAAAGAGCGCCTTCTATAAACCTTACGCTGGGTATTCAGATTGGGCCAACGTGCTGTGCTCTGAGGTGCCCGGACGACGACCTGTACAAAAGGCTAGAAGGGCTCTACCGGAATTTCTTAACCGAAGAAACACCGGATGTTACGATCGACCTGGAGAGGATTTCGGGTGGGGAAGGAGATGGCGCCAGGAAGAAACAGGCCTTTACGGTGCAAGCGGATAGGCCCGATCGATTCGTTGCGGAGATAGTGTGTAACCCGGCGGAATCCGGCCGGGGATTTGAATACATGAATCGATTGTTTTATATGGCGTATTACACTGCTTGCCTGGAAAGATTTGACGGTAGACCGGTAGCGATGATGTTGCACGCCTGCGGAATCCTGAGGCGCGGGAGGGCGCTGGTCTTTGCCGGTCCCAGTGATTCAGGCAAAACGACCATCGCGGGACTCTGCAGCGAACAAGACGGTCGTGTTATCAGCGACGAAATGGTACTCGTTTATCGTCCTCCGGCCGAAGGTGGATATACCAGCGTTCAGAGCGTCCCCATACTCGGCACGTTCCCGCCCGGTATAAACATAACCGTACCGCTTAGCTGCATTCTGCTATTGAAGAAGGGGGAGCAGACGCGGGTGCGCCCCATTAGCCCGGTCGATGCCTATTTGAGGCTTATTCGCCAGATAATAACTCCTTCTTATGTCGGGCAGAGAGAAATCAAGACGGCCCTCTCTATGGTGGCAGATTTTAGCCTTGAAACGATCAGTTCCACACCGGTCTACGAACTGGAATTCACCACACATGGGGAATCCCTCTGGCAGGAAATAGGGGAGCTCGAAGGAACGCTTTACGTGAGGTGAAAAATTCGGTAATAATTAAGGTAGAATGATGATAATGAACCGCGTAATCCAGGCTAGTAATGTAATCTCCCGCCGAATTGGCGATGATATAGTATTGATCAAGGATGATGGACAGGCCACGCATATCCTTAACAAAACGGCCGCTGCTATCTGGGAACTATGTGACGGTGAGCATAGCCTTGACGATATTGCCACCTGGCTTTGCGAGCGTTTCGACGTGGGCTACCAGGAAGCCCGGGCGGATACAGAGGAAATCATCGACAGATTGATTCAGGTCGAAATGTTAAGTCAATCGGGAGATCCATCCTTACAGAAGGGGGGACAGCCAGACTTTTTATAGGATTGGTTTTTCAACGCTGCCTGTCGCTTTGAGCCGTATGCTGAGCTACGGTATTTCAGGTCGATAGGGCGTACCGGCCTCGCTGCTCGCTATTAGTGCGGGCACCGGGCGCCGGCGTTAATCCTAGCTGCGGAGGTGATGCATATGCCCAAAGAAAGCTACATCAAACCTGACATGAGGTCGGAAACCCTCGAACCCGAGGCGCTATGCTGCTTTGGGAGTCCCGGTGATAACGACGGTTATTGTGGCTGGTGTCATCATCGGAGACATCCCGGCAGAGTCTGCGGGCACCGTGACTGGGGCTCGTGGCATACGTGCGATTGCTGGCATAGCTTCTAGTCCAACCGGAATTCAAGCGGTCTGGGCAACCAGATCCGCTTGAACTATAATTGAAAGGCTTGAGCGGCCTCTGTAGCGTCAAACGCCAATACCGTAGCTCAGCATATAGCTCAGAGACAGGTATCAAGTACCCGGTAACAAATCGTCAGTCTCCCCGTTATTGGGTACTTGATTTTTTAACTTCCCCCAGGGAGTTCGCGACATTGATGAGGCCTTGCCCGGTACCGGTGATGCCGATATCCTGGCAGCCGTTGAAGATCGCCTGGAGCACCTCATCGTTGCAGACACCGTCCCCATCAGTATCGGATACCAGAGGGTACAGTAATGCCGCTAAGGCGCTGACATAGGCGGTGGCGAATGAAGTACCGTGTTTATAGCCGAATGTGTTGCCCGGTAGAGTAGTGTAGATATCGAAACCGGGGGCGGCGACATCCACCCATTCTCCGTAATTGGCCAGGGGAGCCAGCTCCCCGTTCTCTCTGATGGCGGTTACGCTGAGGCAATAATCATAAGCGGCCGGATATACCGGTCGGGAGTTACCGTCGTTACCTGCAGCAGCGACGATGACGGCGCCGTGGCTCCAGGCATACTCTACCGCATCTTCCAACCTTTGAGTTGACTCTCCTATCTCGATGCTGACGTTGATGACCCGGGCGCCGTTATCTACCGCCCAAATGATACCATCGGCGACGGCCGTGTCCTCGCATTTACCCTGGTCATCAGCTACCTTAATATTTATAAGGCGGCTTTCCGGAGCCAGCCCGGCAACGCCAGAGCCGTTGTCTGGATCGGCCGCGATGATTCCGGCGATTGGCGTGCCGTGGCCATACCGATCATCGGTAGAGGTGCCTTCCACGAAGCCTATCTCGGCAATCACTCTTCCGGAGAGGTCTTCATGGTGGCGGTCAATGCCGGTATCGAGTATCGCCACCAATACGGGTGGACCAGCACTGGTGGAGTCAGGCAGTGACATCGCCTGGATGCGTCTCTTCGGCCATGATGGTTCATTTACCGGCGGCTGCTGTGTCGCTGGGCTGTAATGTTCCGTGGATTGGGGGAGAGGTGAGGGCAAGGACGATTCAACATGATTGTTTTCGACCGGTTCAGGTTGGTCTGGAAGTATCGTTACGGTAGCAGCTTCGGTCCAAGTGCCGGATACATTACTGGCATCGTCCCAGCCAGCGATGGCCGCGCTTGCGCTAACTCCTTGCCAGCCAGCGAGTATACTGAATACACCCAGAACCCAAAGCAGGCAATTTCTGATGGTAATGAACATTACATTTTAGGTGTATCATGGCCAAGGATGTGAAAAAATCACCTATTGGTCACGGCGGTAACTGGTGATTTGGTCAGGGGTACCGCCATTTGAGGGAAGTAGGAAATATAAAGATTTATATTGGTTTTTTACGAAACTTTATGTTAATTCTAGCCTAATTCTTACTTTCACTAACCTTATCCTTACATACGGGCTAGTACAATAGTCCTGTATTCCAGAAAATCCGCGGAATACCGGAATGTGTTTATTGACTCTGGATTCGGAGGTGACCAGGGCCAATAAATAGTCATATTGGGGGGAAATATGAAAAAGATCTCTATTCCTATTCTTCTTTTGGTCCTGCTTACCCAGTTGTTGTTCCCAACCAGCGTAGCCGCAACTATTGGGCCGCTTTGCTGGGACCCTGATATCTGGGTTACACCTACCTCAATCGACTTCGGATTGGTCCAGGTGGGTTCGGAAAGCAGCCCAGAGACCGCTACTATAAGGAATGTTGGCTATGGTGATCTCGAGATTGGTAGTATCACCATTGTCGGCGATGATGCTTCGCAGTTTATCAAGTTCGACGACAACGCCGAGGGGGCGACATTAGGCCGGTGTGAATCCGAGACACTTAAGGTTAAATTCAGCCCAACTTCCACCGGCGATAAATCGGCCAGTCTGAAAATCGTATCCAATGATCCCGATGAGGATCCTTTTTATGTTCCTCTCTCCGGGACTGGCACTGCGCCGCCCGCACCGGACATCGACGTTGATCCTCTGACGGTACCCTTTGGCTCGATTGAGCAGGGCTCACCCAGTGCCTCTCAGAACGTGACGGTGACCAATACCGGCACCGCCAACCTGAATATCACCGGCATCACAATAAATGACCCGCAATTCGCCATCACCAGCGGTAATATCAGCGGACAGATAATACCGCCCGGCGATTCAGCGAACATTACTTTGGTCTTTACACCTTCAGCCAGTGGGCCTCAGACCGCTGCCATGACGATAACGTCCAATGATCCGGATGAAGCCTCGGTAGATGTTAGTTTAAGTGGTATTGGCAGCGTCACCGTTCATGGTACCGTCTTCGAAGACTTGAACGGTAACGGCGTTCAGGATAGCGGTGAAACCGGTATTTCTGGTGTCACCGTCTCTCTGGACGGCACCAATGAAACTACCAATCCCTCAGGCCAGTACTCTTTCGATGTGACTTCCCCCGGCATCTATACTGTAGCCGAAATAGACCCGCCAGGTTACTTCTCCACAACCCCCAACACGGTATATATTAATGTGGGTCTAGCAAGTAGCTACCAGGTCGACTTCGGTGATGCACCGGCTTCTCCCCCTACATTTGCCGTGATATATGGTACCGTCTTTGAGGACCTGAATGGTAACGGCGTTCAGGATGGTGAGATTGGTATTCCAGGTGTCACTGTCTCTCTGGATGGTATCGATAAAACGACTAACATTTGGGGTATGTACACTTTCAAGGTCGATACCGCCGGTAGTTATACAGTCGTTGAAACAGACCCGGCTGGCTACTTCTCCATCACCCCCAATAGCGTGAATGTTAACGTGGAAATCGGTCATTCTTATGTGGTTAACTTCGGTGACACGCTTCAAGCTCCTGATATCTCTGTTACACCGTTATCATTAGGCTTTGGATCAGTAGTGCAGGGCACGAGTGCTGCCGAAAATGTCACGGTTACCAATACCGGTGACGCTATTCTCAATATCACCGGCATCACGATAGATGACGGACAATTCGCTATCACCAGCGGTAACATCAGCGGGCAGACCCTGGCGCCCGGAGATTCGGCGAACATCACCATAGTCTTCACGCCATCGGCCGCCGGGCCTCAATCCGCTACCATGACAATAACCTCCAATGACCCGGATGAGGGAACGGTTGATGTTTCCCTATCCGGGACCGGCACTGCGCCGCCCGCACCGGACATCGATGTTGATCCTTTGACGGTTCCCTTTGGCTCAGTTGAGCTGGGCTCATCCAGTGCTTCTCAGAATGTGACTGTTACCAATACCGGCACCGCCGACCTGAATATCACCGGCATCACGATCAATGACCCGCAATTCGCCATCACCAGCGGTAACATCAGCGGGCAGACATTAGCTCCTGGAGATTCGGCGAATATCACCATAGTCTTCACGCCATCAGCCGCCGGGCCTCAGACCGGTACCATGACGATAACCTCCAATGACCCAGATGAAGGAACGGTTGGTGTTTCCCTATCCGGGACCGGCACAACGCCGCCCGCACCGGACATCGATGTTGATCCTTTGACGGTTCCCTTTGGCTCAGTTGAGCTGGGCTCATCGAGTGCCTCTCAGAACGTGACGGTAACCAATACCGGCACCGCCGACCTGAATATCACCGGCATCACGATCAATGACCCGCAATTCGCTATCACCAGCGGTAATATCAGCGGACAGACCCTGGCGCCCGGAGCCTCGGAGAACATCACCATAGTCTTCACGCCATCGGCCACCGGGCCTCAGACCGGTACCATGACAATAACCTCCAATGACCCGGATGAAGGAACGGTTATCGTTCCTCTCAACGGCATCGGTTCCGAAGGTACCTCCGCCGACCTCGCTATCACCAAGGCAGGCACTCCGGACCCGGTCGCATACGGCGAAAACCTGACCTATACACTAACGGTCATCAACAACGGACCGGCCTACGCCACGGGCATTTCCGTGACCGATAATTTATCTGAGTTCGTGGAATATCTCTCGCATAATGCATCGGCCGGGTCGGTCAACGTAACACTGGGAGGTATAGTCACTTGGAACATCGATGGCCTGGCCAGTGGCGCCAATGTCACCCTGGAAATCGTCACCAAGTTCCGCTCCGGATTGCTGGTTTCCGGTCTGCCGAGCCCCATTACCAATACCGCCGCGGTGTCCGGGAATGAGGAAGATCCTGTTCCGGGTAATAATACCGCCAGCGAGGATACTGACCTTGTTTCGGCCGACCTGGTGATAACCAAAGTCGATACCGCCGACCCGGTCGGATTGGACGACAACTTTACCTGGGTAGTTACGGTAATAAATAACGGCCCCCATAATGCAACCGATGTCGTTGTAATGGATGCGTACATCCCGGAATTGACCCAGATTCACAACATCGAAACTTCAAACGGCACTATCGTTGAGACTCCGCCGCAGTGGTTGACTGATTTGTTCCAGGAAGTTGGTATTACCCCAACAGCGACGCCCATGTTGTACTGGGAGATCGGTGACCTGGCCAGTGGTGCTTCCGAGAACATGACCGTAACCGCTTCGACGAACGCCACGTTGCTCCTGCCGTATGCGGATACGCTTGACGCCCTGTTACGGCTCGATGGAGCTTTCGGGACCCCTCCGGAGATGATGATACCGGTACCGGATCTGGCTACCGTCCTGAGCACTACTTTCGACCCGGATTTCAGTAACAACATGGCTACTGAGACCACCACGTCTCAACTTGATCCCGAGCTGCCTGAAGCGGACCTGGAGATAACCAAGACCTACAGCCCGGATCCGGTGGCGCCAGATGGAACCATAACCTACGTCGTTACCATCAAGAACAACGGCCCTGAAGATGCTACTGATGTCTTTGTTCTTGACCAGTGGACCGAATCGCAGTTGCTTTCTCCGACGGCTACTCCGTCCAAGGGTACGGTAAACCAGACCCTGCCGCAATGGCTGCTCGATGTGATGAGTCAGCTCGGTGGGACTCTTTCGGACGGTGTGGAGTTCTTCTACTGGGATGTTGGTGACCTGGCCAATGGTGCTTCCGCCAACATGACCATCGTGGCTAACGTAAACCCCGATGTTACCGAAGATATGCCGTACATCGTCAATATGGCACTGGTTACCGGCCGGGTAATGGACCCCGATTTCTTGGGTAATAATATCGCCATCGCGATCACCAACATAGGTACGGCCGACCTCGGGATTACCAAGACCGGCGATCCGAGCCCGGTGGCCGCCAGCGGTAATATCACTTACACTTTGATCGTAACAAACAATGGCCCGACCACGGCTGCCAACGTTACCGTGACGGACACGCTGCCGGCAGGGGTTACCTTCCAGTCAGCCGTTCCTTCGCAGGGGACGACGGACAACTCGAGTAACGTAGTTACCTGGGATGTCGGTGACCTTGCCTATGGCGCCTCGGCCAACCTGACCATCGTCGCCTCGGTCCAAACCGAGCCCGGCGCGACCCTGTCCAATACCGCGACGGTTTACGGGGCATATCCCGATCCCAACCCTGATAATGACACCGATTCGACGACTACCAAAGTTGTTTCGTCGGAAGAGTCCGATATTGAGATAACCAAGATAGATATGCCGGACCCGGTGGCTGTTGGCGGTACCCTTACCTATGTATTAACCGTCACTAACAACGGTCCTGCTGATGCCAGCATGATCTTCGTTACCGATACACTGCCGGCAGGGGTTACCTTCCAGTCAGCGACACCTTCACAGGGTACCGCGGACAACACGAGCAATATAGTTGATTGGGATGTCGGCGATCTTGCCTATAAGGCCTCGGCCAACCTGACTATCGTCGTAACCGCCCCCGAGGAACCCGGCGTTATTACCAATACCGCCACGGTATATGGAGAATACGACGAGGCCGACGAAACCAACAATGATATAACCGAGGACACAACGGTTACCGAGATTACCGACGCCGACCTGGTGATCACCAAGATTGATATGCCGGACCCGGTGGATGCCACCAAAGACATGACCTATGTCTTGACTGTAACGAACAACGGCCCGGCCACCGCTACCAGCGTCAACGTGACCGATACTCTACCGCCCGGCGTGACCTTCAAATCGACGACTCCGCCGGTGGGGATTTATGATGACTCACTTGGTACGGTCACCTGGAATATCGGCGACCTGGCTGTCGGGGCGTCCTCTTCACTGACTATTCTCGTCGCCGCGCCCGGCTATGAAGGTGTCATCACCAACACGGCCGCGGTAACTGGCGCCGAGGATGATCCTGTCGAGGAAAACAATATCGCGACGGCGAGTACCAGAGTGATACGCCCGGTTACTCCAAAGATTATAGACCTTACAATCACCAAATCCGATGATCCGGACCCGGTAATCACCGGTGAGAATCTGACGTATACTCTTACCGTCGGCAACAACGGACCCGATGCCGCTTATGGCGTCACCGTTACCGATTTCCTGCCACCCGGAACCACGTTCGTTTCAGCAGAACCGTCCGGTTGGATTTACGATAGTCCCGATCATACGGTCATCTGGGACATCGGCGACTTGGCTATGGGAGCTTCGGTTACTCTGACCGTCAGAGTTACAGCTCCGGCGGATCCTGGCGTGATAATGAATACCGCCAACGTAATACATCAACCGGTAGAAATCCTACAGGTGGGTGGTACACCGATCGATAGTAATCCGTTCAACAACATGACACTGGCTTTCACCACGGTCTGGCCGCCGGGATTCGAACTGCCGGAAATCGAAGTAACTCCGCTTTCTGTTGACTTCGAACCGACAAGAGTGGGTAGTTCGGAAAGCGAAATCGTGACCATTAAGAATAATGGCACCGCCAGCCTGGCTTTGCACCAAATAACGATAAGCAACGACCAGTTCAGAATCACGGCCAATGATGCGTCAAACACATCGTTGGCACCGGGTGAATCAGTTAACATGACGCTTGTCTTCTCGCCGACCAGCATCGGTGTGAAAACGGGTGTGATGACGATTCCCTCGAACGACCTGGATGAACAATACGTTGTCGTCTCCCTGTCAGGTACCGGTACCCGCGGTGGTAACGGTGGTGGTGGCGGCGGTGACGGTGAAGTAACGAGGTACTTCACCGTGAACTTCCTCGGTAAAATAACGCAGCAAGAAGCTGACGAAGAGGGCCGACCGCTACAAACTATTGTGGCGCCCAGCCCCGACGGAGCCCACGTACTAACTATTCCAGCGGGTACCTCCGCTACCGACGGCATTGGGAACCAGGTAACACTGATCGAGATCCGGGAAACGACAGCCTCTGACCTTCCTCGGAACACGGTACTGATCGGCAGTGCCTACGAGTTCACGCCGTCGGGCACCATTTTTGATCAATCGGTCAGCCTCACACTGGCCTACGATGTGAACGCACTACCCGAGAGGGTCACATCCGTCGGCACGGCTTACTATGTCGTCGGCGAGGGTTGGATATATCTCATCAAAGAAACCGAAGGCGTGGCTGAGCTGGGCCGGGTGACTTCTCCGGTCAACCACTTCACTGTGTTTGCCGTCCTGGCCGAGTCAGAGCCGGCGCCACCTATTATTCCGCCTCCCACGACAACCACAGAGCCTCCGGCACCGCCTGAACCAACGCCTCCTCCGCCACCTCCACCTCCGGAGTCGCTCCCTGCCTTCTTCCGGTTGGGTAATTTGACCATCGTTACTTCGGAGTTCCGGACATTTGAGAATATACCCTACTACATAAGGACGGGCGAGAATGCGGACATCTCCGTTGACGTGACCAATACCGGCGAACAGGCGGGCAGCCACATGGTGATCTTGGTGGTTAACGGCATTGAGCGTGATCGCCAGCTAGTTTCCCTCGAACCCGGTGAGACCAAGACGGTACTCTTTACCTTAACCGATGTCGAACCCGGCAGCTATGATGTCCAGATAGGTGACCAGGACGGGAATTTCCTCAGCGAGGTTTGGATAAATTGGTGGCTATCCTTCGGTTCCCTCGCGGCCATCATCCTGATTGCTCTGGGTCTCTTCTTCCTGCTTGCCGCCAAGCGTAGGCGCAAGAAGTCAGAGGAAACTCCGGCACCGGCTGAGGAATAAGTCAGTCAATAAAGCAATCCAGGAGGGGGCAAGACCATGGGTTTTGTCCCCTCTCTTTTTTCGTATATTTCAAAGCAATCATACGAAACGTTTCGTATTAATAGATTGTTTATACCGTATTCATTAATGTTTATCGGTTGTTTATCCCGGATATACTACCATTTCCACGCGTAGGAGAGGGGGCAATCCCCCGGTTTTCAATTGCCTCCGGGTAGCTCGAGCCGGTATGTTCATTCTATCAAAAAGGAAAAAACGTTTCATTGCCGGCCTGGTAACGGCCGGAGCGGTAGGCTTGGCCTTCTGCCTGGTTTCCCATTTCGACTTACTTCATCAAACGCGTCTGCAAAGCAACGACTTCTTCTTCAAAGCGGCCGATGTCGGTACGGCATCTGATCCGGATAGCCCGATCGTTATCGTCGGTATTGACGATGGGACGATGGAGCAAATGGGCAGCCTTTCTACCTGGTCGCGTTCCTACCATGCCGATTTAATAGACAATCTGGTGGCGGCCGGCGCCCGAGTAATCGTGTTCGATGTCCTTTTCGCGGAACCCGCGACGGGTGACGCTGAGCTCGTCGCCGCAATCGAAAGGGCGGGTAATGTTATACTGGCCTCCGCCGCCGGAGATGGCGCCATCATATCACCCCTTGAGCAACTTCAGGAAAACGCCCTGACTGTCGGTAATGCGGGCGTGATTCCTGATGGCGACGGTATTGTCAGACGACTGCCGTTGGTCGTGCCGAACGGGGATGATAGCGAGCCGGCGCTTTCCCTGGCGGCAGTGGCCGGATATCTCCGCCGCCCCCAGTCTATTGAAACAAGCGGACCCGGCTATTTACACCTGGCCGGCCGTTCGATACCCCTGAACCAGGCCAATAATATGCTCATCAACTTTGCCAGCAATTCGTTTTCTACTTCGGACTTCAAGTTCGTCCCTTATGCCGATGTCCTGGCAAACGATTTCCCCGCGGGAGCCTTTAAAGACAAGATAGCCTTGGTTGGCGCCACGGCGGTCGGGTTGGGTGATACTTTCTGGACGCCGATGGGCCGGCTGGTACCCGGTGTTGAGCTGCATGCCAATTCCATTAGCACGATTTTGACGGCTAACTTCCTGGCCCCGGCGCCTTCTCTGCTCACCTTTATATCGATATTGGTATTTTCGCTCCTTGCGGGGCTGGCGGTACTGCGTCTGGGCACTCTCCGTGCCGTGGCGGTAGCTTGTTTCCTGGTAGTGATTTATTGTCTGGTCGCCTTTTTCACCTTCGATCGGGGTATGGTGCTGGATATACTTTACCCTCTTGTTGCGCTGGCCGGGGCCTTTGTGGGTGTCAGCCTTTATAGCGTCACCCTGGAACGACTCGAAAAGAGGGAAATCGCCAATACCTTCGGGAGATACGTCTCACCGGCTGTAGCTTCCAAGGTTCTGGAGGCAGTCGATGATGACACGCTGGCACCGGGCGGCGAAGAATGCGAGGCTACGGTGCTATTCGCTGATGCTCGTAATTTCACACGCCTCTCCGAGACCTGTAGTCCACGGTAGCTGGCTGCCGTACTGAACCGCTATTTCCCAATCATAATTTCCATCGTTATCAGGTACGGCGGCATGGTCAATAAGTTCGAAGGCGATAGTGTCATGGCGATATGGAACGTCCCGGCGAGCTGCCCGGAACATCCCCTCCTGGCCGTGACGGCTGCGATTGAAGCACAACGGGCAATCCGGGAGTTGCGGCAGAGAAACCCTGACCTGCCCACCATGGAGTTCGGGATGGGCATCAATACCGGCCCGGTCATGGCCGGGAACATGGGCTCGGCGGACCGGCTGGAATACTCGGTAGTCGGGGACGTTGTAAACGTGGCCGCCAGGTTGACGAGCACCGCTCCGGGTGATGCGGTATGGGTCGGCCCGGCAACTTTTAAGCAAATCGAGGACCGGGTGGAAGCCAGGGCGTTAGGACCGGTAACGCTCAAGGGTAAGCTCGAACCGGTTCTGGCCTATGAGATATACGGATTAAAAGACAGCACATCGGAGGGCGCGGCGCAGACGTTCGCCGCTACGCTAAACAGGGAGGTGTAACAAATCATGTCTATGGTGGGTAATACAGTTAGAGGAGATAAAAAGGCATCGCCGGAGGTCGGAACTAATGATTTCTCCCATTCCGAAATTAAAGAACTCGTCAGACAGGCCGCCAGCGGTAGTTTCCAGGCCTTCGGCAATCTTTACAGTGTGTACATGGACCGGATCTACCGGTACGTTTATTATCAGGTGAAAGACAAAATGACCGCTGAAGATATTACGGAAGAAGTATTCGTCAAGGCATGGAAGGTAATAAAATCCTGCCACGGTAAGGAAGATACCTTCCAGGCCTGGCTTTACCGTATCGCCCACAACCACCTGGCCGATTGCCTTCGCAGCAACGGCCATGTCACCTCCCTGGATAAAGATTATTCTATCGACTTTCCGGATCCGCACGAGCGGATCGAATCAGGGGCGGAATATCAGGAATTATTGAGCGCCATCGCCGGCCTGCCGGAAACCCAGCGGCAGGTCGTTGTACTTAAATTCATCGAGGGATTCGACAATTCGGAGATCAGCAGGATACTGGGGAAAAACGAGGGTGCCATCAGGATAACCCAGATGAGAGCGTTGGATACCCTGCGGAAAAAGCTCGGGGAAGTGAGGCAAGAAGATGGACAAAAAATTAGCTGCAACGCTGGATAAGTACCTGGACAGTACCAGTCGGGGGGAGCCGATCGAAGAATCCAGGAAGGATATCGACGATACCATCCAGCAGATACAACAGATGCTGGAGATGGCTTCGACCATAAAGGCCATGCCCCGGGTTGAGCCTTCCCGTGAGTTTCGCGAGACAGCCCAGGGGCGACTAATGGCGCGGTTGGGACAAGAGGCCTCACGCGTTAAGGTAGCCGAGCTGGAGCAGCGGGTACCCGTTATCGATACCCTGGCCGACGCTTTCGACTGGTTGCGGCAAACTTTCCATAGGGTCGCCAAGGTGGCCGTACCGGTCGCGATGATGGCGATAGTCGCCGTAGTACTGGCTTTTACCGCCAGTAATCTCCGGTACGTGCCCACAGCACTGGCTTCAGAGTGCACCCTGAGCATCCTCGGCGGCAGTGTCGAGGTAAGTAACCCCGGATCTGACTTGTTAACCGGAACCGATGGCATGACCTTGAAGGCCGGTACGCATATCACGACTTCGGCGGATTCTCACGCCATACTCACGTTCTTTGATGGTAGCACCGTCACCTTGGAACCCGGAACTGAAATCGAGATACAGAAGATGGAAACCAACCGGCAGCAGGGTGTGACGATTGTTTTAAAGCAGTGGGTCGGCCGGACCTGGAGCCGGGTGGTAAAAATGGCCGATGCCGGCTCACGCTATGAAATAGAAACTCCAACGGCCACGGCTATCGTGCGGGGAACGCTTTTTACAACTGAAGTCAATGAACAGGGTGAAACCACGGTCGAGACAACGGAGGGGCTGGTCAGTGTGGCTGCCGAGGGTGAAGAGGTCTTTCTACCGCCCCAGCGGCATACTACCGTCGTATTGGGGGGAGAACCGGCCCCTCCGTCAGTTTCAACCGAACCGGTTTCCCAAATCTCAGTTCGAATCGGTTCTGGCGCTGTTGGCTCGATTGTCGATCCGAACGGGGCGAGTACCGGGCACATGCCGGATGGGATAGCCTACAACCAGATACCCGGTTCCCAATATATATCAGAGGCAGATGGAACCCAGGAGATCATCATTCCGGGGCCTGTTGAAGGTGAGTATAAACTAGTCCTGCGCTTCGTAGGCGACGAAGCGGTCCGTTATAACATCACGGGTACGTCCGGAGATCAGGTAGCGTTTAGCCATGCCGATGAATACCAGGGTGACGGAGAAGAAGGCTATATCATCAGGTTCAGCCTCCAGGCAGAGGATGGTCAGATAACCGGCGGACAGATAAACGATACCGCGCCGCTGCGGGGTGAAAAACCGGAGAGGATTGTTACACCGGATCCGGTCAGACCAGATGTAATCACGGCGGGAACAACTGGCCAGGATGACCAGGGCCCGGTAATTACATACGTCAGCCCGGGCCGGCCAAGCAACGAGGAACTCCCCGACAACAAAGGAATCGAAAATAGGCCGGACAACCCGCCCGGCCAGGTCAAGGACAGACCGGGGCAATCCGGTGATAGCTCCGGAGTTACCGCGACTAATACCGACGACGCCAATGTGACCCCCGGTAAGAGTGGTGACGCACCGGGGCAGACCGGTGATACACCAGGACAGAGTGGCGACACCCCCGGTCAGAGCGGCGATACGCCCGGTAAGAGTGGTGACGCACCGGGGCAGACCGGTGATACACCGGGCCAAACTGGAGACACGCCGGGCCAGAGTGGTGATACACCGGGGCAAACTGGAGACACGCCGGGCCAAACTGGGGATACACCAGGCCAGAGTGGTGACG